>NZ_CANMZW010000004.1 GCF_947502445.1 uncultured Brevibacillus sp.
CGATACAAACCAATTCATAAGATGTTTGTTTTTCTTTAAGTGAAGAGAGCATCATATCCCATCCTTTTATGCAAGATCACTAATATTATAACACATTAACGCGGTGATTTGCGAAAATAATTGACGTGAAATATGGCTGCCGAGACTTTCTCGACAGCCTGAGTGGCTGATTAGAGCCACTCTTTCTTTTTGAAAATGATGTACATCGTGATCCCAATCGCCGCCATGCAGCCCAGAACGATATAGTAACCGTAGCGAGTATGCAACTCTGGCATCACATCGAAGTTCATCCCGTATATTCCTGTCACAATCGTGAGCGGCATAAAAATCGTCGTTAACGCTGTAAACACGCGCATGATGTCATTGGCTCGTCCAGCAAGTGCGGCTTGGTAGGCTTCTCGCAAGTTCCCGATGAGATCGCGAAAGGTCTCAAAGCTTTCCACGATTTTACTCGCATCTTCTACAATATCGCCAAAGTACTTTCGCAAATAAGGTTGAATGAGCGGAAGTTCTTTTTTATGCAGGGCGTCAATCAAGTCTCTTTGAGGTACGAGCATTTTACGCGCATACAAGATTTCACTGCGCAGTCCGATGATTTGGTCCAAATGGGATTTTCGTGTGTTCATCAAGATTTGTTCTTCCAGATCTTCAATCAGGTCTTCAATTTTTTCGATAACATCAAAATACCGATCGACAATTTGGTCTACCAGATAGTAGAGAAAAGCATCGGGACGGTTGACTTCTTTTTCACGGATAATAGCAAGCATCGATGTAAACTCTGGTGCCTCTTGCTTCGTTACCGTAATGATGGCATTGCTTCCGAGAAAAATATTGATCTCCCGTAAAAAAATGTCCTGATCATGAAAGGCGATCCCGTTGATCACCATAAAGTAATGATCGTCGTAAAACTGAAGCTTTGGCCGCTGCTCCTCCTCATCGATGCAGTCCTCTACCGCCAGATGATGTAACCCAAAGATTGGTTGCAAAATATCGAGGTCAAACGGTGTAGCGTCGATCCAATAAAAGCCTTTGTCAGGCGGAGTCGCAGCTTCTTCGATGTCATCGATCATGGTTATGATTCCGTTTTGAATCAATCTTATCTTCATGAGTCATTCTCCTGCAGGTGGATTGTGGGGATGAAGACAGTCTCGGCATTATTCGGGTGAGAATCAGCTCATAGGCGTTGCGCAGCGACGGAGAGCTGGGTGGTTGTTTGGCCACACCTTGGTCGTTGGACTTGGATGTTTTCATTCAAGTCATGCCCCCTAAGCCTCGATAGAGGTTTTCTCTTATGCTTATGTCAACAGGCACGTCTGCTTGCGAAAAAGCTCTCCATCAGATTCTCTTCGTTCCAAATAATACCGCATGTTTCCAAAAATAGTGTTCCTCATTATCTGGAAATCATCTCAATCATTTTATCTTATAGGGAAGTTTCCGTACATCTTTTCGGCATACTAGCAGTATAACGAGAATGTGGAAAGGTGGACTGTATGGATATGTGGGTAAGCAATTGGCTTGGAGTGATAGGGAGCATGATCTGGGGGCTAGGAGTAATGGCAACAGGACAAGCAGTACCTCCACAAGACCCTGGTCAGCTGACTCCGGCTCCAGTTGTCTATGAAGAGATTCAAATAAAACGGCAGGATGTGACAGGTGACGGAAGACCGGATATCGTGACTCTTTTAGGCAAGCGTTTTGCCGCTGACAGCCCATACTTCGAGCGACTTAAGGTCATGGTACAGGACCCAGTGGCAAAGAAAACATCCTTTTTTACGACTGCTTATGGAGGCTATCAGCCGCAAATGTCCTTTTGCGACTTCACGGGTAATCAGGCGAAACAAATACTGGTTCAAGCACCAACAGGAGGCAGTGGGGGCACTTCGGATTATTATTTATTCAGTGACAAAGATAACAATCCTGTCGTCCTGCCAATCCCGCAATCCTTGACCATTTCGGGAGAATTTCAGGATAACTACAAGGTACAGCTGGTGATCAAAGAGACGAATCAAACAACGCTACTAGATGTAAGTGACCGCAAGAACATCTATGAGGCGGCTGGGGTATACAAAAATGGAAAGCTCGTGCAGCCGACAGAGGTAATGCCAAATACGTTCAGTGTATTAGAGCCTATCGATGAAAATGGCGATGGCATCTGCGAGCTGAAAGGAATCCAGCGGGTAAGTGGTGTAACCAATGCCGATACGATTGCTTATGTTGAGTCCATTTGGAAATGGGATAATAACAAGTGGAAGCTGCAAAGTACAAAGGTAAAAAAAGCAGAGATGTAATAACAAGAGGACTTCTATTTGCAAAAGGCAGATGGAAGTCCTGTTTCGCTTGTACTGCGTGGCTTATTCACAAATAAGCCTTCTGCCTCTTGTTTACACTGCCTTATCTTCGGGTATATAATTGAAAGGATGTACAAGATTGGAAAGCTATTCTCGTGTATATACTTCACGCTACTATGTATAGAATATTCACGCAAAAAAAGGAGTCCACCCTATGAGTACATGCCCGTTTTCCAGTTTGTTCGGAGGCAAAGGAAAAGCGAGAAGGGAGTCTTTTTTTCTAGATAGCAAGGAAAAGGGAGAAGTGAAGATAAAGGCCCAGTCAGAGCTTGCCAAGCAGCTGACCCTCATTCATTTGACGGAGGAAGACTTGGCGGTTGCGAAAACACTACAGCCCATTATCGTTGAACATATCGATAAAATCGTTGATTACTTCTATGAAAATATTGAAAAAGAAGAAATCCTCATGACGATTATCCATAATAACAGTACGATCCAGCGGTTGAAGCAAACGTTGACCCGGCATATTACCGAGATGTTCAGCGGTCGGATCGACAGTGATTATATCGAGCAGCGCAGTCGAATTGCAGTGATGCACATGAGAATCGGCCTGGAACCGAAATGGTATATGTGTGCGTTTCAAAATTTGCTCATTTCCATTATGGACATTATCAATGAAAGAATCAGCGACAAACAGGAATTTGTACATGCGATTCAGGTTGTAACCAAAATTCTCAATATTGAACAGCAAATCGTTCTTGAGGAGTATGAAAAGGAGCACGAGCGTGCACGTCAAAAAGAGCAGGACAAAAAAGACGAGCTGCGCATCGCTCTCACGAATTCCGCTCATGAGCTGGCGGCTGTCTCCGAGGAAAACAGCGCTTCTGTCGAGCAGTTAACGGAGCAATCACGCGAAGTGCTTCGTTTTGCGGAAAATGGATCGGGTTTTTCAAACACGGCAGAGGAGCTGTCCAAGGAAGGCAAGGAGAAGCTGGAGAAGCAGCAGGAGCAGATGGGACTCATTCAGAATAGTGTGAAGCAAATCTCCGAAGAAATGAACACGCTGGAAGGAAACGCAGAAAAGATCCGTGGAATTGTTGACGTGGTGACAGCGATTGCCGAGCAAACCAATCTGTTGGCACTGAATGCTGCGATTGAGGCTGCGAGAGCAGGTGAACAAGGACGAGGGTTTGCTGTTGTTGCTGACGAGGTTCGCAAGCTTGCTGAGCAAACGAAAAAATCCGTATTTGGCGTACGTGAATTGATAGAAAAGACGAATGAGCAGACGAGTGTTCTGTCCTCGGTTGTGGTGGAAATTCAAAAATTGGTACAATCGAGCTCGAAGATGACCAACGAAACAAACGCTTTTTTTGAAGGGATCATGAGTGCTGTGGCAGATAGTAAGGACCAAAGCATGCGAATACAAAAGGAGCTGGAAAACTTTTTCCGGGTCATGGAGGATATGAACCAAGCGGTCGCTCAGGTAGCAATCTCTGCGGATGAGCTCTCCGATATCACTGAAAATCTGTAAAAGTAATTCCGTATGAACAAACACACCCCGTTATCACCAGGTGGTGTGTTTGTTTTTATCCAAATTTAATGGATCGGAATATACTGTTGAAAGAAGCACGAAAGCAGGAGGGCTTGTATCGCCAAAAATCCCCGCGACATAAAGCTGGAGTAAGGTCATCGACATGGATGAGCCTCAGTAGCCACTTGTCGGGGGATGCTTGTCCATGCTGAGCGTAAGCGATTCAAGAGCCTGTCTGAGCTCAACTGGAGAAGGAAAACGCAAGGACCCAAATGCTCTTTCTAAGCTTTCGTGATTCATGAATAACCTCCAAAACCTCAGCTTTCATGCTGTATGATATGAAAACGGGTCTGGAGCGGTGAAAAATAAGGGACATTTGTTCATAGTGAGCAAAAGATTGATGACAGCCGACAGCGGTTGGCTCTATCATAGAGGTACGGTCATGTTGGCCGCACAGGTCGATTTGGGGAAACGCCCCCATCAAGTAAATCGCTTAGGTTTGTTCAGATCAGGTGTTTCATTTACTCATTTCCGAACATGAGGAGGCATGAGCATGTCAACTGCCATAATCAGTGTACGCGCCAGCTAATTGGGGGCGTACGATCTAAACCGCCTGGAATTGTCAGGAGGGTTTGGATAATGATGAATGTAAAAGCTTATTTGTATGTCAATGCATTGTCTTCTTTGGGGTCCCGGATGGACTTGATTGCGTGCAGTGCGTTGATTTTAACCTTTGAACATAGTGCTTATTGGCTAACCGCCTTTTTTGTCATGCGCCAGGTTGGAGGCATGCTGTTCAGTCCTTTTGCAGGGATGCTTGCTGACAGAGTGGACAGAAGAAAAGCGATGATCGCAAGTGATTTCGGGGCAGGGCTGGCTGTTCTGGCGATTCTCATCTTCCCGAATCCAATTGTCGTCATTACAGCTGCCTTTTTGAAAGGGATGCTCTACACCTTGTTTCACATCGGCTTCCAGTCTTCCCTGCCGCAAATGTTTGGTTCTGCGCAGCTGATCAAAATCAATGGACTTACCGTTCGGCTGGAGTCGATTGTTGGGATTGTCGGGTTTGCTCTGGGAGGATTTTTGACCGATCATTTCGGTTATTCGCTCGTTATCGCGTGCAATGCAGCCAGTTTTTTGTTTTCGGCTCTGATACTTACCCGAATTCGCTGGGAGAGTACCATCACTCGGCAAGTCAGCTCGGCTGCTGGTGACAGTGGCGAGGCTGGGTCTAGTGGCCTTGCTTCTACATTGATTTATTTGCGTACGCAGCCTATTTTGCTTGCGATTAGTATTCTGGCGTTGTTTGAGTCTGTCAGCACCGCTGCACATAATTATGGATTGCCCTTTTTGGCTGATCAGCTTCTGGCAGGGGACGCGACCTTGCATGGCGTAATGTGGTCAGCGATGAGTGTCGGTGCACTGGGCGGCTCTTATCTTGCTTCCCGTTTGCGCATTCCACTTGTTACAGGAGTGCTCACCGTGTCCTTACTGACAGCCGTAGTCGTTACGTTTGCCTTCGCAGTTACTGATCAGTGGATAGTGCTGCTGCTGCTGGCAGGCGCAGGCGTATTTGCGGGGAGTGCCCAAGTGTACAAGAGCACGATTTTGCAACAAGCCGATAACCAGATTCGCGGCAGAGTAATGGGAGTACAGGGGTTACTTAGCAGAATGGGGTTTTTTATCGGGTTTGTGGCTGCACCACCGCTTGCCATCTCGTTTGGGTTGTTCAAAATGATGGTACTTGCACAAGGGGTATTTTTACTGAGTGTTATCTGTCTTTTCAGCTACGTGAAGCTTGGGAAGCAGTAGTCTTTTTTGCTCCCTCCCACCATAGGATGTACCAATTGGGAGGTGACGGGAGTGGCCCTGTTTCGACCCCGTCGGCGTTGGAGGAACCCGCTTTCCCCGATGAAAGCGATTTTGATCGCGCTGGTGATTTTTTTAGTGATGTCCATCCAGTTTCTGTTCTTTTTGCAAGAACGGCTGGAACCGACGCTCTTGATCCTGGCTTCGCAAAAAGCGGAGCAGCTGGCAAAGGAAGCTATTACAGATGCGGTAACCAAGCGGATATCCCAGCAAGGTGTCGATTTTAATCAGATCGTCAAGATTGAGAAGAACAATGAGGGGCAGATTCAGGCGTATCAGTTTAACTTCAAAGAGTACGCGCGAATTGTGGGAGAAACGACATCACGCATTCAAAATAAGCTTCAGGAGTTTGAGGAGGATAAGGTAGACCGTACGATTCCGCTTGGCCTTGCAACAGGAAACAGCTTTTTGGCGAATATGGGACCGAATCTGCCCATAACGTTTGCGCCGATCGGGTCGGTGAAGACCAAGCTGGAAACGGAATTAAAGGAAGCTGGCATCAACATGGTACTGGCGACCGTCTACATTTTTGTGGAGGTTGATTTGCGGATTGTCATTCCGTTCGCGACAGACGAGCAGACGATCACGACAAAAATCCCGATCACTCACTCGCTCATCATCGGCGATGTACCGCAATATTTATACAACAACCCCGAGGGCAAACCAGATGTACCGCGTGCACAGGGCGATGGGTACAATGATCCGGCTGGGGATTAAGAGAGCGACAGCGTGGGCTGTCGCTTTTTTTGTGTGCGAGCGGAAGGGCTGGCTGGTTTGATTGTCGTCGGAAAACATCATCACGGCGCTGAAAGCTTACTGAGGTCGCCAAGCAGACGTTGCAATTCTCCTGCAGTACGATCAGAGAAATGTTTCTCAACAGAAAAATGACTTTTTACAAAGTGATTGTTCACGAGAAGATGAAAATCCAGCGTGGTTTTTCTCTCTAAATTTATGATTATAACTTGTGCAGAGGCAACTTCTTTTTCTTTCAAAAAGCCAAGGATGGCTTTCTGCAAGGCTTCATTTTGTTTCTGTGTTTCAACATCAAAGCTTTGATAGACTTTCAATTGATCCTCTCGATGCTCATTAATCAAGTCATGTATGATTGATGTTGTTTCATCCACTTTTATTCGATTTGGCTGAGTGGTATTTCCCAATCCCGTAAATCGGTTCAATAAGTCGGGATCACTGAGCGCCTTTCCGTTCTCATCCCAAGAAAAAGCATAATAAAAATCATGGATAGTCTTGGGAGTAAAAGAATGTTCGCCAACCTTATATGTTTCCGATCGGTACATTTCAAAGGATAAACGGTTGGGGGACGATTCATCTAAAACGAATGCAATCGGTCCCAACTCGGGATCATATGCTGGAAGAATGTAGGGTTTGTCTTTTAATAATGATTCAACTAGTTGTCTCCACGTCTGGTATTCCTCGGGCGGTTGTTTACTTGGAACAGCTGTTTCATTTGAGAGGCTTAGACGCCAATCTTTTTCCTTGTCCAGCACAACCTGTAGCTTTTTCGCAGGACCATTTTCTCTGTTCCAATTAACAAGAGCCTCATAAGACGAGTCAGTCAAATCAGGGACGGTCAGGGCAAGCGTATTGTTGTCGAGCCATTGGAGATCACGGATGGGCCAAATAAAGGAATCATCAGAAACGAGCTGCCTGACGGAATCACTGGGATCGACGATTTTCATTTCCACCAGATTGGTTGTATCGACGAAGACGACAACATTTCTCACGAATTCCGTTCCTTCATTCCTGCCGAAAAGAATCGCAAGCTTGCTTTCGTCAGGAGAAAAGTAAGCTTCTTGAAAGATGCTTCCTTCACGTAAAGGGAGCGTTTTGATCTCATTACCGTCTTTGAGTTGAACGAGGACATGGCTGCAGAGCTTTGTGCCACAAGAATAACCGATATCAGCGAAAGATCCTGCGCTTTTCGATGGGAAGTCTTGAATGACGATACGATTTATTTCCTCTTGTCGCTGCTGCGCATTGTATTGAGCGAGATATTCACGCAGGGCAGGGATTGCGTCTACAGGAATCGTTACTTGCTTCGTGTCGAAAGGAATCGTTACTACTTCCTTTGCTTCTGTTTCTGTAGATAGAGCTTCGGTTGGGGCAGGGATAGCTTTTGGCGGTTCACAGCCAGTTAAGCTGACAGAAAGGACCGATACAAGCAAAAGGGAATGGAGCCAGTTTTTCATGTGAGTTCACCCGGGACTTTCTGTTATTTCTTTACTGCTTCAAAAAGCGTGCCGTTAAAGGAATAGGGAACCGTCTCTTGCTTGAACTCTGTGACTGGCTTGGTATCGTCATCTGGCCGTTTGTACGAGGTGGTGGAGTAATACAGATTTTCACCGTCAAAATGATAGGAACCGTGCAAAGCATAGTATTCTTCCTGAAACGAAGAGATTTCCTTCAGTGAACCTGTCCAGGCCTCGACAAAACGCCCTTTATCCAGATACCACAAAATGGCTATTTCTACGCTTACCCCTGTTCCTCCGGTATGCTGAACAATCTGGTAGATTCTTTTATCCCCTATTTCGAGGACAGGCTGCTCCAGATCGAGGCTATCAATTTTCCAAGGCTGTTCAACTGCGAGCTGGTAGCTGCCGCTTGCCTGTTTATCAAAAAGGAAGAACGTTCCAAGATGAACACCGCCAGTAATCGTTGCGACCACTTCCAGTTCCTCGTCCTGATCAAGATTGATTTCCTGAAAGGCTAGTCCTTCCATATAGTGATCCTTCTTCTTGCTTTGTTGTTGAATCCACTGCTTGATCTGGTCTTTGCCTACTCGGGGATGAGCCTGGCTTGTGCTCACCTGTGACGAGAAGGTATTTGGTGCGTAAAAGGCAGTCATACCAATAACGAGTCCCAGTACAATCGCGCTGGAAACTATTTTTTTCAACAAAGCCGTTCACCTCTTCTATCATGATTATCACTGTATAAAAGACGTGAAAGGATGGGCTGCTGTTACAGATTATGTAAAATTTATTTTGTTTAATGATTTGGTATTGTGTAAAATAAATGGAATGCTTCCGTGAATGGATGTGTATTCATGAAAAAGCTATGGATTGCCGTCGAGTAATGATTTGGACATGTGCGGTGATGGGGAGGTAGAAAATGAACAGAGATTTTCAGAAAGCAATCATTTTTGATATGGATAACACGCTGCTGCAATCAAGGATCAATTTTTTGGAGATGAAACGGGCGATTTTTCAAATATGGGTGGAAAATGGCATATGTGAGCCTGCGCTAGAGTGGAAGAGCTTTACGGCCTCACAGCTGATTGAAATCGGCAGATGCTCCGAGCGAATGACAGATGAGCTGGAGACGCATATGTGGGCGGCAGTGACTGCGATCGAAAAGGAAGGAATGCACGGCGCTGTGTTGGAGGCTCATGCAGCTGACGTGCTGGCAAAACTGCACGAGAGCTATCGTCTGTTTATTTTGACAAACAATGCTTATGCAGCAGCCCAAGAGGCTTTGAACGAAACGAAAATCATTCATTATTTTGACGAAGTTGTTGCACGTGAACAAATGACGACGTTGAAGCCTCATCCTTCTGGAATTACGTATATTCTCAACCAATACCCTGACTTGCCGGTATCGGCGTGGACGATGATCGGAGATTCCTGGATCGATGGCAAGGCTGCGCAGGATGGGCAAGTCCGGTTCGTCGCCTATCATGGAAAACGAGAAGAAATGGATCGGCAAGGTGTTATTCCACAAGCGTATATTACGGATTTGCGCAAATTGCTGGAGCTGGATTGGAACAAATAGGAGCATCAAGGAAGCGACAGGATCGACTGTCGCTTTTTTTGTGGTATTTTTCGCAGAAAAAATGAATGGTTTAGTGAACCAAATGATCTTCATATGTCTCTATAGTAGTAAACAATGGCCAAGGAAGGACGTTGGTTGTGGAGGAAATCAACTTAATCAAAATATGCCAATCTGGTCATATTGCTGCTTTCGAATTATTGCTGAAAAGGTATGAGCATAAAGCCATGCAAACGGCTTATTTGATTACGAGGCAAAGGGAGCTGGCAGAGGATATTGTTCAGGAAGCCTTTATTCAATGCTACAACCAATTACATACGCTGCGGCAGCCGGAATATTTTCGCACGTGGTTTTATCGGATACTCATTCGATTGAGCTATAAAATGGTGAAAAAAGAAAAATGGAAATCATTCTTTTTACAAAAGTCTGTGCTCGATATCGGATACACGCCACAGTTTGATCAAAAAGTGGTGGCCAAAGAAATGTATGGGGCCCTTTACGACAGCGTAAACAACCTCAGTGAGAAGCTGAGAGCTGTTGTTGTGCTTTACTATTTTAATGAAATGACGACGAAAGAAATGGCCGATGTATTAGCGATTTCAGAAGGGACAGTAAAATCGCGCTTGCATCATGCGCGAAAACGAATCCAGGAAACGTTGCTTGACAAAGGATACGTATCCTGGGAAGCACTGGGAGGAGGAGAGCAGGCTTATGTGGGAAACGCAATTGCGGAAAATGCTGACTGGTCAGGCTGAGACGATTCAGCGCGAAACAACGGTAGCAGATGAAGTGATGTCACGGGTTCAAAGCGGGTCGAAAAGAAGAGTGAAGAGCCGAAAGCCATTCATCGTAGCGATCATCTCGTGTTCGATTCTGATCTTTACGGGCGGAGTGTACGCTGATCAACTATACAATTACTGGAAGGTTCCGAGCACTGCAGAGGAAGTGAGAAAAACCGAGGAGTTAAGCAAGGAGCTGGCTGAACAGAGACAAACGGTAGATGACGCAATTGCGAATACCTTTGGGTTAGATCTCGCCAATTATAGCAGTCTGGAAGTCAATGACCTGTTTAAAAGCGAGAAGGTCCACCCGCTGCTCCCTATCGTGAGTGAAATTATGGATAACCAACAAATCAATGATAGAAAACCGAGCGTGTATATAAACAACCAAACTCAGCAAGACGGATATATTTTTGAAGACAAAGTGAACGCATGCGTTGTTCACGTGATGAAAAAAGACGCCGCAGGCGAGTGGCAGATTGTCTCGGTACAAGAAAAACAAAAGAATGGCTAAAGAAGCAAAAAACAGTGTGGTTCAAGGATCTTTTGAAGATCTTGAGCCACACTGCTGAAGCCATTACGGCTTGAGACGTTTTCCTTTTTTCTCTCCCGTTTCTTTTACCTCCCAGTTTCCATCTCCGTCCATCACGATGAGGGTAGTGTGATTCGTACCATCTGCTTTCTTTTCCAAAATATACGCTTCTGCGGCTAACTCATCGACATACACGAAGGGCATGATGTCTCCCTCTTCTTGAGCATCCATCGCAGCGACCACGATGTCCTTGAGAGAGTCGGAGACCTTTGAATTACTGACTTCGACAGCTCGGAAAAATTCAAATTGCTCAAAGTCATATTGGAAGCTGCTCGCAATCTCGGCCATCACCTCAGTTTCGAGAGATTGATGAGCCGAAAGGGATCTGGCAGCTGCCGGGTCCCATTGAACATAATCGTAATCCGTGTCGATGTCGGTGCGTTTTCCAGAGCTATCATACTCGCGGTGAGTAGAGTTGATCTCCCATTTTCCTCGGACACTATTGCTAGCGGAAAGGGTATTGGAGATGGTAACGGAGCCCGAACCGTATGCATCATCAGAATCTTTTTTTACGCTGTTAAAGTAGACATTGGCAGAGACTTGGATACGAGGCTGACCGCTGTTCGCTGTTTTGGCATCCCATTCTACTTTATATTTGCTAGAACCAATCGATCCAATATCGATCGTAGCACGAGCGGTTGTAATGGCTGCCGATGCACCAGGAGCGAGTAATCCAATGAAGAGAGCGCTAGAAAGAAGAGAAGCTACAACTTTGTTCCTAGAAAACAAGATCATCATCCTCTCACTTTAATAGTTTCAATGTAATACAAGTCGAAAAATCAATCAACTATAAAATGTAAATATTGTATGATTTTGTAATGTTGAAGTGAATCATATCTGAATAACAGAGCGACTCTATCAATTTTTGTCGTATTTTTGACGAGGAAGTTGAAAAAGAAAAAAGCGACAGAATAAACTGTCGCCGCTAATGAATGGACTTCGTTTTCAGCAAATAGCTGTACCGTTGTGCAGGGAGAGCAGCGAATCGAGAATATGGTCGCGTCCAGCAGGTGTCCAGCTCATCAAAAACCAGTTTGGAATGATTTGCACGCGGTCTTTTTTGACTACGTCCATGGATTTCCATGAGAGGGTCTCCTGCAGTCTGGAAAAAATGTGGTCACTGCCTGCCCTCAGATGGTGCTTTTGGATAAAGAGGCGGTCAGTTTCGAGGCATGGCATCATTTCTGGTGCCATTTCTATTCGCCACATATGGTCAGGCACAGGTTTGCCAGGGGTTAAATTCAGCTTGGAATAAAGCATCTCGTTCAACGGATGATCGCAGGTGCCCTGTATCCCGATCGCGCGATGGTTGACTTGCATAATCGTAATACGCTCCTTGCCCAGTGTACTTTTCAATTCGTGGCGGACCTCATGCAGGCGCAGATCTAGGCGAGTAATGACCTGCTCGGCTTCCCGCTCCCGATTGACCAGCTCAGCCAGCTTCATCTGATTGACTCGCCAGTCCCAGGCAGGAAAATCAAAGAGTACGGTGGGGGAAATTTGCTTGAGCTGCTCACGTACATCTAGATGATAGTGATCGCCGACAATCAGATCAGGCTGGACTTCTTTGAGCGTAATCATTTGAGCCGTATACAACCGTTCATACTCTTCATCACTCATCCACGGATAGCGAAAAAGGTCAACAGTAACGGCAGGTTCAACACCAATTGCCTCAAAATTTTCCCGAAATCCGAGCGAGGATGCGACTGCGATGCGCAACTGCCTGCGCTTGATATAGATGCTGGGAGAAACTCCGACAATTCGATGAAAGGTCCTGCTGAAATAAAACTCATTGCTGAAGCCGACCGCAGCAGCGACTTCCTTGACGCGACTATCTGGCTGCGTAAGTCTTTTTTTGGCTTCATCAATCCGCAGTCGCGTCAAAAAATCAATGGGGAGCATCCCGATCGTTTTGCGAAACAGGCGAGAAAAGCTGGTGGGAGATAAATGCGCGGCATCAGCTAAAAGATCCAGAGTGATTTTCTCGGAAAGATGCTTGCGCATGTAAGAAATACTCTGATCAATACGAGTATCGCGCTGTTGTTCCTGCTCGGATAGGTTGGTTGTGAGCGTATGCAAAAGTTCCTCCAATTTCAGACGAAGAGCAAAGGCATCCTGAACAGTCTTTTCCCGACTCTCCTCGTACAAGGAGAGCATCTGCGCAAATGCCTGCTGCGTGCTACTAAGCGGAATGCGTCCCGGATAAAAAGTCGGGGGAAAGGTTGGGGCGCTGTAAATAGAGAGCTGGCCTCTGGTTTTGAGTATCGTTACAGGCTCAAAAACAACCGCGAAATACTCGATCGGCTCCGGGTTCACGACTGCTTCCACAACCATACCAGGCCCGAGATAATACAGCTCAAACGGTTCAATGCTGTGCAGGGCTCCATTTATCAAAATGGCACCACTGCCTTTGGTGACAAAGAGAATCATATTTGCGCTTACCCGACGTGCCTTTACTCGTGGGAAGTGGGAGAGACGTCGCTTATGTACGGAAGAAAACAAGTAAAAGGGATGCTCTTCAAGGGGGAGGGCTGACATTACCCAGTCACCTGCCTTTCGTTTAGATGGGCGAAGAAATCATTTTCTGGTTGTCACCCTATTTCGTAATTCGACCCATTATTTCCTTTGTCTGACGAGCAAGTAAAACAAATAGGGTGCGCCAATGATTGCGGTAATGATGCCAACCGGAATTTCATATGGGGGGAACAAGATTTTCCCAACAGCATCTGCTGACAGGACGAGGAGACTGCCCGTAAGTGCTGCCACAGGCAAGAGCCTTGCCGAAGTATTTCCTACTAGATGTCTGGACATATGTGGAGCCATAAGTCCGACGAAGCCAATCGTGCCAGCAGCAGAAACCGAAGCTCCGGCGATCGCCACACTGATCAGGATGAGCAATCCCCGCGTCCGCTCCAGATGTATGCCAAGTCCGATTGCCAGCGGATCACCTAATTGAAAAAGGTCCAAGTGACGCGCCAGAAAATACGCAACGGGAAAAAGCACCATAAACCACGGGAGCAGGGGCCAAAAATGCTCCCAGCCTCGACCGTACAAGCTTCCTGCCATCCAAATGGCGGCTTGAGTGACGCGGACGATATCGCTGACGGTAAGCAAATACGCGATGACGGCATTTGCCATAGCCGATATACCGATCCCGACCAGCATCAACCGAATCGGTGAGCTACCTTTTCGCCAAGAAAGCGCATAGATAAGAAAGGCTACGACCAGAGCTCCACCAAAAGCAACAGGCGGAAGCAGACTGCTCGGAACGGCAGGAATCAGAACCAGGATTGCTACAACTGCGGCGGCGGCACCCGCATTTAGTCCAAGAATACTCGGCGACGCTAACGGATTTCGCGTAATCGCCTGTAAAATGACTCCTGACAAGGCTAGTCCACTACCTACAAGAGCCGCAACCAAAGCACGGGGCAGGCGAAGCTTCAGCATCGTAAATTCATAGCCAGTGTTCGCAAGCCCCAGCAAGATTTGAAATGCTTTGTCAAACGGGATGTTCCGCTCTCCGATAAGCAGATTTACGAAAAACAGGCAAATATTCGCCAAAAGCAGTATCGCCATTATGATACGCCAACGATTGGTGGAGATCATACTGCTCCCCCTTTGCGCTGCACAAGATAAATTAGAAAAGGAGCGCCGAGAAAGGCTGTAACGACACCAACTGGGATTTCACGACTGGGCAGGACAAAACGGGCGCCCACGTCCGATAACAACAGGAGCAATGCACCGAGCAGAGCGGAGTACGGTAAAATCCAGCGATAATCCGCTCCGACCCAAAAGCGAGCAATATGCGGAACAGTGAGGCCGATGAAGCCGATCGGCCCGGCAATCGCCACGGCGCTACCTGCAAGCAGCATGATGATTCCGATTAAAAGCGATTTCGTCAAAAGCACCCGTTGTCCCAAGCCTTGGGCCGCTTCCTCACCAAGACTCAGTACATTGATGTTTTTGCTCATCAGGATTGTAAACAGCAAACCGATTAGCATGTAAGGAACCATCTGCACAAAGAGCTCGAGGTCGCGTCCCGTCAGTGACCCTGCCATCCAGAAGCGCATCGTGTCCATCGACTGTTGGTGCAGAATCAGGATTCCTTGGGTTAGGGAGGCAAGCAGCAGATTCATCGTGGCTCCAGCCAGAACCAGCTTAAAGGAAGACAGTCGATCATATCCGATAGAACCGATCAAAAAAACGGCAGCGCCTGCTACCCCGGCTCCGATAAACGAAGACCAGGCAAAAAGGGAGAGCGAGCTAGTCCCGAGTAAAAAGGAGGCAGAGACAGCAGCAAGGGCAGCGCCATAATTTACTCCAAAAATTTCGGGACCAGCAAGCGAATTTCTGGTGAGAGCTTGCATGATTCCACCTGCCAGCGCCAGCGAGCAGCCTACCATGACCGCAATGAGTGCGCGTGGAAGACGTACGGAGCGGACAATCAGATGTTCACGCGAGCCATCAAAGGATGTGAAGGCTTCGAAAATGACATGTAATTTGATGGGGGAGAGTCCCAGCACGATGTTTGCGAAAAATCCAAGGACAACAAGTACGAAGAGCACAACCAAGCCGCTAAGTCTGCGTTTCAAAATCAGAACCCCCAAGGCATCGAGCATAAAATCGTAGAGGGCTGTCTAATTAGACAACCCGAACGCGTCACTTGATCACTGAGCGATCAAATGCTTATTCAAATCATTGATGACACTGTTGACCGCCTGTATCCCCAGTCCGCTCATCCACGTTTCCCAGTCTACTTGATGGATGCTGTTTGCTTTGACAGCATGTAAAGTGCCCCACAACGAGTTTTTTTGCAGCTTTTCATAAAAGCTGTTGTCTCTCGAAAACCAGAACATCACATCTGCATCGAGATCAGCAATTTGTTCCTCTGTCACATCTTTTGAGAAGCTGTCGATTTGCTGGACGGCTGGCCGCTCTAAACCTGCGTCAGCCAGTATTGTTCCACTAAACGTATGGTTCGAGTAAATCTGAATTTTGTCTTCCCGAGGGCGGAAAAGGGATACTTGTGGCTTGCTTGGCAGCTTGTCCAGCTTTCCCTTCAGCTCTGCTATTTTTTTGTTGTAATCCTCCAGCAGCTTTTTGCCTTCTTCGGGTTTGTTTACAGCCTGCGCATGGACGAGAAGATTGTCTTTCCAGGTCACACCGAGAGACTCCACGAAGACAGTGGGAGCGATTTGAGCCAGCTTGCTATGAATCTGATCGTGCGTATCCTTGTTTCCTATAATCAGGTCGGGTTTAATCGAGTCGATAGCCTCCAGATTCGGCTCATTGACAGAGCCGATGTTTTGAATCCCTTCCGCACCAGATAAGTATTTAGGAAACGGATCGCCCGGATTCAGGATCGAAGGAGCGCCTACAGGCTTTACGCCAAGGGCAAGCAGATTGTCCAGAGCACCGATATCCAGCACGACGATTTTGGTGGGAGCGGCAGGCACCTGAACAGTGCCATAGGCATCTTTTACTGCGATGGTTGTATTAGTGGATGTGGAAGCGGGAGCAGCAGGAGTTTCGGCTGCTGGGGCTGCTGGCTGATTTTGTGTGCTGCTAGTGCTGCATCCAGCGATGGCAAACAGGCAAACAATCAGCAAGCCTATACGTAAAAGGAACGAATCGGAGCGATGAGTCAGTCGAAGCATGTGAAGAAACCTCCCTACAGGTTAATCAATAATGATTCTCATTGTTAGTTATGGTACTGTTTCCCAAGTGGAATGTCCATGCACAAATTCGTTGATCTCATATCCTTTTTTGCATGTAAAAAGAATGAAACTGTAAACAAAGATGTCTGCCCCGACTAAAATTGTGTTATACTCTGCATAACTGAATACCAGCCTTCAGGGTAGGGTGCAATTCCCGACCGGCGGTAATGACGAACGCACGTCTGAGCCCGCGACTCTCTATCAGCTGGATCGATAGAGACTGACTTGGTGAAAATCCAAGGCCGACGGTAAAGTCCGGATGGGAGAAGGTATTTGGAATGGCCTTTTCAGCTGTTTTTTGCAAAAAACGGTTGGAGCAAGGCTTGTTTCTCGATGCCCTGGGGATATGTTTTCCTCGGGCATTTTTATTTTTAATTTCAAATCGTAGCATCTTCAGGGCAAGGTGAAATTCCTGACCGGCGGTGATGATACATGGTGTGTCCAAAGCCCGCGACTCGCTGACTAAAAGGAAAGCGACTGATCTGGTGTAATTCCAGAGCCGACGGTAAAGTCCGGATGGGAGAAGATCGAGCATGCTTTCTTCATTTGTTTTTCGAAAAAACGAATGAGGGAAGGCTTCTTTCCCTATGCCCTGAAACGAATGAGGTTTCGAAGGTTTTTTGTTTTGGCTGGATGCTATCAAGGAAAGGAGCGCGAGATGGAACGGGACAACCAATATATGGATATGGCGCTTGGCTTGGCGAAATCAGCACTGGGTCAGACAAGTCCGAATCCATTGGTCGGAGCGGTTGTAGTGAAGGATGGAGCGGTAGTTGGTATGGGTGCGCATCTTAGGGCAGGTGAGCCTCATGCAGAGGTACACGCGCTGCGAATGGCGGGAGATAGTGCGCGAGGAGCTACCTTGTACGTCACACTTGAGCCGTGCAGTCATCACGGAAAAACACCTCCATGCGCAGACGCAGTTGTCGCTGCAGGAATAAGCCGGGTAGTAATTGCTGTCTTGGACCCGAATCCTCTCGTGGCGGAAAATGGGGTGCAAAAGCTGCGAGACTCTGGCTTGGAAGTGACGGTCGGGGTGAAGGAAGAGGAAGCGAGACAGCTCAATGAAGTCTTTTTCCATTACATCACGACGAAGCGCCCGTTTGTCACAGTTAAGACAGCGAGCACACTCGATGGAAAAATCGCCTCTGTTACAGGACATAGCCGATGGATTACCGGAAGTACGGCGCGAGCACAGGTACACGAGCTGCGCAGACAGTATGACGCTATTTTGGTCGGGGTTGGGACGGTGTTAGCGGATGATCCCGAGCTTACGGCAAGATGCAATGGACAAACGTATGGCAGGCAGCCGGTACGGGTGATTTTGGACAGCCATTTACGCACGCCGTTGTCTGCACGTGTTATCCAAGGTGTAGAGCATGTACCCACCTGGATTTTCACAACAGAGGAGTCATGCCGGGAAAAGCGAGAGGAGCTGCTCGCAAAAGGCGTTACGGTCATTGCGGTTGCAGGACCCATGACGGTGGATGCTGTGCTGTCCGTGCTCGGTGAGCGTGGGATTACTTCTCTTTTGGTGGAAGGCGGAGCAGAAGTCAACGGTTCGTTTTTGCAAGCGAGAGCGATTCAAAAGATCGTCAGCTATGTCTCACTCAAGCTGATTGGTGGCAATGGCGCTCCATCGCTATTTGGTGGTCAAGGGTTGACATCGATGGATGAAGCGGTGGTGCTCACGCATACACAGGTGGAGCAAGTAGATGAGCAAGATATCCGCATCATCGGCTATCCGAGATGGAGCTAGCTGGGCTGGGAAAGGAGATCGTATGTTCACAGGACTGGTAGAAGAAATAGGCGTTTTGGAGACGATTACGGGAAGTGAGCAGGCTAGCCGGCTCGTCATCCGTTGCGACAAAGTGCTGGAAGGTGTGCAACTCGGCGACAGCATCTCGGTCAATGGGATTTGTCTAACGGTTACGTCCCACACTTCGCGGCATTTTACCGTAGATGTCATGCCGGAGACGATGAAAAAAACAAGCCTGCGGCAAGCTAGACCGGGCCAGCGTGTCAATCTGGAGCGGGCAATGAAGCTGGGTGATCGGTTCGGCGGGCACATCGTTTCGGGTCATATCGATAGCATCGGGACGATTGTAACCCGAGAGCCTCATGCCAATGCCGTGTTGTTTCGGATCAAAGCTGCGCCTGAGCTTTTGAAATACGTTATTTTGCAGGGCTCGATTTGCATCGACGGAATTAGCCTGACAGTTGTAGACGTAGATGACAGCAGCTTCTCTGTGTCAATCATTCCCCACACGCTGGCTGAGACGAGCTTGCAAGACAGACGACCAGGAGATCCGGTAAATCTGGAAGCAGATGTCATCGGGAAGTATGTGGAGCGTCTGCTTGGTTATCAGCGCTCGTCCGGCAGCGAACAATCAAACAAAAAAGAAGGGCTCAGTCTGGCTTTTTTACAGGAAAACGGATTCGCGTGAATGAGGGAGGGACAGGCATGTTTCATCGAATGGAAGATGCTCTGGAGGATTTGCGCCAGGGCAAAGCAATTATTGTCGTAGACGATGAGGACCGGGAAAACGAAGGTGATTTTATTTGCCTGGCAGAAGCGGCTACGCCCGAAATGATTAATTTTATGGTCACGCATGGCAGAGGATTAGTCTGCGTACCGGTGACACAGGAGCATGCTGACCGTCTGCAGCTAAAACCGATGGTTGAAAACAATACGGACAAGCAAGGAACAGCATTCACCGTTTCGATTGACGAACAGACGACACACACAGGGATTTCTGCACAAGAGCGTTCGTTTACCGTCAAAGCGATGCAAGATGGCGCCAAAGGACCGAATGATTTTCGTCGCCCAGGCCATATTTTCCCGCTCATCGCCAAAAACGGGGGTGTACTGCGCAGGGCTGGTCATACGGAAGCGGCAGTCGATTTGGCGATGCTCGCAGGGGGATTTCCGGCAGGGGTCATTTGCGAAATTATGAATGAAGACGGCACGATGGCGAGGCTGCCACAGCTGGTGGAAATCGCCCAGCGCTTTGATCTCAAGCTGATCACGATTGCAGACCTGATTCGTTTTCGGATGCGAACCGAATCACTCGTCAAACGGGAGGTCGAGGCGCAGCTGCCGACAGAATACGGTGATTTTCGGATCGCTGCCTATACGAATGAGCTGGATGGAAAAGAGCATGTCGCACTGATCAAAGGAGAGATTACCCCAGATGAACAAATTCTCGTCAGAGTACATTCGGAGTGCTTGACTGGAGACATCTTTGGCTCTCACCGTTGTGACTGTGGGCCACAGCTTCACGCTGCACTTGAGCAAATCGAGGCAGAGGGGCGAGGGGTGCTTTTGTACATGCGGCAGGAAGGACGGGGAATTGGCTTGATTAACAAGCTGCGCGCCTACCAGCTGCAAGAGGAGGGCTTGGATACAGTCGAGGCGAATGCCAAGCTCGGTTTTGCCGCTGACCTGCGTGATTACGGGATCGGAGCGCAAATCCTGCGCGATCTGGGTGTGCACAGGATGCGACTACTCACGAACAACCCGCGCAAAATTCGTGGACTGGACGGCTACGGACTAAAGGTCGAGGAAAGGGTGCCGATCCAGATGCAAGCGCATAAGCACAACAAACGCTATCTTTCTACCAAACAAGAAAAACTGGGGCACCTGCTCCACATTCAATCATAAGGAGTGGAATGGATCATGAAAACATTCGAAGGACATTTAGTAGGAACGGGATTACGCGTCGGGATCGTGGCTGGACGCTTTAATGAATTGATTGTCAGCAAGCTGGTTGGCGGTGCGCTTGATGCATTGAAGCGCCATGGTGTAGAGGAGGAGCACGTTGATGTAGCATGGGTGCCAGGGGCATTTGAGATTCCGCTGATTGCCAAAAAGATGGCAGAGTCCGGACGCTACGATGCTGTGGTGACACTCGGGGCAGTCATTCGTGGCTCTACTCCTCACTTTGACTATGTATGCAATGAAACGGCCAAAGGAGTGGCAGCTCTTTCGCTCAGCACCGGGATTCCCGTTATTTTCGGTGTGCTGACGACGGACAGCATCGAGCAGGCTATCGAGCGTGCAGGCACGAAAGCGGGCAACAAAGGCTGGGAGGCAGCTGCAGCAGCAATTGAAATGGCTAACCTGACAAAACAATTTGCGTAAAGGGAAGCAAGTAAATAAGCGGTCAGAAAAAAGGCGAGGGCACAGGCTCTCGTCTTTTCTTTTTGGATAAAAACACCACTGGATGGTCAAAGTAAGAAGGATTTTCCTGTAGAGGCGATTGGGGGGATCTATCGTGTCAGCAAAAGAGTGGTGGAGAAGCCAAGTAGATAAGCTGGTCGCTGCAAAAGCCTCCGGCCGCACCCATTCAAACGATCAGGGCACGACCATTACCTCTGATCGCATCAAAGCACAAATGCAAAACGTGGACGATTTGAACAGCACGTCATGGGTCATGAATGACGAAGTGGTACATGTTTTTTTTCTGGAAACGATGGTTGATAATACACAGCTGTATGAAACGATATTTTTGCCCCTGCAACGCTCTGATGGCAGAGACCCTTTGCAAGTGCTGCCTTTTGCCAAAGGAATTGCCATGCACGAATTTGAAACAGCGATCAATGCATTACTACGAGGGCACACGGTTCTGATTTTTCCCGAGCGTGATCTTGTACTCGAGATCAACACCTTTCAGGTAGAACATCGTGCCATTTCACAATCAGAAAATGAAGCGACAGTTCTCGGGCCTCAGGATTCTTTTGTTGAAATGCTGCAAATTAACGTGTCCTTGCTCCGCCGACGACTGACTACACCTAATCTGAAAATATGCACGTACACGATCGGTACGGAGACTCATAATAAAGTGGCAGTGATGTACCTGGATAAAATCGCGAATGATCAAAATGTAGAACGGATCAAAACGCGCATCGCAAATGTCCAGTACCAAGGCTTTGTAGGTATGGCGGTTCTCAAGCAAATGCTCGAGGATAAACCCTATTCACCGTTTCCGCAATTTGGGCTGACCAACAGACCGGATAATGCAACGGCGGCGCTCTTGGATGGTCGCATTCTCATCATATTAAATGGCAGCCCGGAGGCAGCGATCTGTCCTTCCTCTTTCCTGGAGATGTTCAGCAGCCCTGAAGACTTTTACAATCGGTGGTCGACTGCCAGCCTATTGCGCTTTATTCGGTTTTTTGGCCTGTTTATTACGATTATGCTGACCTCTGGATACGTTTCTGTTCTGACCTATCATCCAGAAATGCTCCCGCCAGCGCTCCTGACCATCCTTTCTGAATCTCGCAGCAAAGTACCATTTCCACCTGTACTTGAGGTGTTGTTTATGGAACTGGTTATTGAAATTTTGCGAGAGGCAGGAATTCGCATGCCTACCAAGATTGGTCAAACGATCGGTATCGTAGGCGGTATCGTGATCGGGACAGCTTCTGTGCAAGCGGGGCTGGCCAGTAATATTTTGATTGTTCTCGTCTCTATATCTGCTTTGTTGTCATTCCTACCACCGAACTTCTTAATGAGTAATGCGATTCGGCTTATCCGCTATGCGTTCATCATCATTGCAGGGGCTCTCGGCTTATACGGGCAGCTACTTATGCTGGCTTTTTTATTTGCCCATTTATTGAACCTGACGTCGCTGGGTACACCGTACATGACTCCAGGAATACCTCGGCAGTGGACGGATTTGTTCAACAGTCTTTTCCGTGCCCCGATGAAGTTTATTGTTTTTCGTAACCGCATGTCCCGTGCTGAGCGAGAGAAAGTAAGGCCGATTGGCGAGGAGTAAGATAGATGGACCGTGGAAAAATTACTAGCCTGAATCCGTACCACGTAATTGGCCTTGTCGTAAACACGATCATCGGAGTGAATCTGCTTACCTTATCCAATGCGTTGAGCAGGATGGGCTACAACCAATGGTGGTTTCCTCTTGTTCTGGGGATCATTGTTACGCTTTCCCTGTTCCCGATCGTAGCGATTTGCAAAAGATATCCGGATGATTCTCTATTTGTGATTAATGTAAAATTACTCGGAAAATTTTGGGGTCGATTTTTTAATCTGATCATCATTGTGTATGCCATTCTGAGCGTTACCTCGGTCAATTCCGACTATGTCCGACTTGTGCAGACCTCAATGATTAATAACGAAACAATTACAATTCCTTTGCTTGGTCTGGTGCTGGTTATGCTGTACATCACAAATTGCGGGATCAAGCTAATAGCGCGCTTTTGTATCATCTCCTTCTTTTTTACCGCATGGATGTTTTACTATCTGCAATGGGGTTTTCAAAAGGGCGGTATCATGCATATTTTTCCTTTATTCAACACGAATCTGGCAGATATGCTGGATGCCTTTAACCAATCGTATGCGAGTATGTTTGGCTATGAGGTTCTCTTGTTTTACTACCCGTATATCAAGCAAAAGGAAAAAGCGTTCCGACATGCGGCCATCGGAATCTGGATCGTCGTAACGGTCTATGTACTCATTTTGCTCACGAGTGTCGCCTATTTTTCTGAATGGGAGATTGCTAATCTAGTTTATCCGATTTTAAATTTGTTCAAGGCTGTAGAACTATCCTTTTTGGAACGGGTGGAGAATCTGGGAATTGGCTTGTGGGTGTTCCTCGTTTTGAGCACCTGTACTACGTATTTGTGGGTGGCGAGAAGTGGGATTGAAGAGATGGCAGGCAAACAACGCTTGTGGCATTTGCTATTTCCGGCTGTAGTCTCTTACTTTTTAATCCGAAGCTGGATTCCGCTCGAGTATCAGGAGTTTTTCTTCCACAAGGTGACACTTTGGTTGGGGTATGGGCTCGTTCTCTGGCCGCTTTTTTTGTTACTCCTTCACGCTATCCGTTTTGGAAACGGAGGGAAGGCGCCATGATCGTTCGTCTTGCTGCATACATGCTTGTGTTGATAGTGGGGGGCACACTTTTTTCAGGATGCTCTTCCGAAATCGAGAGGCCATCGCTTGAAGATATGGCGTTTATCGGCGTCATCGGATTTGATTATATCAATGAAAAAGATGTGAAGGTGAGCGTATCTACGCCAGTACCATCGCACAGCAAGGAAAAGACGCAGGTTTATTCCACGGTCGCGACCGTAATGAGTGAAGCCATGCTTAAAATGTCGACGAAAGCGGAGCGCACCATGTCGCTTTCCCAACTCCGGGTAATTTTATTTAACGAGGAATATGCGCGCAAGGTAGGGATACGCAAGATAGTTCTGGACCTCTACCGCAATCCAAGCGTGGGGGAAAACGCGTTTGTGGCAATCGTGAAAGGGAATACCGCAGATCTGATTCGCGCTTCCTATCAAAACAAGCCGGAATTGAACACGTATTTGAATGACCTCTTGCGTCCTCGCGTAGAAACGGCATTTTCGTCGTTTACGAGTATTCAAGATAGCGTGTATATGATGACCAATGAAGTGTCTGACATGAATTTACCGTACTTGGTCAAGGAAGACGATGACATTCAAATTACCAAGGTAGCCCTGTTTAAAGACGAGAAAATGATTGGTTCCGTTTCGCAACGGGAGGGAGCGCTGATTCAAGCGCTGCTAGGCAGAAAAAGACTGCCCCGGATGAGCTTTGAATTTCAAGAGCAGTCAGGTAAAGGGTCAAAGACTGAGCAGGTTGTCTTAGATTTCGTATGGTCAAAATCCAAAGTAAGGAGCAACGGGAATCTAGATCATCCAATGATTTCGATGAAACTCGAGTTGAGAGGAATGCTAGTTGGATACACAGGCAGTAAGGATCTCAAGTCGAACAAAGAGCTTACTCAATTAAAAAAGCAGTTGGAGAGCGAAATAAAAAAAGAGACGCAGAAATTAGTACAACGTCTGCAAAAAGAGGGTGTTGATCCGGCCAGTTTAGAAGAAAGTCTACGGCAAAAGTACTACGGGAATTGGACGAGACCTATCGCCATGGAGCTTTATCAGAAGGCCAGATTCAACGTTACGATCAATATGGAAGTAGTGGGGTACGGAACGATCAAGTAATCAGTTAAAACAGCCGCTGTACTTCTCGCCAGATCGCTCTGATGGTTTGACGGCTCCACTTGCGTTTTTTCCCAAACAAGAAATGGGTCAGGCCGACAAACATGATTTTCTGGTCTTTTGTATACGGATACCAGTTGACCTCGCGTTTGCGTGTGCCGGGATCATGAATGATCGAAATGCTATGTGTAAAGGCGTGGAGCCCGAATGGGCCACGATACCTGCCGATGCCGCTTTGCTTGACGCCGCCAAATGGCAGATGAGGATTGGCATAGCTGATGATGACATCATTGATGCAGACATTTCCACTTTCCAATTGCTCTGCAACGCGCTGGGCTTTTGTCTTGTCTTTTGACCATACAGAGGCATTCAAGCCGTAGGGAGAGGCATTCGCAAGCCGGATTGCTTCCTCTTCTGTGGAAAAGGTCATGATCGGCAGGATCGGTCCAAAAGTCTCCTCCTTCATGATTTTCATATCAGCTGTAACATCGGTCAAAATAGTTGGGGCGATAAACATGCTGCCATGTGAGACCTGACCGCCGATAACAGCCTTTGCCCCTTTGGCGAAGGCTTCTTCCAGATGGTGGCGGATGATTCCGAGCTGCTGGGGGGAGGTCATCGAGCCGACCTCTGCGTCCTCTGGATAGCCTTGTCGCAGAGCAGATGCTTTTTGCGTAATCAGCTTGAGAAATTGTGGGTAGACCCGCTCATGAACATAGAGACGCTCGACAGACATGCAGACCTGGCCCGAATTGGTAAAAGCTCCCCAGATCGCTCCGTTAGCTGCTCTTTCGAGGTGAGCATCCTCAAAGACGATCATCGGGTCCTTGCCCCCAAGCTCCAGCTCTACTGGGATGAGATGCTCCGCTGCCGCTGCCATGATCTTTTTTCCTGTTGCAACAGAGCCTGTGAAGAAGATTTTATCTGGCCGCGCTGCTACAAGTGCCTGCCCGACATCGCGTCCTCCATGCAAGACTGATACGACTCCATCAGGCAAGGGAACGGCTCGAAACAGCTCCTCAATCATGAGCCCTGTTGAGGGGGTTATTTCAGAGGGCTTGAGCACAACCGTATTACCGGCTACGAGTGCAGACAGAACGGGAATAAGCGATAGCTGGAAGGGATAATTCCACGGCGAAATGACCGCTACGACCCCCATCGGCTTGTAGTGGATGTACGACTTTTTCGGCCATAGAACGAGAGAAGTAGGCACTTCCTGGGCAGAAAGCATTTGCATGGCATTCTTTTCATAAAAGCGGATGGTATCAACAGTCACAAATATTTCGGTCATATACGCTTCCAAAGCGATTTTGCCGGTAGCCTGGCTGATTTTTTGTGCCAGGTCTTCGCCGTGCTCGACCAAATAATGTCGCAGCTTTGCAAGATAGCGCAGACGCTCCGCCAATGAAGTCGTTGACCAAGCCGTAAAGGCGATGCGGGCTCGCTCCATTGTTTGCTGTACCTGTTCGGGCGTTGCTTCTGTAAGCGAGCCGAAATGCTCACCGGTAGCCGGATTTTGGAAGGACAGGATAGACAAGAAACTTCACCTCACTTGGTGGAAGTATGGACATTGCTTGATGGAAGAAAAAGCGATTGAACGATAAAAGGAAACGTCTGCTCAAATTGGGAGATGGCGTTTTTATGGTCAGATGATTCGGACAGCATGGATTGCAAGAATAGACCGTCGATCAGTGAATACAGAGTGGAGGCCGCCGCTTCTTTTTCGACCGCGAGCGATGATCCGTCAGCGTCTGTTACTCTTTCCAGCATTCGCATGATCAAGCTGTGCAGGCGATTGCGAATCTGGCTAACCTGCGCGTGGAAAGCCGGGACGTACATGGCTTGGACCTGCAAGTCGTACCAGAGGCGATGCTGGTCTTTGTCCCGTGTCAGGCTGCGGTGCAGAACAGCAAAGAAAGAAGCCATCCAGTCGTCCAGAGGTGCCTCTACAACCTCACGCTCCAGCTCTGCAACGAAGCCTTCTTTATAGCTGGAAATGATAGCAAGCAGCAAATCTTCCTTGCTCGCAAAATAATAATGCAGGATACCAAGAGACACCCCTGATTCCTTGGCGATGTCGCGCAGTGAAACATGGGCATACCCCTTTTGGGCCAAACAAAGCGTAGCCTGCTCGATCAAAAAAGCCCGTTTCGCCTCTGCTTTGGTCTGGGATAGGGGAGAACGTGACAAAACCATACACCTCTTTTTTGGACGATCGTCCAAATTTGGTGATTTCATTATAGTTATGATTTTTCTTTTGTGTCAATAAGGAAAGGCTTCTTCCCGTGAAGTGTTTTATTCTTTTCTGATTCACAAAAAAGGAAGCGGTGACTCACCGCTTCCCAGCTTGTTAATGTCACTACAGCAACGCAGGAGAAGGCTGTTTCCAGGCGTAGCGACTAGCGAAACCCTACCCAGCGCAAGAACGAATTCAGGGGACCAGAAACGCAACCCATGAGTCAGCAACGTAGCGCCGCGACTTTTGCGTTTCCCCCTGAATCGTTCTGGAGCGAACAGTCTATACCTCTATGCGGGTGTAGACCGGAGCGCAGAATGGAAACAGACTTCTCCCCACTATAGCATCTCACATCTCCAAACAAGGAGTCACCGCTTCCGCCCCTGCCGCTCCCACCGTCTCAAATACGGATAGGGATCAAATGCCCAATCAGCTCCACCCGTCTCCCGGTACATCCCGTAGTGCAAATGGGGAGGGAACTTTCCTGCTGTTCCAGGTTTGCCATATCCCGAGCTGCCGACAGATCCGATGACTTGTCCTGGCTCGACGATATCGCCAGGCTTTAAACCCTTCTTAAAAGAATTCAAGTGAGCGAAATAATGATACACATTGCCCATGTCACGCATGCCGATTCGCCAGCCGCCATAGCGATTCCAGCCGATAACTTCGATGACGCCGTAGGCCGTACTCAAAACGGGTGTACCATACCCCG
Organism: uncultured Brevibacillus sp.; assembly: GCF_947502445.1. Lineage (GTDB taxonomy): Bacteria > Bacillota > Bacilli > Brevibacillales > Brevibacillaceae > Brevibacillus. The sequence goes on from NZ_CANMZW010000004.1 coordinate 27,500, forward strand.
CGAAAATGTCTGTTCCCTCGTGAATTCGCCGGCCACCCCAGCCGCGAGCATCGCCCCATGTGCTGCGGTAGCTGTACTCATAGCGGGCGGGAATAGGGAAATGTCGGTCGTCCAGGTGCAAATGCTGATATTTTGCGTATACCTGGGCAAACTGTCGGATCGTTTTAACGGAGCGGTCTCGTTGGTAATACGACCAGAGCCCAATCTGCCAATCGTCATGAGAGAAGCCGTACGAAGACAAATAGTGAATAAGTGAAGTGAGTGCGTCCAGATCGTTGTTGCGATCTGCCTTCCCATCGCCATCACCATCTCTGCCCATCCCATCGAAAAACTGAATGGAAACAGGATTGGTATCGCCTTCTTCAGGATTCAAACTTCCGCTCCAGCGGTCCCCGGGGATATCGATAGCGGTTAGACGAGAGGAGGATTCGGCTTCTTTTACTTGCTTTTTACGTATTTTCATCGTCCGCTCGTATTGGTCAATGGCTGCCAAATACGTCCATGGAATGCCGTAAACGGATTCCATTCGCTGAAAAAGCTGTAGTCGCGCCTGCAAAATCGGGTCTCCCTGTGGAGCAGATGGAGCTGCGCGTACAACACTTTCTATTGGCATGATTACAGCAGCCACACACAAGCTGATCTGAATGATTAGGCGGAAAACTCGCATTCCGTCTCCCTCCAGGCCCAGATAGTCTCCTTTGTAGTTTCTGCCAGCGGTATCCGTTTATCCTAGATACTTTTTGGAAGGTGTTTTTTCAACCAGCGTTTATTCGTTTTGGTGTATGATGCTAGAAAAGAGCAGAAGCAAGAAAATGGAGGCACAAACATGACGAAGCTGGTCATACGATCAGAGGATTCGCTTACACTGCAAAGTCTTGTAGATCCACTTCAGCAAGCACTGGAAGCTTTTGTGTCGGGCGCTGAAAGCTGTGAACAAGAGTGGACACGAATCAGGCAGTTGGCTGAGCCGTACCGGGCTTACTGCAAAAAGGAACAATGGGAGCGTGAGGAAACTGCGTTGGCTTCGCTGCTAACAGTATGCCCCATCGATCAAAAATTCTTGCCCCTGTTCATACAACAGCTCCCGATACCTGAGATGCTCCCTTTGCCACTATTGGAGCTTGTGACAGGATTTTTTGTAAAAGAGGTCAAGGCTTCTTCCTTTGCCGAGTCATCTGATTTCTCGCCGCTTGCCATGATCTGGTTACGGGAGGCTGGTGTGCAGCCATTGGGTGCGTACAGTGGGCAACTACAGAAGGTCGTGCACGGAAAAGGACTGGCGGTTCTCAAAGTGGGAGAAGCAGAGCAGGAGCTGCATCAGCACATTCCGCGCTTTTATGAACAAAAAGATCATCAGGCAGAGCATATCGATGAAGGGATGCTGCTTCTGCAAATCAATCTGGACGATACAAGCCCCGAATGGCTGGCATATGTTATGGAGCAATGCTTGCGCGCCGGAGCAAACGATGTGCACTTTCTACCCGTAACGATGAAAAAAAGCCGGCCGGGCACACTACTGCAGGTGATGTGCTACCAAAGCCAGGCAGAGGCGTTGAAAACGATCCTGTTTACCGAAACAACAACCTTTGGCATACGTTCGTTCCCTGTAGATTGCCATCGACTGGCGCGCCGCTTTATTCAGGTCCAGACCGAATGGGGAGAAGTAGTAGTCAAGCTCGGCTATCACAGGCTGAAGCGTGTACAGGTCGCACCTGAGTATGCTGTGTGCGCCAAGCTGGCTGATGAGGCAGGGGTCCCGCTAAAAAGGGTCTACCAGCAGGCTGTACAGCTGGGGACTCAGGAAAGTAATGTAAAATTGCTCTAAACCTAGCAGGAATGAGAAGCCTCTTCAAAGAATTGGAAAATCGGGAGGCTTGCTTTCCAAAAAACAAGTCATGAGGAGGCTGTCTGATGAGCAAAAAAGTGTTGATCGTAACAGGAGATGCAGTGGAGGCCCTGGAGGTATTTTATCCTTACTATCGTTGTTTGGAAGAAGGGTTTGAAACGGTCATTGCAGCACCGACTGTCAAAGTGCTGCACACGGTTTGCCACGATTTTGAAGCGCACAGTGAAACGTACACGGAAAAGCCTGCTTATCAGCTCCCTGCCCATACTTCTTTTGCAGAAATTAATCCCGAGGCATTCGATGCCTTGATTATCCCGGGAGGACGTGCTCCTGAACACATCCGCCTCAATGAGAATCTAAAACCGATTGTTGCGCATTTTTTTGAAGCAAACAAACCGGTAGCTGCCATTTGCCACGGCTCACAAGTGCTCACGATTGTAAAAGAGCATCTCGCAGGCAGAGAAATGACTGCTTACCAGGCGTGCAGACCGGATGTTGAAGCGTGCGGTGCCATCTATCAAACGGATACTCTCCATGTGGACGGTAATCTGGTGTCCGGACATGCTTGGCCGGATTTGCCTGGGTTCATGCGCGAGTTTTTCAAGCTGCTACGGTAAAAATGAGTTAGGGCTTGGGATCTCGCTGATCAATATACAGGCTGCCATCACTTTGTAGCTCTGCATAAAAAACATTCTCGACCGAATGAATCCCGGCCTTTTCTAACTGTCTCTCTACCCAGGTTCGACTGATCTTTAATTCCTCCAGGTTTTTTTCTACGTATTTGCCGTCGGAGATAATTTCACTTGGAATAAAGCGAGGGCGGACTATTTTTGTTCGTACATCCTTTTTTGTCGCAGGTTGATACTCCGCCTTTTTGAGAACACTCAGTTTACCATGTGGCTCCAATATCGCGTACTCAACCTCTTTGATGGAGAAAGCATCTCTCTCGCGTAGCATCATGCTTAGATCATCTAGATTTAAGCGTGTCTTTGCCAGCGCTGAATCGATAATAAGCCCGTCGCGGATGACGATGGTTGGCTCTCCGTCGATTGCAATTCGTGCTTTGGATGATTTTATTCCGATATATCCGACAAGCATGGTTAAAAATGTCCACCAAATCAGGCTCGTTAGACCACTTGCGAGGGGCATATCCGGTTTGCTCACAATCTCGGCAGCGATCGATCCAACGGTAATACCTGTAACATAGTTGAAAAAGGTAAGATGACTCAGCTGCTTTTTTCCCAAAAGGCGTGTCATGATCAGCAGAATTACAAATGTAATTGAAGTTCGGAAAATAATATCCAAAAGTGCAAAACCTTGAATCAACAAAAACCCTCCCAAGATAACCATGGCTCATTAATACCATGTCCTTTGGGAGGGTTTTCTATGTTAAAAAGTCGTGTTAATTAGCGTGTCCAATCAAAAGACGCAGAACATTAGGCTGGTCCGGCAGATCGCGCGTACCAGCGCCGTAGCCGATCGATTCAACGGTCATTGCTGGAAGCGGTCCAAACTCCCGAACCAGAGCAGCAGCGACACCAGCACCTGTAGGCGTGGTCAGCTCTTTTTGAATCGTTGTTTTGCGCAGAGGAATGCCAATCAGCATTTCCATGGTCGCAGGAGCTGGAACAGGGTACAGACCGTGGTCGCAGCGTACGTAGCCATTTCCGGTAGGGACATGACCAGAATACAGCTCATCGATGTCCAATTCTTCCAGACCGAGTGCGATACCGACGACATCGACGATGGAATCCAGCGCGCCCACCTCATGAAAATGAACCGTTTCTACAGGGACATTGTGAATTTTCGCCTCTGCAATAGCAATTTTCTCAAAGATAGCAAGTGCTCTAGCTGTCACGCGTGGAGCGAGATCAGCAGCTTCGATCATCTCTACGATTTCTTTGTAGCCGCGGTGAACGTGGTCGTTGCCAAGCACCTTTAGCTGTTTGAATGGGGGAGCGCTTGGGGCTGATTCGTCAATCACATCCAGCTTCAAGGCGCTTACACCTGTTTTCACAACCTTTTTCCACTCGAGACGAAATGCCCCCAGTGAGAGCTTGCGCAATTGTGCTTCAATTCGTTCCCGATCTGCTCCTGCGTCAACCAATGCCGCAAGCAGCATGTCCCCACTAATTCCCGAAAAACAATCCAAATACGCGATTCGCATGAGAAACACTCCTTCCAAGAGGTCTATTCTTCCTGTATCATTAAGGGAAAGTATGTTCGTCTATTTGACAATTCTGTCCAAAGTGTACCATTTGATGATGGGTTTGTCATGTAAGGAGTTGAAGGCTGTTGCTAACATTCATACATACAGCGGATGTCCATCTGGATGCACCGCTTCAATCTTTGGCGGGCTTATACGAGCTGCGTCAGGATGATTTTCGCAGTACCATGCGCCGGATTCGCGATCTCGTATGGGACAAGCAGGTAGATTTTTGGCTCATCGCCGGTGATCTTTTGGAGTATCACGGAGGCAGGCGGTCGACAGCATTGTTTTTACGCGATCTGTTTGCGAGTCTGGCCCCTGTTCCTGTGTGCATCGCACCGGGCAATCACGATCCATGGCGTTCCGATTCTTTTTATCAGACACTGGAATGGTCCAGCAATGTCTATTGGTTTACACCGGAATGGGGTGCCTTTGAATTTCCGGAAAAATCATGTGTTGTCTATGGCTGGGGATTTCCACATCCGCATGTGTATGAATCGCCTCTCATCACATTTCCAGGCAAGCTGGATGGCTATCAGCATCATTTGATGGTTCTTCATGCCAGCATTTTGACAAGCGTGAAGGAGGAGCATCATCCGTATGCGCCTGTATCTCTGCAGGAGCTGGAGGGAACAGGAATGGACTATGTCGCGCTTGGACATATCCACAAGCCCGCGCAGTTTACCCATTCTAAAACCAGACAGCCTTTTGCAGCATATCCGGGCTCTCCCGAGGGGCTTACAACCAAAGAAGATGGACCGCGCTGTGTCCTGTATGGAGAGCTAAGTGATTCGGGCGCATTGAAATTGTCTGCGATCGCCGTTATGCAGCGGCAAATACGCAAGCGAGAGCTCACTCTGGGAGGGATCGAGACGATGGAACAACTGATCGATCAAATCGAGCGCGAGCTGGCTGAAGAAAGAGATACAGATATGCTGTACGTTACGTTTACGGGGGAGCGGGCCACGCACTTTGTGCCAGCAACGGATGTATTGAAGCAAAGATTTTCTTCCCGTTTTTTCGTGATTCAATTTTATGATCAGACGTGGCCAGATGTGGATGCTGACAAGCTGATGGCAGAAGGCGGCGTGTGGGGACGTTGGCTCGCCAAGCTGGCACAATGGGAAGAACAGGCAGCAGATGAGGCGGAGCGAGAAAAGATCAGGGAAGCGCGCAAGGAAGCGCTGGCCCTGATAGGAGGGAGCGAAAGGTGAGAATTGACGAGGTCCAGCTCAAAGGCTTTGGCAAGTGGCAGGATGCTGTTTTCCGTTTTGCTCCGGGTATCAATGTGTTTGAGGCTCCGAATGAATCAGGGAAATCCACACTGCTGCAGGGGATCATAGCCGCTCTATACGGCATGAAAAAAGATTATGTCAAGTCGGCGCGTTATTTAGCTGAATACGAAAAATACCGACCATGGCATCAAGGAGATTACGAAACAATCATTACCTACCAGCTCGGAGGAAAAACGTACCGATTGCACCGCTATCTGAACAAGGACCGTGAGCAGGCACGAATTTTTTTGGACCCGGAGTGGACAGAGCTGACCGATATTTATTTGGAGGACAGGCGCAAGGAACGCAATTTTATCGAAAAGCATCTGGGCCTTACGCGCAGCTTGTTTACCGATATCACCTGGATCAGACGGGAGCCGTTGTCAGCAGCGGAGCATTTGATGCCTTCATTGACCGCAACAGATGATGCGAATCCCGCGGTGAACAAAATATTGGCTGAGCTGGATCGCGATCTGGCGGGTATTGGTAAAAAGGAAAGAGCAGAAAATACGCTGCTGGGAAAGGCCGCTACGCTGGCAGCCCAAAAGGAACAGGAGTTGGCAAACAGGGAAGCAGCATGGAAAGTCATCAGTCAGTTGACACAAAAAATGGCTCAGTGGGAGGACGAGCGTGCAGAGCTGGCACAAATGCGCGAGAAGTTGCTAAAGCGACTAGAGCACATGCAGCAACGTAACGAGATGTGGCAGGAGCGCTGGCAAAAAAGCTATTTGCCTCCGGGACAAACGAGCTGGGAATGGTGGGAGCAGGCAGCAGGCTCTCCAGAGGAACAGCGAATCCATCAGGAAGCAAAAGCTGCTTTGGAAAAGCTAATGCAGATTCATAGTAAGAATGGCCAAGAGACTTCATCAGTGGGAAATGGCGAAGTCGATCACTTGCGCTTACAGCAGGATTACGAGCAAGGCATTCAGCTACAGAGGCGCCGGGAGCAATGCCATCTGGAGCTGGCAAACATGGCTGCCGTAGCCATGGCGAGTCCGCGTAGGCAAGGCCGTTCAAGCAAAGGGGAAAATCTCAAAAAACAACGGCGTGGAAAAATACTGCTGTGGGGAACCGGTAGTGGATTTCTGCTCTTGGGCATTCTGGCATTCTTTACGGAGCATAGCATCCTGGGGGTAATTGCGCTTGGCCTCTCTGTTCTTTTTGCAGGTACGGCTTTTGTGATCTATCGTGGAAAAGAGAGCAGACAGGCAGGGGGCATGGCAAGCGGTAGTGTACCAAAAGAGGACTGGCAACGACTTCAGGAGGAGGTTGCCCGTCTCGATGACTCGCTGCTACAGCTCGTTTCGCGCTGGGGGGCAGCCAGTTGGGATGAACTTCTGAAAAAAAGGGAGGAGCTGCAAAACAGCATCCATACCCGAGAGTCTCGACAAATGGCAGCGCATATGAACCAGCGTGATGAGGAAGCATTTCTCATAAATGGCTGGGGTGAATCGCTGCGCAGCTGTCTGGAAAAGGAAAAAGCGGTCAGGGAAAGTGAGCGGGATTTGCTGCAAGCTGAACTATCGCAGGCGGATAGCCGCTTACAGGAATTACGGGAGCAGATTGCAGGCGCGAATGGACAAATCGGAGCACATGAAACAGGATCTGTCGCAGAAGCAAAAGCAGAGCAAGAGGAAGCGGCAAACGGGCTTAGACAGCTGCAACTCCGACGTGATGCCCTGCAAATCGCCCGTGATGCCCTGCAGGAGGCGATGGCAGAGTGGAATCGAGATGTGTCGCCAGCTGTCAATCATCAGGCTTCCGAAGTCATCTCCCAGATTACAGGTGGAACATACCAGGATGTGCGATTGGACCCACGTGAAGGATTTGCAATTCGCTTGCTTGAGCCGTCCCGGCAGCTCGTACTCGGCCAAGATCAATGCTCCACGGGCACACAGGATCAGCTTTATTTTGCCCAGAGGCTGGCACTGCTCAGGCATGTCTGCAAAGAAACAGAGCCTTTGCCGATTTTTCTCGATGATCACTTTGTCCATTATGATCAGGAGCGACTGCGCCGGACGCTGGAGTACGTAGTGAGGCTGGGAGAGAGCCAGCAAATTTTTCTGTTCACCTGCCAAGACAGGGAGCTACAAATTTTAAAGCCGTTCATGGAGCAAGCGGGAGGACGTCATCGCGTTCATCAGCTTGGCGAAATGCGCTAGTCCATGGAAAGAGGTTGCCCCTCTTATATCCAACCTCTATAATGAAGATTGACCATGTCTAGACCCAAGTCTAGACCTAAGTCTTGACCAAGTCAGATGAGGAGTGGGCCCAATGACGCAACGAAAGCCGGAGTGGCTCAAGATTAACCTTGTATCAGGATCGGAATTAGCCAGCTTTAAAGAGCTGAAACAAACAATGCGCAGTAAAACATTGCATACGGTTTGTGAGGAAGCCAAATGCCCTAATATTCATGAATGCTGGGCCAGTGGTACGGCAACATTTATGATATTGGGAGATATATGTACCCGTGCCTGTAGGTTCTGTGCGGTAAAAACCGGACTTCCTACTGAGCTGGATGTGGCAGAGCCAGAGCGCGTGGCAGAAGCAGCCGAACAAATGAGACTGAAGCACGTGGTTGTGACGTCCGTTGCTCGTGATGATTTGGCAGACGGAGGAGCTCAAATTTTTGCAGAAACGATCAAAGCGATTCGCCGCAGACTGCCATTTGCTTCTGTAGAAGTGCTCATTCCGGATTTCATGGGAAATTGGGATGCACTAAAAGTGGTTATGGATGCGCGTCCTGATGTGCTCAATCACAATATCGAAGCGGTTCGCCGTTTGTCTGACCGCGTACGTGCGCGTGCCAAATATGATCGGACCCTTGAGCTGTTGAAAAAAGCAAAAGAATTCCAGCCACAAATTCCAACCAAGTCTAGCCTGATGATCGGCGTTGGCGAGACGATCGAGGAAATTATCGAGACTATGGACGATTTGCGTTCTGTAGATGTGAACATCATGACGATCGGGCAATACCTGCAGCCGACGAAGAAGCATTTGAAGGTAGAAAATTTCTACCATCCGGATGAGTTTGCTCGGTTGAAAGAGGAAGGCATGAAGCGTGGATTCAGCCACGTGGAAGCGGGTCCGCTTGTTCGCAGTTCGTATCATGCTCATGAACAAGCCAGCGCTGCCAAGGAAACCATTGCAAAAGAAAGCATTGCAAAAGAAAGCATTGCACAAGCACAATAACACGGAAAAATAATGGGAACCCCCACCTGCGGCTGATTGCACACAGGCGGGGGTTGCTGTTTACCCTGGAAAAAAGGTGTTAACGGCTGGTTGTACCCATATGGGTTTTCGTGCTCTTAGAGGGGGCTTGGACATGACTCTTTGTACGTGCTTGCTCACCATCCGTCGTACCGCCCATGCGCTTGATCAATGCATCAACGCTTGCGATATCTTCTGTACGTGCTGAATGCACATTGCTCGAACGGCTGGCAACACGCGAGATTTCCTGAATGTCATTTTGGTTGTCGGTCACGTATACTTTGTAGTAACGTGGTGAAACCGACATGGCATTCATTTTGGCCTGATGCTTGGCAGTTCGTGCATCTCCACCTTGAGTGTTCAGACCAACGAAGATCTCTTCATCGGTTACGAGCACAGTGGATCGTTGAACTCCCGGGCAGCTTGCCGTCACATTTCCAACAGCTTGAGCCAATGCATCACGGTCTACATACACATGGTTCGCACTAGCGGTATGCAATTGCTGACGATTGGTTTGGACGTAGCCCATCTTTGGTGCACTAGTTTGCATGACACCTGCTCCACCACGGTTCCAGGCATGCTTCTGGTAAACGGAATGTCTCGTCCCGGTTGTTCCAGGAGCAGTGCTGAGGGTGCCTGTGGTACCAGTACCAGTGATGCCAGTACCTGCTGTGCCAGTGCCATCAGTAAAGGCATGGTATGGGCGTACGCCATTTGTGTACGTGTTGTAATTGTTGACGTGAGGATACACGCCATCTCTTACGCCAGGTGCACTGCTGATCCCAATCCCATTCCGCACGTGAAGCCCGTCATAGGCTCCAGTACGGACACCGTCTACACCTGTCTGGTGCATGCCGTTGTAACTTCTTGTGTGGATACCATCGAAGTCTGTGCGGCGCGTTCCGTCATAGTTACGGACGTGCAAGCCATCAAAGTTGGTTACGTGAGGAGCTGCCTGGTTCGTCGTCGCCTTGTTTGGATGCGTGTAGTTGGGCGCAGCGTTGTTCGCACAAGCAGAAGCCAAGAGCGCAATACCAGCGATAGCAGGATACAACCATGTCTTTTTCAATGATAACACCCCCTACACGATAGAATGTCCAGGGAAGCGCAGCTGTTTTCGTGGGAAATTTATCGCATGTTTCATGAAATATGGTAAGATGGACGTAGTTTACATGTGTTAGGAGGAAGCGGTCTTGATTCGCACGCAAGCCGGTACTTATGAAGTCATGGAAGAAAATCGCGACGGCTGGAATCCGGAAGCATTCAAGGAGCGCTATAGCGACATCCTCGACAAATACGACTACATCGTAGGCGATTGGGGATATGGTCAGCTTCGTCTGCGTGGATTTTATACAGACGTCAATCGCAAAGTACCGTTCGAGCAGCGAATCGCCGCATTGGATGAGTACTTGCACGAGTTCTGCAACTTTGGTTGTCCGTACTTTGTGTTGCGCAAAGTGAAATCCGCTTTGGGTTCTGATGACAGCGAGATGATGCAGGATGACTCAGGGAATGATCTGATTATTGACATCCGCCAGGACATAACGCGAGAGGATGGCTCCCATACAAATGGAGAGCGAAAGGAACGCAAGCGATTCCACCCCCGTCAGAACAAGCCTGACCGGTCGGATAAAACTAATGGTTCAAGCGATCGCTCTGGTCAAGGACGAAACGAACGGTCAGACAAGCCCAAATATAGTAAGGAAAAATCTGATAAAAACGGCAGGGACGCTGGCAAGGATCGCCGTCCACAGTCCAATCAGATGCGTCCCAATCGCGAGCGTGACAAGGTTCCAACAGGTCCAAACTCACAGAAACGTGATTCTTGATCAGTGAAACCATGATCTTGTATTGAAGCGAGTCCTCTTAGACAGGGCTCGTTTTTGCTTTCTGTAGCAGTACTTTCCCCACCATAAAAAAAGCATTCAGACCGATACGGGTTTGAATGCTTGGTTTTATGGTGATTTGGACTATCTATTGGTGTTTGAATTTTCTTGGCCGAAGACTTTAAAAACCACCAAAGCCGCCACCACCGCCCCAGCCTCCGGGTCCGCCACCCCAGCCTCCGGCGGTACCTCCTACCCAAGGACTCCACGGATTCCACTGATTCCATTGATTCCACTGATTCCACTGGTTCCACTGATTCGTCCCGCATGTATTGCAATTGTTCCAGCCCCAAAACGGTGGTTGGATGGGAATGACGATAGGGAAAAATACGTCAGGGCCCCGACGTCCACGGAACAGTACAGGGTGTGCTTGATCCTCGGGAATGTATTGATAGTCTTGTTCTGCCTGTGGCTGCTGGGTTGAGGCGTATTGCTGCTGATCATATGCATAAGGTTGCATCGTGCAATTGCACTCCTCTCATTGTCTGTCTGTGCAGTAGCAGTATACGAGGCATCCGCCTGTATGGAGCATTGTCCGGCAGGAAATGGGCTGTAAGTCCAGATAAGAATTCCTAAAAAAAAGAAGAGCTCGTGTGAACTCTTCTCAAAGGGTTAGATCGATTAAATAACGGTTTCCAAAAAAGATTTCAATTCTTCAGCTTCCTGCTCGTTTAAATTAAACGCAAACTCCAAATAACCTTCTTCCTCCAAATCATCGTGACCGATAATCGCAGAACGACCATTTTGAATGTTGATGACCAATTTTTTGCCATAGAAGCGGTTTGTTGTTGTAATCGCCAGATCAAACCGTGTCGATTCCGCCATAAAGCTTACGAACCGGGTTTTTGTGTCTTCCGGCTCGTCATACAAATAAAACAAATCGTGCGCCATATACTTCCCTCTACTTCCATAAAAGATTAGGTTTGTGCTCTACATTGTGCAAGGCACGGACAAAGCGAATCGTCTTTGTTTGCGCGCGCATCACAATGGAATGAGTCTCGACCATGTCATCTCCCAAGTAACGCACGCCTTGGAGCAGCTCGCCATCAGATACACCTGTTGCGGCAAAAATCGCGTCGTCTCCTTTTACAAGGTCATCCAGAGTCAGAAGCTGCTCAGGATTTGTCAGACCCATTTTCATGCAGCGCTCTCGTTCTTGGTCGTTCTGAGGCTTGAGCTGTGCCTGCATGTCCCCACCGAGGCATTTAATCGCAGCAGCACTGATGACTCCCTCTGGAGCTCCACCGATTCCGAGGAACAGGTCAATTCCGGTATGAGGAAGACAGGCTGCAATTGCTGCACCGACATCACCGTCTCCAAACAGCTTGACCCGTGCGCCTTTTTCACGAATCGTAGCGATAATCTCCTCATGACGATCCCGTTCCTGAATAATAACGGTTACGTCCTGGATGCGCTTGTTGTTTGCTTCAGCGACTACTTCTATCATTTTATCCACGGGATCGAAAAGGTTGATTTTTCCTGCTGCACGTTTTCCTACGGCCATTTTCATCATGTACATATCTGGTGCATGCAAGAGAGTGCCACGATCACCGATGGCAATTACCGACATCGCATTGTTATGGCCCTTTGCAACAATGGTGGTGCCTTCCAACGGATCGACCGCGACATCTACCTCGGGACCGTCAGCTTCTGGGCTGCCAAGCTTTTCACCTATATAGAGCATCGGGGCTTCATCCAGCTCACCCTCACCGATGACGACTGTACCCCTCATGTTAATCGTGTCAAACATAGCGCGCATGGCGCTTGTAGCTGCCCCATCTGCCTCGTTTTTCTTTCCTCGTCCCATCCAGTGGGATGAGGCGAGTGCAGCCATTTCCGTAACTCGTACGATTTCTAGTGCCAGTTCGCGTTCCACAGCCTGAGTCCTCCTTAATGCTGGCAAAAAGTTCACTTCTGGTTATTGTAACATAAAGTACAAGCTGTCGCGTTGGCACGTACAAATTTGGTATACTGTTGGATGAAAAGAGGTGAGTCCCGTGAACAATTCCTATCTGCAGGAAGGGGAATTGGTGCTTCTCGTCCTGGTGCTAACTTTTGTGTTTACCATTTATTACGCAAAGCGCAAAGCAAAAAAGCGAAAATAAGGAGACTTCCATGTACGACGTGAATACAAAGCGAATCGACCAAGTATTGTCACATATGAATCGTATGCTTGATCTTTTGGAAAAGCTGGGGGAACGGGGAGCGGAAGCGGTTTTGTCAGATGAAGTTGCTGCCCTCGCGATGGAGCGAGCCCTGCACTTGTCCATCGAAGGGATTGTTGACGTGGGAAACGCGCTGATTGACGGCTTTATCATGCGTGACCCAGGCAGCTACAGCGATGTGGTAGAAATTATGCGTGACGAACAGGTTATTACTGATGAACAGGCAGTCATGCTCACACGCTTAACCGAGTTCCGTAAGCACCTGGTGAATGAATATACGAGTGTTCCAGCAGCAAAGATGTATGCTCTAGCTATAGAGGCAACGCCAGCATTGCGACAATTTGATCCGCGCGTTCGGGCATTTTTGAAAAAGGAACTTTTCTAGAAAAATGAGGCAGTGGATTTTTTATACAAAATGCTATCATTTGTTTACTAAAGCGTCCCGATCCGCTACAATAGGTAGAAAGGACGGTGATACGTATGACAAACGAAGGAACGTCCACTCGTGACCAAATCCTGCACATGCTCAAGGTGAAAGGCTCGCTCTCTGTCAGCGACATGGCCGTCGAGCTGGGGATTACGGAAATGGCTGTAAGACGCCACCTGAATACCCTGGAAAGGGATAATTTGATCAAGTCCACGCTTGTTCGACAAGCAATGGGACGTCCAACCAATGTATATTCCTTGTCGCAGGAGGCAGACGAACTGTTTCCGCGCAATTATTCTCATTTGACGCTCGACTTTTTGCAGGATCTGAAAGAAATGGACGGTCTTGGAAAAGTAGAAATGCTGTTTCGCCGCCGCGAGAATCGTTTGGAGGAAAATTACAGTGCGCAAATGCAAGGCGACCTCGAAGACCGTGTAGCCAAGCTGGCTGAGCTCCAAAACGAAAAAGGTTACATGGTGGAATGGGAAAAGGAAGAGAGCGGGGATGGCTATCGGATTCAAGAATACAACTGTCCGATTTCGCAGGTTGCCCGTGAATTTAATCAAGCTTGCAGCTGTGAGCTGTCGTTGTTCCGCAGAGTATTAAAAGCGGATGTGGAGCAGACCTCATGTATGGCTAAAGGCGGAGAAAAATGCGTTTTTGCCATCAAGGAAGCGAAATAAATAACGGCGTTCTCAGGACCACTCTGGATTTTTGGCAGAGTGGTTTTTTGCTTGCTGCATTTTCGCGTACAGACTGATAGGCATCATCACCAAATATCGTTTACACTATCAGCGTAAGGCTGAAACAAATAGAGAGCATCTTTTGTCAATGGAGGAGTGGATCACATGAAACATTACAAAGGCTACTTGCTTGATTTGGATGGAACCATCTATCGGGGGAAGACCGCGATTCCTGGAGCAGCTGAATTCGTCCGCCATCTAAAGGAGCATCAGATTCCGTTTCTGTATTTAACCAACAATTCAGCTGCGTCACCAGAGGTTGTGGCGGGGCGACTGAGAGAGATGGGAATTGAGGCCGAGGCTAGCGATGTGTACACTTCCAGCATGGCTACAGCCAACTACCTTTCAGAGCGGGCAGAAAAAGGAACCGGAGTTTATCTGATCGGTGAAGAGGGATTGCGTGAGCAGCTGCTTGAGGCAGGCTTTCGGATTACAGAAGAAGCTCCTACGTATGTCGTCGTTGGCATCGATCGCACGTTTACTTATGAAAAGCTGGCTATTGCGGCAAGAGCAGTAAGGGCAGGAGCGGTTCTCATTGCTACCAATGCCGATGCTGCTCTGCCAACAGATGGAGGACTGTATCCGGGGAATGGTTCGCTGGTTGCCGCTATTTCTGTTGCATCTGCCACCAAGCCAATTATCATCGGCAAACCTGAGCCTATCATCGTCCGCTACGCACTGGAGAGGCTAGGTACAGAGCTTCATGATACACTCATCGTCGGAGATAATCTCTCAACTGATATTGAGGCAGGAGCCAAGACGGGGCTGGACAGCCTGCTGGTTTTGACTGGTTATTCCAATCGTGAGGAAGCAGCCGTTCATAGCGCACAGCCGACTCACATTGCCGAGGATTTGACGGACTGGCTGTCACGACTGTCCCTCTAAACATTCCTCCTGCTGCTTTTGACGATGGGCAATCCGGCTGGAGGCAGCAGCGGCAATGGCTCCGACAAGATCGTCGAGAAAGGTATGGACCCCTGCACTTTTGTCATTCAAATCTTTTAGCTTGCCGTGCTTAAGCTTGTCTACATAACCGAAGTTGGTAAATCCGATGCTCCCGTACAAATTGACGATGGCTAGCGCCAGAACCTCGTCAACACCATAAAGTGGTTCATCCGTTTCAATAATCGTTTGGAGTGGAGGCAGCAGCTTCTTTTGCTCTGCGAAAATGTCGAGCTGAATTCCGGTGAGCAGGGCGTTTTGTACCTCACGTTTTTTTAGAACGGATTGGACACTTTGAAGGCATAGCTCCATCGTTAAATCAGGGACATATTCCGTTTGCAGGAACATTACGATTTCAGCTATATCATCCAAACTCACGCCTCGTTGTTGCAAAAGATCTATGACAACATCAAGACATGAATCGCTATTTAATGGGTGCTCTCTCATACATTTTTCCTCCTGTCTGTCAGGGATTCTTCTGTACATCCCCGCTCATTGGCACATTATGAATGAAGCTTAGTATCTGCAAGCAAATAGGCACCTATCCCGATCGCGTGACATACAATGTCCAATGAGAAGGTGTGCCTAGGAGGTTGGAATAAATGGAGGAAAAAGACCTTTTACAAGAGCAATACGGGTTTCTCTTGCAGGGCTATCGAGACACTGGTGCCAGTAGGGTGCTGGAAACGGATCAGGGCTTGTATTACATGTACGCGGTACCTGCGGGATACAAATATAAGAACAAATTTATAGAGCGCGTACGGAATCATCTAAATCAGCAGCAGGATATCAAGATGCTCAAGCTGGTAAAGACGGTGGGTGGGCAAGCGCATTTCATTTCGGATGAACAGCTGTTTTATTTGTACCGAGGCGTACGTGAAGGGGAGCAAGAAGATCCGCACTTTGCCGCTGGGCAGTCCTTGGCGCAATTTCATCAGGCGACAAGCACGTTTACAGGCGACAAGCTGTTCATGCCCTATAGCTCGCTGGGCAACTGGCCGAGCATGTGGCGTAAAAAGTTGCGACACTACAACGAGTACCGTGATGAGCTGGATGAAGAGAACGTTGAGCTGACTTCCATGGATGAATTTTTGCTGACGAGCTACACGTACGTGCATCAGCTTGGGGAAATCGCTGTTCAATATTTGCAGGCTGCTGGGTATGATAAGGTCGTGAAGGAAACGGCAGGACTTGGAAAAGTAGCCTACCAAAATTTTGATCAAGGGTATATGCTATGGAATGAGAAGGATGCGCGACTAATCGGTGGAGAATGGAACTGGGTCCTAGACATGCGAGCGCGTGACGTAGGTCAATGGATAAAGGCAGAGACCAAGCGCAGCGAATGGAATGATGAATTTGTTGCCAGCTTTATTGCTGGATACAACAGTGTCTCTGAGCTGCTTCCTGGGGAGTATGCAGTCATTTACGGACTTTTGCTCTATCCAGGTCGATTCCTCAGGCTTGTGGAAGCCTATAAAGAGCTGCCAATTGAAGAGCGACAAGAAGTTAATGTCGAGGCATGGCAAAAGCAATTGGAAGACGAGCTTGCGCATATGGAAGAAGGACTCCGGAAATATCCCCATCTGGTTGAAAAGCGTTATGGCGTATCCATTCCACAAATTGATTGGTTGTGGAGGCAAATTGATGAAGAAGCCGCAAGTATTCGTAACGAGGAAGCTGACAGATGAAGTGATTGCCATGCTGGAAGCGGTGGCAACGGTCGAACAGTGGACGGAGGACTATCCGATTCCGCGCGAATTGCTGCTTACAAAAGTCGAGCATGCGGATGCCGTACTGACGATGCTGACTGAGCGAATTGACGAGGAGCTCTTGACACGGGCAAAACATTTGCGAATCGTAGCCAATATGGCTGTCGGTTATGACAATATTGATCTGGCTGCTTGCAAAAAGCATGGCGTGATCGTAACAAATACACCAGATGTGCTGACGGAAGCCACTGCCGATCTGGCATTTGCTTTATTGATGGCAACGGGGCGACGAGTGACAGAGGCCAACCGTTTCCTTTTGAACGGGGAGTGGACCTCGTGGAGCCCTATGCTTTTGGCGGGGCAAAATGTATTTGGAACAACGCTAGGGATTATCGGGATGGGCAGGATTGGTGAGGCAGTCGCCCGAAGAGCAAAAGGCTTTGGGATGCGGATTGTTTATCATAACCGAAGCCGCAAGCATGGGGCAGAGGAAGAGACCGGGGCTGAGTGGGCAGAGCTGGAGGCGCTACTGCAAGAGTCCGATTATGTACTCCTGCTGACTCCGCTGACAGAGGAAACGCGTCTGTTGATGGGAGAAAAGCAATTTGCCCTGATGAAAGAGACGGCCGTATTTATCAATGTTTCGCGTGGCGGAACCGTAGATGAAGCAGCGCTTTACAACGCTTTGGTGGAGAAAAAGATTTGGGCAGCAGGATTGGATGTTTTTCAAGTAGAGCCAGTACCGCTCGATAACCCACTGCTGCGCTTGCCAAACGTTGTCGCTTTGCCGCATATAGGCAGTGCAACCATTCAGACCCGAACGGAAATGGCGAAGCTGGCAGCTGCAAACATCGCTCTCGTGTTGAAGGGCGAGGAGCCGCTTACTGCGATATGAGTGTGATCCTTTCTATCGGAATCGGACTTTTGCTGCTATTTCTGATCGCAGGTATTGCCGTTGCGCTACGTGTCACATGGCGGTTGACCCATCCTGTGCGAAAGCCAATTAACATGGAGCCGGGCGATTTTGGAATCAGTCATGCCGAGTCGATCCAGTTTCAAAGTCGGGAGCGGTCAATTACTCTGGCCGGGTGGTACCTATCTGCGGAAAAAAACGGCTACCAGGCAAATGGAAGCACCCTCCTGTTTGCCCACGGCTACAGTCAAAACAGGCTGGAGCCGCATTTGCCGGCGTTGTCCTTGGCGGCAAGGCTTCTTGAGTCGGGCTTCGATGTCTTGATGTTTGATTTCCGAAATGCGGGTGAATCAAGTGACTCGCTGACCACGATCGGACTTCGCGAGCAGGAGGATCTGCTCGGGGCGATTGATTATGCAGCCTCCGTCCACCCGGAAAACAGACTGGGGTTGGTTGGTTTTTCTATGGGGGCGGCTACAGCGCTGTTAGTTGGTGGAGTCGACTCGCGCATTCAGGCGATCGTAGCAGATTCCCCGTTTTATTCCCTGCAGGAGTACCTGGAAGAAAATTTGCCGCAATGGACGGGCCTGCCTCGCTTTCCGTTCAACTGGTTCATTTTGACCTTCAGTCCGCTTTTACTGGGGGCAAATCCTCGTCATGTAAAGCCGTATCAGGCGGTCAAAGAAGCTGAAAAACCGATCCTTTTCATTCATGGGACGAATGACTTCACGATTCCTACTGCGAACAGCGAACGCTTGCATAGCTGGGCCCAAGATGAAGATTCTGCGCTGTGGCTCGTCCCCGATGCCGGACACGTTCGCAGCTATGCACTGGTACCAGAAGTGTATGCAGAGAGGGTCATCTCTTTTTTTGAAAAAGCGATGGGCAGGACATAGCCATTTCTGCAACGAAAAAAGCAGCTACGTGATTGGCTCGTAGCTGCTTTCAAGTCCATCCTGGCTTAGAATACTTGTTGTACCTCTTTGATGCCTGGGATTTCTTCAACCAGGGCACGCTCAATCCCTGCTTTCAGGGTAATTGTGGAGGAAGGGCAGCTACCGCAAGCACCCATCAGGCGCAGCTTCACAATACCTTCTTCTACGTCAACGAGTTGTACGTCTCCACCATCACGTTGCAGGTAAGGGCGCAGTTTATCGAGAACTTCTTGTACTTGATCCATCAGATCCATCATTCATTCACTCCTTTCCAACCTCTCCTTTATTATAATCATAGACGAATGATAAATCCATGGCTTACATGCCCTGTTGACACTTTCAAAACATGAATATGCTCGATATGCACCCTGCATGGACTTTTTGTGATAGCTGCATGTTATAATGAGAGAGCAAGTACTTCAACATAAGGAGTCGTATTTACGTGAATGTATTTCGCAATGTGAAAGAACTGATCGGCAATACGCCAATCGTCGAAATTACACAGTTTGAGCTTCCAGAGGGAGTCCGTCTATTCGCGAAATTGGAATATTTTAACCCGGGTGGAAGCGTCAAAGACAGACTTGGCATGGAACTGATCCGCGCTGCAGAAGAAAGCGGACAGCTAAAGCCAGGTGGCACGATTATCGAACCAACAGCAGGAAATACAGGAATCGGTGTTGCACTAGCCGCTGTAGGAACTGGCTATAAAGTCATTTTTTGCGTACCAGCCAAGTTTTCCGAGGAAAAGCAAGAGCTGATGCGTGCGCTTGGGGCGGAAGTCGTCAATACGCCTACCGAGAAAGGAATCAAGGGAGCGATTGCCAAAGCACAGGAGCTCGCTGCGTCGATTCCTGGCTCTTTTGTCCCGCAGCAATTTGCCAACCCGGCCAATCCTGACGCGCATTACAAAACCACAGGCCCTGAGATTTGGAAACAAATGGATGGGGAAGTGCAGATATTTGTCGCAGGGGCAGGCTCTGGTGGTACATTCATGGGTGTAGCCCGTTATTTGAAAGAACAAAATCCTGCCATCAAAACAGTGATTGTAGAACCAGAAGGCTCCATCTTGAACGGGGGAGAATCAGGCCCGCACAAAACCGAGGGAATCGGTATGGAGTTTTTGCCTCCTTTCATGGATACTAGCTATTTCGATTCGATTCACACCATCCTTGATGTGGACGCATTTGAACTGGTTAAGCAGCTTGCGGCTAAAGCAGGCATGCTCGTCGGAAGCTCGGCTGGAGCAGCGATGGCAGCTGCCTTGCGTGAAGCAAAGGAAGCGGCACCGGGAACAAACATTGTCGTCCTATTTGCAGACAGCAGCGAACGTTATTTGAGCAAAAAAATCTACCAGGGAGGTATGTAAGATGCGCATTAAAACTCGATTAATCCATGGTGGTATTGAGGGAGATCCACATACTGGTGCAGTATCCGTTCCGATTTATCAAGTGAGCACATACAAGCAGGAAGCGATCGGCGTCCACAAAGGCTTTGAGTATTCCCGTACAGGCAACCCGACTCGTCACGCTCTGGAAACGTACATTGCAGAGATTGAGGGCGGTGCTCGCGGCTTTGCATTCGGCTCCGGGATGGCGGCTCTTTCTACCATTCTTTCCCTGTTCAACAAAGGCGACCATCTGGTTGTCGGCGATGACGTTTACGGCGGTACTTTCCGCGTAGTTACCCGCGTGTTTTCCCGGTTGGGTCTGGAAGCTACCTATGTAGACACCAGCAATCTGGAAGCTGTGGAAGCAGCGATTCGCCCGGAAACAAAGGCAATCATTATGGAAACACCGACAAACCCATTGCTGAAGGTAAGCGATATAGCCGCACTGGCTGATGTTGCCAAAGCGAAAAATGTCCTTCTGATCGTAGACAATACGTTCATGACACCGTACTGGCAAAACCCGCTCGATTTGGGAGCGGATATCGTTTTCCACAGCGCAACCAAATATTTGGGCGGTCACAGTGACGTAGTAGCAGGTTTGGTAGTAGCGAAAGACCCCAAAGTAGGCGAGGATTTGCATTTTGTTCAAAATGCAATCGGCGGCGTACTCGGTCCGCAAGATTCCTGGCTGCTGCTTCGCGGAATGAAGACACTGGGAATTCGTATGGAAGAGCATGAGCAAAATGCACGCACGTTGGCAAAATGGCTGTCTGAGCGCAGTGATATCAAGCGTGTGCTGTATCCTGGATTGGAGAGTCATTCCGGGCATGAGCTCATCAAAAAACAAGCTCGCGGCTTCGGAGGAATGATTTCCTTTGATGTAGGCAGCGCCGAGCGTGCTGATGAAGTTTTGTCGAAAGTGAAATACTACACGCTGGCGGAATCGCTCGGTGCCGTAGAAAGTCTGATTAGCGTGCCTGCACGTATGACGCATGCTTCTATTCCAGTTGAGCGTCGTGCGGAGCTGGGGATTACAGAAGGCTTGGTGCGCATCTCTGTAGGTATCGAGGATGTTCAGGACTTGATCGAGGACCTGGAGCAAGCTCTGTCCTAAGTGATATAGAAAGAGAACGATGATGGAATCGAGAGGGGGCGGATCATATGAGCGTGGAAATTAAAGTGTTTGGAACGGAGCAGTTGTGCGCAAGCTGCGTCAATCTCCCATCAGCAAAAGAAACCGCTGAGTGGCTGCAAGCCGCCATCTCGCGAAAATATGGAAGCGACAGCATCCGCATCGTTTACAGCGACTTTCAACAGCCACAGACAGACGATGACAAAAGCTGGGCAACCCGTATTATTGAGGAAGATTTGTGGTATCCGCTTGTCGTAATTTCCGGGGAAATTGTCGGTGAGGGAAATCCGAAGCTGAAAGATATTTATGGAAAGCTGGAGAGCATGGGCTTACAGCCACTTGCTGAATCCGTAGAAAGTGAATAAACAGCTGTCGAACAGCTGAGAAAGTTAGAGAATGACCAGATGATACATGTCTGGTCGTTTTTTATTGTATAAGGCAAGTGCATGGAAATGTCCTGAAAAACCTCAGTGGAGGATTTCAATGTGTCGAGTTATAATCTGAATTTTCAGTTGCATAAACAAGTAACCAAAGGCAATTGCATATCGTCTACCTAACATCACGAATAAAAGGGTGATTTTTCCATGTTTCATAAAAAAATAGTTATTGGAATGCTTTCCTCTGTGCTCTGCATGTCATCCATCGTTGTTAGTTCTCCGGTCCCCACGGTTGCAGCTGCTTCCAGCTATCAAATCACCTATAAACTCCCACCCAATCCCGATAAATACTTGTTTTTGAATGTGGAGATGGTCGATATTTTAAATCCGCAGACACCAGCATTTAAACGGGAATACACACATAACGACTACCTGTATGACAAAGAGGGGGACACGCATAACAAACTGTTTCAGGACAACAATCTGAAATTCATGTCTTCGAAAAAAGGATTTCTTTGGAACATCTATCATTTTATCGGGATCTTCCCACCCTATTTTCCAGCAAACATGGAGCTGGAGTATTTGGAACAGCAGATCAAGAGTACACCAGATTATTTGGAGGAAGGCTGTGAGCTTCGCAAAAAAAGAGCCCAGTTGTACATGATTGCCCATCTGCAGCCACTCATCGATGCAGGCTACGTCAAGCCAGAAGAGATCGATGATGGAATGGCGACCAAGGAATTCGTAGCAATGGTTCTCTACCGAATGTTTGGTGAGGTCAGGCCTTATCACGGTGGAATCGATTTGAAGGATTCGGAGGATATAGCTGTCAGGTGGGCTGTTGAAATTGGTTTGCCGGGATATGTAGTAGACGAGAAAGATTACATCTATCCGCAATTCCCATTGAGAATGGAGGCTGGTCCGAATGAATATGTACTGGAGCAGCCGTATCTTCGGATTTTTCAGTTCATTAACCTGATCCTGCCAGGGAAAAAAACAGCTACAGGCTGGGAGTATTATCAGGTTAAGCTCAAGCCAGGGATGGCTCCCATGCTCACTGATGATATCGTACGTGTAAATGGCATGTCCATGGATTCATTTGGAGAAAGGGGAGGGGAAAAATGGGAAGCGGAAAAATCTCCTCTTTATCAGCAGGCGAAAAGTAAAATCGCACAATATAGCATCTCACGCTTTCCCCAGATGCTCGCTCAAGCACGCAAAGACGCTCTGAAGCCGCGGGCATGGGACTGGAGCCGAGACCTCATCCACCACCCGAGGTTCGCCAAGGAAATAGCCGCTTACCGAAAAAACAAGAGCAGCAAAAACCTGAATACCGTCTATCAGGCTGTCAGAGGGTACTACAATCTGAATATCCGCCAAGACTCAGTCGCCGTTATCAAAAGCGTTTTGGAAAACGTCAAGTAAGAGGTCGTTAAGCAAAACTCACCAGCGTTTTTTACCAGTTTGTCTCTTGTTCGTTAACGGTTTGTAACAAAAAGGAAAGGGCTTCGTCCTATAGTTATGCATATACCGATGAACAACTAGGGAGGAAATAACAATGAACAAAAAATGGATGAAGCCCGCAACCTTTCTGCTGCTGGCAGGAGTGGTAGGAGTAACTGGCTTGACACTGGCAAATACAAAGGTAGCTCACGCTGATTCAGAGAAAGGAAAGCTGTTTGCAGCAGCCGAACAGCTCAAACTAGATAAAAACACGTATGTCATCGATCAAAAAAAAGCGGATTTAAACGGAGATAAAGTAGAAGACACCGTGTATCTGGTTGGAGTAAAAGAGAAGGCAGACGATATTTACGCGTCTAATATGAACCTCGTCGTGCAGGATGGCAAAACAAAAGCATATAGCAAAACCGATATGAAAGACGTGGG
The DNA here is from genome assembly GCF_947502445.1 of uncultured Brevibacillus sp. Classification (GTDB taxonomy): domain Bacteria; phylum Bacillota; class Bacilli; order Brevibacillales; family Brevibacillaceae; genus Brevibacillus. Next base: position 50,542 of record NZ_CANMZW010000004.1, read on the forward strand.
CGGCTATGAGGGAGAGCTGACACTGCTTGACTTTACAGGCGACCATGTTGCCGATGCTTTCGTCAAAACAGCAACAGGCGGCTCCGGTGGCATTTACGACCATGTGGTTGCAACCTTTGCTGACAACAAGCCTGCCGTGATTTTCGGGGAAAAAGAAAATGAGGGAATCAACTATGAGGGGGCCTTTGTGAACGGCTTTAAGGTCGAAGGAAAAAGTGCACAGCTAGACAAGCCGCTCACGATTGATGTCAGTGTAAATCAAGATGTGTACGTAGCAGCCAAGCTGTACGATAAAGCTGGCAAGGTCCTGCTCACAGATGCAGATTCTTCTGTCATAACGTATCCTTTCAGTGCTTTGACACCGGTTGACATGGATGGCAATGGAACCTACGAGCTGGTTGGAGAACAACGCATCGTCGGCATCAACAACACGGACACTGTCTCTCGTATCAACTCTGTTTGGGGCTATCAAGCAGACGGAAAATGGAATCCATGGGAAGTAGAGTACTCCACGTTTGTGAAAAAGCATCCAGGTGAAGCGATCAACACTATGGTTGACAAATAATACGCCCGTTTGTTCTACCAACCTGCTCCTCCTCATATAGTTTCTTGGTAAAGCCGAAACAAAAGGAGGACGAGCAGATGGAACAACAGGTAGCCCGCTATTATGAGCTGAAAGAATTGCAAAAACAGCTAGAGGATGAGCTAAACGAGCTGAGAGGAAAGCTGATCGATGCCTATGCGGAGGTCGGGAGTGCAGAGGAAGGCGACTATAAACTGTCCATCAGCTACCAGGAACGGCGGGAGTTCAATGATGAAAAGCTGTACAACTCCTTGTCTGATCCATCCCTTTGGCGACTCATGTCACGGGCAGATACGGGAAAGATCAGCAGTCTGCTCAAGCTGAACGTCATTCACGAGCAAATATTGGCAGGCACGTATGAACAAAAGAGAGTACCGGTGTTGCGTGTGCAAAAGCGGTGAAGCCAAACGTCAGGGACAGCCCTGGCGTTTTTTTTGTCACGAGTATCTCCCTTCTGCCTGACACCCCATTTTATGAAGAAAAGAGAATGGATAGGAAAAAAGACATGAAAGGAAGATAGGTCTAAAGATGTTTTTAAACTGTAAAATTAGATAGAAATTGCCAGTTGTTGTTATAGGGTTTTATACTTTATGGAGGAATTAGGCTTTAGGCTCTTTTCATGAACAATCAACTGAAATATACGGATCACACGTATAGGGGAAAATATTGGAGGTAAGCATATATGACCGAGGAAGTTGCCTCAGTAGGCTGGGATGCCATTGACACGGAAATGGAGAAACTTTACGGGGAGCAGGAGCCAAAGCATTACGGAACGTATCTGCCGTATGCACTCGGTGGTCCAGACCCATTAGACGGAATTAGCGCCTATAAAGCAGAAACGCCAAGTCCACATTGGCATTTTGTCACCTATGGATTTTCAGAGCTCTATGACAAGGAATCGGACAATACTGAAGAAAGTGGATACGGATTTGAATTAACCTTTCGACTGACGAGAGGGGCAGAGGAGGAAGAACCGCCTGCCTGGGCGCTGAATCTGCTTCAAAATATGGGCCGATACATTTTTAACAGTGGCAATGTGTTTCGTGCAGGGGATTATTTGGATGCCAACGGGCCGATCTGTTTGGACTCCGATACCGAGCTGACTGCCCTTGCTTTTGTCCATGATCCTGATTTGGCTGAAATCGAGACGCCGAATGGACGAGTCCAATTTCTGCAGATGGTTGGAATTACAGGCGATGAACTGGAAGCGATGCAGACGTGGAATACACTCGGAGTGCTCGCTGCTGGCCTTTCATACATACCGAATTACCTTACAGATTTAGAGCGTACCTCTCTGCTAAAGATTGCTGCTGTTTCCGAGGGGATACAGCATGGGGCGGAGGAGGAAGGCTCGAACACCGGCTTTTTATATGTGAGTCAGCTAGCGTGGGAGCCAGGTAAGAAAGGCTGGTTTACGAAGACTCCATCCACACTCCAGCTAGGGGCAAAGCAAGCGGAAATCATCGGTAAGCTGCTCCGTGGGCGGATCAGAAAAGGGAACAGACTGCGCCTAATCGGTTCTGATATCCAGGTTGTGTTTGAGCCGGGAGAAAAGCCGGGCTGTATCGTGGAGGAGGATGAGATTTGGATTGTCCTCGATGAGTCGGCTACCGTAGAGCTGAGCCAGAGACTGCTTCCAAAAGAAAGTAAATTTGAAATTCCTTCTTTAGCGGGAACTGCCTTTCATATTATAAAGACAAATATTACAGATAACGAAGGCAATGTCGTACAGGTCATCGGTTGACTCGCAAGGGAGACTGGAAGAATGGTGCGAGAGCAGGTCGGTTATGGAGAACACTTTCATAAGCGACTTGTTTTTTTGCATGTATAGCAAGAACGATCCGGAAATGAGTGAGAGGGCATGAATCAGGAATTACTTCAACCGAGCTTGAAGCCAAATGTAGACTATCAAACCAAGTCATATAACTTGACCCACTATATAGTGGCTGCCATATTGGGCGGATTTTTGCCCGCCATCGTACTCGGGATGAAAAACGCGAATGGGCTGCGCGTACGCCCGCTTTGGAATTACCTGCTCGCAGGAGTAGGTATCGCCCTTTTCATCGTGACTGCAGCCTGGAGCTTCCGGCATCTTGTGGCAGTAGGACTCGGTGCAGCCTATTATTTTCTGATGAAAAAAAAGTATCGACATCATATGGCCTTGCAGGCAAAGACCAGGCCTATTCTGGGTGAGGCTATTCTTTATATCATTCTTGGCAAGATTGTGGAAGCGTTTGTCCTGGTAAAAGGAGTGCAGCTGTTCTATGGAAATTGAAGCATTGGAAAATTCATCGCACTATCGGCTAGGCAAGCATTATTACGACATGAATCGCTATGAACAGGCAAAGGAGCACTTCCAGCAGGCACTCGCTGAGGCGCCGACAAATACGACCCTGCTGTACATGCTGAGCTATTGTGAATTTGAGCTGGATAATTACGAGGAAGCGTATGAATTGATCGTGGATACGCTTGAAAAAGGGCTGATAACCGAGTATGTTTACCAGCTTCTTGGCCTGATTTTGCGAGCGCAAAAAAAGTGGTATGAAGCCGAGCAAGCTATGCTGCAGGCTCTTTCCATCAACCCTCAGGAGCCAGGAATAATTGCAAGCTATGCGTACTTGATGTACGAAACGGGGCACCTCAAAAAGGCAAAGCTGCTGATGGATGAGGCGAGGCGTATAGAGCCGGAAAATCAAACCGTGCTGCATTACCAGTTTTACATGAACCTAATCGATGATAATAAAAAGCAACAACGTGATACGCTGGAAAAATATATTCAAGTAGCCGATGACGAGCTACCCAAGCTATTGAAGATCGGGGAGGAAGCGTATTTTCGGGATGATTATAAAACAGCGAAGGAAGCGCTCGTCCAGGCTTTTTTGCTTGATCCAACCAACGAACGAGTAAAAGAATTGCTCGACGCGATCGACAGGGAAACGCATATCGTATTTCTGCCAAACAGGCTAGTCGAAAAGCTTGGCGGGACTCTGGGAACATGGGCGATCTCAATCGGGATCATCATGCTGCTGAGCTACTTTGCCCCTGCTGCTCTCGGATACTATTTGGTATTTATCATTATTTTCAGCATCTATACGTGGACATCGCCACTCATTTATAAAATTGTTTGCAAAGTGAGGAGTCACTAGTGGAAAAAATCGACCTAATCAAGCAAATGGCAGAGAGCAACCCGGAGAATGGGGCAACGTGGTACCTGCTCGGACTGGAATACGCACAGCTTGGCAAAAATAACGAAGCGCTGCAGGCCTTCACGGAAGCACTTCGGTTTGGAGATCAGACACTCCAGCAGCAAACCATTCTGGAGCTAGGAAAGCTGGCCGCAGCGAAGCCAGTTGTTCAGGAGGTCGCTGTATCACAGAAAATAGCCAAGACGCAGTACGCTGAGACAAAGGCGGAGCCAGCAACGGATGAACCTGCTGAGGATGATAGTACTGAACCAATGGCGAGCAACTTGATGCCGTTCCAAGTCATCCGGGGAGGACAAGGGGGAAGAGAGGACGAAAGGATACAAGTGCCACTTACGTTCAATGATGTGGGCGGATTGCATGATGTGAAAAATGCCATCCAAATGAAAATCATCAAACCATTTGTTTCTCCGGGATTATTTGAGCGCTTCAAGAAAAAAGTCGGTGGCGGAATTTTGCTATATGGTCCTCCCGGCTGCGGAAAGACATTCATCGCCAAAGCGACTGCTGGTGAGTGCCGGGCTCGTTTCATGCCGATCCACATTGCAGATATTCTTGATCCGTACATCGGAGGCAGTGAGCAAAATCTCCGTTCGCTGTTTTCATCGGCAAGAGCCAACAAGCCAAGCGTGCTGTTCCTCGATGAAATGGATGCGCTCGGATACAATCGAAGCAGGTCGTCGTCAGACACGATGCGTACCGTAATTGACACGCTGCTGACAGAGATTGAGGGAATAGAAGCCAATACAGACAAGATGCTCATCATTGGTGCCACCAATATGCCGTGGGATGTGGACCCAGCTTTTAAGCGCCCAGGACGTTTTGATAAAATGATTTTCGTTTCACCACCAGATGAGGAAGCCAGGAAAACAATTTTTTCCATCAAGCTGGCAGACCGACCGCTGGAGCAAATCGATTATGACGTATTAGCGAAAGAGACAGATTTGTACTCGGGTGCCGATATTGAAAATGTGGTCGAAACAGCAACAGAGGAAGTAATCGCGGAAATTATGCGTACCGGGGTTGAACGACTGATTCATATGAATGATTTGAAGCAAGCGATACAGTCCACCCAGCCTTCCACGATCGATTGGCTGCGCACTGTAAAAAACTATGTCAAATACGCCAATCAGGGTGGTCTTTACAACGAAGTAGAGTCATTCTTGTCGCGTTATAAACGGATCTAGTCAAAGAGCTTATTTCTGCACGTGGATGTGTGGAAGTAAGCTTTTTTTACTTTGAATTCCATAATGTTTTTTTATAGGAAGGGACAAGCTGAACATAAAATTCAAATACAAGTGTAGATTGACAATTCAGACTTTTGAAAATAACATAAGCTTAAGTTGAATTACAGACATATTAGAGAATGATTTTAGTTGTTTTAAATCAAAATTTGACTCCATTTACTGGGATTATCTACCAGTAATCGTGTTTTTAAGTAATATCAGACAAATTAAAGACTAGTAGAAGGTGATGAATTGAATTTTACGTTCGCTGTAATTGGACCCAAGCTGTTAGTCGATGACATCTGTGAAGTATTGGAGGAATTCCCGTATATCGAGCCGACCAAGCTCATCTACGATTCGGAAAAAAACGTCCGTGATCTGCTCCAGGAAAGTATGGAAGTCTACGATGTGTATTTTTTCAGTGGAGATGTACCGTTCCTTCTCTCGCAAGACTTAATCCCACCTCATTCGTGCTCACTATTCATACCTTTCGAAGGAACCGAGCTGTACAAAGCCATCATTCAAATTTATCGCCACTATCACTTCTTTCCCATCATCAGCTTTGACGGAATACCAGCTAAGCATTTGCAAGAATTTTTCGACGAAATCGATGCATCCAACGTAAAGTGGTACTCCAAAAATATGGACGGCTTCCAAAACTCCGAGGAGCTGATTGAGCACCATATGAAGCTCTGGCAAGAGGGAGTTATACAGGTCGTTGCCACAAGTATTTACTCCGTTTATCAGCGGCTAAAGAACAGTCATGTGCCTGTCTTTTTCATCAAAAGCACAAAGCAGCTCATTCGCGATACCGTCAACAAGTCACTATGGATGGTGAAGGAGCAGAAGAAGCAGCTGGCGCAAATTACTGTGCTGCAATTCAAAATCCAGCCGGCTATGGACGGACAGCACAAAAAAATAACCGATTTCAGCAAGCGCTTGTTTGCTTCTACGACGAGTGACGAAGAGGGCGAGTACACGCTCTATACGACGAGAGGGCTTGTAGAAAAAGTCACCAAGGACTTCACGAGCTTTCCGATCTTGAAAAACAGCAGCGGGGAGCAAGGAACGATCAATCTCGGGATCGGGATGGGGGAAACCGTCGAGCGCGCCCTGTACAACGCCAATCGGGCAGTTGAGTTTGCCGTACGAAATCCAGGCAACAGTGCTTATCTCATCGACGATCAGATGAAGGTGCTTGGTCCGCTTGGGACGAGAAATACACTCAACTATTCACTTATCGATGAAGAGCGAGGGGATTACGCCTCCACAACCATGCGCAAGCTGTTTTCTTGGCTGCAGCTCATTCAGAAAAATGAGGTGACGACACGGGAAATCAGTGTCGGGATGAATACAGGAGAACGCAATGCAGCGCGCATGGTCCAAAAGCTGAAGGAAAAAGGGATTGCTGAAGTCATAGGCAGTGAATCTATGAGCCAACGCGGCAGGCCACGACCGATTTATCGCATTGATTTGCACCGGTTATCACAGGAAGTAAAAGTCAGGAACAATTTGTAGAGCCAAAAGGAGGTACGAGATGGCAGGTTATATCGTAAAACGGTTATTCGCGAGTATTTTGACGATGTTTGTTCTCGTGACGATCACCTTTTTCCTGATGCACGCTGTACCCGGTGGCCCTTTCAGTCCCGCTGAGGAGAGGAAAGTGCCGAAGAGCGTCATGGAGAAAATGGAAGAGAAGTTTGGACTGAATGAACCGCTTGGCGTGCAATACGTGAACTATCTAAAAAGCATCGCGCAGGGGGATCTCGGCTTTTCGTTCAAGCAGGCTGACGTTACGGTAAACGAGCTGATTTCTCGCGGGTTTCCGGTATCAGCAAAAGTCGGACTGGTGGCGATTATTATCGCCCTGATCATCGGCATGCTGCTCGGGATTACGTCAGCGATCAAGCGGGGAAAATGGGCGGATTGGACATCGATGATTTTTGCTACGGTCGGTATTTCTATTCCGAACTTCGTGCTTACCGTCTTAATGATGTTTTTGTTCGCAGTCGTATTGAAGCTGCTGCCTACATATGGATTGTCTAGCTGGAAGCACTACATTTTGCCTGTTATTGGGCTTGCCTTTGGTCCGATTGCGTATATCGCGAGGTTGATGAGGTCCAGCATGCTCGAGGTGATGCGCCAGGACTACATCCTGACAGCCAGAGCCAAAGGGGTTCCCGAATACCGCGTCATTTTCAAGCATGCATTGAAGAATGCCATCATTCCGATCGTTACGTATTTGGGTCCGCTTGTGGCTGCGCTTTTGACTGGCAGCTTTATTGTAGAAAGAGTGTTCTCGATTCCAGGCATAGGCAGGGATTTTGTGACAGGGATCAGTGATCGCGATTATTCCGTCATCCTGGGACTGACCGTCTTTCTCGGATTGTTTATCATCATTGCGAATTTTATTGTAGACATCCTTTATGCCGTGATCGACCGGCGGGTAAAAATTGAGGAGTAGGAGGTGACTGGATGAATTACGCAGCAAAGCGAAGCGAAGGGGCTGTTCCGCTCTCTGACCTGAATCAGGCATGGGCAGAGCTGCCGGATGAGGATTTTTCCAAGCTGGATGAAACGACGAAACAGACGGAAACGCTCTCCCGTCCGAGCAAATCGTATTGGCAGGATGCATGGAGCAGGTTCCGTAAAGATCCGCTGGCGATGATCGGTTTATTCGTTCTCTTGGCCATTACAGTTGCAGCGATACTGGGTCCGATGCTTTCGCAGTACACGTACGATGGACAGGATATTGCGCGTCAAAATCAAGGACCGTCCGCAGAGCATTGGTTCGGAACGGACAAATTCGGGCGTGACATATTCGTCCGCGCGATGTATGGAGCCAGAATCAGTTTGACGATCGGGGTTGCTGCAGCAGCCATCAATCTGGTGATCGGCGTGATCTATGGGGGGATTTCAGGTTATTTCGGCGGCAAAGTAGATATGATCATGATGCGTATTGTTGATATTTTGATCGGAGTACCGGAGCTTTTGTACATTATCCTGCTCATGATGTTTTTGGGGAACACGATTGAAAGCATACTACTCGCCATGTCGCTTACCTATTGGATCGGCACGGCACGAATGGTGCGCTCGCAGGTCATCACCCTCAAGCATCAGGAGTATGTCCTGGCGGCAAAAGCAACAGGGTCTTCCAATATGAGAATCCTGTTCAAGCATCTCATTCCGAACAGCATGGGACCAATCATCGTGACCGTAACGTTTTTAGTTCCTTCGGCAATATTCACGGAAGCCTTTCTCAGCTTTTTGGGGATCGGGATTCAGGTGCCGATGGCCAGCTGGGGCACGCTCGTAAACGATGCCATTCCGACGATATTTACTCAGCCCTATCAGATGCTTTTCCCGGCTATCGCTATCAGTATTACGATGTTTGCGCTGAACTTCATCGGCGATGGACTGCGTGATGCCTTGGATCCGCGGTTAAAGAAATAAAGGCGGTGTTAACGTGAAATTACTCCAGGTACAGAATCTGAGAACGACGTTTCATATAGATGCAGGGCAAGTGCAGGCAGTCAGGGGCATTACCTTTCACGTGAATAAAGGAGAATCGATCGGGATCGTGGGAGAGTCAGGCTCGGGCAAAAGCGTATCCATGCTGTCGCTTTTGAAGCTCCTCCCAAGCAATGCCCGGCTGGAGGCGGAAAGCATTCAGTTCGATGAAACTGAGCTCGTACACACTGACCAAAAAGCAATGAGAAAAATGCTCGGAAAAGACATCGGCATGATTTTTCAGGACCCGATGACGTCCTTAAATCCGCTGTTTACAATCGGCGATCAAATCATAGAACCACTGCGCATTCATCAAAAGCTGTCAAAGGAAGCGGCACGTAAAAAAGCGATTGAAATTTTGCGGATGGTCGAAATCCCAAGTCCAGAGAGCAGGCTGAAGCAGTACCCCCATGAATTTTCCGGAGGGATGAGACAGCGGGTCATGATTGCAATAGCCCTGTCCTGTTCGCCCAAGCTGCTGATTGCCGATGAACCGACGACGGCGCTGGATGTGACGATTCAGGCACAAATTCTGGACCTGATGCGCGATCTCAAAAACAAGCTGAATGTCTCGATCGTCATGATTACGCATGATCTCGGAGTGATTGCCAATATGTGCAACAGGATCGTGGTCATGTACGGTGGAACCATCGTCGAGCAGGGAACGACCAGAGAAATTTTTTACGAGCCAAAGCATCCGTATACGTGGGGACTATTGCGATCCATCCCGCAGTTTTCAGAGGGAGAAAAGAAGAAGCTCATTTCCATTCCGGGAAGCCCTCCTGATTTGCTGAGGCCACCAGCAGGCTGTGCTTTTACTGCTCGGTGTCCGTATGCCATGAAGGTTTGTGAAAAGCTTCCGCCTCCGCAGGTCACGTTGTCTGAAACACATCAGGCAGCATGCTGGCTCATGCATCCGAAAGCACAGCCCCACGCGAAAGAGGTGATCAGCTAATGGGGGATGCCAATCAAACTCTGGTCGAGGTTCGCAACCTGAAGAAGTATTTTGAAGTGAAGAAAAGCTTTCTCGGTCGTCACTCCACGCAGTTAAAGGCAGTGGACAATGTTAGCTTTTCCATCTCCAAGGGGGAGACGTTTGGCTTGGTCGGGGAGTCCGGGTGTGGCAAAACGACGATCGGCAGGACGCTGTTAAAGCTTTACGAACCGACAGCCGGCGATATTTTGTACAAAGGTCAGACGATCAGTAGCCTAAACCACAAAGAGATGCTTCCTTACCGCAAGAAGATGCAGATGATATTCCAAGATCCGTACGCATCGCTTGATCCGCGTATGACGATTGCAGAGATCATCGGAGATCCGCTGGTGGTACATAACATCTATCAAGGAAAAGACCGGATCGATCGCGTCAAGGAGCTGATCGAGCTGGTGGGACTAAAAGCGGACCATCTCAATCGCTATCCGCATGAATTTTCCGGTGGGCAGCGCCAACGGATCGGGATCGCTCGAGCACTGGCAGTCGAGCCTGAATTCATCGTATGCGACGAGCCGATATCCGCACTTGACGTGTCCATTCAAGCGCAGGTAGTAAACATGCTCGAGGAGCTCCAGGAACGTTTTGGACTGACCTATCTGTTTGTCTCCCACGATTTGTCGATGGTAAGGCACATCTCTCACAAGGTAGGGGTCATGTACTTGGGGAGCTTGGTGGAGTACGCCGAGGTCAATGATCTTTATACGAATATGCAGCATCCTTACACCAGAGCGCTGCTGTCTGCGGTGCCGATTGCTGATCCGGATACAGCGGAGCGCAGCGAACGGATACACCTGCAAGGAGACGTGCCTAGCCCGATGAATCCTCCGAGCGGATGTGCATTTCGGACGCGCTGCGCCTATGCAATGAGCAGGTGTGCAGAGGAAAAGCCGGGCTTGCGCGATATTGGAAATGGGCACGTCGTTGCATGTCATCTGATTGAATAATGGATAGTGGCACCATTCGTGAGGATATGAATGCTGTTTCCTTTTGGACAGCTCATATAACAATAAAAATATGGGGGGAAGAGTATGAAAAAAAGGATGGGCTTGGTACTGGCAACGCTTCTGGCGATCACATCCGTCACTGCCGGGTGTAGCAGCTCCGGCACGGCACCACAAGGTCAGCAAAACCAGCAGCAAAGTGCTCCGAAAACAGAGGGTGAAAAACCGGCAGCAGAGCAAAAGATTATTTACGCATTAAGTCAGGAACCAGAGCAGATGGACCCAACGTTAAACGTCTATTCGCGCTCCTCTATTGTTCTCCAAAACTTGTTCAGAGGGCTTTATAAAATTGATGAATCAGGGAAAAAGCCGATTCCTTCCCTGGCCGAATCGTCTGAGCTGGATTCGACAGGAACCAAGTACACCTTCAAGATTTAACAAAAACGCCAAGTGGTCTGATGGCAAGCAAGTAACCGCGCAAGATTTTGAATATTCCTGGAAGCGTGTGCTGGACCCCGAGGTTGCTTCAGGCGCAGCGTTTTACCTGTACTATTTGAAAAACGGAAAAGCGTACAACGAGAAAAAGGCTAGCGCGGATGACGTAGGGGTAAAAGCCATAGACGATACGACTCTCGAGGTAACGCTGGAAAATCCAACACCGTACTTCCTGGAGCTGTTGTGCGTCACAGCTTATTATCCGGTACGAAAAGACGCAGTAGAAAAAGAAGGCTGGACGAAATCTCCTGAGACTTATTTGACTACAGGGCCGTTCATGCTGACGGAACTCCGACCAAAAGAAAAATATGTGCTGAAGAAAAATCCGAACTATCTGGAAGCAGATAAAGTGAAGCTGGAGACTTTGGAAATTGTGTTTATCGAGTCCAACGAGGCTGAGCTGGCTGCCTACACCAACGATGAAATTCAGGTCTCTGACAACATCAGCCCTGAAGGAATGAAGCAGTATCAGAATACACCAGATTTCTACTCGATTCCGCGGATTGGCATGCAGTATTTTGACTTCAATGCGTCCAAGAAGCCTTTTGATGATGCAAGAGTTCGTAAGGCATTCAGCATGTCTATCAACCGCGACCAGATCATCAAGAGCATTATCCAGTCTGTAGAAAAACCAGCATTTGGAATGGTGCCTTACGGAATACCGCACGGGGTGCAAAAGGATAAGGAATATCGCGATGTCGTCGGAAACCTGTTTAGCGAGAACGTCGACGAAGCGAAGAAACTGCTGGCTGAGGCAGGCTACCTGGACGGCAAAGGAATGCCTGAGGTTACGTTGATCGTCATGGCAAGCCAGTCCGATAAAGATATTGCGCAAGCCTTCCAAAGTATGTGGAAACAAAATTTGGGCGTAGACGTAACTATCAAAACGTTCGAATCCAAAGTTTATTGGGATGAAATTGATAATGGCGACTTCAACATCGCTTCTGACGGCTGGACAGGTGACTATCCAGACCCAATGACCAACCTCGACATTTTCGAAGGGGTCAACACAGCAGATGATTTGCGCTGGAATAGTGCGGAATACGACCGTCTCCTGGAAGAGAACCGCAAAATCTCCGATCAGGCGAAACGGATGGAGAACTTTGCAAAGGCAGAGAAAATCCTGGCGGATGAAATGCCACTCATGCCGGTTCGCTTCTTCGAGGATCAGTTCCTGGCGAAGCCAAATGTCAAAGGCGTTTTGAAAAACTACATCGGCCATACGATCTTTGAATACGCGTATGTAGAATAATTCATTTGAACAGGGGAGGGTCGGGAAGCGATGGCTTGTCGACCTTGCCTCTTGAGGGAGAAGCAAACATGAGACCGATTATTGGCATAACTACTTTTTTATCGGAGCAATCAAAGTACAGCACCGTAAGCCGAAACTATATCGATTCGATTTATGCCGCAGGGGGCTTGCCCGTCAATATTCCCATCATTTCGAATGAGTCGAATTACGAAGATTACATACACATGCTCGATGGACTCCTTTTTACGGGAGGAAACGATATTGCTCCTTATTATTTCGGAGAGAATCCGGTTCGGGAGCTGAACTCCATGTCCTCGATTCGAGACGAGTATGAATTCTCTCTGTTTAAGGTCGCCTATGAGAAAAACATGCCGATCTTCGGGATCTGCCGCGGTATTCAATTGATCAACGTAGCGATGGACGGAAGCCTCTATCAGGACATTTACAGCCAGTGTCCGGGCACGCTGGGACATTCTCCTGAGCATACGGCTTCGGACGAGTTCTATCACGCTGTGCAGATCAAAAAGGACACGCAGCTCTATGAAATTTTTGGCGAGGAGCGGATTTTTACCAATTCCTTTCACCATCAATCTGTCAAACAGCTAGGGAACAATCTGATCGCGACCGCCTATTCCGAGGATGGCATTATAGAGGCGATTGAGAGCACAGAGGACCGATTCCTGCTCGGGGTTCAATGGCATCCGGAGTGCATGACCAAGCGGCATCCGATGTTCCTGAAGCTGTTTCGAGCATTTGTCGAGGCATCGATTCAATACAAACAAAAGGAGGTTTCTGTATGAAATTGTTCATCAGTGCAGATTTGGAAGGGGTAGCTGGCATCGTCAACTGGAGCGAGGCTGATATCGAGAGCCCGTTTAGCAAATATTTTACCGAGCAAATGACCAAAGAAGTGAATGCGGCCTGCGAAGCGGCGCTTGCGGCAGGTGCGGAAGATATTTTGATCAAGGATGCCCATAGTACAGCGAGAAACCTGGACCCGTCGAAGCTTCCTGAGCAAGTGAAGATTTTGCGGGGCTGGACGCGCGACCCTTACTCGATGATGGCGGGGCTGGATGGCAGCTTTGATGGCGTATTTTTTATCGGTTATCACTCGGCGGCGGGAGCCAATGGAAACCCGCTGGCACACACCATGAACATGCAAAATGAGTACGTGAAGATCAATGGGGAAATCGCCAGCGAGATGTTAATTAATGCGTATACGGCTGCATCCATGGGTGTTCCTGTCCTCCTGGCTACTGGAGACAAGATGATTTGTGAGGACGCACTGAAAATCAACCCGCATATAAAAACCGTGCCGGTTAGCGAAGGAATTGGCAATGCCTCCATCTCGATTCACCCACAGGTCGCTCTCAAAAAGATCAAGGAGCAGGTCCAGGCAGCTCTCTCAGATGACCTTGGCAAATACAAAATTGAGCTTCCGGAATCGTTCCACGTAGAGATCGCCTTCCGCGAGCATTATTTGGCGCGTCGCGGCTCGTTCTACCCGGGTGCCAAACAGACAGGTGCCAAAACGGTTGAATATGAAACGAACGATTATAACGAGGTTCTGCGGTTTTTGTTTTTTGTGTTGTAAAGCTCGAAATCAAAAAGGCTTATTCCAGCATCAATCAGCGGGAATAAGCCTTTGCTTTTTTCAAAATCAACTGACGATTGGAGCCTTTTTTCCTTCTGCCCAATCGAGAATAAATGCAGCCTGACCGGGGTTAAGCGGGTGCGGGAGGCTGTCCTTTGCAAAGAAGCGATGTTCAGAGCTTTCCAGACCCTCCTGCTTGAGCTCGCCATGATAAGACGCTACCCGAAAGATGATCTGTATGCTAAAGATTTTGTCACCGTTCGGATATTCCCGAAGACCAATTTCCCCTGAGTATATGCCAAACAGCTCAGGCCCCTCGATGATCAAATCGGTCTCCTCTTGAACCTCTCGATGCAGAGTCTCCAGGAATGTCTCACCGATTTCCATAAGCCCGCCTGGCAAACACCAATTGTTCTGGTCTTTGCGGCGCTGGAGCAGAATACGGCCTTGCTCGTCCTCGATTATGGCGCCACAGCCGACGGTAATCAGCCGTTCATGTCCAATCATGCGGCGCATCGTTTGAATATAATCATTCACCTGGAAAAATCCCCCTCCCTAACCTGGATTGTACAAAAAGAAAACCTGTTTGACCATAGGGCCAACAGGTTTTTGCTTGAAAACATTATCATTAGTGCCGTAAAACCCCTTGCTCTGTAGGGGGTACTAAGAGCAAACCGAAATGTAGTACGAAGCATGATCGTGACGAAAACGCAGCCATCAATATTGAGAAAGAAGGACTTCGATTGTTGGCATAGTCAACTTAACTGTGGGACACACAGGGATAGCTTGGTGAATTTCAATCCGTTAGGAGTGAATACCCAAGAATCCCCTGCCTTTAGGCAGGGGGAGTGTCAACCCATATGCTTTTTGTACATCCACAGCTGACCGCTCTTGATGACACGGGCCATTTGACCAACCAGAGACATTTTCCCCATGCTGGCGAAGCCTTCTTTTTTTCCAAGGGAGCCGAGGAAGCCTTTGTGCTTGAGAGCAGGCAGAGAGGCAGGGTATTCTTCGCCTTTGATGTCTTTTCTCAGCATGAGGGCAATCTGATCACCTTGTATCTCAGCCGTTTGGGCACTTGGCGCGATGATCGTACTCGCACAGTCGCCAACGACGTAGACGTTTGTATGGGATGGAATTTGATGGTACTGATTCAATTTAGCTCGTCCAATGTTGTCGGTTTCGATGGGGAGCGAGCGTACGATGCGATTGGCTTGGATACCAGCAGTCCAGACGATTACATCGCTTTCTACCGGCTGATCATGGTTGTAGACCACACCAGGCTCAATACCCGTCACGCATGCCATGGACACGAGCTGTACTTCGTGCTCGATAAACCATTGGGAGGCATATTCCTGCAGCTTTTTCGGGAATGGACTCAAGATGCTTTGACCACGGTCAATGATGCGTACGTTCAAGTCAGGACGACTTTCACGCAGCTCGGCAGCCATTTCTACACCGCTGAGGCCACCGCCAACAACTGTCACCGTTCCGTACGGATTCACGTTGTTAATTTCCGAGTAAGTATTGCGCGTAGCTCCCATTGTTTGGATGGAACAGGTATACTGCTCCGCACCAGGGATATCATGATAACGGTCCTCACAGCCCAAGCCGATTACGAGCCAGTCGTAGGAAAGGGTGTCCCCGTTTGCAAAATTGACGACCTGCTCATCCAAATCCAATCCACTAATTTCCCCGTACTTAATCGTCAGGCGAGGATCGTTTGGAAAAGTGACACGCAAGTGAGATTCCGGTGTCGTCCCTGCAGCCAGAGCATAGTACTCTGTTTTCAGACCGTGAAACGGCATTCTGTCTACAAGGGTGATAAACACGTCGTCTGGTAAATCAGGGGACAGGACTCGCTCAATAATACGAAGACCCCCGTATCCTCCACCAAGGATCACAAGTCGTTTCATAGAAGGTCTAGTCCTTTCTTCTGTCCGCTTTTGACAGACAGGAATTCAGTAATTTTGCCCTATCTCTCGCAAGGGCAGCGAAGGCTCCTTTCGAAGATCGCGTCGGAACCCATCAGTTCTATGCAGCACCCATTCTATTTTTAGTCTCTTTCACTAAAAATGCAAGCAGAATCTTTTTCCCACATTCGTTACTGGATTTTTACTGAGGAAGCGATACAATATAGAACGTAAAGGATGTCGAAATAATCGGT
Source organism: uncultured Brevibacillus sp. (assembly GCF_947502445.1). Classification (GTDB taxonomy): domain Bacteria; phylum Bacillota; class Bacilli; order Brevibacillales; family Brevibacillaceae; genus Brevibacillus. Next base: position 66,510 of record NZ_CANMZW010000004.1, read on the forward strand.
AGGTGACAATTATGAAACCGTTAGTAGAATTTTGTGCGAGCAACGTCTCTTCTTATACAAAATCGGTCGTCGACGCTCTTGAAAATGATCTCGAGCTGGACGTCGATGTGCTGGAGTACGGCTGCCTCGGTTACTGTGGGGAGTGCTACATGCTGCCTTTTGCCCTCGTAAACGGCACTTTGCTTCAGGCGGAGACAGCGGAAGAGCTGCTCGTCAAAATCAAAAACAAGCTACGGGAACAGGACGAGCTGGATGCTCTTTTTCCTTTATAGGAGATTTCATTAGGATGTACATTTTTGCTCACCGGGAAAACCTGTGGGCATGAAATAAAAAAAAGCTGATGCCGATTTTGCAAAGGGCATCAGCTTTTTCGTGTTTTCCAACGATTAGTGTTCTTTGATGACGTTATAGAACGTGTCGCGTTCCAGGGCGCGTTTGCCTGCACCTTTGATCAGCCATACCAGCTCATCGACCGTCAGCGCTTGCTGCGTAAGTGCGCCTGCAGCGTGACTGATGCGCTCTTCAACGAGGGTTCCGTGTGCATCAGAAATACCCATGGTCAGGGACAGCTGCGTCAACTGTGTACCGATGTTGATGAAGTACGCCTTGATATGTTGGAAGTTGTCGAGCATCAAACGGCTGATCGCCATCGTTTTCAAGTCGTCGATCGCGGAGTTGCGGCGTTTGATACCAGCAGTTGCTTTGATCGGTTGAACAGCGAGCGGAATAAATACCATGAAGCCGTTGGTGTCGTCTTGCAGCTCACGTACACGCAGCATGTGGATGACGCGTTCTTCGAGTGTTTCAATCGAGCCGTACAGCATGGTCGTGTGAGTCTTCAAGCCGAGCTCATGAGCCGTACGGTGTACTTGCAGATACATGTCCGTGCTTGCTTTCTCCGGGCTCATTTTCATGCGGTAACGCTCTGTCAAAATTTCTGCGCCGCCACCAGTCAAGCTTTGCAGACCAGCCTTCATCAATTCTTGCAACACCTCGCGGATGGAGAGGCCAGAGATGCGGGAGAAAAATTCAATTTCCGCACCGGTGTAAGATTTGATAGTAACATCCGGATACGCTTTTTTCAGGGTGCGAAGCGTATCGAGATAGTATTCGAATGGTTGATGCTGGTTATGACCACCTACAATGTGGAATTCGCGGATGCCAGGATGGAAACGCGTTTCTACATAATGAAGCAATTCTTCGGTGTTCATCGTATACGCGCCCTCGTCGCCTTCATCGCGGCGGAAGCCACAGAATTTACAGTGAGCTTCACATACGTTTGTAGGGTTAATATAGAGATTTTGCAAAAAGTAGACATTGTCTTGATTTTTACGATAATTGACAATGTTTGCCAACTGCCCAATGGTGAGCAGATCGTTAGAGTTGAACAGGGTGACACCGTCTTCTAGTGTGAGACGTTCGCCGTGCATGACTTTTTCAGCGATTCCAGCGAGCGATTTATCTTGGATGGCTAAAGTTTCAACCGCCATTCCAAACACTTCCTTTCCAAATCAAATAGTCATAGTGTCTAGGGTGTTCGTCACATTTTTACCCCAATTTCGAGCGTTCTGGGGGATGGAGAAATCACCTGTAAAAACAAAAAATTTCGGGCAACAAGGCACCTATATTATAAACCTCTTAGGTTTTGCGAACAATATCATAAGTTCTCCAAGTGTTTACTGTAAAATTCTAACATTTATCGTCAAATGCTGCTTGTTTTTTGGGGAAAGTGGGAAATTATGTTTGCGAAAACGTAGCAGATCTTGTAAAATATAGGTAAGAAAGCCTGAACTAGAATTAGGAGGAGCTTCAAAATGCGGGACGTTTTACTCGAAAAAATCGAACTCCTTCGACAGCGTATGGTTAATATAGGGTTAGAGTTTGGGTTAGATCATCCAGAAGTCCTAGAATACAGTATACAAATTGATCAACTACACAACGAACTGAACCAGATAGATCATCATAATCTGTCTAAGGCCGGTAGCCGAAAAAAACCGTATCGTTTTTACTTGCTGGAAAACAAAGCTTTTTTTGCGTAGAGAGGGGGAAACCCTCTTTTTTGTTTTTTTCAACAAGAATGGGCGCCACAAGTGCAGGGTAACCTTGTGGGATAGGAAGCTTCTTTGTATACTGAAGATAAGTAAGAAACATGGGAACCAGAAGTAAGCCTGCAAAGGAGTGATAAAAGCATGATTACATTGACAGAGCAAGCCAGCCACAAGGTCAAGGAAATGCTGGCGGCAGAAGGCAAGGAAGGCTTGTTTTTGCGTGTGGGTGTCAGACCGGGTGGTTGCAGCGGCTTTACCTATGGTATGGGCTGGGATCACGAAATGAAGGAAGGCGACGAGACCTTCGAGCAGCACGGTGTGAAAATTGTTGTCGACAAAGACAGCTATCTATACATTAAAGGAACGGAAATCGACTACAAGGAATCGATGATGGGCGGAGGCTTTTCCATCGAGAACCCGAATGCGATTGCGTCCTGTGGCTGCGGGTCATCGTTCAAGACTGCACTGGCAAAAGGCAAAGAAGAAAAATGTGACGACTAAGTCCATCATAGCAGTGGTTTACAAGACCTCTTTCGACTGTGTAGCGAGCTACATGTGTCGGGGAGGTTTTTTTGTTTGGGTCGAGAAAATTTTTCAAATAATGTCACAAAAGGGGTTCGTTGTTTGTTATACCTGTCATTCGGAGGTGAGATGGCTTGGATAAGAAGGAATTGGAGCAGGTGATAAAGGAGGTTAAGGCCGGAGACATAGATCAGTTCGGAGTCATCATCGACATCATGCAAAAGCCGCTATTTGTGTACTGCTATCATATGCTCGGTCACAGACAAGAGGCTGAAGATGCGGTGCAGGAAGTATTTCTCAAAGCTTATGAGCAAATCGATAGCTACCGCAGTGTAGTTTCCTCTTCCGCATGGCTGTACAAAATTGCTTATCATCATTGTCTCAACCTGCTAAAAAGGGCGAGGCTGGGCCGCATCGTCACTTTTTGGAAAGCGGGAATGCCCACTGTCAGCCGTCATGAAGGAGAGGAACGGATTGATCGGGAGTATTTGAATAGTCCGCTTCATCTGGCCTTATTGAAACTATCTGCAAGCGAGCGCAATCTCATCATTTTGCGTGTAGTGGAGGACAAGGGCTATGACGAGCTTTCTATTCTGTTCAATAAAAAACCGGCAGCGCTGCGAAAGCAATTTGAACGGGCCTTGAAAAAATGCAAGTCGCACATGCTCGCAGTAGAAGGTGGTGATGATCATGACACGATCTCAGCAGTCCAGTGAATGGAAACGACAACTAATGGATGTGGTGGAAGGTGACTTCGATGTCAAAGATCAGGTCTTACAAAAATTACATGAACGAAAAAAACAAAGGGAGGCAATCTCAGTGAAAAAACGAATCGGGTTGATTGTTGCAGCTACACTTGTGCTTGGGGGGACGACTGCATTTGCAGCGATGAAGGTGTATGAACTGAAAAACGACCAGGGAGAAGCGATAGTTAGAGTGAGTGAGACTACCGAATCTAAGAGTGAATATTCTGGCGGCAGAATTGAAATCATGAACCAAATTCGCGAAACGTTGCAGCCAGGAGCGAGGGTAGCTGTCTATATCGCTGGACCAGAAAACCCGGATAAAAATGTGAGCTTTATGGAAATTCCGCTTGAAGTGACAGATCAAACTGAGCTGCAGAATAAAGTGGGGAGCTTTTTCGAAATACCGCAGGAGCTTGTCGGGGGATACAAGTTTGTTGAGGGAAATATTAGCCATCAATTGAACGAAGACGCTTCAGCATTTTTTGATGAAATGGTGAAGGATGCTGAACGGGAAAATAAGAAGGTGCTTGTTCGGGATTTGCCTGATAATCCAAAGCTCCAATACTTGTACCTCACGTACAATGCAAGTAAAGGGGAAGTCTATGTGAATCTGACCAATTTTGAAAATATGAAATGGGTCAGCGAAGAGGCTGGACCGAATGAAACGGTGGAAAAGGTAACCGTACGGCAAAAAGAAGCGTTGTATCACGTACGTAAGCTAAAAGATAAGGAAGCAAAGTACGTTCAAATTTATCAAGATGATAAAAAGCGACTGATAGAAGTTAGAACGACGGCTCCTGATATTACCAAGGAAGATTTGCTGAACATTGCCGAAAAGCTGTAACCGTATCCTTCCAATCCTTTTCTTTGGCTATCTGTATACTCTGTTCGGTCCACGGGAGGCGACAGTGGCCATACGTTTATGATCTCCTTATTCGTGCTGTTCGTGATTGCGCTTCTGAAAATTTGGCGCAACCGCTTTTCCCTGATCCAATATTACACGGTAGTGGCTTTGATCTTCTATGTGGGGCTGAACTACGTGAACATGGATGCCATGATTGCGAAGAACAATCTCAACCGGTATTACGCGACAGGAAACATTGACATCGAATATTTGAGCAGACTCTCGTATGACGCTGTCCCTCTCATGATAGAACTGACGAAGGATCAGGTGGTCAACTACGTCCCCGCTTTTTTCTACATGCAAGCCAGATGGCTGCTATAACTGCCAGAGTGAGTAGAGCAAGCACGCTGTATGGTACGAGCTTTTGCGTCCAGACGATTTCTACTGACTGGCTGGGGGGATTGCCGGGACCAAGCGTAAGTAGATCATCTGTGGCATGAATTAACTCCGCTGTCCGGCTGCATGTATGTGTCTCGAGAACGTCTCTCTCCCAATAAGAGGCGTAAACGAGATATTCTTTACCAACCTCAAAGGGAACTCCGCAGCCGAGTTCCCAGCCCTCTGTAAAGATGAGGACTTGGGTTTGGTCTATCCCCTTCCATGTAGACTGGACGTCCAGCACGACCCCGAAGCCGCCGCGGACGCGCTTATTCGAAAGCGGAATCCATTCATGCCAATCACTTGTTTCCTGGACCTGAATGACTTTGCCAGAAAAGATGGCTGCTGATTGCTGAATGGCTTCCTTGGGAGAGGGGGTGCTACAGCTGCATGCATGAGCAGGTGTGGGCTGGAAAAAGAAGGAGGTAGTTAAAAAGACCGCGAATAAAACGGTTAAAATATGTCGCTGCATGAATTATCACTCCCATCAACCATAAGACGATAGGGGAAGGGAAAAGTTTCCAATGGTGATTGCCGTATTCGTACTCGCTTGTGTGGTCATAGGAGCTGCAACGCTCCTCTTTCACACGCTGTATGTAAAAACAACAACGATATCCATGTCAGTACCTGGCGTGCCCCGCCTTACTCTCGTCCATCTTACGGATTTACACGGGCGTATACGCTTTTTGAACGGGCCATTGCATCGCTTGGTCAATCGTCTATCTCCTGATGTAGTGCTAGTGACTGGGGATTTAACGCAGCACAGCGGGCAGCTGAACCAAGTGCTTACGGAGCTTTCACGAATCAACCCTAGAGTCGGCATTCATTTCGTACCTGGTAACTACGAACAGGAGGAGGTCATTTGCCATCGTAAAAGGCTGTACTCCTCAGAAGCTTATGCTGCGAACAAAAAGGCGTGGGAAAAGCATATGATCGTGTTGGAGAATGAGGGACGATTGATAAAGATAGGCGATAGCCGGATTTTGATTTATGGCTTTGATAATTCTACCTACGGAAACGAACGGTATGCGTGGGACGATTCCGAGCCAGCAGATCTGACTGTTTTTCTCGCTCATTCTCCGAACATCATTACGTTGATTCAGCAGAACGGGCTAAAGGCGGATTTGCTGTTGTCGGGACATACCCATGGGGGACAAATTCGATTGTTCGGAAAATCGCTGGGGGGTAGAGCGTACAAGCATTTTCACGTTGGGCAAAAAGTGGACGAAGCCGTTGGCATATTTTGCATCAGCCGCGGGTTGGGAACTGCAAAACTGCCTGTTCGTTTGTGCTGTTTTCCCGAAATCACGGTTTATCAGATGAACCATCATCAGCAAAAGTGAAAAGCCCTTGAAGTTGCTACCAAAGAGGCAACGACAAGGGCTTTTTGACGAATCCCCGAGACTACCTGCGGGCTGCTGGCTTGATGTCTGCTGGAATCGGGCAGACATATGTAGCGCCATCGAGCTTTTCTACAAGCTCGGCTTTTGCTTCAGCGATGAGTTCTGGGTTCAACATCATCTCTACAGCTGTGGCCGCCATGATTTTTCCCGCATGCAGCATTCCTTTGTGACCGATCGAGGTGCCGCCTTGGGCAACGGCTTGCCACGAGTGCAGCTGAGTGCCCATGGCAAAGCAGGTTGTCGAGCATTGTACGGTTGGAATGATCCAGCTGACGTCGCCTACATCGGTCGAGCCAGACATGAGCCTTGCTGCTGGCATGAGCGGCATTAAAATGCTAGATAGCTCTTGCTCCTTCAATTGCTCAGCCGTGCCTTTTCCTTTGGCTCCCAGCACCTTTGCAATCATTTGCAGCTCACTGTTTTTGTCCGTGTCGGGAATCGTCGTGCGAATTTGACGGGCGAATTCTTTTTCGTTCTGATCAAATTCGGGTACCCCCAGCTCGGTAAAGTTACTGTACATGACGCGCTCCATCGTCTGATTCGGGATGAGATTGGAGCAAGCTTTGTCAAAAATGATATCGACAGCTGTCTCGGTCATCATGGCAGCCCCACGTGCAATTTGGCAAACGCGCTGATAAATTTCTTCTACCTGCTGTGTTTTCGGGGCGCGAATCAGGTAGAGTACATCTGCCTCTGCCTGAACGACATTCGGTGAGAAGCCGCCGCTATTGGTGATGGCATAGTGGATACGGGCTTCAGGAATGATGTGCTCGCGCAAGTAATTGACGCCGATATTCATCAGCTCTACTGCGTCCAGTGCACTGCGTCCCAGATGAGGTGCGGCTGCGGCATGGGCAGCTTTGCCCTTGAATTTGAAATAGACCTGATAGTTGGCAAGACTGCTGATGGACATGAGTGTATTAAAGGTTTGCGGATGCCAGCAAATCGCGAAATCAGCGTCATGGAATAAGCCTTCACGTGCCATGTAGGCTTTGCCTGATCCACCTTCTTCTGCGGGGCAGCCGTAGTAACGAACTGTTCCCTGGATTTCGTTTTCCTCCATGTAGTGGCGGATCGCTACTGCCGCCGCCAGAGAGCCTGTACCGAGCAGGTTATGACCGCACCCATGTCCATTTCCGCCTGCCACAATTGGTTGATGAGTGGCATTGCCGCGCTCCTGGCTCAGGCCAGAGAGAGCATCGTATTCACCGAGAATAGCGACAACCGGACTGCCACTGCCATAGCTTCCGATAAAAGCGGTTTCGATTCCCGCGACTCCTTTTTCAACAGTGAAGCCTTCTGCTTCCAAGGTTTTGCACAGCAGCTCCGCAGAGCGAAACTCCTCAAAACGCGTCTCCGCATACTCCCAGATCCGATCACTCACATTTGTGAAGAGGTCGCTTTTTTGATCAATGATTTCCGCAATTCTTTGACGATTGAACATGAAGAACACCTCGCTGCTTTTTCAAATTTTTACGAATCGTTCCATTCTGCTTAATTCGTGGTGCTAACCGTGGTTGGCGTCTCATTTCGCACTTGTGATGTAGTCCGAAGCGTCATGCCTACCACAAATGGAATGGCTACCGCGATGATCAACAACCAGAACGCTGCATCATAAGAGCCGTTGAACTGTTGAATCATAAAGCCCATGGCTGTTGGCGCAATAACTCCTGCCGTTTGTCCACCGAGATAGATCAGGCCGGAAGCAGCACCGACAGAGGAAGGATCGATATACTTCAGTGGCATGGTCAATGTCGTGGTTACTGCTGCAGCAAGACCGATATTCGCTAGTGCCTGGTATGCGACTACTAACGCTACGGTAGGAGCTTTAGACAAGAGATAAAGCGAAATGATACCAATAAACGAACCGATTACGATTAATAGTCTTTCGCGTCCTACCATGCGTTTGTCCAACAGCCATCCGGTGAGCAAGACAGTAGCAAAGGAGAGAATCGCTGGAATCGAAGCGAGAGCACCCATAGAAACCATATCGAGATGGCGAACCTTTACCATATAGGTAGGCATCCAGGACATCATGCCCCATGTCACCATCGAAATACCGAAGTAGATAGCCATTAGCTTCCACAGCATGGAGATTTTCAACAGCTTGCGCAAAGGCAGCTTTTCAACGGTTTTCTTGGCAGCAAGAGCTTGTGCTCCGGTAGGATGCAAGAACTTGGCGTATAAAGCAGCAAGTAGCAATCCGACTATTCCGAGAATGACGAACATAAATTGCCAGCCAAAGCTTTTAGACAAGCTAGCTGCTACCAAAGTAGCGAGTACACCCCCGATGGTTGTAGCAGAGGTCAAGATAGATTTGGCACGTGCCCGTTCGTGCTGTGGAAAGCTTTCTGCTACCGCAACCGAACTGGCAGAAGGATAGCTGCCTTCACCAATCCCGAACAAGAAGCGAATCACGATGAGGGAGAGGAACGACCAGGCAGTACCTGTCAGGATCGTAAACAGCGACCAGCCGACAACAGATATAATAATGACTTTACGTGAGCCGAATTTATCTGCCAGACTGCCCCCAATTGGCTGCATAATTGCATAGCTCAGAAAGAAGCTGCTGAGAATAAGACCAATCTGTGTTTCTGATAGACCAAACTCTTGCGAAATAGGGATGACGGCTACATTAATCGCGACTTTATCGAAATAGTTGATGATCCAACCAAGGCACAGAAGTCCGAGGACTAGGTACTTGTTTTTGCTGTTTGCAGTAGCGGTATTCATCGTAAGACCCCCTTGTTAGCGTTTTCACGGTTGTGTACAAAAAAAGCGATTTTCTAAGCAGGCGAAAGGGAACACCACCACCTTATGTAAGTAAACGAAATCGCAAAAGTATTTTTAGACATAATAAGGACGATTTCTAAAAATAACTTTAAAGCAATCTTTTTGACATTTCAAGCCTTTTCAAAAGATTTTCAAAGAGGCCCAAATCTCCTATAATGATCAAGTGAGTGGAAGGAGGGATTTCTTATGATCCGATTGGGTGCCATCATTGCCCAGCACTCTTTAACAGAATTGGTATCCGTTCCGGCACGAGTCCAGGAACATTGTGAGATCGTCATGCTGCCCTATCAGCGCTTGCATGAGACACCACAGCTTTACAGACAAAACGAGCAAAGTGTCGATGGGTTTGTTCTGACCGAATTGGCTTACGCATATCTCGTGCAGGAGTGGGGCAGTTTCTCCATACCGACGTATACGTTTCAGATCAGTGAGCAGGAGTTTTATAAAAAGCTGTTTCAGCTGACCCTGCGGGATCGAAATATGGATTTTTCACGTGTGTATATCGACTTTATTAATCAACAGAACAATTACCTGGGGCTCACGGATATTTTCGCGGAAGTCTCCATGCCGTATACGCTAACCGGTCTCGCGGTAAGCGATGAGATTTATGAGGTGGTACTGAATGAGCATATTCGTCTGAGACAAGAAGGCAAAATCGATTTGTCCCTGACTCGCTTTAGCAATATCGTGCCTGAGCTAGACCGGCACAGCGTACCGCATCTGTATGTCTTCCCGTCTCCGGATTCCATCGTGTCGCAGTTTGAGCAAATCATTACGGAGCTGGCGGCTATTAAGCTGGCGGAGAGTCGTATTGCGATTGGCCATATTACGATCGGGCAAGTAGAGGGAGAAAAAGAGAGCTTGAACGAGTGGGAGCTGCGGCAAATGCTGCTGCACAAATCGCTTCTGGAGTTCAGTACGGAGCAGCGGGTTCCGTTTTTGATCCAAAAATCGAACAAAAGCTTTGAGATCATCAGTTCTTTTAAGGACATCAAGCTGCTAACCGACAATCTCACCCAATGCTTGCTGCTTGCTTACCTGGAAAAAACACTTCCGTTTCCCGTGCATATCGGGTGGGGCGTCGGCAACAGCATGTACAAGGCACGGACAAACGCACAAGCTGCGAACGGCATGTCTGCGGCAAATCAAACGCCAGGTACATTCATTGTGACCGACAGCGATCAGATTATTGGTCCGCTCGGTGAAGAAAACTGTCTCCACTATCGAAATCAAATGAACGACACCATCCAGCGGCTGAGCGAAGCGACAGATTTGTCTACGCTGCAGCTCCAAAAAATATTGGCGGTTCTAGCGAAAACGGAGAGTAACGAGCTGACGGCAGATGAGCTCGCCTACCATCTTGGGGTTACGGTACGAAGCGCGAATCGGATGCTGAATCGACTGGAGGAAAAAGGCGTTGCTCACGTCTTGTACAAGAAACAGGAGAAGCTGCGCGGACGTCCTACGAAAATCTATCAAATTCAGCTACCAACCGAATAATTTTGGCGAGCTTGGAAAAATGTTCATCAAACGTTAGCCATTTCGTCACCAATTAGTCAAGGATTCCAGATTTTGGACGACTTCTTTTCAGTACAATGATAGTGTAGAACAAATAGAAAGAAGGGGTCAGAAGTGAACAAAAAATGGGGTCTGTTGGTTTCGGCAGTTGCGCTGTCCGCAATGTTGATGACAGCATGTGGTGGAGAAAGCAAGGATCAGGCGGCAAGCGGCAATTCCGCAGCTCCTGCAGCGACATCTGGCACTGCGGTTAACATTGAAGCAAGCAACTGGAAATTCAATCAAGATACATTTGAGGTTAAGGCTGGCGAGGAGTTCACCATTAACTTCAAATCGACTGAAGGCTTCCATGGAATCGGGATCCAAGGCCTGGATGTAGACATCCAAAAAGATGGCAGCAAAACGATGAAAATCGATGAAGCTGGCGAATACACCATTTTCTGTAACGTTATTTGCGGACCAGACCACGGCAAAATGGTTGCTAAACTCGTTGTAAAATAAATCAATCAATCAATTCTTTTTCCATAAGAGAAACACACAACCACCCAAACACTTTGGCCTGCAATGCGGGTCAGGGTGTTTTTTATATTCGTGAAAAGAAAGCCATGAGAAAAGATGAGGGCATTGACCTTACCTTCTCATCTTGATGTCAAGTTTTTTGTATGGAGTCATATAAAATGACCAAACTTATACAAAATGTATAAAAATCCGGAGTATTTTTTGTCGTTTTTTCTACCATGGAGACGAATGACGACTTTTTCGGAAAGCGTTACCATTGGGAGAGGTAATTTTCTGAATATTCTTCTTTCCCAGGGGTGGTTCTGTGAGTAAAGCACCGATCGAGATAGAAGTTTCGCCAAAGGGCGAGAAGCTGCAGCGTAGTCTACGCGCAAGGCATCTCTCCATGATTGCGATAGGGGGAGCGGTTGGGACAGGCTTGTTTATTGCCAGCGGTGCGTCGATCAGCTCGGCAGGTCCAGGGGGAGCGCTTGTCGCCTATGTCGCAATCGGGATCATGGTCTATTTTCTTATGACCAGCTTGGGCGAAATGGCCACGTTCATGCCAGTGTCGGGATCGTTTGAAACATACGCCAGCAAATTTGTCGATCCCGCTCTGGGATTTTCGCTTGGCTGGATTTACTGGTATAACTGGGCGATTACTATTCCGCTGGAGATGGTCGCCGGGGCATTGGTCATGAAGTACTGGTTCCCTGACATCCCTTCCTTTTTATGGAGCACCCTGTTCCTCGCTCTGCTGGTGGCTCTGAATGTTCTGTCCGCAAGGGGATACGGAGAGTCGGAGTATTGGTTTTCCATCGTGAAGGTGGTTACCATCATTGTTTTTCTGATTGTCGGAGTAGCGATGATTTTCGGCATCATGAGCGAACCTGCTATCGGCTTTGGCAACTTCACGTTGAATGGTTCAGCGTTTCATGGCGGTTTTTTCGCGATTATGGGCATTTTTATGATCGCCGGGTTTTCGTTCCAGGGAACCGAGCTGGTCGGGATTGCCGCCGGTGAAAGCGACAATCCGGGCAAAAATGTTCCAAAAGCGATCCGGCAGGTGTTTTGGCGGATTCTGCTCTTCTACGTGCTTACGATCCTGGTGATTGGGTTGATTATTCCCTATAACGATCCTCATTTGTTGCAAGCAAGCGTGGAAAATATCGCAGTAAGTCCTTTTACTCTCGTCTTCGAGCGGGCAGGAATGGCATTTGCAGCAGCAGTGATGAATGCTGTGATTCTGATCTCCGTTCTGTCTGTTGGCAACTCCGCCATGTATGCTTCTACACGAATGCTTTGGGCGCTGGCGAGAGAGGGGAAAGCCCCACGTCTGTTTGCAAAGGTTAACTCCCGGGGAGTACCGATCTTTGCCCTGATCATAACGACAGTCATCGGTTTTGCTGCGTTTCTGTCTTCCTTGTTTGGAGATGGTGCCGTCTATGTCTGGTTGTTGAATGCTTCAGGGATGGCTGGCTTCATCGCCTGGCTAGGGATCGCCATCAGTCATTACCGTTTCAGGAAGGCGTATATGGCACAGGGAAGAGACTTAAATCAGCTCGTTTATAAAGCGAAATGGTATCCGTTCGGCCCGATCTTTGCCTTTGTACTATGCTTCATCGTGATTCTTGGTCAAAATTACGGTGCCTTTATGGGGGATGTCGTTGACTGGAAAGGCGTGATCGTTTCCTATATCGGGCTGCCGATTTTTCTAGTTCTGTGGCTCGGGTACAAAGTTGTGAAGAAATCCAAGGTCGTTCCGTTGCAAAAGTGTGATTTGGATTACAAGGAATAGGTGTTGGCAAAGAAGGCGATCTATTCAGGGCAAAGTGTTTTTCAATTTTTGCGGGCATACTACTTGGGTAGCAATCAAAGCCAGCACCCAAGGGGAGATCTCACATGTCAAAGCACAACAACAAGGATAAACGGCCAACGGAGGCTTCAGCCGGATCGCGCAGCACGCCTCCCAAAACGGGAGAAAATACGGGACATAATTTGAGAAAAGAAGATAAGTAAAAGCAAGCGGTCACATCCTCTTCTATGAAAGGTCCACCTAAAACTTACGGGTGGGCCTTTCTCATTTCCTTTTCACATTTTCATACATGATTTTTCCCATTTTTGCGCATGGTAAGGAGGAAAAGGCTGTAAAAAGGAGTGAATGAGATGAAGCATTGGAAAAGAGGAATAGTGGCATCCGCCCTGGTGATGGGTATGACGATCCCGGGCGTTGTTCAAGCAGCTGCACCAGCAACTTTGCCATTTACGGAAGATAGCGTAAAGCCGTCTCACCGAGATCACGGCGATCACGCCAAAAAGTTTCATGGTATGCACAGTGGCGCACACCAAAAAATGTACATGACCCTGCTGGCTGAAAAGTATACACCCAATAGTGTGGGAGAATGGCAAGCCGCTTTCAAGGAAAGAGAGCGTCTGATGAATGAGCTCGAAGCAGCCCGCAGTGCCAATAGTGATGATCCGAAAGAAAAGAAAATGGACGAGCAAGGCAAAAACGATGACAATGATGCGCGACGTGCACGCATGGAGCAGTACAAGCAGACTCGCGAGGAATTCAACGCGGCGATTGAGTCAGGAGATGCGGCAAAAATCAAGGAAACACTGCCGAAGATGCTGGAGCAGCTGAAATCCAAAAATGAGCGTCTGGCGCAAAAGCTGAAGGAAAAAAAGAAATAGGTAACAAGAGCAAAGAGGACGTGTCTGAGAGGCACGTCCTTTCTACATAAATGGCTGCGTCAGCTTAGCAGGTGTCCATTCCTGCACGATGATCGTATGCTCCTTCTGGCATTTGGGGCACCAGCCGGTGTGCAGGCATTGGTGATTCTGACGATCCAGATAGCCATTGTCCAGTTTGGCATCATCTATTTCACGGTACGGACTGTAAGCACCATAGAAGTCATACAGCTTGCCCGCATCCGACAGTAGCTGTCCGCAGCGAGGACAATCATTAGCCAGAGCAGCAAGTCCATTACAAACCGGGCAAAAATGTTTCATGGCAACTCTCCTCCACGACGGTTTGGCGGTCATCACTACTGTGCGCCTGAACCAGATGGGCTATGCAAGAATAGGAGGGGGAGGAGATAAAAAAACCCTGCTTGAGCTTCCGGGAGCAGCAAGCAGGGATGACGTTGCTATGCTTTAAAGTTGTCCATGCTTGACGAGTGGCCTGGCTGCAGCTTTGCATCCGGGTTGAAATAAGAAACGGCGTTGTTCACGGCAGTAGGAGCTTCACCGAACCCGACAGCAATCAGCTTCACTTTGCCTGGATACGTTGCGATATCGCCTGCTGCAAAAATGCCTGGAATATTGGATTCCATACGCGTGTTCACGACAATCGAGCCTTTTTCCAGTTCAAGTCCCCAATTTTTAATCGGACCGAGAGAGGAGATGAAGCCAAAGTTGACGATGACAGCGTCGACTTCCAATTCGACTTCTTCCTTGGTTGTGCTGTTTACTAATGTGAGTCGTTCGATTTGGTCTTCACCATGCAAGGCTGTTAATTCGTAAGGGGTGGTTACTTTTACTTTGGATGCCATGAGCATTTCTACACTGTGTTCATGAGCACGGAATTTGTCTCTGCGATGGATGAGGTATACTTCTTTAGCAATCGGTTCGAGCATCAGGGACCAGTCCAGTGCGGAGTCGCCACCGCCAAAAACGGCAACACGCTGTCCCTTGAAGGAGTTCAGATCCGTAACAAAGTAGTGCAGATTGGATTTTTCGTATTTGACGGCATCTGGATGTTCCAGTTTGCGGGGTTCAAAAGCACCTACACCTGCCGTGATGATTACGGATTTGGAGTAGTGCGAGCCTTTGTCCGTTGTGATTTCAAACACATCGTCCGCTTTTTTCTCGACGTTTTCCACTTTTTCTTCCAAGCAAACCGTTTGCTGAAAACGCGAAATCTGATCTTTCAGATTATTGATCAAATCCTGTGCCAAAACCTTTGGGAATCCGGCTACATCATATATGTACTTCTCCGGATAAAGAGCAGACAATTGCCCACCAAGCTGAGGCATGCTCTCAATGATTTTTACACTTGCCTGGCGCATGCCACCATAAAAAGCAGTGAACAATCCGGCCGGGCCTCCACCAATGATCGTAATGTCGTAGATTTGCTCGTCCTTTTGCAGAAAATTCAATCCAAAGCACCTCCGAATATTCGTGAAACGAACTCAAGCTCCATTATACCTTATTTTTCCGATTGAAAAAAAGCAGGTAAAATTCGGTGGGATAGGCAAAAAACCCTTGCAAATCAAATCTGCACCCGATAAGATGAGGGGGAATGTAATAATATTGTCACATTTTTTCTGGGTTTGTGCTTTTTTTCACAGATTGCTTCATACAACATAGCATAGGCAATCATTCTTGTTATGACTTCTGCATTCATTTTGGGCATCTTAAAACGTAGCTAGCCTCGTGAAATTTCGCACAAACTTACCTTTATATGTTTTTTTCCTTACTATTATTGATGAATGGAAGGGATACCGATGAGTACACCCAAAATCCTCATTCTGGGCGCTGGCTATGGTGGATTGATTACCACTCTGCAGCTGCAAAAAAGACTGAATTACAACGAAGCAGAAATCACCTTGGTAAACAAACACAACTATCACTATATTACGACCTGGCTGCATGAGCCGGCTGCTGGAACCGCTTCGGCAGACCATGCACGTGTGAGTCTCGAAGGGCTTTTGAACAGAGACAAGGTCAATTTTGTAAAAGGTACCGTGCAATCGATTCAATCCGAAGCACAAACCGTTACTTTGGAAAACGGGGACGTCCTCGGCTATGACTACCTCGTGATCGGCCTCGGAAGTGAACCGGAAACTTTCGGCATCGAGGGCTTAAAGGAGCACGCATTCAGTATCCGCAGTATCAATGCTGTGCGCCATATTCGCGAGCATATCGAATACATGTTTTCCAAGTTTAAAAATGAACCGCATCGCACCGATTACTTGACCTTTGTCGTCGGGGGAGCAGGCTTTACAGGAATCGAATTCTGTGGGGAGCTCGGAGATCGTCTGCCAGAGCTTTGTGAGGAATTCGATGTGGACCCAGAGCTGGTAAAGGTATATTGCATAGAAGCAGCGCCTACTGCTTTGCCTGGCTTTGATCCTGAGCTGGTCACTTACGCTATGGATGTACTGGAACGCAAAGGGATTGAATTCAAGATCGGGACTCCGATCAAGCAATGCACCCCAGATGGCGTACTGCTTGCAACAGGGGAAGAGATCAAATCCAAAACGGTCATCTGGGCCGCTGGAGTGCGCGGAAACAGCCTCGTGGAAAAAGCAGGCTTTGAAGTAATGCGCGGCCGTGTCAAGGTCGACGAATTTTTGCGGGTGCCTGGGCATGAAAACGTATTTGTCGTAGGTGACTGCGCTCTCATCTTTAACGAAGAAGGGCGCCCTTATCCGCCAACTGCTCAAATTGCTGTCCAAGAAGGCGAAACATTGGGCGACAATTTAGCAGCGATGATTCGTGGAGAACTCACCCAAAAGTTTATCCCTCATCTTCAAGGAACACTCGCCTCTCTCGGAAAAGGCGAAGGCATCGGCCAGGTCGGTTCGAAAAAGCTGTTTGGCAGCACAGCAGCCATGATGAAAAAAGCGAGCGATTTGCGCTACCTGTACAAAATCGGTGGCGTCGGTCTGGCTCTCAAGAAAGTTAAGCTGTAGGCTATGCGTCACGCGAGTATACAAGTCAGAGGGCTAATGACCCGCGAAGAGATGGAACGCTACAACGCCATGATGGAAGTGGGCGCCTT
Source organism: uncultured Brevibacillus sp. (assembly GCF_947502445.1). Classification (GTDB taxonomy): domain Bacteria; phylum Bacillota; class Bacilli; order Brevibacillales; family Brevibacillaceae; genus Brevibacillus. The sequence goes on from NZ_CANMZW010000004.1 coordinate 83,108, forward strand.
TTTGGAAGAACAGGGCAGACACGACCTGGCGTGGAATGTGCAGCGAGAAGTGGATATTCTCATCCTGCCTGCTATCGACCGGCTCAAGGAAAAGGGCCGGGAGAGGGACAGAGAAAATCTGCGTTACATGATTGATAATGGACTGTTGGATGATGAGGATGACTAAACGATTGGGTGCCCCCGGTGAGTGTTGCCGGGGGTTTCGTGTAGGTGAGAAAGGGAGCGAGGATGCATGAGAGAAGGAAAAGTATGGCTTGGAGCATGTGGAATTGTAATACGCGGCGAGGAAGCACTCGTGGTCAAAAAAGCGTATAGCGGACTAAAAGGACAATGGTCGTTTCCGGCAGGCTTCGTTCAGCAATCAGAGACGATAGATGAGGCAGCGGTGCGTGAAGTGCTGGAGGAAACAGGGGTACAAGCTGTTGTCCGGCACGTAGCCGGAATTCGATCGGGTGTCATTAAAGAGAGCATCAGCGACAACATGGTTGTGTTTTGGATGGATTACATAAACGGGGAGCCCAGGCCGCAGGAGGGCGAGATTGAGGAAGCGCGATTCATGCCGATCAGTGAGCTCATGCATGATCCTCTTTCTTCTACATACTTGAAAATTATTCTACCTGGGTACAAAACTCGTGAGCAAGGCATGCCTGGGCATACGTATGAGATTGACCCTGTCTTTCAGTACACCTCCTATAAAATATTCAAGTAAAGAAGGGGCTCACAAGCCAAAATAGTGAGAATCAAAAAGATAAACCGTGATGTTTCCGCTTACATCATGGTTTTTTTGCATTTTTTCCGATGGAAAGCTGTTGTGCAATCCGTAAATATTCTGATATAGTTAGATACATCAAAATTATCTGAATATACATGCAATTACCTGCAACGCATGTATATCGAAAGGGGAGCTCATCATGAGACAGAAACAAGAACAATGCCCGTATTGTGATGGTCAAGGGTATTTCCAGTTGCTCCTGGGGGGCTCGGAAAATTGCCCAAACTGTGAAGGAGCAGGTACACATGCTCAAGCTGATCCAGTCTCTACTAAACAATAATGACTATCTGGCATAGCAAGGAAAACCGTCAGGGAATCACTCCCCGACGGTTTTTTTGGTTTTCGCTCCTGCCCATAGAACCCAATAACAGCGCGTATTTGCAGCAGTCGCTCATATTGACCTTTCCCTGTTATTCGGCTACACTTAAAAGCGAAAAATAGCCCGTCCTTCCTGCAATTGCCAATGCACATGCGCAAAAGCCGGAGACGATGGCAGGAGGTCTAACGGTCGATGAGCTTGCTGCAATTTATGGTGTCTATTGTGCTTTTTACCGTGCTCGGGTTTGGCATCGGATTTATTTTAAACATGATTTTAAAGACGACCTGGCTTCCGGTTGTGATTGCTGTTGGGGTCGTAGTCGGTGCTCTGGTCTACCAAAAAATTGTTCCAGGTGTCTGGGATTCGCTTATTCTTGGATGTGGAATGATTGGTACAGTAGCAAGCGGGTGGACGATTCACACGCTTCGAAAAAAAGGATATCGGATGTTTTAACAAACGCCAGACAGACCTTGAAAATAGGTCTGTTTTTCTTTACACGCGCCAGCCATACAAGACCTAATATACTGAATATTTTACGAACGATCCAAAATTTGTGTATAGGTTTCTCCTCTTCGGGACATGACTAGAACCGAGAGGAGGTTTACCAGAAATGAATGGAAAGCTGTTAGTGAGTATCATCGCACTTACAATCATGGTACTGACAAGCTTTGTGAGCGATGGATACGGCTACAACGTAGTGGGGGATCACAGTATCCAATCCACATTTGGAGTTAGGGAAACCAAGGAGGGGCAGCGTGTCAGCAAAAAGCGCACCGTGTCGGCTAGCTCACTCACTCAAGTGATCGATAAAAATGATGTACTTCTTGATCAATATCCAAAAGTGCGTGTTGTGGCCACAGGTTATTACGCAGGATACGAATCGACGGGAAAACACCCGTCCCACCCGTCTTATGGAATTACATATTCGGGCGTCAAGGTACGTAGAGATGATTATTCCACGATTGCTGCTGACCTGCGTGTTTTCCCGCTCGGCACGGTATTATATATTCCGGGCTACGGGTATGGAGTTGTAGCAGATAAAGGAGGAGCCATTCGCGGTAACAAGATCGATCTGTATTTCGAAACGAAACAAGACGTCTTTACCCAGTGGGGGAAAAAGTCAGTGGATGTATATATCGTCCGCCGAGGCGAGGGCAAGCTGACAGAAGCGTTCTTGAATAATTTGAATCAAAAAGGCATCGCCGCGATGGCGGAGGTCGCCAATTAGTCAGCCGCAATAGTGGCGTAAACGGAGCAAAAATAAAAACGTTCAAGGCGAAATGCTTTGAACGTTTTTGCGTTGCAGTTATTTACGTATGTATCAAATCTACGAGCTTTTCCAAGCCTTCGAGGATACGGGGGGACGGACGACAATAAAGTCCTTCCTCAAGCAGGTGAACCTGTTTGCTGCGGATCGCTTTCATTGCCTGCCATTCCGGTCGATCCGTAATCATAGTTGGCTTGATGCGTTTAAGCTCAATGCCGCACCAAACGACGCACACATGGTCAGGATCACGCTCAGCAACCATTTCCCGGGTCGCCTTGACGTTAGCTACTGGATAATCAGCGAAAACGTTGATGCCACCCGCAATTTCACTGACATCGGTCAGCCAGTTCTCTTGACCAGGTGTGTAGATTGGACTCGGCCACCATTCCCAGTACAGCTTTGGGCGGGTAGGAAAGGCTGCAGCCTTTTGCCGGATGGTTTCCACTCTTTCGTCAAAATGAGCGGCGAGCTGTTCGGCTTTTTGTACCGTGCCTGTGGCTTCGCCTACTAGTTTAATATCCGCTGCAATTTCATGAATACGGGATGGATTCAGAACGATATGCGGGATTCCCAGTGCCTGAAGCGCCTCAACGTTTTTCTCCATACCGGGTACACTGAGCGAGGCAATCACCAAATCAGGCGACAGAGCGGCTACCTGATCCATATGAATGGTCAGATCAGGTCCTACTCGCGGCAAGTGCTGCCACTGGGGAGGCCAGTCCGAATGATCGTCCAAGCCTACGACGTGCTCACCCAGTCCCAGATAATAAAGAATTTCAGTATTGCTCGGACAGATGGAAACGATGCGCATGTCCTTCCCCCCTGTGGAAAAAATCAATAATCAGTTCTATGTCGTCTCTAAAAAAACGGATGTACCAAAAGGGCAATCATGATGCCGAGCCAACCGCCAATCAATACCTCGATAGGCTGGTGACCGAGCAGCTCTTTCAGCTTTTTGGCTTTTTCCTGGCTTGGACGAACCTTGAATGATTTCATGCCTTCTAGGAGATGATTGAATTCGTCAACCAATTTGTTCAGGACCACTGCTTGCATACCGGCATGACGGCGCACTCCGGCAGCATCAAACATGACGATCACGCCTAAAATAGCGGAGATGGCAAACATGTTACTGGAAAAGCCCTCACGCAATCCAACGGCGGTGGAAAGCGCTGTCACGGCAGAAGAGTGTGAGCTAGGCATTCCGCCCGTGCTAAGCATCAAGGACCATTGCCAGGTTTTAGTGGCAAAAAAATGCAGAGGAATTTTGATGAATTGGGCAATTCCTATGGCAAGCAGTGCAGCCCATAAGGGGAAGTTTTCAAAAATATCCGCCACGGAAAATCCATTCCTTTCTACTGTACGCTTCTCAAGTTTATTGTAACAGAAGGGCGAACTCTTAATCCGTGAAGTTTTCGTTTGGATTTAAAGTCATTGCCAATCTGTGTTACCATGAAGACGAAAGGTGTGAAACGGAGGCGTGCATCCATGGGCTATCCCGGGCAGTATCTTCAGTTCATTGACAAATTCAATGAAGGTGAGTACTACGAATGTCACGATCTGCTGGAAGACATCTGGATGGAAGACAAATCCGATAAGTTTCTGCAAGGCTTATTGCAGCTATCCGTCGGACTGTATCACCAGGAATACGGCAATATAAAAGGTGCTCGCTGGATGTTTGGCAACGCACGAAAGTACCTGACTCGTTACGAACCCTTGCATTGGGGGTTGGACGTATCCAGTATTCTTCAATACATAGAAGCCTGCGAGAAATCTTTGCCAGAATCTGATGTCATTTCGTATGCAGAGGCAAAAGCCATGTCGTTTCCGTCCTTGCGTTTGCATGTAGACACATCGTGTTAAACACAAATGTGCCCATAATTGTATCCTATCACAGAGAAAGAGGGAAGAGTATATGCAAGTAACAGTGGAAAAACGAGACCAGCTTGTAAATATCACGTGTGACGAATTGATCGTTCCACTTTGGAAAGGCGAAGAGCTGGCCCAAGTTTATCCGGACCTCGAAGCTGCTTTTGGAGGCCTACTTAGTGTCTTGCAGGGAGAGAAAGAAATCAGTGGCGATGCAAAGGCGATCGCTGTGATTCACAGCATGGGCAGAATGGCTGCCAAAAAGCTGATCGTAGTGGGGATGGGGGCACCGGAGAAGTTTGATTTTGTCGCTGCTCGCACTGCATGGGGGCGTGCAGCTAAGTCGGTTGTTTCGAAAGGGACGGGCAAAACCGTTGTCATCGATTTGCCAACCACGGAGCATCTGGGAGCCGATAGACTGGCACAAGCGGTTACGGAAGCATTTGGACTGGCAGAATACAATTATGAAGGCTACCGCCTAAAAGCGAAACGTGAATCCGACCCAATTGCAGCTGTACGGATTCTGGCAGCAGACGATGCAGTGGAAATCGCTTCGTCCGGGGTCCATGTAGGTAGAGCACTGGTTTCTGGAACGAACATGGCCCGTACACTGGTAAATGAGCCTGCTAACTATTTGACACCTCGTGCCCTGAAGGATGCAGCCGTAGATGTAGCGAAGCGTTATGGCATGGGGATTGAAGTGCTGGAAAAAGCGAAGCTGGAAGAGCTGGGAATGGGCGGCGTCCTCTCGGTTGCTAAAGGCAGCGAGCTCGAACCATATGTGGTAGCGATTAAATATCAAGGCAAAGACACGTGGGACGATGTTATTGGTCTGGTGGGCAAAGGGGTCACTTTTGACACAGGCGGAATTTCCATCAAGCCTGTTGCGGGCATGGAAGACATGAAGTCAGACATGGGTGGAGCTGCTGCCATGATCGGGGCCATGGAAGCACTGGGTCAGATGAAGCCAAAAGTAAATGTACTGATGGTGATCGGAACGGTCGAGAATATGCCGTCAGGTACTGCGTTCCGACCGGGCGATGTCATTACAACCATGAGCGGCAAAACCGTAGAGATCATTACCACCGATGCAGAAGGTCGTCTGGTGCTCGCAGACTGCATTACATACGCCAAGCAGCAAGGTGTTTCGTGTATCGTCGATGCTGCTACTCTGACAGGTGGCATCGTGGTTGCTTTGGGACACTTTTGCTCAGGTGCCATGACCAATGACAAAGCACTTATGGAAGAGCTTTTGGCAGCAGCAGATGTTGCAGGCGAACGCTTGTGGCAGCTCCCGACATTTGATGAGTACCGCAGCCTGAACAAAAGCCGCTTTGCCGATCTGAAAAACTCCGGCGGACGCTATGGACACGGAATTATTGGTGGCGTATTCCTGCAGGAGTTCGTCGGCGAAACCCCATGGGTGCATCTGGATATCGCAGGGACAGCCTACACATCCAGCACTGGGGATATGCAGCCAGCAGGCGGTACAGGTGTTATGACCCGAACGATTGCCCAATTTGTAGCAAGCCGCAGCTAATCCTAGATAAAGGGAGAGTTGAATCATGATCCACAATCCAAGCAATGAAGCGCGCAAGAAAATCCTGGAAGAATGCAAAATCATCGCAGTGGTAGGGCTTTCCAATAAGCCTGATCGGACCAGCTACATGGTTTCCGCTGCCATGCAAAATGCAGGCTATCGCATCATTCCTGTAAACCCAGTGATTGCGGGTGAAACGGTATTGGGTGAGAAGGTCTTGTCCAGCCTCTCGGAAATCGATGAGCAGGTAGATATCGTCAATGTGTTCCGCAAAAGCGAAGATATCATCCCAGTAGCAGAAGACACGCTGAAAATGAAGTACAAGCCAAGAGTATTCTGGATGCAGCAAGGAATCGCAAACGATGAGGCAGCCAAGCTCGTTGGCGAAACAGGCATCGAGGTTGTCAACGATTTGTGCATCAAGGTCGATCATGCGCTTTTACGCATTGGGAAATAAGCGATTGTGGTAAGGAGTGGGCACACATGTTTTTTAATCAACAGACAGACGCCAAGCGTGACCGAATTCCACCCAACCAAAAGCAGACAACAGGCTTTCCTGTTTTACACTATGGAGATGTCCCTGAGTATACCGATCTTGCAACAGAGTGGAGCTTCCGCCTGTTTGGGCTGGTAGAAGAGGAAGTCACACTTTCTTATGAGCAGATGATGGCACTGCCAAAAGGCGGCACGACCAACGATATACACTGCGTGACAGGCTGGAGCAAGCTCGACAATGAGTGGGAAGGCATACCGGTAGAAAAAGTGCTGGGACTGGTCAAAATCAAGCCAGAAGCCAAATACGTGATGCTGCATGCCGAGCATGGCTGGACAGTAAATATTCCGCTTGCTGATTTCATGAAAGCAGGAAATTTGTTTGCCACGAAGCACAACGGTGAGGACTTGACGCCTGAGCACGGTTGGCCGCTGCGTTTTGTCATCCCACACCTTTATTTTTGGAAGAGTGCGAAGTGGGTGCGAGGCATCGAGTTCATGGAGAAAGACAAGCAAGGCTTTTGGGAAAAGAACGGATATAATATGTACGGTGACCCTTGGCTAGAACAAAGATTCGCTTGGGATTGAATAGGAAACGGAAAGAGGAGGGGACCGCCTCTTAATTCGTTTTACATGACTTTATTTCACAGGATAAATTATCAACTGGTTACGAAATAGCCTCTTCGAGCAGTTAGAAGTAGCAATGCCCTCCTACGGAAAAAAAACGGGGAGGGCTAATTTGATAATAGGGGTAGTACCAGCGTCGTTTAAATTTCTACGTAGACTGTTTCGTTAGTATCAGTTTTCTTTACTACACTGCCTACAACAACAGTTTTAATTAAAACTCCTTTGATAGTAATCCCAAGTGATCTGCCACCATCTAATTTCTTGGTGGTATAACTTGATTGCTTCCATGTATATGCACCATCTCCGGTAACTGACGATTTGACGCTAACCAATTCGATTAAACCACTACTATTTTTGGTATATCCAAGAGTAGCTGATAGCTGGGCATCGCTAGTTGAAGTAAAGCTACCAGTTCGGACAATGATCTGACTATTAGTTGCTAATATGTTCTGTTTTGACGACTCTAAATATTCAGCTGCCTCTTGAATAGAATTGAATTTAGGAGGTATAGCATCTTCTGGAATTTCTGTAACAGTTTCAAGATTGAATTGTTTATCCAATTGGTCAAATGTTGAAATAGAAGATGTATCTGAGGGGTCGATACTTGGTTTTTCTGCAAATGCAGAAGGGATGAACAAAGCTGTTACTAATGCTGTGGAAGACACAATTCTTCGTACATTTTTTTTCATAAACTCTCTCTCCTATTTGGTATATTTGTAAAACTAAGGAATACACTATCACGAAAATGTAGAATTGCAAATTATTTCCTGACCATCCAAATATGGTTACTCACTTCATAACTCTATATGTAAGTCACTATAAACCAAATGCACCAAGGCTGTTACACAAAAGCGAAGATTGAAACGGCGGACTTACGATTTCCGTTCTTTCCTGGCTGGTTCCTCCGTCAGTTCGGTAGTAAAGCCTACGCGAAGGAGCAGGAGGCTGCCAAGGAGTTGAAGCCAACGGGATAAGGAGTGTGAAAGAAAAGTTCGATCAGGGGGGAGGGTTTCGTCATTTGGTCGCTTCGTGATAGTACGGATTTTTTCCGGATCAGCGAGGGCAAGTTGTATTAAGTGTGATAATGGGTACGTAATGATAGGTACGGTGATCCTTAGAAAGAGCAGCGTTTTGCCTGGGATTGATGATAAGCGAGAAGAGGCGGGCAACCGCCTCTTCCTTTTGGAAAGGACCTGATTCAGTCTGACAAAGCATGCTCTTGCAGCATGCCTTTTTTTCGTGCCTCTTGCCTTATCCATGAAAACAGTAATAAAGAGGCAGCGACTGCAATTGCCACGCCGATCGTGCCAAACCATGTGATGGATGACAAGGAAATCCGATCCACGGCGAGGCCGCCGATTCCCGCTCCTGCTGCCATTGATAATTGCATCGTCGATTGGTTAAGCCCAAGCATGACTCCCGAATAATTCGGCTCAATTCTGATCAAATTATATTGCTGCGTAGGACCGGACGACCATGCTGCAAAGGACCATAATGCAAGGACGCCCACAACGATTCCCCAAGAACTCGTTAAACCAACAGTAACAGAGAGTAACAGGAAAGACGCGATGTGCAGGAGCATGCCTCCGACTAAGGTAATAGAAACTCCCCATTTATCCGTACTGAAACCGCCGAATTTGGAACCGATTAAGCTGGCCACCCCGAATGCCAACAATACTCCGCTGAGCACTTCTTCATGTAAACCCACAACATTGAGAAGATAAGGCGAGATGTAAGTATACGCGATAGAGTAGCCACCGAGCCAAAAGAAAGTGATCGCCAGACCAAGAGCGACTTTTTTGTTTTTGAGAAGAGCAAGCTGCTTGGTTAAAGGTACGGGGGCATCCCCGATTACGCGCGGGATTGTTCGATAGAGAACAAAAATGGCGAGAAGTCCTGTTAAGGCAATGAAACCAAACACCGATTTCCAGCCGTATGCTTCAGCAATCGTGCGTCCGAGTGGAACCCCGATAATTAAAGACGTAGTAAAACCCATTACTACGGTTGCAATCGAGCTGGCCTGTTTACCTTCGGGTGCAATTTTCGCAGCTATATCCAATGCGGTAACAACAACCATTCCTGCTCCTAAAGCCATTAGCACACGTGAAAGCACAAAAAGTCCAAAGCCCGGCAAAACAAAAGACATCATGTTAGCTAAGACGAAAATTCCCAGTGCACCAACGAGCAGCTTTTGCCTCTCGATTTTTGCTGTCAGAGCCATCAAAATGGGTGTACAAATGGCATATACAAAGGAAAAAATGGTCACAAACTGCCCAGCCGAAGTAATGGAAATCCCCAGCGTATCCGAGATCTTGTCTAAAATACCTGAAATGACATACTCGGATGTCCCGACTAAAAAACTTACAATCGCTAACAAATAAACTTTCCAACTGCTTGTTTTCAATTTCACCACTCCTAATTTTTTCACATCTATATATTATAAATTATCGATGTGTTGCACTTTAAAAAATCTACACATTTTAATATGTCGATGTGTAGACTTGAAGCAAACTGAATCCTCAATAGAGCATTCAGCTTGTACTCATTACATCTCGTTAGTAAAAAATGCACCGATTTCCCGGATCGCTTCTTCGTTTCTTTTGAAATACGTATACTTACCGATCCGTTCCGCCGTGACCAGACCTGCCCGCTGGAGTATCGATAAATACTGGGAAGTTGTGGATTGTGTCATCTTCAGCGTATCCGTGATTTGACAAACACATACCCCAATTTTCCTCATATCAATCCCTTCGTGGGGCGTGAAATGTTTTTCCGGATCCTTCAACCAATGCAAAATTTGCAATCTCGACTCGTTGGACAGTGCTTTAAAAATTTCAATTGGTTCCATACATATTATCATATCGAAAGTTTCCGATGTGTCAAGCGTACGTAATTTCGAGGTGATTGTCGTGGGGAAATATATCGCCTTACTTTGGCAAGAGCAGCGCTTTGCCTCTATGATCGATGGCCTTGTCCATATTCCCTCGCGACGAATGGTCCACCCATGAGCAGTTCTGCTAGCGGATCGTCAGTCGAGTTTAAATTCTGACTTTCCGTGATTTCGACCGCAAAAGCTTCGGCATTATCACGGGGCCTATAGCCTAAGCGTTCAGCATCAGGGGTAACAAACCATGAACGATCATTATCTGATACGCCGTACAAAATCGAATATCCCACAGAGTCGGCTAGAATGCAGCGGCGAAAAAGCTGAACCGCGTCGTCATGGCTGAGCCAGGTACTGAGGTGGCGAAGGTCTTGTGGGCGTTCCTCAAAGCTACAAATGCGAATGCAAACAGACTCTATCCCGTGTTTGTCAAAGTAAAGTCGCGCAAGATTTTCACCAAATGCTTTGCTCACACCATAAAGCGTATCGGGCCGAGGCAAGACGGACGAGTCAATGGTCTCACTCCGCGGGTAAAATCCGACAGCATGTATGCTGCTGGCAAAAATAATCCGCTGAACGCGGGCCATTCTGGCAGCTTCAAAAACATTGTATGTACCGGCAATATTCGCCTGAAGAATGCGGGCGAACTCACTTTCGTCAGGAATTCCGCCCAAATGAATCACAGTATCAATCCCTTGCATGGCAGCTTCCAATCCGTCCGCATCCGCCAGATCTAAGCGGATAAACTCCTCATCCGTCTGCAAGTCTTGAATCGAATGGATGTCGGTTAGCCGCAAGCGAAATTCATCCCGTAATTGTGTTCGCAAAACAGTGCCAATACGCCCAGCCGCTCCTGTAATCAATACCCGTTTCATCCAAAGTCCCTCCCCTATGAGCATTTAAAACTAAAACTATTTCTGCCACTTCGTTATTACTAATAACTACATGGAAAAATGTTAACTGACCTTGAGGCGTGTCATAATTTCGCCCCATGGAGCCTTGCCAAGAAGTTCAAATCCTAGCTTTTTATAAAGAGCAGCAGCGGCTTGGTTTTCAGGGTGGTAGGCTACCATAATATCTGTGGCATCAGGTTTTGCTTTGATTCTTTCAATAACTTGTTTCATAGTTTCAATTCCGTACCCGTTCCCTTGGTGACTGGAATCGATCATAAGTCTATAAATCCAGTATTGCGAATCGTCAGGATCTATTCCGAACATGACAAATCCAACCATTAATTGATCTTTGTACACGGCAAGTGTTTCAAAAGTCGGCAAAAATTTTGACTGTGCCAAGGAATATAGATTAGACGCGATAAATTGTTTTTGGTCTTCATTGGGCTGTAACTCAATACATTCTTCCCAGTTTTCAGAAGTTACTTCCTTTAGGGTAATGGTCACAATATTATCTCCTTTAACGTTTGTCCCCATTCCAATTCACATCTGTCTTTTTAGCGAATAGCGCAGGGGGAATAAACCTCACACAAGTTTTGGATATATTTTACAATTGATTCAGACTTTAGTGCAAGCCGGTTTTTTTAACTACTAAATGCAACGGGTAATTATGTACAACGAAACGAAAAAGGGGGGGCCAGCACTTGACGCCGCCCCCAATCCAAAACCATTTTATTTTAACGATTTACGCTTCGAGTTACTCTTCTGTCCACTCAGTCCGCAGGGTAGAAAACATGATCAAATCTACAAATTCTTCTTTAGATTTTTCGTATTGTCGGAGTTTACCTTCTTCAACGAAATGTAATTTTCTTAAAACTTTTATTGAGTTGAGGTTTTCAGGTTCTACCTTGGCTTCTACTCTATTCAGACGAAGACTCTCAAAGCCAAAGCGAATGAAAGTGCGTATAGCTTCAGGGGCATACCCTTTCCCCCAATAGGGAAATCCGAGATCATAGCCAATTTCTGCTCGTTCATTTTCGTGATCAAGATAATTAAACCCACACGAACCAATGATCTCGTTTGAGTGCTTCAAGAGGATTGTCCACCTAATTGCTTTATTTTCCGCGAACAGCCCCTGGAGCATTTCGATCATTTGTTGTGCCTGTGAAACATCTGTAAATGATGCATTCATATGCTTGGTGACGATTGGATCAGACCAAAATCCAAATAAAACAGGTGCGTCATCGAGTTCCATCGGTCTTAACAATAAGCGTTCAGATGTAATTTGGTACATGTAAAAACCAACCTCCAAATTCATTAAGCTTATGAGAATTGATCAACCTACCTGGGCATAAATCAGTCCTTTCAACTAATAATTGGAGGTTCAGCAAACAATGGTAGTATATCAAAAAAATTCAATCAACACTATTAGGTGCATTGGTGAGAATCCGCACATCCTAATCGGAATTTTAGAAGGTGACTATTTTTTCCAAATATCGTCTTATGAGTAAGGCTCAACGTCAAAAAAGATGGAGGATTCACGTATGACTACTCTAAGGCGTTATCCTGTACTCGCAAGCAGCGCTCTGCTAACAGCACTATTGCTCCTGTCACCAGCCTTGAGCACAGTCATGGCAAATCAGACTGGTAACCAACAAGGAGCAGCTCGCTTTCAGGAACATCAGTTAAGCGAAAAAGCAAAACGAACGGAGCAAAAGTTGCAAATGCTCGTCCCCGCGCTGGATGACACATCTAGACATATTACCTTGGAAACGAAAGACCAGCCTGTGTACGAAATCAGTTATGAAAAAAATAATGAATTCTTTGCCAGAGCCTATATCCATGCAGAAACCGGGAAACTGCTTACGTATTTATTGAATGACAAAGATCTAGAAATTCCTGATGACAAGCTTGCCTATAAGAGCGCCGATACCTTTATGGAGGGATGGATCGGTGAAATGCGCAGCCTGTACAAGGTAACGAGGCTTCCTGTAGGTGATGTCATCTATAGTCGCTACGTAAATGGCATTGAGGTAGTTGGTGATGAGTTTCAGCTGGCAGTAAACAGTGCAGGTATGGTAACCAGCGTTTGGGAAGGAGAAAACACGCTGACAAACGTCAATCCCGCTGACTTCCTCCCTCCAGCCCAGGCGATGAAGAAAGATCAACTCAGTCGTTTTATCGCACCTCATCTGCAACTCATGTACATCCTTGGTGAAAATAAGACGGATCTCGTCTACTCCACTGTATTCTCCCATCGTTTGGACGCAGTAACAGGAGCGGAGTTGATCCCTGATCGGCAATACATAACCAGGAGGTATAAACCAATTTCCCTCACACCTGGTGGAAAGGTAGTAAAGGTGAAGACTGAGCAGGATGCTACGCGGATTTACGAAAGCGAGTTTGGAATCAGCTTGAAGGGAAGTACCTTCAACGGATACAATAGCGACGCGAATAGAGTCTATGTATCCCCTGATGAAAATGAGGTTTTGTTTACGAAGGATGGCGTTGTGATCGGTTTTAAAAGCTATTCGAACGCCGAACCCCAAAAAGGGAAGGCAGCATTGTCGGAACAGCAGGTTCTTGAGAAAGCTGTTCAGTTTCTGCAAACATATCTGAAAGAGGAAGAAAAGGAGTTCTACTACAGGATGAATCCAGATAGGGAGAATCCACATGAGTATGTAGTAGAGTTTGTACCATCTACTGAGGGACTTCCTTTGGAATACGGCCAAGGCTTTGGTATGGGTATAAATGGAGTCACGGGGAAAATCACATGGTACAATCAAGTGCTCGACCAACAGCCCACCAAGTTCCCGGATAAGAAGATGGCTGTTTCCACAGATGCCGCAGCCAAGGCCTTGCTGGCGGAACCCACTGAACTGCAATACATCTATCCAATCCTGAATGGAAAGAGGTCAGCCAAACCGGTCCTTGCCTATTCCATTAGTGGTAAAAATATCAATGCTTTGACAGGAAAAGTAGAAGAGTAAGTTATTCATTTAACCTTCACGCAACAAAAGATAGGAGGAATTGGTGTATGAAGAAAAGTGATAGAAAAGGATTTTGGAAAGGATCGTCGATTCTTTTGCTGTCATCCGTACTGATACTAGGCATTATTGAAGATGGGGGAACATTAGTACAGGCGGCTGAGCAAAAATCAGATAAAATACTTTCAGAACAAGAGGCTATCAAATTTGCAAAAAAATGGATGGATGTTCCCGCCGGTTTTGAGTATGGCTATGGACAATACGTCGAGCCATATGAAGAGTTACGTACACCCTATGGAGCATGGGGCCTTTACTGGTCTCATCCAAATCAAGCATTTATCACGTATAAAATTCATCCTGTCTCAGGGAGATTGCTAGGTTACAGTTATCATGACGAATATAGCAGAGCCAATGGAGCTGCAATAATGAATAGTAAGCGTGCGCTTGAGGAAGCTATGCTGTTTCTTAAAAAGGTTTTGACTCCAGAGGAACTATCGAATTTGTCAGAGCCAGAGGAATCTGTGAACAAAGGTATAGGGTATTATTTTGAATTTCAGAGAGTAGAAAATGGTATTCCTTTTAAGCAGAATTGGATTGCTGTGAATACAAGAGGTGACGGGAAAGTTCTGGGTTTCAAGCGGATATGGTCTGAAGGAGAGATGCCCGACACAACCAAAATCATCTCTGAAAAGAAGGCACGCGAGCTGCTAGAGCAAAACACGAAGCCAACCATGCATTACAAGCGTGTTTACAGTGGAAAAGATGAATCGAAATACATGTTGGTTTATGATTATCTACCCACCGATCCGCAATTTGTAGATGCGATCACAGGCGAGATGATTGATGCCAAAGGAAGGTTGGCGAAACCCAGCCCGATCAAGGGATTGAAGGAAATGCCCCTTGTCTCAGCTCCAACCGAGGGGAAGGGGATGAACGGGGTGCTTACTCTTGAGCAGGCAGAGGCAAGCGCAATCCATTTCCTACAAACGACGTACCCTGATCGGCTAGCAGATATTTATATGCTTGATTCGCAACCATATTATGTAGAGTCGTACGATGGGAGCCAACGCTGGGAGGACCATCATGTCAATTTTGGATGGTTGAAAAATGGCATTCTAATCGGGGATAGGGATTCAAATTTCTCTCTATTTGTCAACCCACGAACAGGTGAAAGTGGTTACGGGAAAGAGCCACTTGCTCCACCAGTCATTGATGACAATGACAAGCAGAGAGTAGACATGGCAACTGCCAAAAAAACGGAGCAAGCTATGAAAAAATCACTCGAACTCTACTACTTTCAACCAGAAAATGACGTATATGAGGACGAGGAGCCAAAACCACGGCTTGTATACCGCCTCAGCGGAGACGGGGGAGTCGTTGACGCGCATACGGGGAAATGGATCAGCTATCAATAATTGCTGATAGACAATGAGTCATCTTGACATTGGTGAAGTAGATTTTACCAAAACGGAAGGCAAGGTTGGGCCCGTGCCCAACTTTTTTCGTTGCAGATTTTTGTAAAAGTTTTTCCAAATGTCAGGGGAAAAGTATGTGGACTCAGGAAAAATGACTACTATAATGGAAATAACAGACATACATAGAACCACCCTACCGGATGTGAACATGAATCAGTCTTAGTAGAAAAGCAGTTTGAGGAGGAATCCAGTGGGAAGATCATTCGCAAATTTGCATATCAAGTCGGAAAACCTTGAGAAGTCGGTCGAAGCATTAAGGGAGCTAAGTGCAGAGCATCCCGAGGTGATAGGCAACCCGTCCAAGGTTGTCATGTACATAAGCCAAAGCAACGAGAACTGGATTAGCGTGCTCAACGAATATTTTGTATGGGGAACAGTGAAAAAGGTCGGCAAAACGTTATCCCGGCTGATCGGGGAACCAGTGATGACGGCTGGTTATATTAATGAGGAAATATTCGAGTTGTCGATTTTCGAAAATGGAACCATTCAAGCCGAAAGAATCTTTTGCGCGGAGTGGACGAGGGAGGAGTATGGTCTCAAGGAAGAGCATGTTCAAGATGACTATCTCCGGGAAGCGTTGGCTATCCGTACAGAGGATTTTGACCATTTCATAGGGATTCCGAGTCCGTGGCAAGCCGTAGACAAGCTGTCGGAGCTCGTAAGAATGCCTTTGTGGAGTGATTCGGAATGGATCCCACACGACGAAAATCTCCGAAATCGCTTTGGGAAATATGAATTTCATCTTGAAAATACATGAGCCAGTCAGGCAAGGCTCCCCGGCTTTCGTTGAAAGACTATGAAGAGTGGTGGTGAACGAGGAATGGCGAGTGACGTCTGGGACAACATTTTAAAACAAATCCAAACGATATCACAACCGATTTTTTCAACGGTTAATCCTCCAGCAACAGAGGATGAAATAACCCTTTTGGAAAACACATTGGCCGTTCAACTTCCGATGTGTTTTCGGAATTATCTGTCTATGTTTAATGGCCAACAAGAGCAAGAGCCTTTTATCGGATACAACTCCTTTTTGTCTATTCCAGCTATCATCGAAACATGGTCGATGATGAATGATTTGTTTGAGGACGAAGAACAGGTGGATTGGATAGACGAAGACCGTATCAAGCCTCTGATCTGGAGCAAAAAATGGATTCCGTTTACCGATTTTGAAGGTTCCACACATCTGATTCTGGATTTAGATCCGGGGAAAAATGGTGTCTCAGGACAAATCTTTAAGTATCACTCCGGGATGAGTTATCAAAAGGTGATTGCAAACTCATTCGAAGAGTTTTCCAACGAAATTTTAAAGAGGCTCCAAGCCAACCGAATTACGTATACAGATGGTGTGATTACGTTTGAGGATCTCTACTTTGTTTAAAATCTCCCGCTCGCTATTGGCTAAGGAGGCATGAATGAAGCTAGCCTTTTTATTGGATACATATGGAACGTGTGTAGGCCAATTAAGAGCTGAACTGCTATCGTTAGAAGCAGTAGCAAAAACATGGAAGTTTCCGTATGATATTCATTTTGTACTGCGGGTTTTACCTGAAAGCTATGGTCGAAAAACCTTTAGACGATTTGATAGCAGGGATCATTCACTAGATTTAGACATTAGCATCATTTATGAGCAGTACCAGCGGATGTCTAAAAATGAACAACGCGAAGCATTAGGAATGTACCTCTATGATTATTTGTCGGAGTCTGTTGCAAAATACAAAAAGCATGCAGATAAGGAAGCGCAAGATCAATTACTAGTCCGTATAAAAACCTGGATGCTAGAAAACAATTGGTTGGATGGAAAGATCAACCAGGCAAGGGGACTTCTTGCGCAGAATATAGGACTATATGAGGTCAGCCAACAATTGCGAATGCCGTTAGAAGAAGTGGAGTACATCCTTCTCCGCATGAATGACTATGAGCCAAAGGACGTTCATCCTGACAACATTGTTGCAGCAAAAGCCCCGCCATATAATTGACAATGGCTATGAAATACGAGAGGAACCATAGCAGCGAAAAGAGGCGGGAGACCGCCTCTTTCATTCGTTTTACATGATGCTGTTTTGCATTTAACGAGCTATGCTAGCTGACGACAACCGTAAGCTTAGATCGAGTAAAAACAGATCATCGGTATCAACCAAAGATCGATTGGTTAACGTTTCGATTTTCTTCAATCGATAAAGTAAAGTATGCCGATGTAAATTTAATGCCCGTGAGGTTTGACTCACATTCCCTTGATTTTGAATATACGCTTTCAACGTTGCAAGAAGATTGAGTCCACGTTGCTCTTCGTATTTTATCAGAGAACCGATCGTCAAATAGGTAATCTCCTGTATTTCCGGATTGTTGGCAAGAGTGAGCAGCGCCCGATAAAAGCTGGTGCTGGAATAAGTGCTTCGATGACCAGGCCCTTTTTGACGGGAACCGATATCTAGCGCATTTCTGACATCAATAAAGCTTTCGTGAAATGTTTTGACGCCAGCATGATTTTCCCCAATCCCCCAAGACAAGACGAGACCAGGTACAGCTTGTGTAAGCTTGCTTTCGATACGATCAAGAAACTGCTTCACGTGATGTTCTACTTGCTGATACGTTTTCATTGTTGCACGCTTTAAGAAATTTCCCGCAAGTGATATTTGTTCTTCGACTGTGTCAAACTGCCATCCCCATCCATCGACAGTTATTTGCTTGGGCTAAGCGCTTCAGATAATATGAAGTTACTCCGAATGATCATTGTGCAATACCCCCAAAAAAATCTTGTTGAATCGTCTGTACTGCTTGTGGTCAAAAGCGACAGAGGATGTACAACGATCGAAATCCTATTAAAATGAGGCATGCAATGTGAAAATCGACGTTAATCAGTTAGCAGAGCATTTTGCACACATTCCTTTTCAAGTACAAGGAGTATATCGCTATGCCAGAAATCCAGGTGTACCTTACGCTGAATATACAGATTCTTTTCCTGGATTTGTGTTTCCACTTACAGGGAAGGTGCAATTTCAATTTAATGGGACGCCTTATATTTTTACCCCAGGAAAAGTGGTGCATGGCGGTGCGAAAATGAAACTAGCTCAAAAAATGTTTGGTAAAACCAACTGGGAATATATTCTTGTCCAATATCGGATATGTAACGCAGAACTGGAAGAGTCTAGCTTTTCTCATCAGCACTTTGAATTAGTAACAGGACAATCCCCGCGTATGATTGAATTAATCATGCGTCTTTGGCATGTGTATAATCAGCCTGGAGGCCTTTCGATGTTTCAGACAGAAGTGCTTTTTCGAGATGTACTGAATGAAGCCTTATTATGTGTTGCGAGTAGGCAAAATAGCGATGAATCACATGCTTTATTCGAACGGGTTTCCCATTATATTCATGAATACTATTTTCAAAGTCTTACAATAGAATCGCTTGCAGAACAATATAATGTGAATCGAAATCGACTTTCTTATGTGTTCAGAAGACATGCAGGCATGGGGCCAGCGGAATATTTATTAAAATATCGGATCAATAGGGCGCAAGAAATGTTATTTACAAGTGATGTGCCCGTACAGCAAATTGCGCAAACGGTTGGAATTGCCGATCCCTTTTATTTTAGTAGAGTGTTCAAGAAACAATGTGGAATTTCTCCTACTGAATATCGGGAGAAGTTCATCAATAATCCATGCTAATTTCAACAGAGATCCATTCTCAATGAAAAATGGCTTTACTATACTAATGGCAAGCCAACGAAAACATCATGTCGGAGGAATTGCCTATGCAAAAGATGAAAGGCCTGCTAATCTCCATGTTATTATTAGCAGGCATTCTAGCAGGTTGTAATGGAACACCTGCTGAAAATAAAGAAAGTGCATCTACATCAGCAGGCAATGTAGATGCACCTGGTTGGCCAAGAACTTTTAAGGATTCGTTAGGTAAAGAAATGATTATCGAGAAAAAACCGGAAAAATTGGCCGCCCTATGGTACTTTTATCCCGAAATATTAGTTGCATTAGGTGAGCCGCCTGCTGCTTCTACTGAAAAAGAGTATCTAGCTACTTTAACTTATTTAAAAGGAAAGCTGGATTCAGCCGAAGAGTTGGGCGATAAAGTATCTCCTAACATCGAGAAAATTCTTTCTGTCGAGCCTGATTATATTTTAGCAACAGAACAGCATGAAAAAATGTATGATTCACTGGAAAAGGTTGCGCCAGTCATTACGTTAAATACCAAGGACATCTATAATGATTGGCAATATGGGCTTCGTACAGTAGCCAAGATTATTGGAAAAGAAGACGAAGCGGAAAAAGTAATTGATAAAATGATGAAAGAAATTACAACAGGACGTGTAGCATTAAAGTCGATGGAAGGAGAGTCAGTCGCTCTTATTCTGTCTTGGGATGGAAAAACATTCAATGTTTTAGGGGAAGGAAATCCAGTCTATAAACTTGCGTTTGATAAAGAAAAAGGACTGGGGCTTACACCTGATGGTGCTTTTAAAGGTACAAGTAATGAATTTACTTCGTTTGAAGGAATTTCAACTGTTCAAGCAGATCATATTTTCCTGATCGGTGATATAACAAAAAAAGAAGGATTACTGAATGACTTAAATCAAAGCAATGTCTGGAATAATCTGAATGCCGTGAAGAAAGGCCATGTTTATTTAATGGATACTTCCGCTATTACTGGTGGCCCATTAGCGATCGAATACGCTTTAAAAAATATAACAGGTGCCTTGCGCAAGCCCTAAAAAGCTGTGAAGAATTCTTCCAGCGAAATCAACGGTACAATGCAGGTCCAAAAAATAAGGAGGGATTCATATGGATTACCAAGTTATTCGTTTGAATGAGGAGCTATCTAAATTCAATGATCTCTGGTCTCCGAAAGTCATTGGTGAATTAAATGACCATCTATTTAAAATCGTTAAGATTGCTGGCGATTTTGAATGGCATGAGCATCAAGGTGCCGATAAGTTATTTATGGTGCTCGAAGGAGAGATGTTCATCGATTTTCGTGATGGTCAGGTGAAAATTTCCAAGGGGGAGATGTTTATTGTCCCGGGAGGAGCCGAACAAAAGCCTTTCGCCGAAAAGGAGTGCCATATTTTGATTATGGAGCCCAAGGCGTAGGAAACACTTCTTAGCGGACAGCTGGAACAGTAGGTGAGTGTGTGAGGAAAGCCCTTGCGTTATTCAAGGGCTTTCTCCTTTTCTTCCGAGTGAGGCTGACCCATTTGTTAACAACGTGCCTTCAGCTCTTGTATTTGCTCGATATGTCGCTGTTCATGTACATACAATAGCTCCACCCATTGATCCAAGGGAAGGTAACCCAAAATCGGATGCTTAACGGCAACTGTCTTCAGAACCGCTCTGTCTTCTACTTTACTCAGAACATCCAAAAAATTGTGTCTGGAATCGTGTAGCATTTGAATGATTTGCTTGACTTGAAAAGGCTCGGGGCTTGGCTCTGAAATCTCAGGTGCCTGGATCTTATTGGATCGGTCAGCTACATATTGAATCGGAATGTATTCTTTGTCGGTTGGGTTCAATTGCTTGAGTCCATGCACAATTGCTTTTGCGAACAGCGTGTCAATAATGACCAAGTGATGACAAACCTGTGCAATACTCCACTTATCCTGCTCAAATCGCCGATTGAAATCTTCATCGCGTATAGAGGAAATCTCATTTAGCAGTGTTACTCTGGTTTTTGCTAAGTTCTCTTCAAAGTAATCCATACGAACCCTCCTTTGAAATCAACATCTTCCATTTATTGTAACAAAATTCTGGATAGATAGTACTTTAAGTTATGGAAGGGTAAAGTCATTTAACGGTCATCCTGCTCTCCATTTTTCGTGTACAAGCACCTTATCTTTAATCTGGGCATAGGCTCATAATGGGCGCTTCAGATTATACTTGCAAAAAGAAGAAACGGTTCAGTTTCCGTTTATCCTGGTTCGGAAAGGAATTGTATAGATGGATCTCTCGGCCAAAATGAGCAATTTTAATAGCAGTACGGCAATATTTCTTGCAGCCATGAGCTATCAGACCTATCTGCTATTTTTTGAAGAAAGGCTGATCATGCCAACAGGATTTAAGCTTCGCTATACGATCCGTGCGTTTGCTGATGTAGAGAATCCGACGGAAAATGTATACGGTTTTATTGCAGAGTCCAAAGATCAAATCATCGTAGCCTTTAGAGGATACGCTGCCTATCCCGCCGATCTTTTAGCCGCCTATGACATCCTCCAGGTTCCGTATCCCTTTGTGAAAGATGGAGGAAAAACCTCAAGAGGGTTTACAAGCCTTTATCAGTCGACAAGGGATGCATTAATCCGAAGGCTGAATAAATTATCCAGCTCCAAAAAGCTGTTTGTTACGGGTCACAACTACGGTGGGGCTTTGGCTACATTAGCTGCTTTAGATTTTGCAGGAAATACGAGGTTTGAGAATCCCGTTATTTATACGTACGGTAGTCCACGTATTGGAGACCCTGAATTTGTTTTTCGATTCGATCAGGTGGTAAAAAATAGTGCACGAGTGGTAAACGTTCATGATCCGTATCCTACTTTCCCCGATAAAAAGGATCCGCCCCCTTTTACAGCAGAAGGTCTATCCTATCAACACGTAAAAACAAAATTCCCGATCGCCTTCCAGTTGAATAATACTCCCCGATGCCATTTCCTGTTACTTTAAAAGCCTCAGTCAATTCAATCCTGATTTTTCACAATCCTTATGCGCTGAAAATCCTGGTTTTTGTCCCGATACCGAAATATGTTTTCCCTTTGAAGGCGCATGCAAGTCACCAAAGGCTTGATTAGTAGAAGCAGAAAGGAGTTACAGTCATGGATCGCTCAGGTTCAACTGGCAGCTATAACAATGAAGATGCGATTTTGCTTGCGGCGATGATCAACCAGTCCTATCACCTTTTTGAAACAGAATCACTTGTTTTGTCAAAAGGCTTCAGCCTTCGATATACCATTCAAGCACTTGCTGGAGTAGAGGAGCCGGAGCCGGAGCCGGAAGTGTTCGGCTTTATTGCGGAGTCAACAGATAAAATCATTGTGGTTTTTCGGGGCACCCGAACCTTTAAAGACAATGAGTCGGACCAAGACTTATATCAAGTACCGTACCCTTTTGTCAAAAATGCTGGGAAAACGCATCGCGGATTCACATGTATTTATCAATCAACGAGAAACGACCTGATCAAAGCTGTAAGCAAGCTGCCAAAATCGAAGAGACTATTTGTGGCTGGGCACAGTCTCGGAGGAGGCTTAGCCGTACTCGCTGGTTTTGATTTTGCCGTGAACACGAAGTTTAAAAAGCCCTTCGTGTATACGTATGGTAGTCCTCGTGTCGTAGACCCTGTCTTTGCTTCGGACCCGGATTATACAAAAGCATTAAGTGAGGAGAATCCCGGATTTTGTCCCGATACAGCGTTATGTGTTCCAGTGAAAATCATGTAATTATGTAAAAATGGGCATCGTATGGCAGCAACCTCACGAAAGAAACAACGGTGGGGTTATTGCGCATCATCAGTTTTTCCCTAAAAACTGACTCAAAAATGAAGGGTTACCTGGGTTTAGAGCAGTAATAGTGAACAGATAGTGTTTAAAAATCAGGTATGCAGGCACAGGATTCGGTTAGGGTCCTGCGCCTTTTTTTCTACAATCAGGCAGGAATTAAGTACCTTTTTGCTCCAATCTAACAATCTTAATGTTGTTTTAATGTTTTCTTTATGTTGAATATCTACTATTTATGGTGTAACAAACAACAAAACACATGAAAATACAACAGAAAGGCGGAATGATATCAGAATCGTATTCGTATAGCGGATAGGCGTCGTGACGAAAAACAGATGAGGAGAGATCCGTAATGAAAAAAATGGTATCAAGTATAGCAGCTTCTGCCATCTTGTTGGGTGGAATCCTGCCAGTCGTTGATTCCGCTTATGCAAAAGACAAACTTTCCGAGAAAAAGATGACGATGACATTTGATGTGATCAGTGACATCCAAGGAGACCTTCGAGATTTTGGTCACGTTTTGCAAGACATCAATAAGGAAAATCCAAAGTCCAAAGCGTTGATCATAAACGGAGATATTACTCCTCGCGGCTACGATTTTGAGTATCAAGCCGTGCAAGATGTGCTCGATAAAAATCCTCACCCTGAAAACGTGTGGTACAGCATCGGTAATCATGAGTTTTATGTGCCAAAGTGGAAGAATCCCCAAACGCTTGCACAAAGTTCATGGCCAAACGGCACAACGGAAGAAGAGTTGTTTGATAACTTCTACCAATTCAGCGGAGAAGACAAAGTCTATCACCAAAAAGAAATCAATGGATATCCCTTACTTTTCCTCGGCACAGAGAAATACATGAAATACCACGATCCAAAATTGTGGGATGAAGTATACATGAGTGACGAGCAACTGGATTGGCTGAAAGAAAATCTGGAGCATTACAGCAAGCAGGACAAGAATAAGCCCATTTTCGTATTCTCTCACCATGTGCTTCCGGACAGTGTCTCCGGCTCCAGACAAAATCCATACTTGAACGATTACCTGAATGTGGACAAGCTCCTGGACATCTTGAAAGACTATCCGCAAGTCGTTTTCTTCACAAGCCACACTCATTGGGATCTGAACCTGCCGGACTGGGCAGGCAAAAAGAAAGTCGAAGGTGGAGACAAACGCGGCTTTACCGTCGTAAACACGGGCGGTATTGAAACGGGATGGATGTCAGCTGGTCCAGACGGCGGCGAAAAAGTCGCACCGGATGGAGGGGCTTTCAAGCAAGGGCTGCGCTTGCAGGTGTACGGTGATGATGTCGTCATTCAAGCGTATGATTACCAACACGACAAGGTAATCAAGGAGCTCGGCATCCATAATGGAAAAATCGAGCAGTTGGCGCCGGATGTACAGGCAGATGATGAGAATAATGTGCTTGTCGGCGCGACGCGATATATGGAGTACGCGGTTGGCAACCAAAAAAACTGGCAGGATTTTGATCCCGAAAATCTACCGGCATTTCCAGGAAACCAGGTCGTGTTTGTCCGTCATAAAGGAGAAATGAACCTGGAAGACGGCACACCAATCATGGTCAAATTCAAAAAATAACGGAACTGAAGCCCTTCTGGAGAAATCCTAAGGGCTTTTTTTCGTTACGAATGAAATTAGGAATATTCGGGCATACTAGTTCTCATACACTGTTAACAACCTTTTTCAGCCCTCACTTGATAGTGGGGGACTTTTTCATTTTCAGTGGGGAAAACAATTGAGGTGAGAGCTATGTGTGGACGATTTACGATTGTGTTTGATTCCGATGAGCTTATGGAGAGATTTGACGTAGACGAGGTACCGTACGAGTGGAACAAACGATACAATATTGCCCCAGGACAGCTGAATCCCGCCATCATAGAAGATCAGGGACAGCGCCGGCTGGGACAACTAAAATGGGGGCTTGTTCCTTACTGGTCAAAAGATGAGAAAAGCAGCTACAAAATGATCAATGCCAAGGCTGAGACCATACAGGAGAAGCCTGCCTTTAAACAATTGTTTGTTCGCAAGCGATGCATCATCCCGGCTGATGGCTTTTTTTATTAAATATCCGTTAATGTTGCAAGAACCTTTTATTTATTTTCTTTTGACTAAAATGTATAACAATTTTTCTAGACATAAATTACCCAACTTATTTTAAATCTCACAATGAGATCCAGCATACAAAAAGGCAGGTTTATCCACGAAAAGTAGGAAATCGGCCTTTAAACTATGTTTTTATGATTAATGAAGATGTTTTCAAGATCAAGAGAGGAATGGGTAATGCCTGATGGTCTTGTCCAGAGTGTATTTGTGAATGAACAATTTCAAACGTATAGTCGTATTGATGAGCGATTCTACTATACATTAAAAACAGTAAAAGACAGATTGTTTCGGGATAAAGATGTGTATAATCCCACGGATCGTACGCAAACGCTGAAACTTATTCAAAAGGATAATGCAAAAAACTACCAACTTATATAATAGGCTAAATACGTACATAGCAAAGCTGGATGTTTTGTTTGATTCAGGTTGTACAAAACCGCAAGCATTAGCGGTATGGAAAGAATTTTTCAATCATGATTTTTGGGATCAAGAAGAAGTTCGAGAGAATGTATCAAAATCTCTTGCTTATCTTTCTGAGAACAAAGATGACCAAGACTATCATGAAACAGAGGAATTCATTGGAGTAGATGTTTCCAATAGATCTGCAATACAGTGTAATGTTGGATTGTACAGTCACTCAAAATGGTTGGAGAATAGCTCTGTTAAGTGAAATGTTACGAAACAAGAAATTGTTGCAACCACAAAAAAATTGGACTTATTTGCTAAAACAGACGCGCCTGGTTCCTATGATGTTTATTGGAAGGTGAAGAACAAAGGAGTTGTCGCAAAGATGAAAAATGAAGTTCGTGGACAAATTATTAAACGTACGTTGCAAGATACAGAGCATACAAAATTCAAGGGAGGACATTTTTAGAGGTCTACATTGTGAAGAATGGTGTATGTGTTCTGTGAAAATAAGATCTAGACTGTAAAATAAAGTATTAGACCGACACTCCTTATCTATCAAGGAATCCCGGTCATTTCAATCACTAAGATTTTTATGAATAGTTTTAGACTCGATGTCGTATTGTATTGTTGCATAAGTTAAATTCGAATAATAAAGTTGTAGACTGCCCAATTGAACTAACGAACCCGTTAGTTGAACAAAGTGTTCATTTCCCTCCTCCCAGATATACTGGGACATTTGTGTTTCCTTGAATCAGAGTAAGCAAATGTTCTCGCATTTCTAGGTATAAATATGGTAATCAGTGATATTCATAATTGGTAGCCACTCAATCCCGATCTGGCTTCCATTCTTCTCGTAATAAACCAAACAAAATTACATCGTGAAATTGGCCGAAGCGGAAAATCTCATTTCGTAAAATGCCTTCTTTTGTAAAACCACATTTTTCATAAGAACGAATAGCTGCTTTATTAAAGCTAAAAACATCAAGCTTAATTTTATTAATGGATACATAATTAAAAATAAAATGAATAAGTGTTTTTATTGCATCCGTTCCAAGTCCTTTACCTTGCCATTGTTCGCCAATTGAAATGCCTACTAAGCAAGTGCTATTTTGCCAGTTAATTGAAATGACACCACAGGAACCGATAAGCTCATTTGACGACTTTTCAAATATACCGAAGATAAACTCCTCTTTTTCGCCACTAATACTTTTAAAGAATGAAGCATGATCCTCAAAGGTATTTGGAAAGGGGATTTCGTCACTGGTAAGTAGCAATGCCTTTTTTTCGCTTTCGATTTTTGCAAATGCTTCTAAGTCAGAGGAAGTCATTTGCTGTAAAGTAATAGATTGACCTGTAAGAAAATCTTTAAAATAATTGTCCATTTGTTTTCTCCCTCGTTCAAGGGCTGCAGTTTGAGTTACATCCCTTGGATTATTTGTTGTATAAACTAAACATCTACTGAACTTTTCACACTCATATGCACAACTCCTTATTTTTAGACAACTTTATAGTAGCATTTTTGAAAATTAGTGGAAATGAATATTTTTACTTATAGTTTTTTGAAGGGCGCCAATTTGTTTGATTATCTATATTTTGTTGCTCCATCCAATGAAGAAAATCCTTTGTACATCGAATATCGTAGTCTAACACTGCTTCATATACATAAATCGAAGGAAGTGCTATGGATTTCTTTAGCAGCTCTTCTTTAATAATTAAAATATATTTTCGACTCTCAATTGTTAAGGAATCACGGATATATAAACTTAATAACATGTTTGAATACATCGGTAGTCGGGGTAGAACGTCGCTGCCCGTTAGCTTAACTCATCTGCCAGTTTAGATCTTTATTATTCAGTCCAATACTATATTATTTAGTCTAAAACTTTATTATTTCTGCACAGCTACTTCTATGATAGACCCCGTCCCCTTCCCGGTCATCTTGGCCGCCATCCTAGTGATAGAATAGATACGTTTTGTTTATACAGCATACTCTTGGCAGGTACTAATAATTAAACCCGTCTCCATAAAACAGGGACGGGTAAATATGAATGATGGTCGAGCAATTTCCATTTTAGCGATAGCATTGCATCGTTCGCTTGGTGCCCTGATTACTCTTTAAATGAAACCATAGTAACATTCCGATCTTTTTCGTTCACCGTTAAAACAATCTCACTCGCATAGCGAGAGAGAAATACGAGAAAGGGGGATTCTAGCAGGCCGTCACTGAGCACCCAGTGCGTGGGGGATATGGTGACCGCGTCACTCGTTTTGAATGGTTTATTAATAAAGTCCCAGAGCTTTTTGTGATCTGGTTGGGCATGGTAGGTAGTCTGCTCGATAAAGGAAGTGCTGTCTATTTGGAACAGCTTTACGTTTAGGTGGTTACTAGCTCACATTCTCCCTGTAGATAAAAATCGCTTACCAGAGGATCAATCTTACTTGTATTTATGACCGATTCGATAAAAGAACTTTTTATATTTGGCTTTAAGTCCTCCAGCCTGATTTCCTCCAGCTTTCCATTCGTGTATATTCCCCGTACTTTAGTAAACAGGCTTGTGAAATTGACGGAAGCATACTCTTCTATCTCGGGATCGTCATGGGCCGGAATCCGATAAGCAGTATGCTCATGAACAACAAAAGGGGCGATGGCCCATTGCAGGACGATATCATGGATAAAATCGGGAGGTTCCTGGAGCCCACTTGACTCGAATCTCTTAAATGAGAAGTCGACGTTTGTTTCTACTTGATTCTCCCCAGTGGGGAACGGCATCTCTATCAGCCAATCCATATATTATGTCCTCCTTATTGGTAAAAGAAGCAAAAGGCACGCCTGGTCAGTTTAACCCTTCGTATCCGAATGGTCAGGAGCAGATCCTGGCTAGTCCAGGTGGATGAAAATAAAGTAAATGACTGGAGTTAGCCCCTTTATTGAACTAAAATGCTTGCTAGTGAATTGTTTCCAATGAATAAGCTGCATCATTGTAAATATATAAACAACGAAGGAAGTTAAAAAATTTCGGATTTAATTTCATCTTAGTCTTGATTTTACCTATTCATGACAGGATGCCAGTTATCTTGCAAAAACAAGACGAAGCGATCTGGCTTGATCGTCACAGCTTTGATGCAGATCGCTTGCAATCCTTGCTTGTACCGTATGATTCAGAAAAAATGCGTGCCTATCCCGTGCCTGCAATCGTTGGTAGTCCTAAAAATGACATGCCTGCGTGCATTGAGGAGATAGGTGATCCGTATTTATTTTCATAGACCTGCTTCAAGTAATTTCAGGAGTAGTTCAACAGAGGTTGTTGAGGCGTGATGAACGTGCTCATGAAAGCTTTCCTGTCCCTTGTTTCCGGGCTGATCCGATATCGTGCGGATAATCAAAAATGGGACTCCTGCCATCCAGCAGACATGTCCGATCGAAGCTGCTTCCATTTCCGCAGCGAAAACGCTTGGGAAAGTACTTCTAATCTTGTCTACCGTTTCGTGATCATCAAAATAATGATCACCAGACACGACTAAGCCGACGTGAACCAAATGCGGTGTGAATTGAGCAGCAAGCTGAACAAGCTTGGGATCTGCCTGAAAGCTGGGAGGCAACTCTGGGACCTGTCCATGCTCGTACCCGAAAAGGGTGACGTTCACATCGTGGTGACGTACTTCGCTTGCAACAACGATATCACCAATTTTGATATCGTCACGAAAGCTGCCAGCCACCCCTACATTGACGATGTAGTTAGGTGAAAACTGAGAGATTAGTAAGGCGGTGCCAACAGCAGCATTCACCTTGCCGATCCCTGTTTTCACTATAATCACTTCGATTCCTTTATAGACACCGATTTCAAAAGTCAAACCAAATAGCAGCACATTTTGCTCGA
This sequence comes from uncultured Brevibacillus sp., assembly GCF_947502445.1. Taxonomy (GTDB): domain Bacteria; phylum Bacillota; class Bacilli; order Brevibacillales; family Brevibacillaceae; genus Brevibacillus. Next base: position 112,125 of record NZ_CANMZW010000004.1, read on the forward strand.
ACGCTACCTTGTTTTTTAAAAAAACCAGTTCTTCATCCATCGCACCAATGACTCCAACTCTCATCCCTAGTAACCCCTTCCATTATGTGATAAGCCAACTGTATCGGTTGACGTGGCGTTAAAGTCAACAGATTCCAGGAAAGGAAAAGGGAGCAGAGGAAGGAAGGCCATTATCTCTCTAATGAATAAAAGCAGTCATTCACCATCTTGCCGTTGATTTCCGTGCTGTCGGGCACAATCTTATCGAGAGTCATTCCTGCCTTTTCCAATACACGGCGTGACGCGATGTGCTCTTCGGAACAAACAGCGGTGAACTTTTGGAATCCATAAGTAGTGGCGGCGAAATTCATTATGCATGTGAGAGCTTCAGTCGCATAGCCTTTGCCCTTTGCTGCTTCCAGCAAGATGAAGCCTGTTTCCGCAGTAAGCTTTTCACGGTCGCGGGTGCAAATACTGATTAAGCCGATATCATTACCCGTGTCAGTTTCGCGGATGATCCAGGTGAGCCAGTGAGTCGCGTCAGTGCTCCACGGAGCCAGCTCCTTTTCAAAGTTACTGCGAATGGCTTCCTCACTCATGGTGGACCCGATATGTGCCATTAGTGTTGGGTTGGAATAAATGGAGCGGATTAATTCCCAATCAGATAAAGCCAGTTTGGTAAAAGTCAGGCGATTGCTACAGATTTGGCTATTCATCGTATTTTCCTCTAAAGACAGTAGTGGTGGTGAAGTGTCGTAAGGAAAAAATGAGATCGATCTTACCCAAAAATATATCGAAAAAGAGTAGCAAGTGGCTATAAAAATTTCCAGTAGGAAGAAAAAATGCACCTCATCTAGGGTGCATGAACAAGGTATGTACGAGACACGCCGCTTATGGAGCGAAACCGTAAAAAAGGAGTATAAAAACAAAGACCAAAACGTAGCCAACCGTTGCCGCAAATAATAGATACAGAATGCCGAGTAAAGAGCTTAGCAAGAGAGAAAGCCCTTTGCGGCGGAAAAAGCGAATGACTCCAACCAAACCGACAATCATCAGGGGCACGATATAAAAATAAGAGAAAATGTTAACCCATTCAAATAATCGTTGAAACGCTACCTGAGGGACCGGGCCTTCGCTCATATTGTAGGTATTCATGATATACATTCTGCCACTAAAAAAGACAAGCGATAGAGTCACGTAGTAGATGATCAGGTATTTAACTTTTATCAAGGGATTCACTCCAAACGTAAAAATTTAATATATATACATTAAAAAGGAAGATGGAAATAACAAAAAGTACCAACTTTATTTGGTACCCCGGAATTGTTTGTACTACATGATATGGACAAGCAGAAAGGGGAAAACGCAAAAAAAAAGGCCCCTGTCAGGGCCAATTAGAGACATAACGCTTAACAATCACAACCAACAATGACTAAAAGAACGAAGAGAACCAAGATAAGAGCGAAGTTATCACCAAAGATGCCGCAGCTCATTCCGATCACTCCTTTGTCAGAATAGGGAAGACCCTCGATTAAAGTATGCGATCAAAAGTGACATGCAAAGGCGTTCGCCCTACAAAAGTAATAAAATGGCAAAAGTCTAGTCAGGCAAGCCTATAGTGAAAGATCAATTCCTCGCCGTATTCCCCTTCAAACCGCATTCCTTTATCCTCAAAGCCAGTCTTACTATACAGCTGCTGCGCGGGGATATTCGTATGATGCACGGTTAACACAAGCTCATTGGTATCTGATATAAGCTGTTTTGCCAGAGCGGGCAAGCTCTGCAAGGTCTGTAGGGCGTACCCTCGCTTTTGGTGACGAGCATCGATCGAGAACGATTTCAGCAATAGCGCATGCGGATTTTCAATTCCATACATTTTTGCTTGATGGGTATGGAGAGCAAAGCAACCTACCAAATGATCCGCAGAGTAGATGACAAAAGGAATCTGACTCTCATCTAGTAAAGATGCCTCGACAACACTTTGGGGAAGCGATGTATAAATCGCCTGATCTTCAGGTAAATAATAGCTCGTTATGTTTGCATCATCATTTTTAGCATATTGTCTAATTGTTAACGGTACCCATTTTGCCAATAAATTCACGCTCCTGTTTATCATCTGCCCTGAGCTAATGGTACATCAAAAAGCCATGTGTGACAGCTAGGAAAAACAAAAACCTGGTCGGAATCAACCAAGTTTTTGGCGAGTCTTATTCACATAGATTCTTTCGACAGCACCTCTTTAACGTTCTATATACGTAAGTAATACGTAAAGAAAGGGAGAAAGGTTGCATAAAAGCCCCCAACTGAAAGCGAGTCTGCTTCGGTGGGAGGCTCATTCCTGATGACTTCCTTAATATCCCTTTGTTTTTGCTTTTGCTGGTAAAACGGCACGCTCTGCTTTTTCATACAGCTCCAAGCCTGCCTGCACAATCCGCAGATTCGGCACGAGCATATAGACAGCCAAGGCGGAACCGATGCTGATCAAGGCACCTACGAGAACATCCGCCGGATAGTGAACCCCTACCCAAATACGAGAGATGCCTACAACAATGGCGAATGGAATCCACAAGATTCCTCGTGTCTTTTGGAACAGTAGAAAAGTGATGCAAAAGGAAAAAAACAGCATGGTATGGTCACTGGGGAAAGAATTGTTTACAGCCTTGAACACCAATTGATTAACGTCGGTCAGCTCTGCAAATGGCTGAGCATTATAGTGAAGGGTACCCGCGATTTTTCCCAGCACTTCAGCGAGAACAAACGTAATCGTTGCGCATATAACCATGATCCGATTTTCCTGCTTTCTTGAAAACCAATACAGCAAGGCAATTAATGCCAGCACGTATACGGTGTATTCCGCAATGACAAAAAACACAGGATTAAGCGCAGGATATTGTTTACCCAGGTCATTAATCATTCGGAAATAATGAACATTCATCTCCATTCCATTCATAATTTTGTCAGCCCCTTTTTTTATGTACGAATTGCATAATCACACGAAAACGCGGTCTGTCAGCGAGCAGACCACGATCGTGTTTTTTTACGTGTAAGAATTTATAAGCGCGACGCTTATGAATTCTGCAACGCATAAAACCCTTCCGCTAAAACGCGGTTGTTCCTCTTTGAGAATGCCTCGATAGACGTTTTTTATATAAAGAGTATCTTAGTCGATCCGGCGCAAATGAAAAAGTGATTTTTCTTTCCACTAGATTACACTTTTGTAAGGTTAGCGATTGCTTATATGCAGCGAGTGAAAGTCTCACAGTCTCAACTTTGTCTCAATGTTGGTCTAAGCTATTTGTTTGAGAAAAATAGTACTTTATACTCAAGAAGCCCATTGTAAAAACAGTTTTATCCGTTGATGGAACGCCGTGTGCGATGAAAGTCGCCCGCACGGTGTAGGCTTGACGAAATCCTTTGAGAGAAGGATAGTCAGGAATAGCTCGGCTTTAACTATTGTTAATCAAAACCCGCCATTTGGAACAATTACAATTATTGATGCAACAGATGACGATTCGGATCATTATTTTATTAAGGATTCGTCCGGCAATCCAGGCAGCAACGGTTTTGGAGCAAAAAATCTCTCTGAACTGATCACTGTTACTAGCGATTCACAGTCAGTCACATTGGAATACGATGAAAACGAGGATTGCTACGATGTTGTTGACAAAGCCACCTAACCATGCTCGTCTGATTACACAAGAGAATAGCGACTACTTCGCGTTCGGAGCCGATACTGATGTGACTGCGGTAGGCTATATATTGGTGAGAACAGTACCCAAAGAATCCATGGCAAATGTGATTGCACTGGAAATTGACCAGAAGCTTGTCGGAAGCGGGCTTGAAGAAGTTCTGCTAGGTAGCGTAGAGAAAAAATTGCGGAATAAAAACTATCGTACGTTTACCTTCGACTGCATCTTTCAGGAAAACGAGCCATCAAGACACAATTTATTCGTGATGAGTTCAGAAGCTTGGGAAGAGGCGTTTTTCTAATAGCAGAACTCATAAGAAGAACAAGCCGAGTAGAAGGCATGGAATATGGAATGTTTGTTGTAGAAAAAGAGAATAACGAGATGCTACATTTTACGAATCGACATTTTGCTCCCTATATCATCCGTCGCAAATCGTTGTTTTCATTTCGGAAGGTACTTTCCTGAATGAAAGATAAAAAAACAAATGGCTGTCCTTGTCAGGTCTTCGTTTGACTGAGCAAGGAACAGCCATTTTTCTTTTTCCGACAGCTTTCGCGCTTGAAATTTTATTTTAATCCCGTTTTTTGTTATTGATATTTTATTTCAAACCGACATAGATATGTAACAATTTCCCACTTGTTGAAAACGCTTTAAATACTGTGACAAAGGGGTGAATGAGGTGCTAAATGGCGGTTTGCTGCGTATCCGTGAATCGATGCATGTAATCAAACCGTCAGAGCAAAATGCGGCACGCTACATTCTGGCCAAACCGGAGGAGGTCATTCGTCTTTCCATTAAAGAGCTGGCGGAAAGAAGCGAGTCTAGTCAAGCTGCCATCATCCGTATGTGCAAGCGAATCGGTGTGGATGGAATCCAAGAGCTGAAAATGCGGATCGCCGGCGATATTCAGTCCACGACCGAACAGGATGAATTCAAAGAGATTCGTCCCGACGCAGATATTCCCACATTGATTGAATCCGTTTCGTATAACAACATCCTCTCATTACGTGAAACGATCAAAATTCTTGAGCCGGATAAAGTAGAAAAGGCGATTTGGGCATTGCATCAAGCCAACCGGATTGATTTTTTCGGGGTGGGCGCTTCGCAGCTGGTGGCACAGGACGCTCATCACAAATTTTTGCGGATCAATAAAATGTGCACAGCTCACTCGGATTCGCATCTGCAGCTTACGTCTGCGGTCACACTTGCCGCAGGGGATGCAGCGGTCGGCATTTCCAATACGGGAGAAACCTCGCAAATCATCACAACGATGAAGCAAGCTCGCAAATCCGGAGCGACCACGATAGGGATTACGAAATACGGCCATAATTCATTGGCTGAGGTTGTTGATATTCACTTAACCACGTTTACCACAGAGGCAGGAGAGCGGAGTGCCGCCACCTCCTCGCGAATTGCACAGCTTAATGTCATCGATATTTTATTTCGCGGAGTTGCCGCCAGAAATTATGATATCTCTTCTGTTTATTTGCGTGAGACACGCAGAGCGGTCCGCGAGCAGTACAAATAGGCAACGGATAAATCCTTTTACCGGGAGGGTTTTCATGAAAAAGAGAAGGTTATTGTCAACGATCGGTATTCTCGGCTTACTAACGGCCGTTCTATTTACAGGCTGTAGCAGCCAACCATCGATAACAGAGGGTGGTCAACTGGAGCTGTTTCTCGGCTATAGCTCCGATCCACCTACGAAGAAAAAGATGGAGGAAATTATCGCGAAATTCCAAACGTCACATCCGAATATCAAGATCAAAACAGAAACGGCTCCGTACGAGGACTTTTACCAAAAGCTGACTACACAGATTGCAGCAGGTACTGCGCCTGACATCTGGCAGAGCGATGGAACCAAAGTATTCGGGTTTGCCCAACGGGGAGCGATTCGCGACATTACCGATTATGTGACGAAAGAAATCAACAAGGATGAGGTAAACGGTCTCGAATTCAACAAGGATGCAGACGGGAAATATTGGGGCGTGCCTCAGGGCATTCAGGTCGGCGCTCTTTTCTACAACAAGGATTTGTTTGATAAAGCAGGGGTGAGCTACCCAACAGCGGACTGGACCTGGGATGATCTGAAAGCTGCCGCAGCCAAGCTGACACTGGATGCAAACGGGCAAAATGCTGACGATCCTGCCTTTGATAAAAATTCGGTGAAGCAGTTTGGGTTTACCTTTTTCGGTAGCTCCCGCGGTGCCTTCAATATTTTGAAAGCATATGGCGGCGGTGTGCTTGATCCTACGATGACCAAATCGATCATTGACTCACCCGAGAATAAAAAAGCGGTCGAGTGGATGGCAGATGGTATGAAGCGGAGGCTTTTCCCCAACCCAGCAGATCTGAAGGCATTCCAAAGCAACTTCAAGGTATTCCTGAGCGGTGCGTCCGCCATGCAAATTGATATTTACGCAGCGACAACCGCAATGAACGGTGCCGAGCTGAACTACGATGTTGCTCCACTACCAAAAGGTCCGGATGGAAAACGCTTCGCTCCGGTAATTGCGAACTCTTGGGTGATCAACAAAAAAGCAAACGAGCAAAAGGTGAGAGCAGCGCAGGAATGGATTACGTACTGGACGACCTCCGATGAAGCGCAAGTAGAGTGGACACAGGTAGGAGAAGCCATTCCTGTGAAAAAATCGGTGGCAAACTCCGACAAGTTCCTGACGAACAACACGAAGCCAGAGAACAAAAAGGTGTTTCTCGACAGCCTGGCGTTTGCCGGAACAATCGACACCAACGCCGTCTTTGCCGAATGGGTAAAGGTTTTTACGGATAATCTCTCAGAGTTGTTCATGGACAAATACGGGGTGGAAGAATATATAGCGAAAACAGATCAGGGGATTCAAAAAGTTCTGGACGATTTCTTTAAAAAGTAAGAATCCACCAATGAGGATGTGAAATAGGCCATGCTGGAGCTGGAGAAGCAGCTAAAGGCGCAGCCAAAAGCGAAGAAGCGAAAATGGTTGGATGGCGAGGGGAGATGGGGCCTTCTCCTCGTCTCTCCCTACCTTGTCCACTTTATTGTGTTTGTAGTAGGAACCTCCTTCGCCTCGCTCTATTTCAGCTTTTCCGACTACGATATTTTAAATCCGCCGAAATGGACCGGACTGGACAACTACGAAAAACTGTTCCAGGACTCGCTGTTTTATCGGGCTCTATGGAATACCGTCTACTTTACGCTCTTGTATGTTCCGGCCAAAACGTTTTTGGCGCTGCTTTTGGCAGTAGCGCTGAATCAAAAGCTGAAAGGGCTGAAATTGTTCAGGATGGTGCACTTTCTGCCTGTAATTTCCTCCTGGACGGTGATCGCTTATGTAGCAGACGCCATTTTCAACCAGCGGATCGGTTTTGCCAATGCCGTTTTGGCCAAGTTTGGCGTCGCTCCGCAAAGCTGGCTGATTGATGAGGGATGGGTCATTCCTGTTCTGGTGGTCGTAGCGATCTGGAAAAGTGTCGGGTACATGATGATCATTTTTCTGGCAGGCTTGCAGGGAATTTCTTCGGAGTTGTACGAAGCAGCTTCCATCGACGGGGCAAATGCCTGGCAGAAGTTTTGGCGAATAACCGTTCCGATGATTTCGGGAACCACGTTTCTAGTCGTGATCCTAAATACGATCTACTCCTTCCAAAACTTCGAGCAAATTTTTGTCATGACGGGCGGCTCCACGGAGGCAGGCTCAACCGGAGGGACTAACAACGCTAGTCTGGTCCTCATGCTTCTGATGTTCCGCCAAGGGTTCAGCTTCTATAAAATGGGCTATGCTTCTGCAATTGCTTGGGTACTGTTTTTGATCTTGCTTGTGATCACCTTGATTCAATTCAAGCTTCAAAAGAAATGGGTTCATTATGACTAAACACAAGTGGGGAGAGAAGAGGAAAAGGAGGTAGCCATGCAAAGACGTTTTCCTCTGAGTAAAATCGCCGGATATTTGTTTGTCATCATTAGCTCTTTAATCATGTTTGTCCCGTTTTTGACCACTATCTTTAACTCGCTCAAAACCTACAAGCAATACATGCAATTTCCACCAGAATGGCTGCCTGATCCAGTGAAATGGAGCAACTACACACAGGTATGGGAGCAAGCCAATTTCAGCAGCTACACGATGAACAGTGTAATTGTCGCCGTGCTCTCTGTTGTGGGAACACTGCTATCCAGCTCTATGGTAGCGTTCGCCTTTGCGCGTCTGCGGTTTCCTTTTCGAGATACGCTGTTCATGATCGTGCTGGGGACGATGATGATCCCCGGGATTGTGACGATTATTCCGCAATTTATCATTTTTAAAAACCTCGGACTGCTCGATTCGCTGGCACCGCTCTGGATATTGGAGTGGCTGGGCCAGCCGTTTGCCATCTTCTTGATGAGGCAAGCTTTCTTGAGTATCCCCAAGGATTATGAGGAAGCAGCCAAGCTGGATGGCTGCAATCCGCTGCAAATTTATTGGAAAGTCTTTTTGCCGATGTGCAAGCCTTCTCTCGCGACACTGGCGGTGTTTACCTTCATGGGAAAATGGAACGAAATCCTGGCCCCAATCATTTACCTCATATCCGAGGAGCATTTTACCCTTCCTATCGGCATCCTGTCACTTCGCGGTCAGTACAAAACAGATGATCAGCTGCTGGTAGCGGGGGCTCTGATCAGCTTGATTCCGATTTTGATCGTCTTCCTTTTTGCGGAGAAGTATTTTGTGGAGGGCTCGAAAACTTCAGGACTGAAGTAGACGACAGGAGGCTGCTAATGGTTATGCATTATATGCCTTGGGATGCTTCCTATCTGGAGGCGTTATGTGAGCTGTGGAATCGAGAGCTGGGTGAGCGCTTCCCCATGCGACCAGCGTTATTTCACCAAAACAGCTTTGCTGATGAAAATGTACTGGATGCGGGATCATGGATTGTCTGTGATCCAAAGACCATGCAGCCTGTCGGGTTCGTGGTGGCAAAATGCTGGCAGGAAAAGCTTGAGCTGCAGCTGGGAATGGGAGTGGGCTGGATACAGGTGCTGCTAGTCGCTGAAAAATACCGCGGGCAAGGCATCGGCACCGAATTGCTGACAAGGGCAGAAGCAGCGTTGCGACAGCAAGGTGCCAAAAGCATCCTGTTGGGACGTGACCCGTATCATTATTTCCCCGGTATTCCTGAGGAGTCTCCAGAGGTCAAGGCGTGGTTTGAGCAGCGCGGTTATGTTGTACATGAACCTTTGGAAAACGATTTGCTTTGCCACTACCCTGATTCAGCAAAAGCAGAGCTTCCTCATGTGTCGGATGGTTGTTTTCGCCTGTTGACCGTAGCAGACAAGGATGCCTTTCTAGACTTTTTGCATCGCTGCTTTCCTGGAAGATGGGAGTACGAGGCAATTCATTATTTCAGGCGCGGTGGAGAGGGAAGAGAGTTTGTCGTCTTGGAAAAACGAGGAGAGATCATCGGCTTCTGCCGGATCAACGATAGCAGCTCACCCTTTATCGCCCAAAACGTTTACTGGGCACCGCTTTTTCATGACGAGCTGGGGGGAATCGGTCCATTGGGAGTCGATTCCGAGCACCGGGGACAGGGCTTAGGCCTCGCAATCGTGGAGGCAGGCATTACGATGCTGCGAAATCGTGGAATCAAACAGATCGTCATCGATTGGACAACGCTCGTCGACTTTTATGCAAAACTGGGGTATCGCAGCTGGAAGCAGTACGCCAAGTACAGAAAAGAATTCGAATAAAGGGAGGTTTTCATGAGAGCGGAGCAGATGAGCATAGAGCAAAAAGTAGGGCAAATTCTCATGATTGGCTACCAAACCATGGATATTCCTGACGAGATGGAAGCATGGATCAAACAGCATCAGATCGGCAATGTGATTCTCTTTAGTCGCAATATCAGTACGCCCGAAGAGACTTTTGAACGGATGCGGGTGCTACAGGGCTGGGCCAGAGAAGCAAAGCAGGCGTATCCACTGTTCATCGCGACTGATCAGGAGAACGGCGTGGTGACGAGGCTGCAAAAAGGTGCGACTCGTTTTCCCGGAGCGATGGCGCTCGGGGCGACAGGAAACTCAGACAATGCCAAGCTCATCTATCAGGCAACAGGAGAGGAGCTGCGAGCATCGGGAATCTCGATTAATTTTGCTCCCACGATCGACGTGAATCAGAGTCCGCTAAATCCGGTGATTGGAGTTCGCTCGTTTGGCGAAGCTCCTGAATACGTCGCCCGGTTTGGCCAGGCAGCTGTCCATGGGCTACTCACCAGTGGTGTAGTTCCTGCTGTGAAGCATTTTCCCGGACATGGTGATACCAGCACCGACTCGCACGATGAAATTCCGGTTCTCCGGCACGATCGGAAACGGCTGATGGACGCGGAGCTGGTGCCGTTTCAGTCTTGTATCGAGTCTGGCGTGCCGATGGTGATGGTAGGTCACATCAGTTTACCCCTGATTGATAAAAGCGGATCGCCCGCATCGATTTCAGCGGAGCTGGTGACGGGAATCCTGCGCCAAACGCTTGGCTTTCAAGGTGTAGCGGTCACCGACTGCCTGGAAATGACTGCTATCGCTGGCTCCATCGGTGTACCCGAAGCCGCGGTACGAGCGATACAGGCAGGGATCGATCTGGTTCTGGTCTCTCATACACAGGGCATTCAGCAAAAAACGCATGCTCGGCTGATTCAAGCGATTCATCGTGGAGAAATCTCTCTACAAAGGATAAATGAAGCCGTAGATCGTGTGCTTCAGTTGAAAAAACGATTTTTGTCATGGGAGGAATGTTTGGCAGCGAAGGGACAAACTTTTGATCGTAAGCGGCATGAAAAACTCGCGGATGAAATACTGGGGCAAGCAGTTACCTTAGTGAAAAATGATGATCAGCTTCTTCCGTTGGCGAAAAACACGTATCAATTGGGAGTGGTTTCCCCAGGGGTCACGAATCTCACGATGGCGGAGGAGGGGCTGTCTCTTTCGGAAACGCTGATGGAACCGCTGCGAAAATATGCAGCTGTGAAAGGCCATATTTTTTCCTCGCTCGATCCATCCGAAGGTGAAGGGGAACGGATCGCAAACGAAATAGCCGATACAGAAATCGTTCTCGTATTTACGTACAACGCCCATATTTACAAAGGTCAGTCGCGATTTGTCGGGAAGCTGAAGCAGTCGGGGAAAAAGGTAGTAGCAGTGGCGCTGCGAAATCCGTACGATCTGACTGGGTTTCCAGAGGTGGATGTTTTTCTTGCAGTATACGATCACGGGGAAAAAGCAATCGGGCTCATCGCAGACGTCTTGTTTGGAGAGCGCCCGGCATTCGGACAATTGCCTGTCAGCATTTGCTCAAAAAAATAATGAAAAAAACCATTGAACGATATACTTTACGGGGGTATAGTAATTTTATAGGATGAGGTGAGAATCAATGGGTCCCCACTGCTATGAAGAATGGCAGGAATGTTGCCCAGTGGATACCGGGAGAAAAAAGAAGCATTCGAAAAAAAGAGGAGTGCAATCATATGGGAAAAAAGAAATTTGCCGTTACTCCCGGTTTCGAAGTGGGAGGAACCCTTTTTCGGCCGGAGCAGTTGGCAGTTCTCGGATCGATCGTGGGTGAAGATGCAAAAATAGAAATGACCACGTTTAAACAGCTTTACGTGGAAGTACTGGAAGAACGTGAGGAAGAGATAAAAGAAAAACTGAAAGCAGCAGGGCTCGAAATTCACCCTGCCGGTTTTTACACCAAAAGCTTAATCACGTGCAATTTCTGCAGAGGAGCAGAAGACGCAGGACTGGATGTAGCAAAGAAGCTGGACGAAGTGATCGCTGGTCATGCGGTTCCCAACCCATTAAAAATCGGCTATGCCGGTTGCGCGTTGGGAACATCAGAGCCATTGCTAAAGGATATAGGAATCGTGAATATGAAGGATACATTCGATATTTACGTGGGGGGAGAGAGCAAAGGGTTGAAGGCAAAGCTTGCCCAGTTATTCCTGTCAGCATTAACCGAAGAACAGTTGGTTACAGTTGTACAGAAATTGATTCGATTCTTCCAACAAAACGGAAAGAACAAAGAAAAATTCTCAACCTTTATAAATCGGGTATCGGTTGAAGCACTACGCGAAGCAGTTGTGTAATCATGCATAAATGTGTACGGATTGGGCGGCTCAGGCTGGATTTGGGCATCCAAAGATGAACGGCCAAAGAAATAGTCTTCTTTGGCCGTTTGGCTTTGACGATAGCGATTATCTGTTATGTAGTCGGTTCGAGATTTCGTCCAGCTTATGTATAATCGAAAATAATTGCTCGGAGGTAGTATCCAGTTCTTCCGCAGAAACGGATGACAAGGAAACCTGTTGGTCGATTTTATGCAGCTGATTGTTAATGTTCAGCAGTGAGGTGTGTATATTTTTCGAAGAGGCGCTTGATTTATCGGCTAATTTTCGTACTTCATTGGCAACGACGGTAAAGCCCCGCCCGTGCTCTCCTGCTCTGGCAGCTTCAATGGCAGCGTTGAGACCGAGTAGGTTTGTCTGGGTGGAAACATCTGCGACAAAGCCGCTGAGCTTCTCAATTTCTTCGTTTTGTTCCTTGAGCACATGCATGGATTGAGCAATTTCATCATTCACTTCACTAAGCTTAGTGGCGGATCGCGCAAATACGGAGGAGATCCGAATGGCTTCCTGCGTAGTAGCTGTCAGCTCTGTTGCCATTTGCTCCATATTTTCGCGATACGTTCGGTTTTCCCTCGTTGTGTCCCCGATGTACTGCTCCAAAATGATCGCAGAGTCAAAAAACAATCTTTTAGTCAGCGCTTGATAATAAAGAGCAGCGTCCGGCAAACAGGGGATTCTTTCTGCAAAAAGGCGTAAATAAAGCGAGTATCCACCCAAGAACCAGGAGGCCGATAAACCGATACGGGCATGTGTAGAACCGATTCGCTGGCGGCTTTTAATATAGTCTTCATCAAGTGTGTCAGAACCGAGTGATTCCAGGTACCACATCTGTACTTTCTTTAAGCTTTCTACCGATGCGTTTGCCTGAATGATCTGACTCAGGTTGGCATACTTGTCTAATTCCTCGTAAAAGCAATCTACCATCTCCTCCGAATGCTTCATGATGAAGTCTTTGTGCGTATGCAAGAGCTGCAAATCTTCAGCCGTCAGACCATAATACGTACACAGCTGGCTCCACTTTTTCTCCAATGCAATCATGATGATCCCTTCTTATCTATCTATTAGTAGCAAACACTTTCAAATTTTAACAAATCATGAACAGTTTAAAACTGAGCATTTTGTGAAATATTACATAATATGGAAATATGTACATATGTAAATGTGGGGTTTAGTACCAAAAAAAGAAGGATAGGGAAAGTCCCGATCCTCCTCATGTACATACATATTTAATTGTTGCTATTTGAACGAATTCGCGATTTTTAGTGCTTCATCTTTTCCAAAGCCTTTGCAGAACAAGGAGTAGCTGACACCTTCCTGTTCCCACATCAGCACCTTCGCCTTTAAATCCGCTGGCTTCCTTGAACGAATAGCCAGCTGGCAAATAGGTGGGGCTGAGCAGCTTGTAGCTTACTGTTTTTTGTGCCTCAGCAAGAGTAGCGTAAATGGCGCGATCAATTTCCAATGGCTGATCATTTGCAGTGACCAAAGTTTTCTCCGAGTCTTGTACAAGACTAGCGTTTTGTTTGTCGACAGGAGGTGCTTGATCGTCCATCTGCATGACACTCGTATAGCCTAGCTGCACGATTTTGCTAATAGACTCCGTAGCATGATTCGCAAATGCCAGGAGTGGTTCAGAAAATGCTGTCGCTCCTACCAGCGTAATAACAGCTACAGCAGCAGCAATTTTCCCTGTAAAAAACCGCGAGCGTAATCTCATCTGCTTCTCCATTATTTTTTCCTCCGTAATCCAATTACCGGAAATCATCTCCTTGATGCTGTCCAGCGAAAACCATTGTCTGCGTTTTTGCTTCCGGTAATAGTCGTTGACTGTATGGTGTGCGATCGAAAACAGCCATACCTCGAAAGGAGCGCGGTCCGGACGGAATGTAGACAGCTTTTGGAGCACTTTCTCAAATACTTGACTGGTTAGCTCTTCCGCTTCGCACAAATCTGAGACGCGATAGCGCATATAGTTATAGATTCGCTTGTGGTAACTATCAAAGACATCTCTGAAAAATGTGGAATCAGTAGAAGCTGTGTCGGTCTCGGTTGCAGAAAGGGCAAAGCCCTGATTCAAAATGGAAGTCGAGTTATTGTCCATTTTCACCCTATTACCTTTCGTTTACGTACTTCTTAGCTAAGAGACTCTATACGTATATACGCCTGGGGATATAAACCATTACAAAGGGGAATAGCGCGCATTTGTACCTATGCATAGGAAAAGGACCACAGATGACTCCCCATCTGTGGTCCTTTTGGTAAACTGTCATTTTTTTATATTCACGTACTACCCCATACTGCTTCTCTATGTAAATGACAGCTCCTTAGTTAAGATAACATATTTATTCAAGTTTGTGGATGGATTTGTTTGTGTTGGAAACAAAAGGTTAGCGTGTGCTAGCTGGAAAAAGTAAAGCTACCTTTTTCCAGTATTTTTACGCTGTCAATGTATACATCTGGTTTGTTTACGATTAAATCAATATGGACTCCCGCTTCAATCGTTCCCCCGAATGTGATGTTGCTTCCAAAGGCGACATGGATCGTGCCAAACGCTTTTTCATCCTCCAAAACAATCCCGATAATACGCGCTTTATGGTTAGTACCAATCCCAAATTCTGCTAGCATACGCCCGTCATTTTCGCCCAATGTCTGGAGCAGTCTGTCAGCTACTGGACCTTGGACGTCGACGAGCCGTCCGTCCTTGATGGTAAGCAAATGTGGCTCATCTACCATGCCGATTCCTGCAATGGAGCCATCGACGATGATTTGACCGTTTGCCGTGCCCTCTACTGGAGCGATATAGGCTTCACCAGAAGGCAAATTGCCCGATTGACCTGCTTCCAAATACATGCCAGTACTGGGAACTCCGTATCGGGTCTCAATGGAAAATTGGAGCTTGTATCCATCCTTTTCGATGCGCACTTCTTTGCCGCCCGTCAAAATTTGCGTCACGACCTCGGTGAGGCGCTTCACTTCGTTGTAGTCGGCAGCAATCGCCCCATCCTTGAACATGTCCTCGGTAATTCCTGGCATGGTCGCTACGCGTGTACCATTTGCCGCTGCAGCCTTTCTTGCGAGTGTGTGTGTCAAGGAATGCTTGGTAATGCAGATGGCTACATCAGCTTGCTTCATTGCCTCGGCGATTGCCCGAGGCGGCTCCTGGCCTGATTTTTGTCGCTCCTTCATCACCATGAGAACGGTTTCTGCCCCAAGCTGCTTGCCCGCCTGACAGAGTGCCTCGGCCAAAGGGCGTTTGTCTTCATCCGTCACAATCACCAGTTCTTCGTTTTCCTTTATCCCTAAACAAGTTGTAAGCAAATTACGGCTAATTTCAACCAAATGATTCATTTACTAACACTCCCGCCAAAAAGAATGGAATCAATAACTGATTGTACTGAAATAAAACACTGTTCATCAAGATGAAAATTTTTAGATTTTTGAGTATTTACACTAAAATCATCAGGTGCTATAATCCAAAACGTAACATATATCGAACTATTGGTTCAATATTTGAAACACCTTAAACTACTGGGGGGATTCGTAGTGAGGAAATTTTTGAAGGGAAAAGCGTTATTTTCTGCGGTAACGGTTGTTTCCATGCTGGCGCTCGCTGCTTGTGGAGGACAAAGCAGTGCTCCGGCACAAGACGGAAAGGGTACTGGACAAGAGCAAGCTGCTGCTGGTGAGCCAAAAGATGGCGGCGTATTAAAAATCGGCTTGTCCTCTACGGCTAAAACACTGGACCCGATCGCTTACACAGGTGCTTACGAATCAAACATCATTCGCAGTATTGGTGACACGCTCGTTCGCTATAGCGGCGATCTCTCCAAGATCGAGCCTAGCCTGGCAACAGAGTGGAAAGTATCAGATGACATGAAGGTGTACACATTCAAGCTGCGTGACAACGTGTATTTCCAGCCAGGTAAATACCAGGATGGTCGCAAAATGACAGCTGAAGATGTGAAGTACAGCCTGGAGCGCTCCTCCAAGCAATCTGCTCTCAAGCGTCTTCGCGGCGTACAGAGTGTGGAAGTTATCAGCGAAAATGAAGTTGCTCTCCATCTGGAGCAGCCAAACGCAGCTTTGCTGGCGATGCTGACAGACGGCGGTAACATCGTCGTTCCACGTGAAGAAGTAGAAGGATGGGGCGACCAATTTGGTCAACATCTGATCGGTACCGGTCCTTTCCAAATGGACAAGTTCAACCAGGATGATTCCGTAGCATTGAAACGCGCGGATAAATACTGGGGACCAAAACCGCATCTGGATGGCGTTGAGTTCAAATTCATTACGGATGCGAACATGATGACCAATGCACTGCGTTCCGGTGATATTGATGTCGTGACAGATGTAAAAGGCCAAAACCGTGCTGTTATTGAAAAAGACCAAAATCTGAATTTACAGACCAAACCAGGTCTTTCGATCGAATACATGGGCTTGAACCAAAATGAAGGTCCAACCAAAGACAAAAAGGTTCGTGAAGCCATTCGCATGGCTGTCGATGTGGAAGGACTCGTAAAAGGGGTATTCAAGTGGGGAGGAGCAGAGAAATCGTATCTGCCTTTGCCAAAAGCATCGTGGGGATATGACTCTTCGTTAGAAGCTTCCGTTCCTGCTTTTGATCCGCAAAAAGCGAAGCAGCTGCTTGCTGAGGGAGGCTATCCGGACGGATTTAAAACCGAGCTGTATGTAATCGCTTCCCGTGTACCACAAGCGACAATCGCTGCCCAGCAGCTGAAAGACAACTTGAATATCGATGCAGAAATCAAAACCGTTGAGTGGGGAACCTTTAGCGATGTGGTAGCAAAAGGAAAAGCGCCATTGTACATCATGGGCTGGTCTTGGTATCCAGATCCTGACTTCTTCCTCTATCAAATGTTCCACTCCAAACAAATCGGTTCTCTTGGAAACGGTTATGGCTACAACAATCCAGAAGTAGACAAGCTGCTTGATCGCGCAACTGCTGAAACAACAGACGAAGCAAAACGCAAAGAAATGTACGGCCAAGTAATGAAAATGATCAACGACGATGTTGTCCACGTAGAGCTCGGTCTGCTCGACGTAGCAACAGGCATGAAGAAGTACGTGGAAGACTACCAAGTACGTGCAGACAGCTCGATCTTCTTGGTGAACGAAGAAACAAACGTTTGGTTGAACAAATAAGGTCATAGCAACAAGCGAAGAGAGGGATAACATCCTCTCTTCGACCATTCTTCATCCGAAGCGACACACAAATATCAGGAAGGAGGAGAGAAGGAATGCTTAGACTGATTCTCAGACGATTGGTCGACCTGATCCCGACATTGCTCGTAGTTGCTACCACGGTGTTTATCATCACACGAATGATTCCCGGTGATCCTGCAGCAGTGCTTTTGGGTCCGCAGGCATCGCCCGATGAAATTGCGAAGATGCGTGAATCGCTCGGTTTAAACCAGCCGATGTACCTCCAATATATTGATTTTCTCGGTAGTCTTTTACAGGGGGATCTCGGGACCTCCCTTGGGTATCATCAGCCTGTTTTATCGTTAATTTTGGAACGCTTTCCGAACACATTGCTTCTCTCCGTTTGTGCGCTTGCCATTGCACTTTTGATCGGAATCCCAGCTGGAATCATTTCCGCAACCAAGCAATACTCCGCATGGGATTACACCGTCATGATTTTGTCTCTCGTGGGCGTATCCATGCCAATCTTCTGGCTCGGCGTGATGCTGGTTCTGTACTTCAGTGTTCATTTAGGATGGCTTCCGGCAACGGGGATGGGCTCTTTATCCGAAGGCTTTGGAAGCGTCATCACTCATCTCGTTTTGCCAAGTATTGCCCTGTCAACCATTCCGATGGCGACATTTGCTCGAATTACACGCTCCAGCATGCTTGAGGTTATCAGACAGGATTACATCAAGACAGCTCGGGCCAAAGGTCTTCGCGAATTTTTCGTCGTATGGAAGCATGCTTTGAAAAATGCAATGACTCCGCTGTTGACCGTGATGGGGATGCAAATTTCCTCCATGCTGGGCGGCGCGGTTTTGACAGAAACGATTTTTAGCTGGCCAGGCATGGGGCGCTTGGTCGTAGACGCGATCGAAAATCGCGACTTCGTTGTCGTCCAAGGAACGGTGCTATTTATCGCTGTGATTTTCGTCTTGATCAATCTGCTGGTCGATATTTTATACACCGTGGTCAACCCGCGCGTAAATCTTTCCAATAAAGGGGAGGGCTGATACGACATGAGTAATCAAGCGCAAAATATCTCGCCAGTATCGGTCCCGCTCGCTGCGAAGAAAAAAAGCAAAGAAAACAGTGTGTGGAGACGCTTGTTGAAAAACAAGCTGGCATTGGTTGGTATGATCATCATCGCGATCATGGTCATTTTTTCCGTGTTTGCTCCGCTTATTGCCACTCATCCGCCGAATGCGATGGATTTGGCCAACTCCTTGTCTGAGCCAGGGGTGGATGGACATATTTTGGGGACGGATAACTATGGACGCGATTTGTTCAGCCGGATTATTTACGGTACGCAAATCTCTTTGATCGTCGGTATTTTTGCTATCGGGCTAGGTGGCATGATCGGTACCTTGCTCGGTTTGGTGGCAGGCTACTACGGCGGAAAATGGGACGCAATCATCATGCGTTTGATGGATGGTTTGTTTGCCTTTCCGTTCATTCTGCTTTCCATCGCATTGATGACAGTGCTGGGTGCCGGATTGTTTAACGTGATTTTGGCGATCGGGGTTGCCAACATTCCTGGATTTGCGCGGATCGTGCGTGGTCAGGTCCTCGCGGTAAAGGAAGAAGAATATATCGAAGTAACCAGATCTCTTGGGGCAAATCATTCCCGGATCATTTTTCACCATATCTTGCCGAACTGTATGGCACCGATCATTGTATACGCCACAATGAATGTGGCTGGAGCGATTATTTCCGAAGCGGCTTTGAGCTTTTTGGGCCTCGGCGTTCAACCGCCAACCGCTTCCTGGGGCAGCATTTTGAAGGACGGAAAAGATTTTCTCGTTCTCTCCCCGCATATGGCTACTTTTTCCGGTCTGGCGATTCTTTTGTCCGTACTTGGCTTCAATCTGTTCGGTGACGGCCTCCGGGACGCTCTGGACCCAAAAATGAAAGTGTAACGAAAAATATCTTCACCATTACTTAGGCATTGGGGTGAAAGGGAATTGGCAAAACCAGATGTGCTTCTTAGTGTGAAAGATTTGGCTGTCTATTTTTATTCGTCTGGAGTCGTCAAGGCGGTTAATGGCGTGAGTTTTGACTTGAGACAGGGAGAGACGATCGGAATCGTAGGAGAATCTGGATCGGGTAAAAGCGTAACCTCCACCGCCATCCTTGGGCTGATTCCGTCTCCCCCGGGGAAAATAGAGCGAGGCAGTATCGTCTTTGAAGGCAAGGACCTGACGAAGCTGTCGCAGGATGAGATGAGAAAAATCCGCGGGAATGAGATTTCGATGATTTTTCAGGACCCGATGACTTCTCTCAATCCGGTATTTACTGTAGGGAATCAAATTATCGAGGTTATCCGCCTGCATCAGCAGGTAAACAAAAAAGAGGCTCGCACAAGGGCCATTGAAATGCTAAAGCTGGTCGGAATTCCAGAACCAGAAAAACGGCTGGAGCAATACCCGCATGAATTTTCCGGTGGGATGCGCCAACGTGTCATGATTGCGATTGCCTTGGCTTGTAATCCAAAGCTGTTGATTGCGGATGAACCGACGACCGCATTGGACGTAACGGTTCAGGCACAAATTTTAGAATTAATGAAAAAGCTTCAGGTCGATTTGAAAACATCCATTATTATGATCACGCATGACTTGGGAGTTGTCTGGGAGAGCTGTCAAAAGGTACTCGTCATGTATGCCGGTAACACGGTTGAATATGCAAACGTCGAGGATTTGTACCAAAATCCGCTTCATCCATATACATGGGGATTGCTCGATTCCCAAATCAAGTCCGATACGGTAGGCAAATTGCCATCGATTCCAGGTAATCCGCCTGACTTGCGCAACGAAATTGCAGGCTGTTACTTCGCTCCACGCTGTGCATACGCGCAAGAAAAATGCTTCACCGAAAGACCGCCGCTCGTAGAAGTGAGTCTGGAGCATATGGTTGCCTGTCATTTTCAAACGGCCGATCATCGCCTGAAACGGGAAGGAGGAGAAGCGAGTGAGTGAAACCATTTTGCAGGTCAACAACATCAAGAAGTACTTTCCTGTAAAAGATTCATCCCTGTTCGCCAAACCTGCCAAATTCGTCAAGGCGGTCGATGATGTCAGCTTTGAGGTGAAAAAGGGAGAAACGCTTGGAATCGTTGGAGAGTCGGGCTGTGGAAAATCGACTTTGGCCAGGCTCATTATGCAGCTGATCCGTTCGACATCCGGCTCGGTCATTTTCAACGGTCAGGACCTCGCCTCCCTTTCCGAGCAAGAATTGAAAAAGGCGCGAAAATCGATCCAAATGATTTTCCAAAACCCGTACGCTTCGCTCGACCCGCGAAAAACGGTAGAGCAGCTCGTGATGGAGCCGCTTGTGATTCATCAAGTCGGTACTCACCAGGAGCGTGTGCAAAAAGTGCAGGAGCTGCTGGAGGTTGTAGGACTGAGCGATTACCACGCTACACGTTATCCGCATGAGTTCAGCGGAGGACAAAGACAGCGGATCAACATCGCCCGCGCGCTTGCCCTGCATCCGGATGTCGTCATTTGTGATGAGTCGGTTTCCGCTCTGGACGTATCGATTCAGGCGCAGGTCATCAACCTGCTGAAAGAGCTGCAAGCCAAATTCGATCTGACCTACATTTTTATCTCGCATGACCTGAACGTCGTTCGCTATATCAGTGATCGGATCGCCGTCATGTATTTGGGACGAGTCGTCGAGATGGGGACGTATGAAGAGATTTATCACAATCCACAGCATCCGTACACGCGGGCCCTGCTCTCGGCAGTACCAAAAGAAAGCCCGCTCGTGAAAAAGGAGCGCATGATCTTGACCGGGGATGTACCAAGCCCGATGAATCCGCCCTCTGGCTGTCATTTTCACAAGCGTTGTCCGTATGCCACGGATCGTTGCAAGACAGAAACACCTGCGCTGGAGTTGTTTGAAGGGCAGCATCTGGTTTCTTGTCATCTACTAGGAGATATATCATAATAGCAGAGGAGACTTGTTTTATGTCATTCAAACATGTCATTGAAATGTATGATCTCATGGATAGTGCTTTTGTCAGCGGGACTGACCTGAAAGAATATTTTGAGCAGCGTCATTTTTCGAATGTAGAGGTTACTACCATTACTGGAAATAAAGGCAAGACTGATTTTGTAAAAGTAACGATTAAAGGAAAAAATGGGAAGAGCAGTGGTGGCACTGCACCGACACTCGGAGTTATCGGCCGCTTGGGTGGAATTGGCGCACGCCCTGAACAAATCGGATTTGTTTCCGATGGTGACGGAGCCTTGGCTTGCATGGCGACAGCTGCGAAGCTAGCAGACATGCAGCAGCGTGGCGATATTTTGGAAGGAGACATCATCCTTACTACCCATATTTGCCCGGATGCTCCGACTCTGCCACATGATCCGGTGCCATTCATGAATTCACCAGTTGATATGATGACGATGAATCAGTACGAAGTGGTAAAAGAGATGGATGCGATCCTGTCGATTGACACCACAAAAGGAAACATGATTCTCAACCATACCGGATATGCCATTACTCCTACCGTAAAAGAAGGCTATATCCTGCGCATAAGCACCGATTTGCTAGAAGTCATGAAGCAAACATCAGGCAATATGCCTGTGACGCTGCCGATTACGACGCAAGACATCACTCCATACGGCAACAATGTTCACCACATTAACAGCATTATGCAGCCATGCGTAGTGACTGACAGTCCAGTCGTTGGAATTGCTCTAACTACACAAGTGCCTGTAGCTGGTTGTGCGACAGGGGCTACACATCTCGTTCATGTGGAGCAGGTAGTGCGCTTCGTGATTGAAGTGGCCAAGCTTTACGGTGTTGGCAAGTGCGATTTCTTTGATCAAAAAGACTTTGAGCTGATGAGCTCTTTGTATGGAAGCATGAAGCATTTGCTGACGCTGGATGGGAAGGTGAGCGTATCATGAGCGATCACACCAATAAACTGAAGGATCTGGCTATCGCTGCGGTTGAAGAGAACCAAGACGAATTAATCGAGCTGTGCTGCCGTCTGATTCAATTTCCGAGCGAAAACCCTCCTGGTGATTCTGAGCCGATCAGCCGTTACATTCACGAATATTTGGAGCGGTTTGGAATTGAAACACAGTGGCATGAAGCCGGACCGAAAATGTTTAACCTCATCTCGCGGATTGGAAATGCAGATGTGGACGGAAAACGACTGATTTATTGCGGTCATACGGATGTCGTTCCGGCGGGTGATCTCAGCAAGTGGGAATTCGATCCGTTTAGCGGTGAAGTCAAAGACGGCTGGATTTTGGGCCGTGGCGCTTCCGATATGAAGGGCGGACTGGCTGGTCTCATTTTTGCAGCCACGATCTTGAAGCGACTCGGTGTGGAATTGCCCGGGGAATTAATTTTAGCGATCGTTCCTGACGAGGAAACAGGTGGAGAGCTGGGTGTACCGTGGATTTTGGAGCGCAAGCTGGTAGAGGGAGACGGCTGCCTGATTGCAGAACCGTCCTCGCCATACAACCCAACCTTGGGCCAAAAAGGCTCCTGCTGGTTCCAGTTGACTGTATACGGCAAGCCTGCACATGGCAGTCTCGGACCCATTGCCGGGAAAAATGCGATCATAGATGCAATGAGAGCGATCGAGTGCATTCGCACTGTATGGGATTATCCGGTTACCATTCCGGATGAAGTGAAGCCGCTCGTGCAAATTTCCAAAGAGTACATGCTCGGCACAGAACGCGAGCCGTACCAAGGCGTTTTGGAGCGAATCTCCTGCAATATTGGAACGATCCAGGGTGGAACGAAGTCAAATGTCGTACCCGACACTTGCGTCGTAGAAGTGGATTGCCGACTGCCGTTTGGCGTGACGAGAGAAGAAGTTATGGCGTATATTCACGGTAAGCTCGATGCGCTGGAAATCGACTACGAAATCAAGCCGTTTGGCATCATGAGTCATGCCAACTACACAGACCCGGCTGATCCTGTATGCCGTGCGATTGTCGACAACATCACGTATGTGACAAAAGAGCGTGCTTACGGTGTGCAGCAGTGGGCGAGCAGTGACGCCAGACACTTCCGCGATTACAACATACCGGTCCTGCAATACGGCCCTGCGTATTTGCCAAGCATTCACAATTTCAATGAAAAAGTGCTGGTAGAAGACGTGATTCGCTGTGCAAAGGTGTATGTGGCAGCTGCCATTGACTTTTTGTATGAGAAAAAAGAGGCATAGTTCCCCCGGGGGCTATGTTCACTATATAAACGTGTTGAAGGGGAGTCGTCGTGTTAAAAACATTGGATCAATCACTTAAGCTACTGCAGTTGTTCACAAAAGAAAAGCCGGAGTGGGGAGCTCGGGAGTTGGCTAAAGAGACCGGTTTGAATCATACGAATGTGTACCGTGTCTTGTCGACTTTTGAGGCAAACCGTTTTCTGGTGAAAGACCCCGAAACCAAAAAATATTCCTTGGGTATTCGTTTGTGGGAACTCGGTTTGACGATGAGCGAGTCGTTCCATGTTTCACGACTGATTCGTCCCATTTTAGAGCGCATGATGGAAGAAGCTGGAGAATCGATCTTCTTGACGAGTCTGGACGGGGATGAGGGATTGACTCTCGATGCCTTGGAGCCTGATCATGTCGTGAAATTTTCCGTTTCCGTAGGTAGCCGATCGCCCTTATTCGTCGGAGCCTCCTATCGTTCGATCATGGCGTATTTGCCAAAAGAGAGAAT
This sequence comes from uncultured Brevibacillus sp., assembly GCF_947502445.1. GTDB lineage: Bacteria > Bacillota > Bacilli > Brevibacillales > Brevibacillaceae > Brevibacillus. The sequence goes on from NZ_CANMZW010000004.1 coordinate 135,832, forward strand.
CGAGCGCATCATCCAGCAAGGATTAAAGCAGTATACGAAAAACACGATTGCTGATCCGGATCAGTTGCGTGCAGAGCTGGCGCGTATTTTGGAACAGGGGTGGGCGCGCAGTACCGGTGAATATACACCTGATGTGTTGGCGATTGCTTGCCCGTTGTTCCACCCAGACGGTCATATTATGGGGTCACTGACGATATCCGGACCTCATTACCGTATGCCGGAAGAGAAGATCGAAAAGTATCATGAGATCTTAATGCGCGGGAAAAAGGACATAGACAAGCTGATCAAAGAGTATCGGATTGATTTGGCTCGTTACTATGTATTCGGATAAATAACGCAAATGGCAAGTGTATCCTAGGTGTGAGCTAGGGTGCATCGATTAGGAGAGTTTTCAAGGAATTAATATGAATCCAGTCTAAAACACGTCATGCTGTTTTAGACTGGATTTTCGTTTGGAAAAGGAGGAATAGTCTTTCCTCGATCTGTCTATCTATTCGGGGTAGCAGTATTGCAGCCTGGTAAAGGAATTGCGCAGCTCCAGCACTTTGGCTTTGATCGCTTCGGGCTTGTCTTTTTCAGTCAGCCCGCGCACGATGAGGTCTGCGATAATTTCCATCTCGCTCTCTTTCATACCGTATCTCGTCACTTCAGTCGTTCCGATGCGCAGGCCGCTCGGATAATCCCAATCTTCCGGATTGTCGCCGGGGATCAGATTTTTGTTCGTGATGATGTTGGATTCTGCTAATTGCTTGGCTACCTTGTAGCCTCCGCCGTAATCACGAACATCCAGGCTGACCTGATGTGTTCTTGTGTATCCTTTATGAGCGCCCAGCACCCGAACGCCGCGCTCATGCAGCGCTTTACCCAAAGCTTGTGCGTTGGCGACGATTTGAGCCATGTAGTCTTTGCCAAAAGCCAGGAATTCTGCGGCAGCAGCAGCCAGTGCGGCGACCCGGTTTACTTGATGAGTGGCAGCCAGAGTAGGGAAGATGGCATCGGTAATCGGAACGGAAAGCTCTGGATCATTCCAGATGATGATGCCGCTTTGCGGTCCGCTGAACGTTTTTCCAGCTGAGCCTGTAATGACGCAAGCACCTTCGCGCAGCGGGTCCTGGAACTGACCACCGCCGATGAGTCCGAGCTGATGGGCTCCGTCGAAGAAAATTTTGCCGCCCCATTCCGAGATGATCGCAGATATTTCTTTCAGCGGGAAAGGAAACAGTGTCATGGAAGCACCGAGAGTGACCAATTTGGGGCGAACCTGTCTGGCTACCTTAGCGAATTCCTCCAGGTCGACAGTCAGCTCGATCGGATCCATCGGCACGTCGGTAATATGTAAGCCGCGCACGCCAGCGGGGCCGTCCATGCGATTGCTGGAATGACCGCCAAATGGCTGGGAGATCGTCATGATCTTGTCTCCAGGCTGAGTCAGGGCGGAGTAGACGGTCATGTTGCCAATCATGCTGGCGACGAGACGATGGTCAGCAAAATTTGCTTGGAATACCTTCTTCAAGAGCTCAACACACAGGGCTTCGATTTCATCGATATACTTCGTGCCTGCAAACCATCTCTGCCGGGAGCCGATGTGCCCTTCCGCAGCGCGGGTGCCTACCTCTGACGCCAAAAGCTGGCGGACAAGCGGACTGGCTGGAGCTTCCGGAGCCAGAAGATTCAGACATTCACTGCCGCGCCAAATCGCATTGCGGTTTACAGCATTGACGATTTCCTCTTGAATCAAGCGAGGCGAAGGGCTGTTTTCTATGATTTCCCGTGCCCGTGCAAGTACTTTCGTATCGTGGACTTCCCCTCTAAGATCAACAGTGCTCATGCGTGTTACCCCCTACTAAATGGTTTTTTCAATCGTTAGTAAGTAACCTGCCAAGACTGAGCCAGTTTTCTTCCACAAGTTCAGAAACAGTCTGACTCTGACTGCTTCTCGCCGCTGCGATTATTTTTTTGTGCTGGTCAAAAGATTCCAGACCTTCCAAAGAGCCAAAGCGAGCAAACTCAAGACGTCTGATTTTGGGTACAACCCGTTCGAGAGCGAAGTAAATTTCCTTGTTGCCAGCAGTCCGTAAAAAAACGTCGTGAAAGCCGTCATCTGCCTCGATTGCTTTGACGACATCCTTTTGCTCGAGAGCGAGATGCAAGCTGTCGTTCCATTTCTCTAATTCGGTGAGATCAGCTTCCTTTACTTGTGCGACTGTCAAACGTGCCGCCAATGCATGCAGGGCCGCAACTACAGGAAATGCGTGTTTCGCCTCCTCTATGTTGAGTGGTGTTACGCGGGTGAGAGAGCCGGGGATAGACTCGACCAGTCCTTCGTCCTCTAGACGCTTCAGCGCTTCGCGAACGGGCGTCCGACTTACCCCGAACTGGGAAGCCAGCTCGTTGTCGTTCAACCGCTGCCCCGGCTCCATTTCGAGCGTGACGATGGCTGATTTGAGAGTTTGATACACTTGATCACGTAAAGACAAACGGTTGATGTGTTTAATAAAGGTTGTATCCATAAAACCAATATATTGCATATTAGATGAGTGGTCAATCTATTATTTTGGATAGTGAAATAATTTGGAGCGGACTTGAAACAGCTTCGAATCCATTAAAAAAAGCGATCTCGATGTCACAAGGACTTCGGAGACCGCTCATCATTTTAGAAGGAGAACAAATAAGCCGAGCTTACTTCCATTTTAACTGGCGAAGCGTGTTGTTAAAAGAATCCACGATCCAGATCGTATTTTGCTGATCGACGGCTACATCGATAGGAAGATAAAACTGGGCGTTGGCGGGAGTACCGCTCTGACTACCGAATTTTCCAGCTGTCCCAGCCAACGTAGAGACCTTGCCATTGTGCAAATAGCGGATGACGTGATTTTGGCTGTCCGCAATCACGAGGCCGCCTTCTGACGTCATCGCCAAGCCTCGAGGAATTTGAAACTGTGCTTTGGCTGCATCGCCGTCCGCGTATTTGCCCTCGATGTAGAGGCGGTTTGGTGCGTAGGTCAAGCTCGTATCACCAGCGACTGTCGTTACCGTGTTCTGGTTCAAATCGATATAGCGGATACGCTGGTTTCCAGTGTCACTTACATACAGGTTTCCTTTTGCATCCAGATAGAGGCTGCTTGGCTCATTAAATTTGGCCGAAATGAGAGGTCCATCCTGAAAATCACCTGCTTGTTCATAATAGCCTGGCGATATCTCAACGAGTCGGGTGGATGGACTGTTGAGCGTAGTAACGGCTCCATTTGGCATAATTTTACGAATGACGTGATTGAGCGTGTCTGCTACATAAATGGTTCCGTCTTTTGCCACGGCAATATCACTTGGCGAATGAAAGCGTGCCTGCTGTCCTGTGCCATTTTGGTAACCCATGATGCCATCGCCGGCAATGGTGACGACCCCTTGCGCTGTAATTTTGCGAATCGAGTGGTTGCCACTGTCGGCTACATACAGGTTGCCTTGCTGGTCCAAAGCGATTCCCTCAGGCGATTGTAAGAGAGACTGGTTCAAAGCGCCGTCGAAAAGCGTTCCGACTGGGAAGCCTTTCTCGTCGGTAGAAATGGTCACCCCAGCGTACGTAGAGACAGTTCCTTGGAGCAGCTTGCGAATCAAATGACTTTTCGTATCAGATACATAAACCATTCCATCCGAATGAATGGCGATTCCCATCGGAGTACGAAACGATGCGGACAAAGCCGCACCGTTATCCTCTCCAAATTGACCGTTTCCAGCGATCGTAACTACCGAGGGCGCAGCAGGAGCTGTCTGTGCGGCAGCTTCTGCGTGAGCTGGTGTAATTCCCGCAGTATGGACGGTCAACAAGCCTAGCGCCAGGGAAGCAATCCATACGGTCCATTTTTGTCGTTTCATATGATTTGCTCCTTTGAAATGCTTCGAAATGATGAGAAAGCTGTATGTTGGTTAGATTCGTGGAGTGGGTATAGCTGTTGTTTGTCCGGAAATGAATGGACTTGCTGCATCAGTAGGCCATGCCTCGATGTAAATGGTATATTCCTTGTTTGTTTCTAACCCCTCAAAGATATAGGATGGGTCAGATTCGCCAGATGCAACTGTTCTCACGTCTGTCTTGTTGTCATCTAGATAGAGATGGTACTCTCCTTCGAATGCGACAGGATTCCAAGTAACGCGAATGGATGTTGCTTCTGGAAAAGCTCGCAATTCGATTGCAGGTGGAGCTTCAGAATCGGTTCTGAACTCTCTCACGCCTCTGGCGATCGGTTGCAGGAAGCTGTTCAATGCCTCAACCATCAAGGTGTAGGGTGTATCTGGCTCCAGACCAGACATACTAAGGACTTGGTCAGCACCGTTTTCAATCGTGTACGCAGACTCGCTTAAAAGAGAACTGTTTCGGTAAACACGATAGGAAGCTGTATCTGTAATTTTCGACCATTTGAATGTTGCAGAGTTCGTTGAGATATCACTCTGTTCAATAAGAAGATCCTCTACCTCTGGTTCTGAGTCTGTAGTAGACCCGGACCCTTCTGTGGAAACGATCAAAGTGTCAGGGGATCTCTTCCAAGCTTCTACGTAAAAGGTGTATTCTGTCCCAGAGTTTAGATTAAGAAAGACATGTGTCCGATCAAAAGAATCAAATGAGACAGTCTTCTCTAATACCTTATTATCTCCCTCACGCAAATAAACGCGATATTCACCGTTGTACTGACCAGGCTCAATATTCGATTCCCATGAAATCATGATGGAATCAGGTCCTGACTCTCCAACTGAAATCGTGATTTCAGGAGGAAGCGGCTGTGTTTTAAACGTGAGAAAGCCTTGGCCAATCCGCTTATGACTTGCATCCAATGCGTATACGCGGAGAGAATAATTCGTTGCTGGTGCCAGATCGTGCAAGTAAAGAAAACTCATCCCATCCGGTGGTGCCTCGATACTCGGATTGAGTACTTGCTCATCATTGACATACACTTCATACCCTTCTGTCCCAGCAGGCTTATTCCAAAAGAAAGAGGCAGAATCGGTAGCAAGCTCCTGAGTATTGATTGTGAAGGACGTTGCCTCCGTATTCCCGAGAGTAGAGGCAGTTGTTTTTCCACCATCCCTGGGATTATCCCATCCTCCTGGCCATGCTTCTACATAGAGCGTATAGGATTTGCTTGGCAAAAGTCCTGTAAAGCTGTATTCCAGAGGTGAGTTAGCAGTTACGGAAGCTTTGTATTCCTTTGCTCCGCCCTCGCCGATATAGAGACGGTAATGATCTCCATTTGGATAAGGTTCAAAGGAACGTGACCATTTAATCGTCAGGAAGTCTGCTCCTCGATCAGTTACTTCAACCTGTATCCCGGCAAATGAATTGGTAGTAAAGGTACGGGAGCCCTCTGCAATTTTCTTCCCGGAATTATTAAGAGCTTCAATTTTGACCGAGTATTTCGTTTCGGGAGCAAGATCGTATAAATAGAGATAGCTCGTTTTGGCATCCCAGTTGCTTTCTACATAAAAATCTGACCGTAACTCTCCATTCAGGTAAACCTTATAGTCCACAGTACCCTCTGGAATGCTCCACTCCAGATTTGCCATATCTGTGCCTAGCTCAGACAAAGTAAGCGGGAAAGTCTTGATCTGTGGAGGCTTAGGCTCTGGCGGTTTCGGCTTCGTACCCAATTCAAATGAATTCGTTTGTGCTACATACTGTGAGCCGTTATAAAATTTTACCGAGAACGATTGGAGAGGAATGGATACCGTGTCCGTCTCCAATGTAATCGTAAGTCCGCTGTCTCCGACGCGCTCTACGTGTTCAATCGGTAGTCCCGACAAAGCCGTACTTCCAGCAGGAGATACGCCGATTGCGTAAGCTTCCGTCTGAATCGGCTGCGAGAATGTGACGCTGATTCGTTTGCTGTCGATCACATTTGCTTGGGCAGTACTGTAACTTAATTGTACGGGTTCGCCATCGCGCATGTTGCTCTTTGTTGCATAAGCTTCCAAGCTTCCTGCACTAGGGATTGTAATTGCATCGCCTGGCTCGTACTCAACGAAACCATCGTTTTGTTTTACATAAATCGTCGCTCCCGGTGTTTCCGAAATCAAGTAGATACTCGTTCCGGCGTCAACCAATCCAGGTACGGGAGAGGATGTGACTCCACCGACCTTGGCAGCAGACAAGACGCCATATGCAGAGAAATGACTCACCTGTGCTGTCGCAGTTCCGTTTGAAACAACGGTAGGAACATACTCCCAGTCCAGATCACTGTTTTTGTGGAAAATCGCGAGCTGCTCAGGATGAGCACCCGTATTCACCGGAAAAGAGATCATCACAGGCTGCGTGATTTCAATGCCGCTAAAGTGAAAATCGATGATCGGCCCTGCCACAGATAAACCACTGTCAGCCGGGAGGGAGGGAGAAAGATTCTCCAACATCACCGTTGCGTTCGGCGGGAGTGTCATCGAGCCAAAATCGAGAATCGTATTTCCTTGGAAAATCATCCGCTGCTGGTTCAGCGAGACAGGAACACCGAATGGTGCAACTACCTTCAACGTCGCCTCAACTTTTGGTTGATAGCCTGATACGCTGCCATAGTACGTGAAAGTCCCGGTCAATGAGGTATCTACTGGCTTGTTCCATCTCACGGCAACATTTCTTTCTTTTCCGTTGCTCATTTTTGCCTGGATAATCTGAGGCAACGTATAGGAGTTGTTCAAGAGTGTTTCAGTGGTAATATTCGGTATAGAGACGATAGTACCTGAGTCATCAGGGTCTTTACCGCCACCACCGCCTCCGGAGCCACCACCACCGCCACCCCCAGAACTACCACCGCCACCAGAACCTGAACCAGGGCTAGAACCTGAGCCTCCCGGGGTACCAGGAGCCGATGGATTTACAGGTAAATTTTTCTCCGCTTGTTCACGCGCTTTGTTTTTGGCTTCTTCGTTTGCTTTTGCCAGTTTGTCTTGTTGTTCCTTGATTTTGTTCAGTAGATCGCCTGTGAGGTTTTTAGCCAGCTCAGCTTCGCGCTGCTTTTTTTCCTGTTCAGCTAGCTGTCTTCGCTGTTCCTCCAATTCCAAACGCTTCTGTCGCTCTAACTCCTGTTGAGTGCTCCAATCCAGAGACGGTTTCCCGTCCAACTGAATTTTCCGTTGCAGCTCCAGGTTTGTGTCCTTAATAAGTTGCTCTACTTGATCTGGAGTTACCTTTCCGTTGTCAATCGCAACTCTAAGGATGGAGTTCACCAGAGCATGCAAATTTTGCTGATAGCGTTCCAGATCCTCTGGGCTCGTAAGCTGGAGCTGAGTCAAAGGGTCAGTTAATTGTCCTTGTTGTAATGCTTCTAGCTGCTTGGCAATAAACTCGTCATGCTCCAGATCCATTGCCAGCTTGGAGCGAATAAGTGCTTGGATGATTTCTGGAGACAGTGTGTTCATCAGATCACCCGGTTGAATGACGGCAGACGCAGACGTGGGGAGAGGCACTGACTCAATCGGACGCCCCTGAAAAAACGATCCTTGCATGGCTGGATAAAGATTAAGCATCTGATTTTGATTTGGATTATGGGCTGCAACCACTCCAGCTGCTACGACAATCGTGGATTTACCAGTATTCGGGTCTACTGTAACTAGAAATTGTGTACCTCTCACTCCCATGACTGCAGTAGGGGTAGAGATCGAAAACTGATCTTCCTTTTGGGTCAGCGGTTTGGCTTTAATAAAGACAGACCCCGACCATACCTTTAAGTCAGTCTGTTTGTTGCTTGCAGCTTGCTGCAGCTCGGAAATATAAACCTCTGTATTCTCGCCAACCGTAATCTCATCTTCTTTATCCGCAATCGATAATACGATACTCGATTTTGCGCTAGTTTTGATCAGATCACCGTGATTCAGACTCATGTTTTTGAACGCTTTGTATTCCTTTGTACCGCCTGCCTTTTTAACCTGTACAGTACCGGTCACACTTTCTACCCTGGCAGTGCGAGAGGTTTCTGCCGCGTCGACTGTTTTCACTTCAGCAAGCAGCATGCTGCTTATCATGACCAGTACAATAAGGCTGCGCCATATCGCTAGAAGACTTTTGCTTCGCCAGCTTCTGATCGTATTCACTGCTAGACTACCTCACTTTCGCAAATCTCACGACTTTTGCTCCATGTCAGGCGCTTTGACAAACCCAGACACTTCATACAGCTTGATTCCGGTTGTCTTGCCTTTCATCATTTTTTCGCCAACGAACTGATAGTCGAAATAGTTTCTGGTTCGTTGGTACGTTGTTTCGGATACCAGCACCTGATTGGCCTTGGCATTGGATTCAATACGTGCTGCGGTATTTACGTGGTCACCGATTGCAGTATAGTCGACGCGTAAAAATGAACCGATATTGCCGACAACGACATCTCCTGTATTGATTCCGATTCCGATACTGACCTCAACCTCGTATTTGGCCATGATGTCTTTTCTCACCTGTTCCATGCCGCGCTGGATATCATAGGCTGTCTTGACTGCATGGTACTCGTGATGGGGCACATCCAGTGGTGCATTGTAGAGGATCATGGCCGCATCCCCGATAAATTTGTCGATCGTTCCATGGTTTTGGAGCACTTGGTTGGTAATCATGTCAAACATCATGTTGAGAAAATCGACGACTTCCTCGGGGCGCAATTTTTCCGAGAGCGGGGTAAAGCCGCGAATATCCAAAAACAGGATCGACAGCTCCTTGTTCACACCGCCAAGCGGCAACTCGACTTCGCTTTTGGCAATCTGGTTGACCAATTCGGGAGAGATATATCGCCCGAACTGTTGGGTAATAAACTGCTTCTGCTTCGTTTCAAAATATGTTTTGACGGCAATATTCACGAAAAAGGTAGTATATAAAGCAGCGAGTGGATAGACCACCGATAAATAGATCAGCTTGCTATCAAACAAGATGAATTGACCAAAAATCAATAGAATAGAGCTTCCGATCACGAGCGATATACTATACAGCGGCTTCAAGCGCCACGTATACCAGGTGGTAAAGAAGAACACGATCAGCATCAGAGCGAGTATCAGCAGATCGCCGACAATGGTGATTTTTTGGTCGTGCAGCAACTGGTTGATGATATTGGCATGGGCATAAACCAGATACATGTTGTTATCGACTGGGGTAGGATGAGCATCATCGCCAGCCGCAGCCATTCCTACAAGAACAATCCGATCCTTAAAGGTTTCCGGGGGCACTTCTCCGTTTAGCACCATGTAAAAAGGGATGTTCATAAAGTCTTTGGTAGAGCCGTCAAATTTGATCGCCAGCTCTGTTTGTGGATGATCTGTCAAGTAATGCTTCACATCTGCACCGTACATGTCGGCTACCTGATAGGCGAGCGAAGGAATCTTTCCATCGGGCGAATCGAGCATGAGCCAGGTCCGGCGAATTACACCATCATCGTCGAGGACAGCATTGATGTGGGCTGTCTTTGCCGCCTGGTCAATCGGTGGGACGGAGTTTAGCAGCTTCTGACCTTTGATGAGTTGGTCTTTGGTTACGATCGTCTCTTTGCGAAAAAAGTTTTCTAGCTCCACGACAGAGGGAATGATGACATTGTCATGCTTTGCCAGCTCAGCTGCAAAGGCCTCATCGATTGCTGGGTCTTCGCTTTTTGTCCGAAATGTAATATCGAACGCAACGGCCTTTGCTTCTGACAGAGCTTCCAAAAGGGGGATATAGGTATCTCGTGGCCAAGGGAAGGTTCCGATTAAATCGAGAGACTCCTGATCAATGTCGACGACAATAATATCCTCGTGTGGGGCATGAGTCATGGACTTATTCATGTCGTAATCGTAGAAAGCGAAGTTTATTCGCTGTAACGAATCCCCGATAAAGAGAGTCAGACAAATCAGGATGACGATGAGGTTTCCGATGATGGAGATGTTCCAGATGTTTTTTTTCATGAGGTCTCAACCAATCGTTCGATTTCCGCAAGATTGCAGATCAGAATCTTTTTCTTTTTTATTTGAATAAAATCTTGGTTTTGCAGATCGAGCAACACTTTGGTCACCGTTTCCCTGACGGTTCCTGTCATGTCGGCAATTTGCTGATGAGTGAGCTTCAAATCAATGAGAATCCCCGCTTTTTGGTTTACGCCATGCTTCTCAGTAAGTCGCAGCATCATTTTGATGATACGGGTGCGAACGTCGAGTAGGGTTAAATCGGTTATCAGTTCATTAGCTTTTCGCAACCGATCGAGTGCGGTTTCCAGGATTCTCCATGATATTTTGGGGTTTTGCTCGAGCAAAGCGACGAAATCCCGGCGGGTCAAGTAGTAGACGACTGTCTTTTCCATCGTTTTGGCAGAGGCAGAACGTACCTGTTCATTTTCGAGAACGGCCATCTCACCAAAAAAATCACCATCTCGAAAGATAGCGAGGATAATGTCACGAACCTCGTCATCACGATAAATTTTGACGACACCTGATTTAATAATGTAAAGCTCTTCGCCTGCTTCCCCTTCTCGGAAAATATTCGTTCCCTTTTCATATGTACGAGTGAGGAAGAGAGGAGCGAGCTTGGCCAAATCCTCATCCTCCAAGTCCTGAAAAAAGGGAAAATGTCGAAGGAAATGCTGTTCAGTCATACCGATAAACGACTCCTTTTTTGCTTCAGCTGATGACCAAAGCTGCTGCGAGGACGATGAGATGAAAAATTTGATCGCACATGACCATCAGCCACTTGCTACCATCGTCAGTGACACGCATAATTTTTCGATACCAGAAGAAAACGATTGTTCGGCGATCTAAAATCACATGAGTAACAAATACGAATAAGACCGCCCAGACAGATAAACCGCCGGGAATAAACAAGTATGCAATGAGTGAGATGATCGCTGTGTACACCATGCAATGAGCGAGCAAGGGAAGCCAGCGCTGCGCCTTGTATTTGGCCATCCATTCGGTTTGAAACATATAGTCCCCGATCAAATGGGCAACGAGCAGAATGTCAAAAGCACTAAAATGATTCACTTCTCCTTGACTCCCCCCATTGGAGGGTCCATCACGCCCTCCATTATAAGTGAATCTGGTTCGAAAGTAGTAAAAAATTCTGAAGCTTTGCTGATGAGTCTATCTTATTGTAACGAAAGGAGCGGGGGATTTTTGTGTTCTGGTTCACAAAACGAATAATTTCTTTCCTCCAATTATTTGATCAGGCCGATCCATTCCCAATAAGGCACACTGGCTGCGATGGCAAGGATGATGGCAAGTGCGTAGCCAAGTGCGATTTTTTGACCTTGCTTGTGGCTAAAGGACTTACCCTCCGAGCTATAGTAAGCGGTTAAATAGGTCGGTGATTGATAGGTAAAAAAGAATGGGTCTGTAGCCAGCAAAATCACAAAGACGAAAATCCAAGGGTGGATGCCTGCCTGCTGTGCCAATGGAAGCAAGGCAGTCACGAGTAAGATAACAGCAGGATCGTCCCGAATAATGAGAGTGACGAGAAACGAAACGAGAATGACAACGGTCAAGAGAAGGGTAGGGCTTGTCAGAAACACGGAGAGCTTTTCACCGAGAAAGGTAGAAAGCGCGTCTGCAATTCCTAGCTCTTGAGTGGCCGTAGCAAAACTGAACGCGACTCCTAAGAACAAGAGAAAAGGCCAGTCAATTCCGTTTGAAACGGTTTGGCGGTCAAGCGCTCCACTAATCACCAAAATAGCGAAGCCGAGCAGCATAATCCATGCGCTATCGATTCCGTGCAAAGGGGCAAGAATCAGCAGGGCGATACTCCCCAGTGTGGTTGAAACGGCTATGCGCTCTGCTTTCGACCATGGCCCTAATAGCTGCAGCTGTTCATCCAGCACTTCATCTGATATCGGTCGTACCTGACGTACGTTTCGAAACATGAGCTGGAGGATGACGAGCATGACAGCCGAAAAAATAAGAAAGGCAGGCAGTGCATATAAGAACCATTGCAGCCAGTTAATCGGCTCGGAGACAGCAGCAAGTCCATATGCCATCATGTTTGTGTAGGAGCCAGTCAGGACAAAAGGCGCGGTGAAGCCATAAAAAATCATGGCAGCGAGCCCAAGTCCTGCTGCGCCGCGGCTCTTGTCAGCAAACCCCATCGATTCGGACAAGGTTCGTGCAAGCGGCACTCCGAGCGATACTTTGGCAGAGGAGGACGGGATCAACGAATTGAGCAGCATTCCTCCGGCAACGACACCCCACAATTGCCCACGATAATGTCGCGGAAATCGTTTTAACGCATTGAGAGACACGCGAAACAAAATACCAGAGCGGGTGATTACCGCAATGAACGCCATAATAAAAATCATATAAAGCCAAGTGGTTGAGGCGAATCCGGAGAGAGCAACCTCTGGTCCGACTAGTCCGCCTAGAACCCAAGCCATAGCCATCCCAAGTCCGACGATGTAATCGGGGATGACATTAACGATCCAGAGGATGACGGCAGCTACCCCGATCCCGATGAAATCCATTCCGGCGCGAGATAAGCCGTCGAGGGGCTCTATGTAATGAAAGAGTATCAAGCTGATTGGAACCAGAATAGCGGCAACCCATCCACCGAGCCTGTTTTTGTGAAACAGCCCGACCGTATTGTAGGCGCGAGTGCGACTGTGCTGCTGCGCCAATTGCTGCTTGGCTAGGTCATACTCTTTACTGCCGTCTTCACCAGCGATTCCGGTGAGCGATCTTTTTGCTTCCGCAAGCGTTAAGTATTCCATAGCTTGCTGGTGCCTGTTTAATCGGGCATGCAGCTCGGCAGCCCATTCATATGTAGTAATCCATTGCTCGGTCGTGTAGCTGGCGCCAAAATCACTCCAGGCCCGATCCAATAGTGCCAGTCCAACCTCAGGATGCTCGGCTGGCTCTCCATAGAGAATACAGCCTTTCAAAAGTTCATCCTTTTCTACAATTTTCTCTGGTGGGCAATCGGCTAGCAGTATAAATAAACGCTTTTTGCTAGCTTCCACAAGCTCAGGCAGGACATGCAGGGCGATTTGCAAAGCCTCTGTCCATCTACCGGCTACACCTAGCAGCTCGATGGCGGCATCCCAATCGTTGCTCTGTTGATAATCATCCAGCATTTCGGCAATCCAGCGACGTTTTTCCTCATGCCCAAACCTTACCGTAGCAATTTCGGAGAGGAGACGCCGCATACCCGGAGCAAGCGTGAACCATTCCGGCTGTGCTTCTATTCGCTGGAGATACTTGCTTGCGTCCTGGAATTGCTCCAAAGCTTGATCGAGCAAAATTCCAAACCGCCGTTCTGCCATGCTTGCGTGGACACGTGGAAATTCTGAGCACCATAGCAAGGCATGAGTGAGAGATAAAGGTAAGGTGTCCAGCTCCAGCGCAACGGTTTGGTAGTTTTGCTCTTTGTTTACCAAAAGCTGTTTATTCGTGCTTGTCAATCGGCTGGACAACAAGCGGATAAAATAGGACGAAATGGACGGCTGCTCCTCCACGAGCTTGTCGAATGTTTCCCGATTAATGATATACAGCTCTGCATCGGTTGCCGCGATCGCAGTCGCGGAGCGGGTCTCACCGGTCAGCATCGCCATTTCCCCGAGTGTATCACCTTCACTTAGTACAGAAATCGATTGAGCTGAACCGCTTTTTTTTGCGTCGATGAACAGTTCAAGCTTGCCACTTTTGATTACATACAGATTGTCCCCGGGATCGCCCTCCGAAAACAAGACAGTGCCTACGGGAACGATTCTTTGTTCCAGCTTTCCAAGCAGCTTCGCTAGCTCCATATTGGACAACTGCTTGAACATTTCAATTCGTTGCAGCGTGGTCAAAAGTCCACCTCCCGCCTAAAAACATAATGAGAGCCAGTATGCAGATTATATTACTCGCTAATATTATAATCTGATTCGAATCATTCAGCTAGAAAATCATCGCACAATTAAGCTACCTGCGAATATTCAGTTTTTTGATATGATATTGCAAGCTTTGGCGCGTGGTCCCGATTTTTTCTGCTGCTTTCGTAATATTCCATTCAGTCTGATCCAAAATCGTTCGAATAAATTGTTCTTCGTAGGGAGTGGTGACCGTTTTTAGTGGTCTGCGTTCCCTTGTGCGGCTAGAGAGTCCAAGCAAGCTGCTTTCTTCCATCATATTTTCACGCAGGTAGGCCGGAAGATGGTCGATATCCAGCAAGCTCTGATCCTCGTCGGCACGAATGATCAGATTTTCAATGACATGGTGCAGCTCGCGGATGTTTCCAGGCCATTTGTAATGCAGAAAAAGCTCATGCAGGCGTGCGGACAGACCGTGTACGTTTTTGTTTAGCTGCTTGCTGGCGAGGGTGAGGAAGTAATCAATCAAAAAGATGATATCATCCTTGCGCTGGCGAAGAGGAGGAATGATCAGACACGTACGGGCGATACGGTAATACAGGTCAGAGCGCAGTTTGCTTGTGGCAATCAATTCTTTTGGGGCTTCATTGGAGGCACTGATGATGGTGCAGCGCACGGGTGTCACGGCATTGGCACCGACTCTGCGAACCATGCGTTCTTCGAGGACGCGAATTAATTTTGACTGAAGCGCGATCGGCATCGAGTTGATCTCATCGAGGAAAAGCGTTCCGTCCTGGGCGTATTCAAACAGCCCCATTTGATCGGCAGCCCCCGTATAGGAGCCTTTTACCGTACCAAAAAGCGTGCTTTCCAAAAGCGTTTCCGGAATGGCTGCGCAGTTGATCGCGACAAAGGGACTTTTGGCTCGCTTGCTATGATTGTGAATACTTTGGGCAAACAATTCCTTGCCAGTGCCAGTCTCTCCGACAATTAATATATCCGTGTCGTGCAAGGCTACATTTTGCGCGTCTTTTATCAGTCCCTGCATGACAGAGCTGCTGCCTTTAATGCTGCCAAAAGTATACGTCGTGCCATTGCTTGGCTGTTCCTTGCTGCCTTTGTTTTGTGTGACGATTTTGCGTTTTAATTCAATCGTTTCATGCAGCAGGTTTTTCAGCTTCGTCTCGTTGTGACTGATTGAGAATACACCAATGGTTTCCCCATTATGGATAATCGGATATGTACTGTAGGTGACGTATTGCGGGATGCCGTTAATATGCGCATGTGCCCGGTACTGCGCGATGACGGGCTGTCCACTGTTAAAGACACGGCGGTGCTCGGACATTTCGGGATTGTAATTATAGGCTTCCCACAAGTACTTTCCGATGACATTTTCACTTTTCAGGCCTTCCAGCTTTTCCTGGGCTTTATTGTAGAGGATGATTCTCCCTTCGTGGTCACTCACAAGCACACCTTCGTTCAGCGAATCTACGATCTGTTCCAGGCAAGCGAGTCTAGCATCGGTTGAAAGCATCCATGATCACGCTCCATTTCTCATCACGCGAGTGGTTTATTTTCAGAACTTTCTAACTTACAGAATAGCAGAAGTGCTATGATCCGTCACGATTCGCAAAGAGAAGAAACGATTTGCGCAGAAAGTTTTTGCGGTGGAAGTAAAGAGCGTCACAGCAAGCTTTTGACGAGAGGAACATGTGCAGAGCTGGCCAATCACAAACGTTTTTGCGCCGAAAGGAGATTCCATGAGAGGGTCTCTTTTTGCGTGGAATGGGATAAAAACAGCGAAATAGCCACTGTTGATGAAATTCAGAACATTGGCACAATAAGTGCTATATCTATCAGACAACAAGGACTTACACAAAAACCTGAGGAGGAGAAACGAAATGAGCAAACCTGAAATTCTATATTCCGTAAAAGCTGGTCGAGGTTCTACCCTGCGGTGCAAAGGGTGGAGACAGGAATCGATTCTCCGCATGCTTGAGAACAACATGGAAAATGCCGAGAAGCCGGAGGAGCTGGTCATTTACGGTGGAATCGGCAAGTGCGCCAGAAACTGGGAATCGTACCATGCGATCGTGAACTCCTTGAAGGAGCTTGCGGAAGACGAGACGTTGGTCGTGCAGTCAGGTATGCCAGTAGCTGTATTCAAAACACATAAATACGCCCCGACAGTCGTCATGGCAACGACCAATATCATGAAGCCGTCGTGGCCCGTTTTCTACGATTTGCAGGACAAAAACCTGACGATCTTTGCTCAGTATACAGCAGCACCATGGGAGTACATTGGCACGCAGGGGGTGATCCAGGGAACGTTTGAGACGCTGTCCGCGATTGCGCGCTTGCATTACAACGATTCGCTCGTCGGAAAAATCATGCTTACGGCAGGCGCGGGCGGCATGGGCGGCAACCAGACCCGGGCGATGACGATGCACGGCGGTGTATGTATCCTCGTAGACGCGAACGAAACAATTATTCGTCGCCGCATGAGTGTAGGGTATATCGATCTGCTGGCAGATTCACTCGATCATGCTATTGAGCTGGCCAAAGAGCATGCAACCGAGGGCAAGTCACTTGGAGTCGCCGTCGTGGGCAATGCAGCAGACGTATTTGAAGAAGCGTATGAAAAAGGCTTCATGCCTGACATTTTGACCTCGATGACACCCGCCCATGATCCGCTTTCGTACCTCCCGGCTGGTTATACGCCAGAGGAAGCTGAGGAGCTGCGCCGCTCTGATCGCGACCTGTATTTGCAGCTGGCATGGAAAACGATGATTCGCGAGTTGCGCGTGACCAATCAGTTCTTTGACAAGGGTGTGCACGCATTCGAGTATGGCACGAGCCTGCGCAAGGAGTGCCGGGACGCCGGAATGCCTGAGGAAGAAGCGATGAAAATTCCCGGCTTCGTCTCGGAGTACATCAGACCGCTTTTCTGCGAAGGCCGCGGACCTTTCCGTTGGACCTGCTTGTCCGGGGAGAAGTCGGATTTGGAGAAGATCGACAGTATGGTGCTGGAGAAGTTCAAGGACGATTTGCTCGTCACCCGCTGGATCAAGCTGGCTCGCGAGCACATTCCGATCGAAGGCTTGCCAGCACGCATCTGCTACCTCGGCTTTGGACAGCGCAAGGAGTTTGCACTTGAAGTAAATGAAATGATCAAGCGTGGCGAGCTGGCTGGACCCGTGGCGTTTTCCAGAGACAATCTGGACTCCGGGTCGATTGTCAACCCTACCTTTGAATCCGAAAAAATGATGGATGGCGGCGACCTGATTTCTGACTGGCCGATGCTGAACGGGCTGCTGAATGCAGTCGGGATGTGCGATCTGATCGCGATTCAGGCGAACTACTCGATGGGCGAGGCGGTCCATACCGGCGTGACGATGATTGCTGATGGAACGGAGGAGGCGCATATGCGTTTGTCCGTGTGCATGACCGTAGACTCTGGCATCGGGGTTGTACGTCACGCGCAGGCAGGCTACAAAATTGCCAAGGATGTAGCCAACGGACAAGGAGAGCTGACCAAGGAAAGCATCAAAATCCCGCTCTGGTGGACACCTACAGCTACGTTCGGACCAAATGATCTCAAGGAAAAAGAAGCAGACAATACGAGTCTTTCCCGATAAAAACCAACGCTTGGACGCTGCTGCTGATGTCATGGCAGCGTCCCTGTCATAATTCCTTGTGTCACAGACCGTCTAGGGGGTGGAGAGTAAATGCACAGACAGGTGCAGAAAAGCAGGGCGAGTCTCATCATCCAAAACGCTGCGGAGGTCGTCACCTGCCGAGGTACCGATGTCAGCTCTGTTGAGAGAATTCAGGGAGGCTGGGTCGCAATCGCAGGGGAGGAGATTATTGCGGTTGGGACCGGGGACCAGGTTGCTGCCGAGGTTGACATGGAGCATGCGGCAGTGATTGATGCTTCGGGAAAGGTTGTTGCTCCCGGCTTCGTCGATTGTCATACACACCTCGTTTTTGGAGGCTCGCGGGTGCAGGAGTATGCAGCCAAAATGACGATAGATGATCCGGCAGAGCTGGCACGGATGGGAATTCAGACCGGGATTCACGTTTCCGTCGAGATGACGAGAAAGGCGACTGAAGAGCGGTTGTTTCAAACTGCCAGAGAGCGGCTGGCGAGAATGCTGCATGCTGGTACGACGACAGTCGAAAGTAAAAGTGGCTATGGCCTGACGACGACAGATGAAATCAAGATGCTCCATGTAAATGCCAAGCTGGCAAAAATCATGCCTGTCGATATCGTCAGTACGTTTCTCGGTGCGCATGGCTGGCCGGCACATCTTACCAAAGAGGTGTACATGGGAGTTTTGCTCGATGAGATGATTCCATGGGTGAGTGGGCTTGGGATCGCTACGTATTGTGACGTCTGGTGCGATGACGGGCATTTTACCGCGCAGGAATCGGAAAAAATTTTACGGGCAGCAGCGGATGCGGGGCTTTCGCCAAAGATTCATACGGATGCGTATTCGTACGTAGGCGGCTCGGATTTGGCTGCGGAGATGGGCATGGTGTCGGCTGATCATCTGAACTACACGCCTCCTGCTGTCATGCAAAAGCTGGCCAATGCAGGGGTCACAGGCGTGCTGATGCCTGCTCTCGATTTTGCTGTACGTCATCCACGACCATTTGATGCGCGGGCGATGATTGATTCTGGCATGACCGTAGCACTGGCGACCAACCTGTGCCCCGGCTGCTGGACGGAATCGATGCAATTCGTGATGGCACTTGCTTGCCGTCTGTATCGGATGTCCCCGGCAGAAGCACTGCGGGCTGCAACGATTGGTGGAGCGATGGCACTCGGGCTTGGGAATGACCGTGGCTCGATTGAAGTCGGAAAACTAGCCGATTTACAGATCTGGAACGTCCCGGCCTATGAGCATGTAATCTATCAGCTGGGTGGCAATGTAGTTGAGAGGGTAATCAAGCGCGGGAAGCAGGTCGTTGATCGCTCTTATCTGGAAACAGGTTCAGAAAACCTAGTCTGACAGAAAGGATGGAGGAGAAAATGAAAACCCAGTTTCAAGCGGCGGAAGCAGTGAACGGGGAACGCTTGCTGGACAGCTTCTTGCAGCTCGCCAAGATTAATGCACCCAGCGGAGATGAGAAGCCGATTGCGGATGTCCTCGTACCACTTTTGACCGAGATGGGGTTCGCCATTCAATTTGATGAGGCTCACAAGCAGATCGGGGGAAATTGCGGCAATCTGATCGCTTGGTGGGAAGGCACTGATCCGAATCTGCCTCCGCTATTCCTCTCGACCCATATGGATACGGTGCTGCCTACAGCCGGACTTACTCCCGTCATAAAGGATGGTGTCATTTACTCAGACGGAACGACGATCCTTGGTGCCGATGATCGAGCAGCTTTGGCAGCCTATCTTGAAGCGATTCAGGTGATTCAGGAAACGGGAGCACCATGTGGACCGATCGAGCTGATCTTGACCGTCTACGAACAGCCCGGGTTGGTTGGAGCCAAATATTTGGATTACGCCAAAGTGAGGAGCAAGACCGGCTACATTTTTGACAGCAGCGGAGACGTCGGGCAAATCATCCTGCAAGGACCGTACAGCAGTCGGATTTGGTGGGAAATCGAGGGTAAGCAATCGCATATCGGCCTAAATCCGGAGGAAGGGATCAATGCCATCTTGATCGCAGCAGCCGCTCTTCGCGAGATGCAGCTAGGCAAAATAAGCGAGGAGACGCTCGCAAATATCGGGGTGATACAGGGCGGTGAGCTGACGTCGATCATCCCCGGAATGGTCAAGGTGAGCGGTGAGGTGCGCAGCTTTACCGCCACAGGCTTGCAGGAGCAAATCGAGCATATGTGCGCAGCGTTTACGGAGGCAGCGAAATCGTTTAACGGCACAGCGCATGCTCGGATCGAAAAGAAATATGCCGGGTTTGCTATTCCGGAACAATCCGATTTCGTCCAATCCGCAATCCGTGCGGCAGAGAGAATTGGGGTAAAGCCTTACTTGACGAGGACGCTTGGCGGAGCGGATACGAATGTTCTCAATGAAAATGGCTTGACCTGCATGACGCTTGGACTGGGCTTTCGCAACATCCATTCTTACCAGGAGCATATCAGCATCGAGAACTTGGTGAATACGGGCAAATACGTAGCTGCGCTCATTTGTGAATGGTACGAGATGCACAAACCAAAATAAAGGATCAGATAAGGGGGATCAAGCCGTATGAAAAAGCATGCGAAAATAAGCATCCTTTCTGCTGTTCTCGTCGCCAGTGCCGCGCTCGGAGGTTGTGGCGCCGCAAGCAATCAGGCAAACAGCGGAGCTACTGCTGCCCAAAGCCCGGCCAGCTCATCTGAAGGCAGCCCGACAAGCAATGCAGAAGCCGGGGGCAAGATTTTAATTGCCACCCAAAGCCCTCTTTCTGGAGCTTCCTCTTCACTCGGCGATGCGATCAAAAGCGGAGCGGAATACGCGCTGAATCAAAAAAAGGAAGAGTTCAAAAAGCTTGGCTTTGACTTGCAACTGTTTCCGCAGGACGATCAGGCTGATCCCAAAATGGGCGTAGCGAACGCAGAGATGCTGATCTCCAATCCCGACGTGCTTGGGGTAATCGGTCATCTAAACTCCGGGGTAGCGATTGCAGCTTCTGTCAAATACGAGGAAGGCGGATTGATCATGGTGTCGCCTGCTAACACAGCGGTGAAGCTGACTGAAGAGGGCAAAAAGACGGTGCACCGCATCGTAGCCAGGGATGACGCGCAGGGACCGAAAGCTGCGATGTATGCCAAATCGGCGCTGGGAGTAAAAAGTGTGTTTATTCTCCATGACAAAACTTCATACGGCCAAGGCTTGACTGGCGAAGTCAAAGCTCAATTTGAAAAAGACGGAATCGAGGTACTCGGTTACGAAGGAGTAACGGTAGGGGAGAAGGACTATACGGCTGTTCTTAATCAGGTGATGGCGAAAAATCCGGACATGATTTATTTTGGCGGTCACTATCCTGAGGGAGGTATTATCGTCAAGCAAGCGCGGCAGAAAAATTACAAGGGCATTTTCATGGGTGGAGACGGGCTTGATTCCTCTGACATGGTGAAAATTGCGGGACCTGCCGCAGAGGGTGTCGTCTTTACCTCCATTTCCGGGGATGTGACGCAGACGGAGGAAGGCAAGAAATGGGCGGAGGAATACAAAGCGGCGATGAATAAACCGTTGGAAACACTCTCGGTATACGGCTTTGACTCCACGAATCTGCTGCTGAACGCCATGTTTGAAGCGATCAAAGCAAATGGTGGCAAGAAGCCTACGAGAGAGCAGGTGCTTGAAGCGGTTCACAAGACAAAAGACTTCCAGGGCCAGTTTACAACGGTCACTTTTGATGACAAAGGGGATAACCAAAGCGCCGACGTATTTATATTCAAATACGAGAACGACAAGTCCGTATACGTAGGCAAGGTAGAATAATCAGGATCAGTGGAAAGGAATGGATGAGCCAGTGACACAAGCACAATTTGCTGAAGTAGTGGAGCTAGACGGAGAGCGATTGACGCGTGAACAGCTGCGCCAGATCGTGGAGCAAAAGGCTGCGTGCGTCATATCGGAGGGGGCATGGATACGCGTACAAGAAAGCCGCAGACGAATCGAGGAGCAGGTGGCCGCAGGAAAAATCATCTATGGCGTCAATACAGGCTTTGGAAAGCTTAGTGATGTGAGCATTGATGCAGAAGACGTTGGCCTTTTGCAATTGAATCTCTTGCGGGCTGATGCGGTTGGCGTAGGAGAACCACTGCCTGCACCCGTTGTTCGGGCGATGCTCGTCTTGCGTGCGAATGCGCTTGCCAAAGGCTATTCCGGAATCCGTGCAGAAACCTTGCAGCTCTTGGTCGATTGCCTAAACCGCGGGATTCATCCCATCGTCCCTTCCAAAGGCTCGCTTGGCGCAAGTGGAGATTTGGCACCTTTGGCTCATATGGCGCTGATTCTCGTCGGAGAGGGCTATGCGGAATACGAGGGAGAGCGTTTGCCTGGAAAAGTGGCACTGGAGCGTGCTGGACTTGCCGCAGTCAAGCTGGGTGCCAAAGAAGGCTTGGCTTTGATTAACGGGACGCAATGTATGACGGGCGTAGGAGCAATCGCGATTACGGAGGCTGAGCATCTTGGGCTGGCCGCGGATATGGCAGCTTGCCTGACGATGGAAGCGCTGCGCGGGATCATCGATGCCTTTTCGCCTGAACTGCTGGCGACTCGCCCGCACAAGGAGCTGGAGCTGGTAGCAGGACGTATACGTACGTGGCTGGGCGGCAGTCGGCGAATTACCCAGCAAGGGGAGCTGCGCGTACAGGATGCCTACTCGATTCGTTGCATTCCGCAAGTTCATGGCGCTTCCTGGCAAGCGTGGGGATATGCCGAAGATAAGATTTTGACGGAGATGAATGCAACGACTGACAACCCGATCGTGCTTGAGGATGGACGTGTTCTCTCGGGTGGGCAATTCCACGGTCAGCCGATTGCTTTGGCGATGGATTTGCTCAAAATCGCCGCTGCCGAGTGGGCTAATATTTCCGAGCGTAGAATCGAGCGACTCGTTAATCCGCAGCTGAGCGGCCTATCGCCTTTTCTCGCACCCAATCCGGGCCTTGAATGTGGATTGATGGTGGCTCAGTACGCAGCTGCCGCACTTGTCTCGGAAAATAAAGTGCTTGCCCATCCCGCGAGTGTAGACTCGATTCCGTCCTCGGCAAATCAGGAAGACCATGTCAGCATGGGGACGATTGCAGCCCGTCAATCACGCGAAATCATTGCGAATGCAGCTCGTGTTATTGCGATAGAAATGATTTGCGCTTCGCAGGCGATTTATTTGCAGCAAGCAGAGGATGACCTGGCACCGCGAACACGCCAGCACCTGGAGTGGGTACGAGAAATCATCCCGCCACTTACGACGGATACAGCGATCAGTGAGCAGATTGAAATGCTTGCGCAGGCATTGCTAGCAGAAGCGATTGTGTAAATCCGTCTGAATATTTCGTTAATAATTACACTAAAGGGGGAAGGCGTGTTGAAAAAACGGAATGGATTGTTTGCCGCCTTTTTGGGAGTGGCACTTCTCGTATCGGGATGTGCGGGGAGTAACTCTGCCAGCTCGTCAGCAGATGCGAATACGATCAAAGTGGGCTGGTTCGGACCGTTAACCGGCCCCACGGCAACAGATGGTACGCTCAGTCGGGACGCAGCTTTGCTTGCTGTTGAGCAGGTGAATGCTGCTGGAGGGATAGGCGGCAAGCAAGTTCAGCTTGTCACGGAGGATGACCAGGGCAAGCCGGAAGAAGCGCTCAAAGCTGTGCAAAAATTAATCAACAGCGACAAAGTAGTGGCGCTCGTGAATGGCGCATACAGCGGACCTGCCAAAACGGTTGCTCCTAAAGTGCAAGAAGCCAAAATCCCGATGGTCGTCGCGTACGCCGTTCATCCGGACATTACCAAAGGGGGAGACTACGTCAATCGGGTGATTTATACCGGTGATATCCAGGGCAAAGCAATGGCGGATTATGCAGTCAATGACCTGAAAAAGAAAAATATTGCTGTCCTGTATGTGAACATTGACTACGGAAAATCCATTTATGGCGCATTCAAAATCGAGGCTGAGAAGCTTGGTGCCAAAGTGGTGATCGATAAGCCATTCAAAATGGGAGACAAGGATTTCAGCTCGCTTTTAACCGCGATAAAGGCAGCGAATCCAGATGCGCTCTATGTAGTGGGATATTACAACGAGGCGGCGGCAATCGTCCAGCAGGCCAAAGAAGCGGGAATTGGTGCGCAGCTATTGGGCGTGGATGGATTTGATTCTCCGAAATATTTGGAGCTGGGGAAATCAAACACGGAGGACTCTACCTTTACGACCTCGTTCTACACATCGGATCAGCGTGACATTGTCCAGAAATTTGTCAAAGACTATACCGCGAAATACAAGAGTGAGCCGGGCATGCTGGCATCCCAGAGCTATGATGCCGCCATGGTCATTTTAGAAGGAATGAAAAAGGTGGGAACCGACAAGGAGCAGCTCGCCAAAGCGATCAACGAAACGAAAGATTTTGAGGGTACCTCAGGAAAAATAACCTTTGGAGCCGATCATGAGGTCATCAAGCCCGTCATTTTTATGACAATCAAGGATGGAAAGTTCCGATTCGTCCATTCGAAAGTATACAACTGAACCAATCAGTGAGCGATATGTGGGGAAAGAGGACGAATCGGCTGGTCCTCTTTTTGGCAATTCAATAGATTTTTCCATTTTTCAGAAAAGGAGTGAAGCGAGGTATGCTTGCTCAACAACTGCTCAATGGTGTAGCACTAGGCTTTCATTATGTCCTGATCGCGCTTGGTCTTACGATGGTGTACGGCGTCTTGAGACTGCTCCATTTTGCGCATGGCGTCATTTACATGATCGGAGCCTTTGCAGCCATGATCGGTATTTTGTACTTGCAGCTTCCTTTTGCAGTTGCTCTGCTGTTTGCCATGGTCGTATCGGGGATTGTCGGTATGAGCATCGAGCGTTTTGCCTATCGGCCGCTGCGGGGAACGCATCCGATCACGACGCTGATCAGCGGTGTCGGTATCTCGATTTTTTTGGAAAATGTCTTTCAGGTGATGTTTACCTCCGATTCGCGAGCCTTTCCAGAAACGGGAATTACAACCTCGATCATCACGCTCACAGAATCGATCACGATTACGAACACAAAGCTGTACATCATCATCGCAGGGGTGGTTTGTCTCGGCTTGCTGTACGGTTTTCTCAAGCTGACCAAGCTGGGGATCGCGATTCAGGCGGCCGCTCAGGATATTCGTGCGGCATCGTTAATGGGGATCAATGTCAACCGAGTGGTCGCTGTCACCTTTATGCTAGGCTCGGCTTTAGCCGCGGTTGCAGGGGTTCTCGTTGCCATCAATTTTAACTCGATTTCACCAACGATGGGCGCACTTCCCGGTCTAAAGGCGTTTTGTGTAGTCGTGCTTGGCGGGCTTGGCTCCATACGCGGTACGATCGTCGGCGGTCTGCTGCTTGGGGTGGTGGAGTCGCTTGGTGACGGCTTCATGACTGACCTCGTGATTGATAAAGACGCGATTGCGTTTGTGATCCTCATTTTGATTTTGCTGATCAGACCATCTGGGTTATTTGGTAAGCATATTGAGAAAGTGTAGGTGATGAATCTGATGGATGACATGTTGAACCCGTACTACGTCGATATTGTCGTCTTCTTGATCATCTATCTCCTGCTGGGGCTCGGCTTGAATCTGATTACGGGCTATGCGGGACAGGTATCGCTCGGGCACGCAGCCTTTTACGGCATTGGGGCCTATAGCTCTGCGATTTTGTCAGTCACATACGGTATGAATCCGTGGGCCTCGATGGGGAGTGCTGTGGTCATTACGTTTGTTATCAGTGCGATTTTGGGTCTGCCCAGCTTGCGAGTGCGAGAGGACTTTTTGGCGATAACCACGCTCGGGCTTGGATTGATCGCCCAATCTGTTTTTAAAAATGCGGAAATTACAGGTGGTGCATACGGGATTGATTCGATCCCCGTTCCCTCGTTGTTTGGGTTGGAGCTGAAAAACGTAGGCTACCTGCTGTTGGTCGTAGTTGTACTGTTGGCGGGAATTTTCGTGATGCAAAAGATGACAAAATCCCGCATCGGACGGGCATGGATGACGATTCGAGAGGATGAGATGGTGGCGCAGGCGATGGGCATTAACACCACCTACTACAAAGTGCTGGTGTTTGCGATAGGCGGGGCGTATGCAGGAGCGGCTGGGGCGCTTTTTGCCCACAAGGCATCGTATATCAGTGCAGAATCGTTTGGCTTCACGATCTCTGTGACCGTACTTAGCATGGTGGTGCTGGGAGGGCTCGGCAGTATACGCGGCACCCTGTTTGGTGTTAGTGTCTTGTACCTTTTGCCCGAGCTGTTCCGCTTGTTCAAGCTTGATTTTATGGAGATGAAAAACCTCGACGTGTACAAGATGATGGTCTATGGCCTGCTGATGGTGATTGTGATGCGCTACCGTCCAAAAGGCTTGTTTGGAAAGACTGGCTTTAAAAAGAAAAAGCGTTACTCGGCAGGCAAGGAAGCAGCGATCAAGGGTGGTGATCAGGTTGCTTAAAATCGAAGGTATCACAAAGCGCTTCGGAGGCTTGGTTGCAGTAGATCAGGTGAGCCTGCAAGTGAACCAGGGCGAGATTTTTGGCTTGATCGGTCCAAACGGGGCAGGGAAGACGACCTTTTTTAACATCTTGACCGGGATTTACAAGCCAGATGCTGGCACCATCATGTTTGAGGAAAAGCCGTTTCGGATTGCCAAAAGCGGGATAGCGCGGACTTTTCAAAACATCCGTTTATTGAAGGAAGAAACTGTTCTGGACAATGTGGCGCTGGGTATGTTCGGCAAAACGTCCAGTGGACTGTGGGCCGCCATTTTGGGGCTTCGCTCGGCAAAGGAAGAAGAAGCAATTGTGCATACGGAAAGCTTGCGTCTGCTGGAGCTGGTTGGACTTGCGAGCTATGAGCAGCTGGAGGCAGGAAGTCTATCCTACGGGAATCAGCGGCGGGTAGAGATAGCCAGAGCGCTCGTTGCCAAGCCAAAATTGCTGCTTTTGGATGAACCGACAGCTGGGATGAATGCAGAGGAAGTACAGGAAATGACAGCGCTCATCCGAAAAATCAGGGAGAATGGGACAACTGTCATTCTGATCGAGCATAATGTGACGATGGTGACAGGGCTATGTGATCGGATCGCTGTGCTGGATCACGGGGTCAAGATTGCCGATGATTCTCCGGAAGCCGTCATTTCCAATCCAGAAGTCATTGAGGCCTATATCGGCAAGGTAGACGAGGAGGGGGTGACTCAGCATGCTGCGAATTGAACAGCTGCATGTTTCCTATGGAGGGATTCAGGCGGTTCGCAATGTATCACTTGAAGTAAGCGAAGGGGAAGTGGTGACGCTAATCGGCTCCAATGGGGCTGGAAAAACGACAACCTTGAATGCGATATGCGGGATTACCCCTTCGCGCGGAATGATCCAATATCGAGGAGTCGAGCTGCAGGGCAAAGCGACTCACAATATCGTCCGCGAAGGAATCGTGATGGTTCCGGAGGGGAGGCGTGTTTTTCCCAAGCTGACGGTGGCAGTAAACTTACTGATGGGTGCGTACGCCAGGAAAATCTCCAAAGCGTCGCTACGAAAGGAAATGGAAGGGATTTACCAGCTGTTTCCTCGGCTGGCTGAACGGGCGAACCAGATGGCGGGCACGATGAGTGGAGGGGAGCAGCAGATGCTGGCGATTGGGCGCGCGCTGATGGCGAAGCCCAGCTTGCTTATACTGGATGAGCCCTCCATGGGGCTGGCACCGATTGTTGTCAAAGACATATATGAGACCATTCGCCGCATTAAAGGGCAGGGCATCACGATTCTACTGGTTGAACAAAACGCGTTGATGGCTTTGTCGGTAGCAGATCGCGGATATGTGCTAGAAAATGGAGAGATTCGACTGCACGATACGGCGCGAAACCTACGCGAGCAGGATAACGTGAAGAAGGCGTATTTGGGGAGCTGAAAAGAGGAGCATGACCAAAAAACTTGCTGGCTGTCAGCAAAACGGTGGACCCATTGTCGCCTGCGCGACAGCCATTTTCTCTGAATACAGAAATGTCAGATCATTTTAAAAAAATGTATTGATTTTGTCACCGAGTAGGAATATGATGTTTTCAGATAGTTAGTTAATCGTTATCGTATAACGATTAACTAAGGAGGCTGTACATGAAAAAGAAACTAGTAAAAATCACAATAAAAGACGTAGCAAAGCATGCAGGCGTATCTACTACTACGATTTCCCGCTTTCTGAACGGACGCTATGAAGCGATGGGCCAGGAAACAAAGGAAAAGATTCAGAAGTCTATCGAGATGCTGGACTTCAAACCGAATCAGCTGGCACGCGGACTTCGCAACGACCGCAGCAATACGATCGGGTTTGTAGTAGCGGATATCGGCAACCCATACTCGGTCTCGGTCATCCAGGGGATGGAAGAGATATGCAGCCAGCTTGGATACAGCATCATCATCTGCAATGCAAACGAAGATCCCGAGAAGGAACGGGAAAGCCTCATGATGCTGGAATCGAAGCACATCGATGGCTTGATTATCAACTCTTCTGGTAAAAACAATGATTTGCTGATGCGGATTGGAGCATCCATTCCAGTCCTGTTGATCGACCGCAAGCTGCCGGGAATGCCATTTTCTACTGTAACTACTGACAACACACAGGGCACACTGCTCGCGATTGAGCATCTGACCGCAAGAGGCTGCGATCGTCTCCATCTCTTCATATCTGACCCGGATGGCATCAGCCCACGCTATGAGCGTATTTTTGCTTTTGAACAGTTTGCGAAAAACAACAGCAAGGTTCAGGCGTCATTGAACATCATCGAGGAGTATTCCCAAGCATTAGTGAATGAGCATGTAAAAAAACTGGTTGAAAGCAAGCGGCCTACAGAAAAAATCGGGCTGATTGCCGGTAACGGAAAGCTCTCACTGATGGTGCTAAAAGCCATTCATCAGTTGAACTACAAGGTGCCAGAGGATTTGCTACTGATTGGCTTCGACGATCCCGAGTGGGCGTCGATTGCGAGACCAACCTTGACCGTATTGTCTCAGCCCACATATGAAATAGGGCGCCAAGCCGCGGAGATGATGATCGCGCAAATTCAAAAGGGACAAGAAGCACCGCCACAGACCTTGGAGCTGATGATGCAGCTCATCCAACGAGAATCCACAGAATTCTAATTTTTTTTGGAAGTTAGTTAATCGATATACGAAAACGATTAACTAAAAAGGAGGTGCCTTACTTGTACGAGCAACTAACGACGCCAGCCGTGATCGTAGATCTGGACATCGTTGAAGCGAATCTAGCAAAAATGGCAAGCAAGCTGGCAGAGCAAGGAATCAAGCATCGTCCACACATGAAAACACATAAGTCTGTTGCGCTTGCCAAAATGCAGCTCGCAGCAGGGGCGCATGGTATCACAGTAGCCAAGCTGTCAGAAGCTGAAGTGTTTGCTGCAGCGGGATTAGACAATATCTTGGTTGCCTTTCCGCTCATTGGAAAAGAAAAGCTCGATCGCTTTGCTAGACTCCACCAATCTATTGAAATCATAACGCTGGTAGACAGTATGGAGGGGGCAAAAGGTCTTTCCGAGGTAGGAATAGCGACAGGTAAGCCAGTACAAGTCCTGATTGAAGTCGATGGAGGTCTGCACCGTGGAGGCAGGCAGCCAGGGGATGAGCTCATCTCGTTCGCATGCGAGCTGCGAGAGCTTACAGGCATACGCATCGTAGGTATCCTCTCTTACTTTGGACAAATCTATCGGGAAAAAGGCAGGGAGGCGCTTCAGTCTGTGGTCAAAAAAGAGTCAGAGCTGATTCAGAGGATTAAAGACGAGCTGCAGGAGGTTGGCATTTCCTTGCCGATCATCAGCGCAGGCTCCACACCAACCTCATTATTATGTGAGGATTTGCGAGGGGTCACTGAGGTTCGAGCAGGCAATTATATATTTAATGATGTAACAGCGGTAAAGCTCGGGCTTGTGGAGGAGAAGGATTGTGCGCTACGTGTGATCGCTACGGTAGTCAGTGTCCCGATCCCTGGAAGAGCGTCGATTGATGCGGGTTCCAAGACATTGACGAGCGATCGCGCCCCGGATCATGAAGGATACGGGATTGTGGTAGGTCATCCAGCTGTACAGGTCATGGCACTAAATGAAGAGCATGGGATGCTGCAATTTGATCCTGTAAGCGTTTCCTTTTCTGTGGGAGACCGTATTGAGATCATCCCGAACCATGCGTGTGTCATTCCGAATCTGAATGATTCACTTACGGCGGTCAGAGGGCAGCAGGTAGTAGATACGATCCGCGTGGACGCGCGAGGCTGCAACTATTAAGAGCGTTTATACATTTATTAAAAAGGAAGTGCTTTCACATGGGAAGAATTGAGCAGCGCCTGCAAGAGCTGGGCATTACGCTACCCGAGCCGCCGCCTGTTGCAGCCATTTACGTACCGGCAGTAACGGTAGGCAATCTCGTCTATACATCAGGGAATGATTGTCGGGTCAGTGGCAAGCTGATGTTTACGGGTAAGCTGGGACAAGAGCTGACAATTGAAGAAGGACAGCTTGCCGCGCGACAAACGATGATCAATTTACTTGCTGTACTGAAGACACATCTCGGTGATTTGGATAAAATCGAGCGGATTGTAAAGCTGCTTGCTTTTGTAAACAGCGCGCCTGGTTTTGCTGATCAGCCTTATGTAATCAATGGGGCTTCTGCCCTGCTGGAAGAAGTATTTGGGGAACAGGGAAGACATGCGAGGTCTGCGATAGGGACGTCCGAGCTGCCGTTTCATACCCCAGTAGAGATCGAAATGATCGTTCAAATGAAGGAATAGAGAATATGTTCGGAATTATAAAAAAATGAATTGACATGAGCTGTGTTCGCTAGTAGTATGATCCATAAAACAAAACTAATGCATCAGATATTAGATTTTAGTTGGTACAAATTTCCTGCCAAATTCAACAACCATCGTGGGAGGATGACAGAATGAAGTTGCTGACCTTTCATACAGAGAGAGGCTTGCAAGTAGGAAGCAAGACAGAGCGCGGCATCTTGGACATCGCCAAAGCAGCGGGTACATATCACATCGACGATCCCAGCTTGCAGTCGATCGAACAGATTGTAGAGGGCGGAGTCGAGGTGCTGGAGTCGCTTACCAGGCTTTTGACGATGGCAGGCGATGCAGATGATGAAAGGCTATGGCTTGCAGAAAACAGTCTGCGGCTCGGGCCATGTGTTCCGCAGCCAGGAAAAATCATCTGTGTAGGCCTCAATTATCGCAAGCACGCGATAGAGTCCAAGCTCCCGATTCCCGAATCACCCGTACTGTTCAACAAATTCGCGAACAGCATTGCGGCCCACGAGGAAACGATTCAGCTTCCGAAAGGAGCTAGCCAAGTCGATTACGAGGCGGAGCTTGCGATCGTCATCGGGAAAAAAGCGAAGCATGTCTCCAAGGAAAACGCTCTGGAATATGTATTCGGCTACTGCAATGCCAATGATCTTTCAGCGCGTGATCTGCAAAACAGGACGAGCCAATGGCTGCTCGGCAAAAGCTGTGACGGATTTTGTCCGGTAGGTCCCTATCTGGTCACCTCTGATGAAGTTGGCAACCCAAACGATCTGCGGATTCGCTCGTATGTAGGTGGCGAGGTGAGACAAGACTCCAACACCGGCGATATGATCTTCGCCTGTGACGAAATTGTCAGCTATATCTCTTCATACATGACATTGGAACCAGGTGACATCATTTTGACGGGAACACCAGAGGGAGTCATTCTGGGGTATCCAAAGGAAAAGCAGATCTGGCTTGCGGCTGGAGACGAAGCAACGATTGAAATCGAAAAGCTCGGTCGCTTGACGAATCGTTTTCAAGACGAAGTCTGAATCACCTACACACTCTAATTCCTACCCCCAAGGAGGTACAAGCGAGCATGAAAGCATTATCCCAAACAAGAAGCAGCTTGCCACGTTCAGGCATACGTCAAATCATGGACTACTCAGCAACGATTCCGGATGTGATCCATCTGGAAGTGGGCGAGCCGAATGTAAACACACCACTCCACATTCGCGAAGCAGCATTTGCAGCCATGAACGAAGGATTTACCCACTATACGGCAAATGCCGGACTAATCAGCCTGCGCAGCTCTATCGCAGATCACCTGAAGCGCCAGTACGAAATACAGGTAAATACGGATCAGATTGTGGTCACTGCCGGAGCAGTAAATGCGCTCGTCGCAACCGTCCTGTCGCTAGTAGAATCCGGGGAAGAGGTTTTGATACCGGATCCAGGCTGGCCGAATTACGAACAGATCATTTTAAGTCAGGAATCGATTCCGAAGCGCTACAAGCTCTTGCCAGACTCAGGCTTTGTCCCAGATATCGCTGAGCTGGAGCAAGTGGTTACGCCAAAAACAAAAGCGATTATCATCAACTCTCCTGGCAATCCTACGGGCGGTGTACTCAGTGAGGAGAACATAAAAGACCTTCTCGCCTTCGCTTCCAAGCATGATCTATACATCATTTCCGATGAGGTCTACGACGGGATCGTGTTCGAGGACAAGCATATCTCCCCGATGTCCTATGACACAGAGGGCAGAGTGATCAGCATCTTCGGCTTCTCCAAAAACTACGCCATGACAGGCTGGAGGGTCGGCTATGCAGTTGCTCCACAGCAGATTGCGGCCGTTATTGCAAAAGTGTTGGAGCCGCTCGTCTCATGTGCTTCGTCTGTATCGCAAAAAGCTGCAGAAGCGGCCATCTCCTTTACTCAGGAGTTCGTTCACGAAATGCGCGAGATTTATCAGGCTAGGCGTGACAGCGCTTACAGATTGCTGGAGGGAGCTGGCATCAAGGCGTACAAGCCTAAGGGAGCTTTCTACATGATGATCGATCTCTCCGGGATAGAAACAGAGGAGGAGAATCTGGCCATTGCCTTGGTCAAAGAATCCGGGGTTGCAGTGGCTCCAGGAACCACCTTTGGATCGACGACGGCACACATGATTCGCATCTCTCTCGCGACTGAAGATTCCAAATTGTTAGAAGGCGTTAAGCGGATTTGTGATTTTGTAACAAAACATAGAAAACAATAACAAAATCAAGGGGGATTCTACGATGTTTCGTAAAAAGAAAAGTGCATTACTGACTCTCATGATGTCACTCGCTCTGTTGGTTACTGCTTGCAGCTCCGAAACAAGCTCGTCGCCTACGCAAAATACGCAGAGCCGACTCGACAAAATCATCGCCTCGAAAAAAATCCGCATCGCTACGTACGCTGACAGCCCAGGCTGGAGTGTACTGAACGCTTCTGGTGAATACGAAGGCTTTGACCCAGATATTGCCCGCAAGCTAGCAGAGTCGTTGGGAGCCGAAATTGAATTCGTAACGACTGACGGCGTAAACCGCATCCCGCTTCTTGAATCCGACAAAGTCGATGTAGCTATCTCTGTGTTTACACCAACCAATGAACGCGCGAAGTCGATCAACTTTACCATTCCTTACTCCGCAGCTGGCTTGGTTCCGATGTATCCAAAAAATAAACCGATCAGCAGCTGGGATGGCGTAAAAGGAAAGAAGGTTTCCGTATCCAAAGGCTCCACGGGTGATATCGCGCTGAGCAAGTACTACCCGGAAGCACAGCTCGTTCGCTTTGATTCCACAGCAGATGCGTTTTTGGCTCTGAAAACGGGCAAGGTTGATGTCTTTGTAGAAGAGGACGGAATCATTCTCGACTTGCTGAAAAAGAATCAGGAATTTGAATCGCTGCCAGGTCAACCGTTCCAATCCTCCTATATTGCAATGGGTGTGAAAAAAGGAGATCAGGAATGGCTGAACTATTTGAATCACTTTATCCGCAACCTGAACTATTCCGGTGAGGGTGCAGAATTGTACAAAAATCGATTTGGTGTAGATGCACCGAAGCTCTTGACCTACTAATCCTCTGGAAGTCCCATATAATCGGAACGGGGGACGAGGTTCTCCCGTTCTGATCACCCTGAGAATGAGGTGATTGGTTCGTGAATTTGGTTTTCCATGATATTATCCCGTACATTCCTTTGCTGGTAAGTGGTCTTGGTACAAGCTTGATGATTACGGTCATCTGTATGCTTGCCGGAACGGTGCTCGGTTTGTTTGTCGCCTTGGCCAAATCCAGCAAGATCACTCCCCTTCGCTATTTTGGGAACACGTACATTGAGATTTTTCGCAATACGCCACTGATCGTGCAGTTGTACCTGCTTTACTTCGGAATGGGGCAATTGGGACTGGATATTAGTCCACTGTGGTCTGCTTTGATCGGGATCACGATTAACAATGCTGCGTATACAGCTGAAATATTCCGTGCTGGTCTAAGCAGTGTTCCAAAAGGGCTTTATGAAGCAGGCAGCGCCCTGGGCATGAACGCAGCCCAAACCTTCCGCCATGTTATTTTACCACCCGCTTTTCGCACAGCGTTTCCAGCTTTGACAAACCAACTTGTCTTGCTGTTCTTGTTCTCTTCTGTCGCCTCCATCATTTCGCTTGAGGAACTGACGTATCAAGTGATGAATATTGAAACGCAAACATCCAGAACATTGGAAATTACACTGATTGCCACAGTGCTCTACTACGGATGCTCATCGATCTTTGTGTACCTGTCCAACGCCTTGGCAAGAAAAGTGTTCAAATGGTAAAGGGAGGATTACAATGACTCAAGATTTTGGTTGGATACATCTCGTCCCGTTATTAAATGGCGCGTGGCTGACGATCCAGCTTTGTTTCTTCTCATTACTGATAGGTGGTGCAATCGGGATCATCGTTGGTCTCGGAGCCGCATCCAAAAACAAGCTGGCAAACGTCCTCTCATCTATCTACATCAGATTGGTCAGGGGAGTTCCCCTTTTGATGATCATCTTTTTGATTTACTTTGCGCTTCCGATGCTCCATATCGGCATCAACTTTTCCAAAGGCTTTTCCGCTGTTACGGCTCTTTCGATTTACGCCGGCGCTTATTTGGGCGAAATTGTCAGAGGGGGAATTCAGTCCGTACCAAAAGGACAATTCGAAGCGGCAGATGCTCTGGGGATGACTACTATTCAAAAATTCCGGCATGTCATTATCCCACAAGCAATGAAGTTCATCATTCCGCCGGGGATCGGATTTTTCATCGCACTGATCAAGGATTCGTCGCTGGTTTCCATCATCGGCTACATTGATCTGACAAAAGCAGGTAAGGTCGTCAGCAGCCTGACCTTTAACCCGATCGCCTCTTTCCTTGCAGTTGCCGCGGTGTATTTCGTACTCTGCTTCGGACTGTCCAAGGCGTCTTATTACTACGAAAAGAGATTTTTGCGCTCAACGTAAGACTTGCCTCGTCGTTTGGCATAAAAGGCTAGGAAAGGGAAGGGAGATAGCAAATGAACATACAAGTGAAGGATTTGCATAAAAGCTACGGAAAGCTGGAGGTATTAAAAGGCATCGATTGCGAGATTAAAGAGGGAGAAGTGGTATGTGTCATCGGTCCCTCCGGCTCGGGAAAAAGCACCTTTCTGCGTTGCCTCAATTTGCTGGAGCAAATCACAAGCGGTCAGGTTTTGATTGGCCAGCATGACATCACGAATGTCAAAACGGATATCAATATGGTTCGTACCGAGGTAGGAATGGTCTTTCAGCAATTCAACCTGTTTCCGCATAAGACGGCGCTGGAAAATGTCATGCTCGCTCCCGTCATCGTAAAGCACGAGTCCAAAGAAGCAGCGCGCGCCAAAGCACTGGAATTGCTCGCAAAGGTAGGACTCAAGGAAAAGGCTGATTCCTATCCGGGCAACCTATCCGGTGGGCAGATGCAGCGTGTAGCCATTGCGCGTGCACTGGCGATGAATCCTAAAATCATCCTGTTTGACGAGCCGACCTCAGCACTAGACCCTGAGCTGGTTGGAGAGGTCCTGAATGTTATGAAGGACCTGGCACAGGAAGGCATGACGATGGTAGTCGTGACGCATGAGATGGGCTTCGCTCGTGAAGTAGCGGACCGGGTCATTTTCATGGACCAAGGCTACATCATCGAAGAAGGAGATCCAGAAGAAATCTTCCGTGCACCTAAAAATGAGCGCACGCAAGCCTTTTTGCGCAAGGTGATCTAAGGGCGGGCAGGGGGTGCCAACATGCATGCAACAGGCTTAACATGTGTCACTTGTCATAAGGTGTATCCGCTCGCCCCCCTGTACGAGTGTGGGGAGTGCGGGGGAATCTTGAAGGTTACTTATGCGATTGCGCAAGCGGATGGCTCGTGTGCTTTGCTCCCGGTTTCCGAGCAGAATCGGATTCATTTGGGGGAAGGCAATACCAGGCTGCTATCGGCTCCACGGCTTGCGAAAAGGCTAGGCATCAAGACGCTGCTGCTCAAATGTGAATTCATGAATCCTACGGGATCTTTCAAAGATCGCCCTGTATCCATCGGAATTACGAAAGCAGTTGAATTTGGTTTTCAACAAGTCATTGCTGCTTCCAGTGGAAATGGAGCTGCCTCAGTCGCTGCTTATGCTGCGCGTGCGGGGCTTCGAGCAATCATTCTTGTCCCAGAATCCACACCGCTTGAAAAGGTAAGGCAGACCCTCGCTTACGGAGCCAAGGTCATCCGTGTGAAAGGGCCGTACAGCAACTGTTTTTCGCTGGCGAAGCAGCTTGCTCAGAGTCAGAACATTTTTAATTTGACGACAACACTTCTGAATCCGTACACGGTGGAGGGAAACAAGCTCGTAGCCTATGAGCTGTATGAACAGATGAATGGAATGGTTCCTGATGTAATCTATGTACCGATTGGGGCCGGACCATTGCTGATTGGTATTTACAGAGGATATTTGGAGCATCGCCGGTATCATCCGGGAGCAAAGCTTCCCAGAATGGCAGGAATCCAGGCAGCAGGAAATAATCCGATCGCAAAAGCGTTTGATCAGGGCGAGTCAGTGGTTCGTTCAGAGCCCAATCCACAAACGATTGCGGGCGGGATTGCAGACGGATTGGTCGGGTATGAAAAGGATGGAACCTATACACTACAGATCGCAGTGCAATCAAATGGATTTGTGTCAGATGTATCAGACGCCCGGATATTGGAGGCGCAAATTCTGTTAGCCCAGGAGGAAGGGGTCTTTGTAGAACCTTCTGCGGCAGCAGGCATAGCAGGACTGATGAAAAGCTTGGAGGAACAACGAATTTCTGAAAATGATTCCGTGGTCGTAGTTTTGACTGGACACGGATTAAAAGATATGGGAAATGTCCGCGTTGCGAGGGAAGTACCTATCATTGACGATAGCATGGAGCAACTGCTGGAAGTGCTAGACAAATAGAGGGGTGGAAATGGCATGAGCAGCATCACGATAGGAATTACAGACTGTGATCATCCATCAGTGGAAATTGAACAAAATGTCATCCGAAATGCTTCCGCACAGATGGTTCTGCATGAATGCAAAACAGAGGCTGACGTGATCCTGCACTGCACAGATGCAGATGGCTTGCTGAACCAGTATGCTCCTCTGACACGCAACGTACTTGGCAAGCTGCCACGCTGCAAAGTCATCGTGCGATATGGTGTAGGTGTAAATAATGTAGACGTCCAGGCAGCTACTGATCACGGCATTCAGATTTGCAACGTACCGGATTACGGGGTAGATGAAGTATCCGATCATGCTTTGGCACTCATGTATACACTTACGCGCAAGACGCTGCTCCTCGGCAATGCGATCCGCAAAGGAGAATGGGACTTCAGCATTTCCCGTCCGATTTTGCGATTGCGTGGACAAACAGTTGGTGTCGTCGGTCTAGGTCGAATCGGCAGTGCTTTTGCCAAAAAAGCGCACGGGGCGGGATTTAAGCTCATCGGCTACGATCATCGAAACATCGGGGAGGATTCCCTTCCATTTGTTGAGCGCGTCACGTTTGAAGACTTGCTTGAGCGCTCCGATGTGATTTCGATTCATTGTCCACTAACAGATGACACCAAAAATTTATTTAGCACCAAAGAGCTGCAGGCCATGAAGTCTTCCGCCTACCTCATTAATACTGCACGCGGCTCGATCATTGACGAGGCCGCACTGGATCAGGCGCTTGCCGAAGGGTGGATCGCCGGGGCAGCACTCGACGTCATGGAGCTGGAGCCGCCAAAACCGGATAATCCGCTCATCAAGCGAGAGAACTGCATCATTACTCCGCATGTCGCCTGGTATTCCGAGCAGGCCTTTGATGAATTAAAGCGAAAAGCGGCGGAAGAAGCCGTGCGTGTTTTGTCAGGAGAGAAGCCTCGCTATCCTGTAAATCAACTATAAGAGAGATGTTCATGAATGAGAAGGAGCGTACCAGGATGACTATGAAAAGCGCTGTCTACTACGGGGCAAACGACATTCGCGTAGAAGAAAAACAAGTACCGACTCCGCCAGCAGGCTGGGCGTTGGTTAAGGTGAGCTATACAGGGATTTGCGGAACCGATCTAAATATTTATGTGGGTGCGCATCCACGGGCGAAGGGGCCGCTCATTATTGGACATGAGCTGTCTGGGACGTTACTTGCGGGGCATCCCACTTTGCCGGCAGGTACGCCGGTTACTGTCCGCCCGCTCTTGTTTTGCGGCGAGTGCGAGCCGTGCCAGACGGGTAAAAGTCATGTGTGCAAAAATCTCCAGCTGATAGGAATCGACTGTGATGGCTCGATGGCCGAGTATGTGGTCGCTCCGGTAGAAACGATTCATGCGCTGCCAAAAAATGTGTCTCTCAAGGCAGGTGCTCTGATCGAGCCGCTGGCAGTGGGTGTTCATGCGGTTCGGCAATCCGGCTTTGTTCCAGGCGATACGGCACTCGTTTTTGGTGCAGGACCGATCGGGATGTGTGTAGCCGTTTCGTTGCAGCTGCTAGGAGCAGGACGGGTAATCGTAGCGGAAACCAATCCTTTCCGTCTGCAAATGGCCAAAGACTTGGGCTTTGAAACGATTGATCCACAGGATGGCAGTATCGTAGAACAGGTGCTCATGAAAACAGACGGAAACGGTGCTGATTTTTCCTTTGACTGTGCCGGTCATCCGTCTGTATCCGAAATCTTGACGCACGCGACGAAAATACGTGGTACGGCTGTCGTTGTTGCCGCTTATAAAAAGCCTGCACCAATCGATTTGCTGCAAGCGATGTTCAAAGAAATCACGATCAAAGGCGTCCGCGTGTATACGCCAAAAGATTTCGAAATTGCTGCACAGCTGCTCGAAAAGCCGTTTGACTTTGAAAAATTGATCACCCATGTTATGCCGCTTGAAGACGTAAAATCCGGATTTGATAGGCTGCTCTCCGGCGGAAATGCCGTCAAGGTTCTGATTGCGATCGACCAAGAGGAAGAAGTCAGCGCTGGAACAGGAAGTGGAGAGCAATGACTATGTTTGATTTGAGCGGACAGGTAGCCGTCATCACAGGTGCGACCCGAGGACTTGGTCAGGCTATGGCAGTTGCTTTGGCAGAGGCAGGAGCGGATATCGCTCTGGTGCAACGGAATGCTGCTGACACTCAGACAAAAGAGTTAATAGAGACAGTCGGGCGTCGATGCGAAATTATTTTGTGTGATCTGGCGGAAATGGATCAGGTCAAACAGGTTATGGATCAGGTTGATCGTGTGTATGGAAAGGTAGACATCCTGGTCAACAACGGAGGGATACAGCGGCGTTCTCCCGCAGAGGATTTTGCGGAAGCAGACTGGGACGATGTGCTGGATGTTAACCTGAAAACGGTTTTTATCCTCTGCCAGCAAGCGGGGCGACGAATGATCGCCCAGGGGCGCGGCAAAATCATCAATATCGCGTCACTCCTATCGTTTCAGGGAGGAATGCGGGTGCCTGCCTATGCTGCAGCCAAAGGCGGTGTTGCCCAATTGACGAAAGCACTCGCGAATGAGTGGGCCGCCCACGGAATTACGGTCAATGCGATTGCGCCAGGATATATGGCTACGGACATGAATGAAGCATTGCTCAAGGATGAAACACGTAATCGCCAGATACTCGAAAGAATTCCCACGGGACGTTGGGGAAGGGCAGAGGATATGAAAGGAAGCGTCGTCTTTCTTGCTTCACAAGCATCCGATTATGTGAACGGTCATGTACTCGCAGTGGATGGCGGCTGGCTGGGCAGATAATGATTGCAGCACATGTTGAGGGAGGACGTGCAAGTATGGACGTAGTAACAATCGGAGAAACCATGGTTCTCCTAACTCCAGGGTCTGTTGGTCCATTGCGGTATGTAACCAAGTTTGAAAAAACAATCGGCGGTGCGGAATCCAATGTAGCCATTGCGCTTGCCAGATTAGGTCATGCGGCAGGTTGGGTCAGTAGATTGGGTGATGACGAGTTCGGTTTATACGTTCGCAATTTTATCCGGGGAGAAGGCGTCGATACCTCCCGGGTTGTATTCGATGAACAGTATCCAACCGCTGTCTTTTTCAAAGAGCGGCAGGCAAACAATGAACCAAAAGTTTACTATTATCGCAAAGGCTCGGCAGCAAGCCAACTGAGTGCCGACGATTTGGACGAGAACTATATAGCAGGGGCCAGGTTTTTACATCTTACCGGGATTACGGCAGCGCTCAGCTCTTCCTGCAGAGCGATGATGGAGCGGGCGATTGAGATTGCGAGGGCGAACCAGCTCACTGTCGTGTTTGATCCGAATATTCGTTTAAAGCTATGGTCCAAAGATGAGGCGCGCGAAGCATTAATGGATATTTCCAGCAGGTGCGACATCGTTATGCCAGGGATCGAAGAGGGAGAAATCATGACAGGGGAAACCGAGCCAGAGAAAATCGCAGCCCGTCTGTTGGAGAATGGAGCCAAGGTAGTGGTGCTGAAGCTCGGAGAAAAAGGGGCATTTTATGCGACGCAGGAATCGGCTGAGTATGTTCCGGGATATCCTGTGCACGAGATTGTGGACCCGATTGGCGCGGGAGATGGTTTTGCAGCGGGTTTCCTGTCTGGACTGCTTCGTGGCTGGTCGCTATCAAAGGCGGTCATGCTCGGAAATCGTGTAGGTGCATTTGCCCTTTCTGTAGTAGGAGATGTGGAGGGATATCCGTTTTGGAATCGGATTGCACCCCATGATGAGAGAAAAGAAGTGCTGCGCTAAAGGGACCTATAGGAGAGGGGGGAGCTATCATGCTGCCTAAAGTCATGCTTTTGAAAAGGTTGGTTGAGAGTGGTGTTATTGCTGTCGTCAGACGGATTCCCGAGGAGCAGGTAGAACAAGTTGCCGACAGTCTCGTCGAAGGTGGGATTACAGCCCTGGAAATTACCGTTGATTCACAAGGGGCGTTCCAGACGATTGCGAAGCTGTCTGCCAAGTATAAAGGCCGCGCCATTGTCGGAGCGGGTACGGTTGTCGACAAAGTAACAGCTGGTCTGGCAATTCAAAACGGGGCTGATTTCCTGTTTAGTCCCAGTCTGCATGAGGATGTGATTCAGACCGCACTTCGGTATGGGAAGATCGCTGTTCCCGGAGTGATGACACCGACTGAAATGATTACCGCGATAGAAGCCGGTGCCGATCTGGTCAAGATTTTTCCAGCAGCAGGTCTGGGAGTTCAGTATATAAAGGATGTCAAAGCTCCCTTCCCTCATATTCCGATCATTCCAACAGGCGGCGTCAACCTGGACAATGTCGCTTCATTCATCCAGGCTGGGGTAGCTGCAGTCGGAATCGGAGGAAATCTGTTTGACCGCGAGACACTCGAAACCGCCAACTATGCTCGGATTACGCATAATGCAAGACAGTATGTGGCAGCGATTCAGGAAGCACGCCAAACCTATGCTTATAACTAAAGCAAACGACTGGCAGACCAAGTACCCGCAACGAATTGCTTACCAATCCTAGCGGGTACTTTTTCTACATATGAAAAAAAGGAGAGAAAAAGCAGATGGCAGTCAATCCAATCAAAAGCAAATTAAAAGAAGGAAAATGTGTGTATGGTAGCTGGATCAGAATTCCCTCCCCGATCATAGTAGAGGCACTGGGGAATGTCGGATTTGATTTTTTGCATGTCGATATGGAGCATAGCTCGATTGACCTGCAAATGCTTGATTACATGGTATTGGCGGGATATCGCCACAACATTCCACTCGCTGTCAGGACTGCTACGCAAAATCCAGCGGACCTGTACCGAATCATGGATATTGGCTATTCGTCCTTTGTGTTGCCGCGAATCGAAAGCGCTGAGCAGTGTGCACATCTGTTAAAAGGAGCACGTTACACCCCGGCTGGAACGAGAGGACTCGGCGGTGCGGTGCGCACAAACGGCTGGGGCGAGATGCCTTTGGAGCAGCATTTGGCTGAGGCAGAGGACGATACACTCATGATCATTCAAATCGAGTCGGAGGAAGGCTTGAAAAACCTGGACGCTATTCTTGATGTTCCGGGCATCGATGTTGTCTATATTGGTCCGCTGGATTTATCGCAGGCACTGGGCTATCCGGGGCAAATTGATCATCCGGTCGTAGCAGATACGATTGCCTCACTGATCAAAACGATACGTGCTAAAGGTATCGCTGTAGGTATTCACGCTGCAACGACCCTGCAGGCACAGACTTGGGCCGAAGCCGGAATCCAATATTTCACTGTGGCGCTGGATGTCTCACTGCTTCAATCTGCAGCGCGCACCCTCGTGGGACAATTGAAAAACACGCAATAATCGACGAGGAGGATCTGGCCAATACGCTGGAATTCCCTTCCGGTGTCTTGCCGTAGCTAGGCCTGCAGCAAACGGGGGGTGGAAGTGAGGGTCGTCGTTCCTGTCTATCTTGAGGATACCGATTTCATCCAGCTCCTGTA
Organism: uncultured Brevibacillus sp.; assembly: GCF_947502445.1. Taxonomy (GTDB): domain Bacteria; phylum Bacillota; class Bacilli; order Brevibacillales; family Brevibacillaceae; genus Brevibacillus. The sequence continues at coordinate 178,048 of NZ_CANMZW010000004.1, forward strand.
AATGGCTGCTCTCTATCCATGGCGCAGGAATTTTCGCTGTGAATCAGAGTGATCGGGTCCGTGATCTCGTTTTCCGTACGCCTGGTTGGCGAAGCATCCAGGAACAGTTCGGTCCGAGCCGCTTTGAAACGTATACGCTGCACGAGGATGCCCGGCGGTATGAACGGGGCTTTCCGAGCTATGCATCGCTGTATTCCCTGGCATACAGCACCGGCTTTTTAGCAGACGTAGGAATTGAAAATGTGGAGCAGCATGTACTTCGTCTGGGGGATGAATTCATCGAGCAGGTGCGCACACGAGGCTATGAGGTGATGACACCTGACACGCCGTCCCAACGCTCAGGAAATATTTCTATCGTACGCGACCAAGGCAGTAAGGTAGCAGGGCGCTTGCAGCAGCAGGACGTCTACGTATGGGGTTGAGATGGGAGAGTGCGTGCTTCCATCCATCTGTTTAACGACAGCGCAGATGTGGAGAAATTCATAAAGCTGCTCCCTGATCCATCGAGCTTGAAGTAAAACAAAATGGCTATCCATGCTCGTTCAGTCGGTTGAATTTGACTGGTCGCGGCATTGGATAGCCATTTCTATTGGTCATATGAGATTTATGCCCCCGATTATGGTGTAGCCGTCCCGTTTTCTTTGCGTAAGAAAACGATCGGTAAAGCGATGAGGACAATCGCGATCAGTATGCATAGAACAGGATAGCCAACGTCTTCTGCTAGTTTGCCGAAAAAAGGAACCAAGACTGCCAGAATGATCGTTTTCAGCATAGACGAATAGGAAAGCAGCGTACTGCGTGAATCTCCCGAGATTCGCTGATTCGTCATCTTGATCAAGACAGGCTCGATGATGGAATAAAAAAAGCTGGTGAGTACCATACAGATGATCCCCGATAAATCAGGCAGGATCGGAAGCATGAGGATACTCAGAGCCATCAAGACAGTGAATGTGCTGACGGTTGCTGCTTCTCCCAAGCGCTTCTCCATGTGATAGGAGACGATGGAGCCAAGTATACTCATGCCTTGGATCAATATAAATACAAGACCGAGCCATTCGATCGCCATGCCTTTTTCGTGCAGGAAGGGAGAGACGAATAAAAACGTAAAGCAGAAGACGGGAACAGCCAGGATAGCCGAATACAGCAATACATCGCGCAAGCTCTTTGCCCTCCATACCTTACTTGAGGTATTTAGGAAGAAACGGATGAGAGATTCGTTCTTTTTTGCCTCTGCTTCATTTGTTTGCTGCGGTTCCTTGATGAAAAAGGCAACACAACTAGCACCAAAGGAGAGAACTCCACAAACAATAAACGGAAGCCCGAGCGAGTAGGCAGCTAACCAACCGCCTATAATTCCTGCAAGCGCTGAGGCAATGCGCATGATGGCTAGTTGATAGCTCACCGCTTTGGAAAAAAAATTTCCCAAACCTCTCCCTTGCAAATAATCATAGAGGAGTGCCTGGTCAGCACCAGAAAGAAAGCTCCCGCCAACACTCCATACGATTTGCAGAAAACAAATGATCGGGAACCAGTCCGTGTATGCGTAGAGAACCATAGCAGGAGCCATGACAAAGGCTCCCACCATGAGGGCACGATTGCGACCAAAGCGATCCGCTACGATTCCAGCAGGAACCTCAGCCAATGCGGCAGCAACCCAGCCGATTCCCTCCACGATTCCGATTGTGGCCAGACTCAGGCCTCGTTCTTGCTGTAAATACAGAACATAGATGGGCATCCACAAATGAAACTTGGTGAAGAAGGAATAGAGGAACAGCAATGAAACGTTTGAATCTAGCCAAGCATGATTTTTCATTCAGGAAAGCCTCATCCGACATAGTAGTCGTAGACGGAAACGACCTTAAAGCCAGTAGATTGATAGAGGGAAAGTGCGTTCTGATTATCGACAGCTACTTCCAGGCTAATTCCTGTATGCTCCCTCTCATTCAAGAACTCCACCGTCTGGGAAAGAATTTTTCTGCCCAGTCCTTTTCCTTGAAGCCCTTTTTTTACGCAAAAACCCGAGATGAATAGTGCGGCATCCTCTTCGCTAACAGTAATCATCCCGACAGGCTCAGACTCATACAGAGCCAGATACGTTTGAAAGTCAGGCTCAGACAGATTGCGTGTAACCAGCGAACTCATAAGCTCGGCTGAGTCTCCAAAGCCACTGACGCCAATCTCAACGAGTGTATGAAAATCATCGTTCGTGGCTGGGCGAAGCAGAAGACGATCATCGGTTTCCACGGGAGTTACGGGCCCCCTAGCAGAGTAATCCAGCTTGTATTCAGAGAAGTGGTACGTAGCGCCTACTCCTTCTGCAAAAGCGCTTGCTTCCTTAGACTCTCGATTGCTGACGAGCAGTATTTGCGTGACCTGACGCCTTTCGCATTCTGCTTTTGCTTGTGCATAAAGCGCGCGGAAGATTCCCTTTCTTCGATAAGCTGGATGAACCATACCACTGATCTCTACTTCTTTTGGGCTGACAATCGCATACATCCCGAGGAAGCCTACGAGCGTACCGTCCTGAAAATAGAGGAAATCATTCGTTTGCTCAGGGGAACGGCTTTGCAGCATCGACACATTCAAATTGATGGACAAATCAAATCCATCGTGCGCCTCACATACTTTTGCCAAATCGAGAATTTGCTGCAGCACCTCCTCCGAAAGCCCTTTTGCTGCTACCAAACCTGTGTTGTTCATTGTACTCATCGTCTCAACCTCCAATTATAGTGAGAAATGGAAAAAGCCGTGGAGCTGTCAATCCCCACGGCACAGAAAGAAAAAGCCGTAGGGATAGTCCATCCCCACGGCGGCTCGCTTAAACAAACCTGGTTACACTACACCAAGCCTTGGACGCGTACAGCGCTGCAACAAAAAAACACGGGTTATCCCCGTGTTGTCGGCACAGCTAGGAGAACCTGCTAGATAAACTAGGAGGCTTTCACGTACGCCAGATGGGGAATTAGAATATGAGTGCATGCGGAAATAAAGCTCACGTATGTCGTTGTCATATTCCCCACCTCCAGGATTGTTGAAAAATTAATTACTATCTAACACTATATGCGATATGTAAATTCATTACAATCCATTTTTTGCCCCTTCATGATTTATCCGTCTCCGATGGCAGATGACCAGGCAGGAATCCATCTGTGTGAACGAGTATTTACTATCAATCAATTATTGAGCAAAAGGAGAGTACCCATGAATCCAATCCGTTATGAGCGCAGACAGTACACGACGGGGAACACCCCCATCGAAAAGCTGGACAGACTATCCAAGGCTTTGGGAGGACCAACCATTTCGATTAAACGTGACGACCTTTTGGGACTTACTGCAGGAGGAAACAAGACGCGGAAGCTGGAGTATCTGGTAGCGGATGCGATCAAGCAAGGTGCTGATACACTGATCACGTGTGGAGCGATTCAGTCTAATCACTGCCGTTTGACGCTGGCTGCTGCGGTGCGTGAAGGCTTGGCGTGTCAGCTCGTTTTGACCGAGCCTGAGACGGGCTACAATCCCCTTGCTAGCGGCAATCATTTGCTGTTTCATTTGCTAGGCGCCGAAAAAATCGAAGTGATTCCATCCGATGGCGATATGCTGGCAGCGATGGAAGAGCTGGCGCAAGCACTGAAAAAGGAAGGCAGAAATGCATATGTGATTCCAGTTGGCGGTTCTAATGAAGTAGGATCACTTGGCTATATGGCATGTGCCGAGGAAATTGAGCAGCAGGCGTGGGAGACAGGAACTCCTTTTGATTACGTCGTGACGGCGACAGGAAGTGCCGGGACGCAAGCGGGTCTGATTGCAGGATTCATGGCGAGACAATCAAATACAAAGGTAATCGGGGTCAACGTAAGCCGTGACCGGGCGACACAGGAAGCCAAGGTGCTGGAGCTGCTCCATGCTACGGCGGAAACAGTGGGGCTTACGGGAGAGATTCTACCGTCTGCAGTTCGCTGTGAAGACCAGTATGTCGGACCAGGCTACGCACTTCCTACGGCTGAAATGATCGAAGCCGTACAGCTGCTCGCTCGCACTGAAGGAATCCTTCTCGATCCCGTCTATACAGGTAAAGCGATGGCAGGCTTGATTGGTATGATTCGCCAAGGACAGTTTACAAAAGAGGATCACGTCCTGTTCCTGCATACAGGGGGCTCACCTGCCTTGTATACGGCACCACATTTGTTCATGTCTGAGAACAAATAGAATAATTTCTTAACCGGATAGCATGAAAGGAAGAGGCAGATTGGTCTGTCTCTTCCTTTTTTTCAAGCGATGCACTAAAAATTCATCTATGCTTGCACGAGAAAAAACTGGTTGACCCGAGACCAGGTTGAAAATATGTCCATCGTCATATAAACGATAGCTACTTGGCGGAGGATAGCGCGATTTCGAAAGAATCTAGGATTTCGAGAAAATGCGATGCTTCCCTAAAGACATGGTCTGCAAGTAGTGGAGGGATGATGCTTTTGATTCGGCAAGCTTCAATCAGATCGCGAGCTGTTTTCTTAAAATCGCGCAATTGTCGGACAGAAACACGATTTTGATCGACAAACTGATCGAGTAGTGGCTGCGTTTGGGATTGGGGCCTCATCGAGTCAAGATCTTGAGCCTGGAATAAAAGCTGATCAAAGTCATGACTAAAATCTCGTGCCTGCTCAACGAGCTTTCTTTCCGATGGATCAAGCAAATGGTTAATAAATTTTGCGTGGTCAGCCATAATGCGCAAGAAGAATACGTTCTCATTAATTACAGCATCCGGTAGTGGATCGAGGGTACCCGTATTCAGCTGCGTCAGCCGTTTTCTGAAATAGGCTGCTTCCCTGCTCACATGATCCACTAGCAAGGGGAAGTTGTTGCCAAGGATTTTACACCGAATGATGAGGCCAAGTACATGTCGCTTGAATACCCAAATATGACTAACTGCATTAGAAACGACTTGGTTAAACTCGTAGATCTGCTGTGGGTCGGTATCGGAAGTAAAGGCAAGTGCGCGGTTCTCGATGTCTTCGAAAATGCTGTAAAAGCGGTCGGCTTCGTTAATTAATTTCGTATCGTCACAGTTAAATCCTAATTTTAGGAATAATGAATGCTCCTTCATAATCCGAGACCAAAATCGTATCTCCTCTAACGACCTGTCAACAAATAAATCTGTCATGACGTACCTCCAAATACATTCTTTGCTTCGATCATTCCACCGCCGAGAACAGCAATCATTGCTGTATAGGATTTTGCGGCTGGATGAACTCGATCTATTTCTATGCATTTACCCATCTTTATGTGTAAATGTTGGTTAACGAATTCCTAACGCTTCTTTACATTCGCAACACCTAATCTCAATGTCCAAACAGTAATATCTTGTATGACATCAATGAAAATTCATTCTTTATTGGGAGGTACAAGATGTTACGTAGATTCTCAAAAAAGATCCTTTAGTGCCCATGATGAATGCCGTAAAAATATGGACACGATTGCTAATGACTACTTTGATGAAAAGTTCAATGGCAGGCACAAGATCGACGTTATGCTTGACGGGGGCTTGGTTAACATTGATCGCAAGGATCGGAATCTGACGGAAAAATTTAAAGCTCCTGCTGATTACCAAAATATAACAATTTCCTTTGGAAATACCGAATGGAAGAAGTCTGAAAAGGAATAGTAAAGAAATGCCCAAGATAATTTGGGTATTTCCAGATTGTCGAGAACCCCAAGCAATTCGGGGGTTCTTTTTTTTCGCCTAATTCATTAACTTCAAATCCATCCATTGTCATACATTCTTTGCCCCTAGCCTTGCTTTGCAAGATGCGTGGGGGGATCTTTTTCATGTTTTGCACCGCTGCGGTTATTAACGCTTGTTCCGTAACGTTACGCAATCCCCGCAAACGGCAATAGCGGACTCGTGGAGCTGTTTGGTATCCGTGAAGCTTCGCTCAATAGTTTTCTTTTCTTTTTTTGTAGAGTTTCTTGCCTGCTTAACTCAGTCGGTTTGAACGAAACCAATCCTTACTGTCTTCCCAAACATGTCGAGTGACTATTATTCGCTAGCTCTTAGATCGGGTGCATTTTGAGAGGAAAGGGCACGTTTTGCAAACCTCTGGATTCGACTTGGTAATGGCGAACTAGATGAGTCTTTTGGGAGAATAAGGTACGACTTGTTACGATGATAAAAAGAAAAGACCATCCAAAATGGACGGCCAAGCTACCGAAATGGTTGTCATTAATCAACTACTTTATAAACCGATACTGTTCCTTTTGCTCTACCATGAATAGCTACGCGATACTGAACGGCTTGGTCAAGATTATAAAAATAAGCGGAATCCCTACCTTGTGTAAACTTGTGTGTTTCTACAGGTGTCCAGCCTTCTAAATCTGTGTCAAACTCTTCTATAGCTATCTCATAAGAAGAACGTCCACCAGTTGCATCAGCTTCGATATAAATTGCTCGTTCCTTAAGCTGCAATGTAATGTTTCTATTAATCCTATCATAATTATTTGCATTAAAAGGCTCAGACCAAAGATACTTTTCACTCATCAATAGCTGTATTTGTTCAGCATTCGAAGTAGTTGATTCTGTTCCTCCCTTAGCTAAAACTGCATCAAAAGGCATCACTAGTGTAAGAACAGACAATGAGGTTACAGCAATTGACTTTACTTTTCTTGTAAAAAACATATTCTCATTTCTCCTCTCAAAAGTTAAAATATACATATGTAAAATTTTACAATTTTAAATAACTTTAGGAAGAGGGTAATTGTGTGCATTTGGTGAATTTTGATATTTTTTACAAATTCAAAAAAAGAAAATCAATATTCTTTGTTTCTTTCATTGCACTTGTAATTGCGTGTACTAGCACCTATGTTTATTGGTACAATACACCTGAAAAAACAATGGATCGATATTTATCTCTAATAATCAATAAGCAGGGAGAAGAAGCGTATGATTTAGTTTACAAAGACAACCATACTTATTATCCAGAGAGGGTAATCTTTATACGTTCAGCAAAAGATACACAATTAACAGATTATAAAGTATTAGGATCAACTAATTTGGAAAAATCCTTAGCAGAAGTGAAAGTAGTTCTTAGTTTTAAACACTTACAAAGAGAAAAAACTTTTATGATGAAAAAAGCATTTGGTCAATGGTATGTCCTTTTAAGAGGACAAGAAAAAAATGAAAACAGCTAATGGGAGTAGTAACGAATCTATAAACGTAAAACGCCCAGCACGGGCGTTTTAGCTTGTTTCTGTCCGACAAGCTTCGTTCCCACCCCTGTAACTGACGAGAGTGGATTTGTTCCCGTTGTTATGTATACAATGTTCGTATCACTAGACGCAGAGGTTGGATAGACGATGTTTAAAATTGGAGTGGTTGGCCCAAAGAAATCGGTAGAGAGAATTCTTTCGGTGGCAAAGGAATTTGATCAAGGGATGAACTTCATTCCATACCCATACACAGAAACAAAAGAGACAGAAAAAATTGTACGGGAAAATGACCAGTATGTAGATCACTGGCTTTTTTCCGGACCGATCCCATACATGGTTGCCAAAAATGCTATGGGTACAGATAAGCGGATGGAGTATATCTACGCTACGGAATCGAGTATTTACAAAGGCTTTTTGGAAATGGTCTATGCGCAGGGCAAGCTCATCGATCGGGTTAGCATTGATATGCTGCTGTCAACGACCTACATGGAGGATTCGCTGCGGACGATCAACATTTCGGTTAGCGATATGTATATGAAAACGTTTGACGCATCAGTCGACCCGAGGGATCTGCTAGAATTTCATCTTGCGCTTTGGAACGAGAAAAAAACAGATGGAGCCATGACCTGTTATCCGACTGTCTATCAGGCCCTGGTAGAGGCCGGGATTCCTGCCTATTGGATCTCACCTAGTGAAATGGAAATCCACCAAACGGTGAGAGTCTTTGTGGAAAAAGTCAGAACCTCGTACTTTAAAGACACGCAAATCGGCATCGAAATGATCGAGGTCGAACAGTTTGACCGGATTAAAGAAGGGGCGAAGACGCCTTATCACTGGCAGTATCTCGAGCTGCGGATCAAGGAAGCGCTGATCAAGCTGTGCGAGCAATTGGACGGCTCCCTGCTGGAACAAGGAAATGGCAGATACGTCATCTTCAGCTCGCGTGGAACGATCGAGCGCGAGATCCCCATTTTACAAGAGACAATAGCGTATTTGGCGAAGGAAGCCGATACGACCGTTGCAGTCGGGATCGGGTTTGGCGAGACGGCGTTTGCAGCAGAAATGAATGCACACCGTGCCTTGCGCCAGTCCAAAGAAAAAGCGACAAGAGATATCGTCATGGTCCAGGATGACGGCACCATCGTCGAATGGGTAGGGCAGGAGGAAGAGCTGGTCTACTCCTATCGGGCCAATGATTCGGAGATTCTGGAAAAGCTGAAAAAGGGAAACATTAGTGTCAAGACGTACAAAAAGCTGGACGCCTTGCTGCAAAAAATGGGTTGGGTAGATTTTACAACGAAGGATTTGGCAAAGTACCTCCAGATGAGTGAACGAAATGCGCAAAGAATTGTAGCGGATTTGTGTGCGGTAGAGCTGGCGGAGTGCTCGGGCGAGGAGTCTCAGGCGACACGTGGCAGACCTAGCAAGCTGTATAGACTGTTGTAGGCACCCTCTAAGGGGTGCTTTTTTTTCTGCAAAAAAATGTCCCAAAGTCACAAAAAAATAGATTGATAATAGTCTCAAAATTTCGTACAGTATTAATTGCGACATGTCGTTAATTGTTCGGTAAATAAAAAGTAGGTATTCTGCTTGTCGCTTTTTTGGCGGAGATTAGCATGGAGTTGGATGAATGCGCTTTCGTCAAAAATGAGAGACAGCATGGAAAGCAACCAGAAGGAGGTATCCACAGTTATGGTATCAGCGCGCACAAGAAACTGGATTTTGGCTTTACTCTTTTTAGGCTGGGCACTAGGAAACCTGGACCGCTATGTGATGAACTATGCCGTACTCGCGATCACGGAAGACTTGCAGCTTAGTGCTTCATCCACGGGACTATTGCTCAGCAGCTTTTTCGCAGGCTATGCGCTCATGCAAATGCCAGGGGGCTGGCTGGCAGACCGATTCGGCTCACGAAAAGTACTTATTGCATCCGTTGTCATGTGGTCTATTTTTACAGCGTTAACCGGAGCGGCGTGGTCGCTGGCTTCTATGGTAATCATTCGCTTCCTGTTCGGAATTGGAGAAGGCGGATTCCAGCCAGCGAGTTCAAAAATTATTGCGCAAACGTATCCGCGGGAAGAGCGCTCACGAGCAATGTCTGTCATGCTGTCCTCTGGTGCAATCGTAGGACTGTTCGTTCCGATTTTATCCGCTGCTCTGATCAACACGATTGGCTGGCGCATGATGTTCGTCATTATTGGGGCGATCGGGGCTGTGATTGCGGTTTTGTACTGGCGCTATATCAAGCTGCCAAAGGAAGAGGAAGCCGCCTCAAACGCCGAAGCAGCTTCCACGTCCAGCGAAAAGAAGAGCTCTGTTGCCTTACTGTTTAAAACGCCATTATTGTGGAACCTTTTAATCGCCTATTTCAGTATTTACGCAGTGAACTGGGGGCTGGCAACTTGGCTGCCAACCTACCTCGTCAAAGTACGCGGTCTGGATCTTGTGTCTCTGGGCTGGCTGCAAATGATCCCGGGTATCGCTACTTTAGTCGGAGTGTATGCGAGCGGCTACGTGCTGGACAAGCTGCCGCAGGGACGAGAAAAAACGATGGGCAGCCTCGCCTGTGTTTTGGTAGCCATCCTGCTGTATCTGATGTTTAACGCTTCCAGTGTAGCGATGTTCATTACGTATCAAACGATCGTGACCCTGTTCATTTCCTTTGTCATCATTCTTTTGCCTTCTGTCGTCCTGAAAAACCTGCCTGCTTCGGTAACAGGCACAGGCATGGGCATCGTAAATACAGGCGGACAGCTCGCTGGCTTCATCACACCGATGGCGATTGGCTTTATCGTTGATGCATTCAATGGCTCGTTTGCAGCAGCGTTTTGGATGCTGATTGTATTTGCAGTCATCTGCATTGCGGCACTTCTGACGATGAACTATGAAAAAGGAGAGCTGCTTAGAAAGGAGCATACAGCATGAACAAGCAAGAAATCATTTCGCAATTAATCGAGCAAAAACGGGATATGTTTATAACCGTAAGCGATAAAATTTGGGAAACACCGGAGATTTACTTCGAAGAGCATCAGTCCGCAGAGTATTTGTGTCAGGCGCTGGAGGCAGAAGGCTTTCAGGTGGAAAAGGGGATTGCCAGACTGGAAACCGGGTTTGTCGCCAGCTTTGGCATGGGTAAGCCAGTCGTTGCCATCTTGGGAGAGTACGATGCATTGACCGGATTAAGCCAGAAAAAAGGTATGGTGACAAACGACCCGATCATTTCCGGGGGACACGGACACGGCTGCGGGCACAATTTGCTCGGTGCTGGGGCATTGGCAGCAGCCGTTGCGATCAAGGATTATATGCATCAAACAGGACTTAAAGGGACAGTGAAATATTTTGGCTGTCCGGCAGAAGAGGCTGGCTCAGGAAAAGCGTATTTGGCACGTGCAGGCTTGTTTGAAGACGTTGATTTTGCACTCTCATGGCACCCTGCGACGACGCCAGGCATCATGAATATCAGCTCGCTCGCCAACTATTCTGTTCGCTTCCAGTTCCATGGAAAAAGCGCTCATGCTGCTGCGGCTCCGCATCTGGGACGAAGTGCACTAGATGCCGTCGAGCTGATGAATGTCGGGGTCAACTACATGCGAGAGCACATGATTTCCGAAGCGCGTATCCATTATGCGATTACCAATACGGGCGGAATCTCGCCAAACGTTGTGCAGCCATATGCAGAGGTCGTTTACCTGATCCGCGCTCCGAAAAAGCAGCAAGTGAAGGAGCTGTATGACAGAGTATACGACATTGCCAGAGGAGCAGCCCTGATGACGGGCACCACGATGGAAACGGTCTTTGAAGGAACCGCGTCCAACCTCGTGCCAAACACGATACTTGCCAAGGTGATGCACAAAAATCTGGTGGCAGTAGGTGTTCCTGCGTATGACGAGGAGGATCAGCATTTTGCGAAAAAGATTCAGGAGTCGCTGTCAGCGGAAGATCTGCGTGCCGCACTTGCCGGGGTAGACAAGGAAACGGCAAAGCAGCTGAAAGACAAGACGATAGCCGATGTCATCGGGCCGCTTCCGACGTATGAGTTTACACTGTCTGGCTCAACAGATGTTGGAGACGTAAGCTGGGTCGTACCAACGATGCAGTGCATGACGACATGCTGGGCGCTCGGAACTCCTTTCCATACGTGGCAGGTTGTATCGCAAGGCGCGATGCCGATTGCACACAAAGGGATGCTGCAAGCCGGAAAAGTGATGGCTTCTACCGCGATTGAGGCCATGGAGAATCCGGAGATAATCGAACAGGCAAAAGCGGAGTGGCAGGAGCGCCTGGAAGGGGAAGCATACACTTCCTTGATTCCAGACGACGTACATCCACCGAAAAAGGCATAGTAGCCTGTTCTATAAGAAAAAGACGTTTTAAAAATCCGGGGTTGGAGCCCTCGATGATAAGCAAGAGAGATATTTTGGTCAGCATGAAGGGAAGAGTGGAAATGCAAGGGGTTCAGCACACATCGGGAACAATCCAGGAGACGACCACAAAGCGAAGTCAGGTGCAAACTGACTTGGAGAGATGGGTGGAGCGGTTTCGTGGAGATGCAAGTAAAGGTAAATGCGCCGCGTACATTCCTGCACTGGCAAAGGCGAATCCAGAACAGTTAGGAATTTGCGTCATCGGCCAGGACGGAAAAAAAGTGACAGCGGGCGATTGGGAGGCAGCCTTCACTTTGCAAAGCGTTTCAAAGGTGATCAGCTTCATCGCTGTCTGCATGCATCACGGAATACCGCATGTGCTGGAGAAAGTGGATGTTGAGCCTACCGGGGATGCGTTTGACTCTATGATTCGTCTGGAGATGCACAAGCCGGGCAGACCCTTTAATCCGATGATCAACGCTGGCGCGATTACAGTCTCATCCTTGCTGCAAGGCGATTCGATGCAGGCAAAATTCGATTCTCTCACGTCTATAATCGAGAGCATGACAGGACGTAGGCATCAAATCAACGAGGAAGTGTACGAGTCCGAGTGGAAGACGGCCCATCGCAATCGCGCCCTCGCACATTATTTGACTGCGACCGGGTTTCTTGGCTGCCCAGCGGAAGAAGCACTGGAAGTATACATCCGTCAATGCTCCATAGAGGTGACGACAGAGGATATCGCGATGATCGGGCTTGTTTTAGCCCATGACGGCTACCATCCCCTTCGCCAGGAGCAGCTATTCACCAAAGAAATAGCGCGATTGACAAAAGCGCTAATGGTAACCTGCGGGATGTACAATGCTTCTGGCAATTTTGCCGCTTTTGTGGGAGTGCCAGCCAAGAGCGGAGTATCTGGCGGGATTATGGCTGCTGTCCCTCCGAGAGGGAGAAAAGGAGAGACGCCATTTGGCGATGGCTGCGGGATTGGTGTATACGGACCTGCTATTGACCAGTACGGAAACAGTGTGGCCGGAACAGCGCTGCTAGGGCAGATTGCTGGCGATTGGGACCTTTCGATTTACTAATAATAATTTTCATGCATGGTAGGAAGGGAAGAAGCTCGCCAGATGATTGGCGAGCTTTTTACTATGAATCACGGCTTTTTTCTATTGCTGGCTCCCCATTCTAAGCGCGAATGCCCTTCCAAAAAATCCTCCAAATATTATTGACCTGGCCCTGAATATAGTCGCTTTTATGAAAGGGCACACCGGAAAAAATCCCGTCGAGCACACACAGATACGACTGGACCAAATCGTCGATATGATCTTCCATAATGATTTTTTTTCTGATGCCTTCTTCAAAAATGGAATAAAGAACCTTGATTAGCCCCTGGTCAGATGCCTCCGATTTACTGAGAAGCTGTTCCTGTAAAAACGTAGGCGGAAACAAGGCTGATCGTTTTAAAAACAGCTTCAGGTCTTGATTCTGTTCGTAGTAATGGGCTACATCGCAAAGAATTCTGTACAGCTTTTCATCGACGCCTTGATCCTCAATGTCGGTGATGAGCTGTTCGACATGCTTGTTGTAATCCCAGAGTGCATCGTCAAAGACAGCCATAAAAATGCTTTCTTTACTTTTAAAGTGGGCGTAAATCGATGATTTATTAATGCCGACCTCTTTGGCAATTTCGGATAAGGACGTGCCATCATAGCCATGCTGGGAAAATAATTTCAACGAGACGTCTTTTATTTTTTGTGCTGTCATGCTACCTCCTGAAAGGAAAATATCCAATTCTAAATTATCTTGCAATTGTGAAATCTGCAAGCTATAATTCAAATCAACAACTTACCAACCGATCGTTCGGTAGGGTGATTACTTTTCATTTTAGTCCAAGAGTCATTTTCTGTCCAGCAGAAACAAGGGGGTAAAAAAGTGAAGAAACTAAAAATGTACATGGATGGCAAATGGGTTGAATCCATTTCGGGTGCTTATTTTGATGCGTTCAATCCGGCGACGGGAGAGCTGATCGCCAAAGTAGCAGAGGGCACGCGTGAAGATGCTCAAGCTGCGATTGCAGCCGCCGGGCGCGGTTTTGAACAGATTTCCTCCATGTCCGTCTGGGAAAGGTCTCGCTTACTCACCTCGATCGCCTCTGTGATCGAAAAACGAAAGGAAGCACTTGCCCACACGCTTACGCAAGATCAGGGCAAGCCTTATCATACGGAGGCTCTGCCTGAAATCGAAGGAACGATCGCGGCGTTTTTGGAGGCAGCAGAGCAAATCAAGTGGCTGGAAACATCGGTCATCTCAGTTGAGGATAGCTCAAAACGAGTATTTACTATCCGTCAGCCAAAAGGGGTTTACGGGATCATCACACCGTGGAACTTTCCTTTTATGGTACCTGCTGAATATATCGCGTATGGTCTGGCAGCGGGCAATGCCATCGTGTGGGCGCCAGCTCCTTCCACCTCTGTTTGCGCTGTTGCATTGGCAGAGTGTTTGGAGGAAGCAGGCGTGCCCCAAGGCGCAGTCAATCTGGTTACAGGAAAAGGTGCCATTGTCGGCGACGAGATTGTAGCCAATCCGGGAACCGATGCGATTGGATTTACAGGCAGTACGGCTACGGGCAACCAGATCGCGGTCCGTGGTGCGGGTAAACCACTGCTGCTTGAGCTGGGTGGCAACGGACCAACGATTGTACTTGCCGATGCTGATCTGGATCGCGCCGCTAAATCGATTGCGTTTGGCAGCTTTTTCAATGGCGGTCAGGTTTGTACGTCCACAGAGCTGATCCTGGCACAAAAAGATATTCATGATGAATTGGTACAGCGCGTACTTCAGCATGCAAAGGAAATTGTGCTTGGCGATCCTTTTGATCCACGGACGACGATGGGGCCACTGAACAATGAGATGGTTGTGGCAAAAAATGACGAGCATGCCCTCGATAGTTTGAAAAAGGGCGCAGAAATTTTACTCGGCGGAAAACGGGTAACCAACATGACTAGCAATCTGTTTTTTGAACCGACTGTCATTACGGGCGTAACAGAAGACTGCTTGTACTGCCAGGAAGAAACATTCGGTCCGGTAGCTCCGTTTATGTCATTCTCTACCCATGAGGAAGCATTAGAGCTCGCTCGCAAAAATAAGTGGGGACTTGTCTCGTGTATATTTACTAATAATTTGAAAGATTCGATGTATTTTGCTGAGAAAATCAAAGCGGGTATCGTGACGATTAATAGCGGCAGTGGAGGTGGCTCGAATGTTCCGTTTGGCGGTGTAGCAGGGAAGCAAAGCGGTATGGGCAGGATCGGCGGGAAGTACTCCCTGTACGAAATGACCGACTTGAAAGCGATTTGTATGGATGTGACGTAACGTGATGTGGATCAAATAAACACCCTCTTTGCTGCTTCGAGAAAGCCTGTCTGTTCGACGTACTTTTAAGAAAAGGAAGGTGTCCTTTTGTATGTATGCGAGCCTAAGCGGTACCCGAATTTACTATGGTGTTGAGGGAATGGGATGTGTTATCGGCAACCGAGGCAGCGGCTTCTCAGGCGAAGGTCACTCGTCTGCGTATACGTTGGAAAACAGCGTGGCGGAGCAACTGCATCGGATCATGATGATCGATGAGGACGAGCTTATTGAAACTGTATCCGGCTCTGTAAACAGAAACAGAAGACTTGTGAGCGGTGACAAATTATGAAAAAACGGACAATCGCGACGACCTCAATCTCGCTGCTGCTCTGCCTGTTTGTTTTGGTGAGTGGCTGCAGTCTGGACCCAGCTCCGTCTGCTTCTACAAAAGAGCAGGAGAACACTGGGAGCAGCTCAGAGCCGAAAAAGGGGGGAACGATCACGATTGGCTACCCTGCCGAGCCTGATTCGCTGGATGTACAAAAATCAGCGATGATCGCATCCTCCCTGATCACCTCGTTCATGGGAGGATCACTCGTCTATTACGATTCGCAAACGCAAGAGATCAAGCCGGGTTTGGCTGAATCCTACTCGATCTCGGAGGATGGGAAGAAGTGGACGTTTACCCTGCGAACTGGGATCACCTTCCACGACGGGGCGCCACTTACCGCGAATGCTTACAAGTATACGCTCGAACGGGCACTGGACCCAAGTACAGCTTCTCCTTTGGGCGAGTATATGTTTGGCTCGATTCAATCGATTGACGCACTAGACGACCGAACCCTCATCCTGAACCTGAAGCAGCCATCGGCACAGCTACTCTCCAATCTGTGGGATGCCTCGATCGCGCAGCCGCTTTCCAAGGAGGCAGTCGAAAAATACGGGAGTGATTATGGACGTAATCCCGTCAGCGTAGGACCGTGGAAGTTTGAGAGCTGGAAAACAGGCGAGTCCATTACGATGGTGCGCAATAAGGCGTATCAGTGGGGGAACGCATTTACAAAAAATCAAGGACCGCCTGCCGCTGAAAAGCTGGTCATCAAGTTTATCAAGGACAACCAGACGATGATGGCTGCATTGGAAAGCGGGGCGATCGATATCGCTGCGAATGTACCGGCAAAAGAAGTGAAAAAGTACCGGGATAGCGACAAGGTGACCGTATTGGAGCGGATGGCGTGGGGTGTTAACTTTCTGGAAATGAATACCGAAAACGAGATCTTGCAGGATGTTCGGGTGCGCAAAGCGATTTCGCTAGCAATCAACAAGGAAGCGATCGTGAACGGTGTTCTTCAGGGGGAAGGCGAAGTCGCGCATAGTCCGTTGCCATCCAGCCTGTTTGGCTACGATCCGGCTAGTGCAGAGTATGGCTATACATTTAACGTAGAGGAAGCGAAAAAACAGCTAGAGGCAGCAGGATGGACCATGACCACACAAGGAGTCAGAGAAAAAGACGGTAAGCCGCTGATCCTCAATCTCCTCAGCTCCGAAAACTGGTCACGCCCGAGCCAATTGGTTCAGGGCATGCTCAAGAGCATCGGGATAGATGTGAAAATTCAGACTCTTGATCAGGCGACCCTCATTGAATCTGCCGGAAAAGGCATGTTCGACATTGCGATAGTCGGCTACGTAGATAACGATCCGAATGCACTGAGCCTATTTCTCCATTCCAAGCAAATCAACAGCTTGAACCACTCTCGCGTGAACAACAAACAGCTGGATAGCTTGTTGGAAAAAGGGCTTGCCACAATAAACAAAGCGGAACGAACCAAAATTTATGCGGACATCCAAAAGCTTGTGATCGAGGAAGCGTACTGGGTTCCGCTTTACATGGAAAAAGAGTTTTATTTGGTGAGCGACCGGATAAAGGGAGTCGGGCTTCAACCGATGTATGGCCTGACGCTCCAGGATAGCTGGGTGGACGAGTAGAGATAAATAAAAATCGAGAAGGCAGGTGCAACAGATGTACGCAAACATAAACGGTACACGGATTTACTTTGATGTAGAAGGAATGGGCAGCGTTGCTGATGGACCGATCATGAGGCAAAAGCCCGTATGCTTTGTTCTTCATGGTGGTCCAGGCTCCGATCACACCGGATACAAGCCATATTTGACGCCACTCTCTGATTATATGCAGCTGGTTTATATCGACAATCGTGGCAGCGGCTTTTCGGAGGAAGGTCCGCAATCTACCTACACGCTGGAAAATAACGTGGCAGATGTGGAAGCTTTGAGAGAGTACCTGGGGTTTGAGAAATTCGTCATCATGGGCAGGTCCTATGGGGGCATCGTCGCACAAAGCTATGCCGTAAAGTACCCTGAGCGTTTGTCCGGTTTGATTCTGCTGGTAACGACACCGAGCTATCGTTTCATCGAACGTGCGAAGCAAGTAGTCGAGGCGAAAGGCACAGATGAACAAAAGGCAGTGGTTGCGAAAATGTTTAGTGGGGCACTCTCGTCCAATGAAGAATTAATGAACTACAGTCAAATATTGGACCCGCTATATATGTACTCCTACAAACCGCCAACGGATGCAGAGAAGGTGTTGATCGAGGAGGCGATGAAGCGCTCGAAGCATTGCTATCAAGCGCTGAACGAAGCTTTCCGTGAATCCGGCTATATTCATACGTATGATGTGCTGGACCAGCTGCATAAAATCACTTCTCCAACCTTGATCATCGGTGGACGTCACGATTGGATCACGTCAGCTGAGGAATCGATAGAGATTGCAAACAGCATCCCGGATAACGAGCTGCACATTTTGGAGAGGAGCAGTCACGATATCATGATCGATGAGTACGACCTCTTCCTGGACACCGTTACTAGCTTCGTCAAAAGAAAGCTGCTCGGGGGTGTACATGAATGAAAAATCGGTTAGTCACCAGTCCTCTCCTGATTATCGTGTGTTTGCTGGTTTTGCTCGGTGGATGCAGCTCTGTGTCCGCTCCGGCAAACTCGGCAACTGAAGCAGGAAAGCCAGAATCCACAGCGGAACCAAAAAAAGGCGGTACGATTACGATTGGCTACATGGACGAACCGGACACTCTGGATATGTACAAATCGGCAAATCTGGCAGCTGCCATGGTCGGCTCTGAAATCGGGGCGAGATTGTTTTACTACGATCCAAAGACGCAGGATGTGAAGCCATATTTGGCTGAATCCTACACGATTTCTGAAGACTGGAAAACATGGACGTTTCAGCTTCAGTCTGGTGTAGTGTTTCATGATGGCACGCCGTTAACTGCTGCAATCTACAAGCAAACGATTGAGCGTGCTCTGGACCCAGAGACGGCTTCACCACTCGGGGAATATTTATTTGGCGCAATTCAATCTATCGATGCTCCTGACGATAAGACGCTGATTTTCCATTTAAAGAAACCGTCTGCACAGCTCCTTACGAATCTATGGGAACCGGCTGTGACGCAACCCGTTTCTCTTGCGGCTATCGAAAAAATGGGTGCTGACTATGGCAGAAATCCGGTTGGGGTCGGACCGTGGAAATTCGACAGCTGGAAAACGGGCGAGTCGATCACGTTAGTGCGAAATGAAGGCTATCAGTGGGGAAATGCTTCTGTGAAAAATCAGGGACCACCACTTGCAGATAAGCTCGTGTACAAATTTATCAAGGACAGTCAAACAATGATTGCTGCGTTGGAAAGCGGCTCGATCGACATCGCGGCCAATGTGTCAGCAAAAGAGATGAAAAAGTACAAAGAGAGTAACGAAGTGACCGTGCTGGAACGGATGAAGTGGGGAAGCTCTTTTCTGGAGATGAATACAGAAAATGAAATCCTCCAGGACATCCAGGTGCGCAGGGCTGTAAATATGGCAATCAATAAAGACGCGATCGTAAAGGGCGTACTGCTTGGAGAAGGAGAAATCGCGCATAGTCCGTTGCCATCCAGCCTGTTTGGCTACGATCCGGCTAGTGCAGAGTACGACTACAAATACAACGTGGAGGAAGCGAGGAAGCTTCTCGATGCGGCAGGGTGGACTGTGAACGCTCAGGGGATCAGAGAAAAGGATGGGAAACCGCTTGCTGTAGAGCTGCTCAGCTGGGATGCTTGGACAAGAACCAGCCAATTGATCCAAGGCCTGCTAAAAGAGATTGGCATGGATGTCAAAATCATCAATCTGGATGCGGCTACAGTGGTTGATGTAGCAGGCAAAGGGTCGTTTGATATGGCGTTGATGAATTACACGGACAACGATCCGAATGCACTCAGCCTGTTTCTCCATTCCAGCCAAATCGGCAGCTTGAATCATTCCCGTGTCCATAACAAAGAGCTGGATGCTCTTTTGGAAAAAGGCAGTGCAACACTAGACAAGGATGAGCGAAAAAAGATCTACGCAGAGATTCAAAGGCTTGTCGTAGACCAGGCTTACTGGGTTCCCTTGTATGTAGAAAAAGAGTTTTTTCTGGTGAACAACCGTGTTCAGGGAGTAACGCTAGAGCCGATGTACGGCTTTGGGCTACAGGATAGCTGGGTGAAAGACTAATGGCACAGTATTTATGGAACCGACTTGCGGCAGGCTTGCTGGTTGTCTTTGGAATTTCTGTGTTTACGTTTGCACTGGTTCATATGATCCCTGGTGATCCTGTTCGCATGATGCTTGGCCAAAAGGCAACGCAAGAGCAGGTTGAGCAAGTCCGGGAGCAGATGGGACTGAATAAGCCATTAGTAGAGCAATACGCCACGTACGTCACCGGGATCGTACAAGGTGATTTCGGTACGTCATTAAAAACAGGACAGCCTGTACTCAAAGAAATCACGAACCGCTTTCCTGCAACCGTAAAAATAGCCGTGTCTGCCATTCTCATTGCGATTGTCGTAGGGATTGCGCTGGGAATGGTGGCAGCCAAATACAAGGATACGATTGTAGATCGAGCTGTGCTCACACTCGCAACCTTGGGCGTTTCCATACCTGGCTATTGGCTCGGACTGCTTCTCATGCTCTTGTTTGCGGTCAAATGGAAGTGGTTTCCGATCGCAGGCGGTACCGGATTCAAGGATCTGGTGTTGCCTGCAGTCACACTCGGTGTTTACGCCTCTACCATTATATGTCGACTGACTCGATCCGGTATGCTGGAGGTTCTTTCGCAGGATTATATTCGGTCTGCCAGAGCCAAAGGAATTGATGAAACCATCATTTTGTTCCGGCATGCTTTTCGCAATGTGATGATTCCGGTTGTGACGGTGGTCGGACTACAGATGGCATCGCTGCTTGGGGGAGCGGTGCTGATCGAGCAAGTATTCAGCTGGCCTGGCATCGGCACACTGGCGATTGATGCGATCTTCTCTCGTGACTTCCCGATGATTCAAGGGACGACATTATTTATGGGGATCGTATATGTTTCCGTCAATATCGTGATTGACCTGTTGTATGGATTCATTGATCCGCGAATCGATGTCAGTCAGCAAAAGGCGGGTGCGTAACATGCGTGTTTTAGGCAAAGCTGTTCACACGAATGCCGTAAAAGAGCGAACCACCGCCTTGCCCCGGTTTGAGCTGTTGGGCAAGGTCATGCAGAGCAAAAAAGCAAAGTATAGCTTCGTCCTCCTATTTATTATCATTTTGCTTGGAATTATCGGACCATGGATTGCCCCGCATGATCCTCTGGAAAGTAATTATGAAGCCTTTTTGCAGGAGCCTTCTGCTGAGTATTGGCTTGGGACAGACTCGATTGGACGCGATCTGCTATCCCGTATGCTGTACGGTGCGAGGGTGACTTTGACAGTAGCTGTTATGTCGGTAGCCATAACGGTTGTCCTCGGTACGGTGATTGGCGTCACAAGCGCGTATTTGGGTGGTTTCATCGACAATCTGCTGATGCGGATCATGGATATGCTGCTTGCTCTTCCGGGGATTGTGCTCGCCTTGGCGATTGTGGCGGTGCTTGGTCCGAGCTTGACCAATGCAATGATTGCGATCGGAATATCGTCAATTCCGTCGTTTGCCTTGTTAATCAGAGGAGCAGCACTGACCATCAAATCTTCCGGCTACGTCGAGGCGAGTCGCTCGATCGGCAGCTCAAACAGATGGATCATGGTGTTTCAGGTCATCCCGAATATTGCCCATGTACTGATCGTGTACACGACTCTGTTTGTGGGCGCAGCCATTTTGGATTCGTCTGCACTTGGTTTTATTGGATTAGGTGCACAGCCTCCTACGCCGGAATGGGGCACGATGCTAAACGAAGGTAAAGGGTTTATTACGGAAGCCTGGTGGCTGGCTACGTTCCCGGGACTTGCGATCACCCTGATCGTTTTTGTGGTGAATCTCTTAGGTGATGCCCTCCGCGATATTTTTGATCCGAGAGCAGCGAGCAAGTAAGGGAGTAGGGTGTAACGACAAAGTGCCGCACAGCGATAGAAGGGGAGAGCAAGCGTGGAGCATGTATTGGAAGTAAATGAGCTGTCTATACAGTTTACAAGGCGCGAGAAATCGGTCACTGTGGTAGAAGATTTCAACCTGCAGCTCAAAAAGGGGGAGGCACTCGGGATTGTTGGTGAGTCAGGCTGCGGGAAAAGCATTACGTCCCTGTCCATCATGCAGCTGCTCGGTGGCAATGGGAAAATCGCCAATGGCAGCATCCGACTCAATGGTAGAAATCTGGTTGGGCTTGGGGTAAAAGACATGCAACAGGTGCGTGGCAAAGAGATCGCCATGATTTTTCAGGAGCCGATGACCTCATTAAATCCAGTTCTGACCATCGGAAAACAGATTAGCGAGGTGCTGGAAAAGCATGAGCGAAGAGGCAAATCAGCAAATAAACAAAGGGTGATTGAGCTGCTCCAGCAAGTAGGGATTTCCCGTCCAGACGAAATCTATCACGAATACCCGCACCGCTTGTCAGGCGGGATGAGGCAGCGGGTGATGATTGCGATGGCGATTGCCTGCAATCCGCAGCTTTTGATTGCAGATGAACCGACAACGGCCTTGGATGTCACTATTCAAGCGCAAATACTGGACTTGCTGAAACGAATTCAACAGGAAGCCGCCATGTCTCTGATCATGATTACCCATGACCTAGGAGTAGTGGCAGAGGTTTGTGATCGAGTCATGGTCATGTATGCCGGACAAGTGATTGAATCGGCAGACGTACGGACATTGCTGCGTCATCCCAAGCATCCGTATACAATAGGATTGATCCAGTCAATCCCGAAAAAAGGAGACCATCCAGGCAGACTGTACAGGATCAAAGGAAGTGTCCCCGCACCGGATGAATATCCGCAAGGGTGCCGCTTTGCACCGCGCTGTGAGAAGGTCATGCCCGTTTGTTTGGAAATAAGTCCAAGATTACAGCAAGTAGATGAAGAAACGACTTGTCGCTGCTTGTTGTACGACGAGAACATAAAAAAAGCGGTGGTACGTATATGACGACACCCATCTTGGAAGTAAAGGGCCTCACAAAGCGTTTTTCGAATCAAAAGGGATGGTTTCAAAAGAATAGTTACGTTCACGCGGTTAATGGGATTGATCTGGCTGTAAGCAAAGGAGAGACGTTGGGGATTGTCGGAGAGTCAGGCTGCGGCAAATCGACTTTGGGCAGATGTATTCTTCGGTTGCTCACGCCAACGAGCGGAGAAACGATTTTTCAGGGCAAAAATATTCGGAGCCTGAGTAAGCCGGAAATGAAGGCGATGAGGCGAGATATGCAAATGGTTTTTCAAAACCCGTTTGACACCCTGAATCCGAAACTGATGATCCAGCAGATTTTATCCGAGCCACTCATTGCCCACGGTATCGCCAAAAAGGATCGGCAGGCGCTACTGGAAGAGACGATTGAAATTGTCGGTCTGGGAAAACAGCATCTCTTACGGTACCCGCATGAATTTTCGGGTGGGCAAAGACAGCGAATCGGCATAGCCCGTGCATTGATGCTGCGGCCCAAGCTGATCATCGCCGACGAACCTGTATCTGCGCTGGATGTTTCGATTCAATCGCAGATTCTCAATTTGCTTCAGGATTTGCAGGAGCAGTTTGAGCTGACGTATTTATTCATCTCTCATGACCTTAGCGTGGTAGAGCATATCTCCGATCGGGTGGCGGTCATGTATTTGGGAGAGGTAGTCGAATTCGGTGACAAAAAAGAGCTGTTTGCAAGTCCCCTGCATCCCTACACAAAAGCGTTGCTGTCTGCCACACCTGTATCCGACCCGGATGAAAAGAGAGAGCGAATCATTTTACAGGGGGATTTGCCCTCACCTTCCAATCCTCCGAGCGGTTGCAAATTTCACCCCCGTTGCCCGTCTCGCCTCGATCTATGCAGGAGTGTGTCTCCCAAGCTGCAGGATGTAAACGGACAGCAGGTTGCTTGCCATCTTTACGGGTAAGCGAATATTCGGAGCTAGACGAACAGGAGTACAGCAGAGAGCAGAAGCATGAAGAAAGCGTTGATTGCCATGATCGGCTTGTGCCCCGCCCGAAACAGATGGGCATGAATCGCACCGAGCATTAAGACGATAAACAAGACTGCGACATACTTCAATAGAGCCGGGGTCCAAATGGCAGCGAGCATTCCAATAGCCCCAAGGAGCTCCAACGAAGCGATGCCATCCATAAACCAGAACGGGTACCGATACTCGTTCCAATGCTGGACCATCGATTTGCTGCGAGAAAATTTCAAGATCGCCCTGCATTTTATCGAGATTATCTCGACACGCCTGAAAGAGGTAGAAGAGATGATGGAGCATATGGCGTACGGGAGTGTGAGAAAAAGATTGCTCTTTTTGCTGCACAAGCTCTCGGAAAAGTTCGGCTCGGGTACAACTCAGGAATGGATTGAGCTGGAGGTGAAGCTGACGCATCAGGAGCTGGCAAGCATGATGGGTAGCATCCGTGAAACTGTCTCCGAGCAGTTAACCCAGCTTGCAGCAGAGGGCATCGTCAGTAAGGAAGGACTTCGCAAACCGTTGCGTGTTCATCCCGAACGATTGAAAATGGCATGGGAAGTGTGCAGGTAGTTTTCTAGTAGTGAGGAAAAATCGATGCCATCGTAAAAGCATCAAGGAAAAGGGAGAGAACGATATGCTGGATGTCGTTGCTTGCGGGGAGCTATTAATTGACTTTACCCCTACGTCACATGCGGAAAAAGGAAAAATCGCTTTTGAGCAAAACCCCGGAGGTGCACCGGCGAATGTACTGACTGCATTATCGCGTTTAGGCAAAAGGACTTCTTTTATCGGGGCTGTGGGGAACGATGCTTTTGGCCAGTTTTTGAAGCAGACCTTGCTCGACTTGAACATCGGGGCAACGGGGCTGATCATGACAAGCGAAGCTCCGACCACGCTTGCCTTTGTACATATTAACGAACATGCCGATCGTTCCTTTCATTTTTATCGCAACCCGGGAGCGGATATGCTGCTGCGTGATACAGATATCGATGCGGGGCTGGTTGCGGGGGCACGGCTCTTTCATTTTGGTTCCCTCTCGCTGACGCATGAGCCTGCCAGAGCAGCAACGAGAAAAGCAGTGGAGATGGCGAAGAACAACCAGCGCCTCGTTTCGTTTGATCCCAACTACCGCGCATCTTTGTGGAACGACGAGGAGGAAGCGAAGCAAATCATTCTGTCCGGGATCACCCAAGCAGATATCGTCAAGCTGTCTGAAGAAGAGGTCGCTTTTTTGGCACCCACTACTGAAGTACAAGAGGCTACAGATTGGTTGATTCAGGAGTATGGAAACCAGCTCATTCTGGTGACGCTTGGGGCAAAAGGCTGCTTTTATCGCACGCAAGATCACTGTGGGATCGTCCGTGGCTTCAAGGTTGATGCAGTTGATACGACTGGTGCGGGGGATGCTTTTTTCGGCGGCATGCTGTATCAAATTTTGGAGACAAAAAAAGACATAGCGACACTCTCACAGACAGAGCTGGAACAAATGATCCGCTTTGCCAATGCCGTCGGCGCACTTGCCACAACGAAGACAGGAGCCATTCCTGCTATGCCATCGCTGGAGGAAGTGGAGAGGTTCATAGAGCAAAATATACGATAAGTAAGTATAAAGCCTGAAGGGAAGTCGATCGATACACGACACGCCTAGGGCTTTTTCATTATTTATCAGGTTAATCGATTAATCTATTATTCCGTGATTCTCAAGAGATTTTTCATTTCAAAAGCTTTCAAGAAAGTGCGAAATAGTAAAAAGGCTGTCCAAAGGAAACAGGAGAAAAAAGCGAAGGTCTTTGGGATACAAGCTAAGACGGAGTGAAAAAAACGAAACACGCTCTTAAGCGTCCACCTCTGAGAAACCACTCTGAAAAGTCAACTTTGGACGCGGTTTCGTTTTTTTCACGTAGTCGGACAGTCAAACTCCCATGCTAGTATCCCAAGAACCTGGAGCGTTTTCTCCTGTTTCCTTCTCCACACAAAAGCCGGCCTATAACATAAGCGGGCTAGTAGTATGATAATTCCGCATTTTCCCAAACACCTCTGCTATACTAAGGAAGAAAGTTACTTGATGGGGGAAGTGGGTATTCATCATGATTTTTCTTGAAGTCATTTTGCCTGTTTTGCTGATTTTTCTCAGCGGATATATTTTGCAGCGCATCTTCAAGCTGGATCTCAAGCCGATTTCGACGCTGGCAATCTACATTTTGACGACGGCTCTAGTTTTCCGTACCTTTTACAAAACGCAGCTCGATCTGCAGTTGTTCTACATTGTCGTCATTTCCATGCTGCTTCTGGGGGCGTTGATCCTCATCACACAGCTGACTGCACGCTTCTTTCACTACGATAAGCAGCAGGAAAGCGCGTTGATGCTGTCGACTGCGTTTATGAACAGCGGGAATTACGGGACGCCAATCATCCTCTTTGCCTATGGCGATGCCGGGTTTGTCTATGCCGTACAAATTATGGTTTTTCATTCCATCATCATGGGCGTTTTCGGCGTGTATTTTGCCTCCAGAGGTGGAGGTGGTGTCACTACAGCAGTCAAGGCGATTTTCAAGCAGCCATCCAACTATGCTGTCGTGCTTGCGGTTCTACTCCAGCAACTGAATGTGGTCATTCCACAGAGCTACTATCAGGCGATTGATCTCGTTGCGCAGGCAGCGATTCCTGTCATTATGCTCATTCTCGGAATGCAGCTGGCGAATGTGTCGTCGCGTACTTTTGAGTGGCAGGGGCTTAGCGCAGCAAGTGTCATTCGTTTGGTTGCTTCACCGATTTTGGCTTATGTGATTTGCTTGTTCTTTCCGATCGATCCGCTTTTGCAAAAAGTATTAATTATTTTAGCCGCGATGCCGTCTGCTGCGACAACCGCGATTTATGCGATTCAGTTTAATATGCGTCCACAGTTTGTTTCCAGCAGTGTTCTCGTGACGACGGTGATGAGCGTCGGGACATTAACTTTTTTGCTAAACCTTTTGCATTGAGCATGGTTTGAACAGGGAACATAATATGGGGATTATTAGCAACCAGTTGGCTAGCATGCGGAAGGATATGGGAGTATTTATACGAATAGGACCGGTTATTACGGTAAACTGGCTCTGACCACGTGAGAACGGTTGATATCACGAATTTTCAAAATTGTTGTTATGCTAAGTAAATGATAAGCTGTTTGTATCGCAATAATTTCATATCGGGCCTAGTTCCGTTATAGACGGAAACGGGGGAACCACTTTTGGGGTTAATTCTGTGCATACAGAAGGGATGCTACCTGCCATCCTACCCGTCAGCTAACCTCGTCGGCTAAAGCAGATATTGCATACATTTCGTTGCACTCGCTTATTTTGCGTGCGATTTGACTGTGCTCTTTCCTGAGCGTATGTTCGCATGTAATCAAGCTTATTTTTCTATATATGTATGTACGAAATTAGTCGACTCATTTGCTTTCGTCCAGGATGGCCTCCAGACGCGAGCGGTGTGTCGACTTTTTTCTGTTCATAAATACTTTCGAGAAAAGAAGAGGTGTTGCGAATGATTGCCTTTCACAACGTGGCAAAGAGCATCGGGGATGTGTCCATTATCAAAGGAATGGATCTTCAAATCGAAGCAGGGGAACTGTTTGTTCTAATCGGACCCAGCGGTTGTGGAAAGACTACGACGATGAAAATGATTAATCGCTTGATTGAGCCTTCTGCTGGGAAAATTGACATTAACGGGGCAGATATCTCCAAAGCCGATCCGGTGGAGCTGCGCCGCAATATCGGGTATGTCATTCAGCAGATTGGGCTATTTCCACATATGACTATTGGGCAGAATGTTGCATTGGTGCCCAGGCTGAAGAAAATGGAAAAAGCGCAGTACGAGAAAAAGGTCGATGAGCTGCTTGACATGGTAGGGCTTGACCCAAAGGTGTTCAAGGACCGCTATCCAGCCGAGCTGAGCGGAGGACAGCAGCAGCGTGTAGGTGTCATACGCGCCATGGCCGCCGACCCGCCGATCATTTTGATGGATGAACCGTTCAGCGCACTTGATCCGATCAGCAGAGAGCAGCTGCAGGATGAGCTAGTCCGGCTGCAGCGAACGATTAAAAAAACGATCGTGTTTGTGACGCATGACATGGATGAGGCGATCAAAATTGCGGATCGCATCTGCATCATGAACAACGGCTCTGTCGTGCAGCTGGATACACCGAACCGTTTGCTCCAGCGGCCTGCCAATGAATTTGTAGCCGATTTTATCGGTGTGAAGCGTCTGCGCAAGGTGCAGGAGCTGCCCGCGCAAGGTTCCAAAAAAGCGACGCTTCCGCCACGATGGAGTATTTCGTAATAGCGGGGTGAGACGATGAGTGATTTCTTTCAATTCGTAACAGAAAGACATGAGCAAATTTTGTCCCTGACCTGGGAGCATACCTATATTTCTTTCATCGCGGTCATTGCAGGCTTTTTGATTGCTGTTCCACTCGGAATTTTGCTGACGAGAACGGAAAAGCTGAACAAATATGTGATTGGGTTCGTAAACATTTTGCAGACGATCCCGAGCCTGGCGCTCCTGGGCCTTATGATTCCCTTGCTTGGAATTGGGGTCATTCCTGCCATAGTTGCCTTGTTCCTCTATTCTCTACTGCCTATGCTGCGCAACACGTTCACAGGCATTCGAGAGGTGGACCCAGCTCTAAAAGAAGCAGCGAGAGGAATGGGCATGACGAGCCTGCAAATCTTGTTCAAGGTTGAGCTGCCTATGGCTCTTTCGATTATTATGGGTGGATTTCGCACGGCTACGATTTTTACGATTAGCTGGGCTACTCTAGCTGCTGTTATCGGCGGAGGAGGATTAGGCTATCTCGTCTTTACAGGTCTGGGAGTGGCAAATGACAGCATGCTTTTGACTGGAGCGATAGCGACTGCTTTGCTTGCGACTGTTGCTGATTTTATTACACAGAAAATTCAGAAACTGTGTACGCCAAAAGGCTTGAGAAGCAAGCGGGCAAATTAAGGGGGAAGCAAACGAAATGAGATATAGATGGATGAGTAGCATCATTATGGTAGTGATCACCGCATTACTCGTAGCAGGCTGCGGCGGTGGAGGAAACGTTGTCAAAATTGGGCATCAGGCTACTTCGGAGCAGACGATTATCGCACACATGCTGAAGCAGCTGATTGAGGCGAATTCTGACATCAAGACGGAGCTGGTCGGTGGTCTCGGGGGAACGCCAGTCGTACTCAAGGCGATGCAGAACAACGACATCCAGATTTCTGCGATTCGCTACGTCGGGACGGATCTTACCAGCAGTCTGGGTTTAAATGAGTTCAGTAAAGACCCGCAGGAAGCATTTGATCTGGTTAAAAACGGGGTGGCGGAAAAGTTTGACCAGCTGTGGTTCCCATCCTATGGCTTTGATAATACGTATATTTTTACGGTTCGCAAGGATGTTGCCGAGAAGTACAATCTGAAAAAAATTTCCGACCTCACGGCACATGCAAAAGACATGAACATGGCGTCTGACGCTCCGTGGCTGGAGAGAACGAACGACGGTTATCCAGCCTTCAAAAAAGAATACGGCTTTGAGTTCGGGAAAACAACGCCAATGGACATCGGGTTGGTTTACAAGGCAGTGGATAAAGGCGATGTAGATATCGTCCTCGCTTATTCCACAGATTCACGGCTGAAAGAGTACAACCTCGTGACGCTGGAAGACGACAAGCACTTTTTCCCGCCGTATGGTGCATCGCCAGTCGTTCGCAACGATACGTTGAAGCAGTATCCGCAGCTGGAGGAGCTAATCAACAAATTGACTGGAAAAATAGATACGCAAACGATGACCGCCTTAAACTATCAAGCAGACATCGAAAAGCTTGATCCAGCAGATATCGCCAAAAAGTTTCTGGTAGAGCAAGGCTTGATCAAGCAATAAAGGAGGTACTGGCTTTGGAATTGTTTGTTGGGACTATTCTCTATATGGCGAAGTACTGGACGCAAATGTTGGAGCTGACGGGAGAGCATCTCTACATGAGTGTCAGCGCGATTTTGATCGCAATCCTGGCAGGCGTGCCGCTGGCGGTATTCATGACGCGAAATCGTACAGTGGCTACAGTCATCCAGACGATAATCAACATCATCCAAACGATCCCGTCTCTGTCGCTACTGCTCATCATCATGATCTTTTTGGGCTTGGGGTACAGTACAGCGATTGTCGCACTCGCGTTGTACGCTCTCTTGCCGATCATTCAAAATACGTATGCCGGACTTGAAAATGTGGACAAGAATTTGGTTGAGGCAGGAACAGGGATGGGGATGACCCCGATGCAGCTGTTAACGAAAGTGAAGCTTCCGTTAGCTCTGCCGATCATTTTGGCTGGAGTTCGCGTCGCGTCCGTCGTCTCCATTGGTGCTGCCACGATTGCCACGTTTGTCGGAGCAGGCGGCCTGGGTGAGATGATTATGCGCGGAATCTCCACAACTGACGATCAAAAGATATTGGCAGGGGCTATTCCAGCAGCGCTCCTGGTCATTCTGGTCGATATGCTGCTCGGTCTGATTGAGAAAAAGGCGGGCTATCGCATGCATACTGTGAAGACGCAAAAATAACCAGCACCAGCCATGTTTAAGGCTTGAGCGAAGTGAACATAAGGAGGGGTCTCATGATCCAAAAGCTTGTTTGTTTGGGAGACAGTCTGACGGAAGGCTTCGGTGTGAAAAAAGTGGCGGCATGGCCTGCTTTGCTGCAAACCGAGCTTGGCATAGAGGTTATAAACAAAGGAATTTCCGGCGATACAACGGCGGGTATGCTGGGGCGATTTTACCCTGAGGTCATCATGCAAAATCCTTCACATGTACTGATCATGGGCGGAGGCAACGACATGTGGTGGAACGTCCCGATCAATGTCATGCTGGCCAATGTCTACGCGATGGTAAAACAGGCGCTGCATCATCAAATTACGCCGATCATCGGGATATCGAGTGCGGGCTTTAACCATCAGAAGATTGATGCCAGCACGGTTTGGGAGCCGATCGGCGGCTACGAAAAGCTGCGAGAATCAGGAACAATCTATGCCATCGAGCTTAAAAAGATGGCGCAATCCAATGGCTGGATGCTTGTCAGTCTGCAAGACCTTTTCCTGAATGCGGAAGGGAAGGTCGATCACAGCTATTACGAGGGCACAGATGGTTTGCATCCCAATGAAAAAGGGCACAAGAGAATTGCCCAGGCAATAGCTGAGAGCCTGATGAAGCAAGCAACGGTAACGAGTTGATATCTGTACCCCATACAAAAGGAGAGGTCTGATCACAGAGATCAGGCCTTTTTTCGTGGCTGGGAGCAATCGCGATTCGGGTTGCCAAGCTGGCCTACGAGCTGAACTTCAGTGCGGTAAAAGACGACAAGCTGGACGAGCTGTTGGTAAAGGGCAGAACGACTGTAGACAGTGCCGCACGCAAGGAAGTTTACAAGGAAGTTCAAAAATACGTCGTGGAACAAGCGTGGTGGATTCCCATCTACACAGAAAAACAATTCAACGTCGTACGTAAGCCGGTCGAAGGTGTTTCAAATCATGCCGAATATTATGAGTCCTCTGCTTGTGTACACGACGCTACAGATCGGGATCGCGATTTTGGATACAGCGGCACTCAGCTTCATCGGCTTGGGAGCGCAGCCTCCGACCCCCGAATGGGGAACGATGCTCAGCGAAGGAAAAGAGTATATTCATGATGCCTGGTGGCTGGCAACCTTTCCAGGCTTGGCCATTACAATCGTCGTTTTCACCGTCAATATTTTAGGGGATGCCCTGCGGGACATTTTTGACCCGAAATCTGCTTAAATACTTTTAGTCAGCGGCAGCTTGCGATCCATGACTTTGACGGCGTGAATAAAAAACTCGACGAGATCGCGGTTTGCCTCACGCAAGCAAATGATTTCAATTTTGCGTGTGAGCTGCGCGAGGGGCTTGGGGGAAATCTCATGGAGGAGCCCGTTGGCTAGCTCCTCCTGCATGCACAGCTGTGGCAAAAAGCTGATGCCTACACCACGCATCACCATCTTTTTGGCAGCCTCAAAATTATCAACCTCCATCATGATGTGAGGATGAATCTGATTCCGGTGATAATGCCGCTGCACCATCAGCCACTCCATTGTACCGTGTGCAAGGACGATATGCGGTTCCCTCCCCACCATCGACCAGTTTAGCTTGCCTGGGGGCAGGGTGATGAATGGATGGTGGGGAGGGACGACAAGCCGCAGCGTATCTGTATGTAAATGATACGAGTCAATCAGCGGATGTGAAACAGTACGGACGAGACCGAAGTCTGCTTCCTTGCTCAAGACTTTTTCCATGACGTAGGCAGAGGACCCGACAAGAATTCGCAAATTGACACCAGGGTATTTTTCTCAATCCGGTGCTTACGATTGGCAGACAGATCGGAGAAGTGCTTCAGCTGCATACTCCACTGGGGTGGGAGGAACGAAAAAAACGGACGATCGAGCTGATCGCCCAGGTTGGCATCCCTCGTGCGCAGGATATATTTGGAGAGTATCCGCATCGCTTGTCTGGCGGGATGAGACAGTGAGTGATGATCGCAATGGCGATGGCTTGTCAGCCGCAGCTATTGATCGCGGATGAGCCGACCACCGCTCTGGATGTGACGATTCAGGCGCAGATGCTTACCTTGATTCGGGACATGCGCGCAAAGGCAGGAATGTCTGTCATGCTCATTACTCATGATCTGGGTGTGGTGGCGGAGGTGTGCGATCGGGTACTGGTGATGTACGCTGGGCAGGTTATCGAGTCGGCCGACGTACGTACGCTGCTACGCCATCCGAAGCATCCGTATACCATGGGACTGATCCAGGCCGTTCCCCATAATGCGAGAGGAAAGAAGCGTCTGTACGCCATTTCCGGCAATGTGCCTTCTCCCGGAGAGTGGCCACAGGGCTGTCGATTTGCGCCCCGATGCCAGGAAGCGAAGCCGATCTGCCTCACGCAAAATCCGCCACTTTTAAAGATGAAGGATGGCTCGGAGTGCAGATGCTGGCTGCATGAACCGATTGCGACAGAAGAAGCAGCGGAAGGGACGGAGGCACTTTGAGCAAGCCTATCCTGGAGGTAAAAGGGCTGAAAAAGCATTTCGCAGCAAAAAGCGGATGGTTACAGCCGACATCTTTTGTACAAGCCGTAAATGGGATCAACCTGACGGTGTACGAAGGGGAGACGCTTAGCATCGTCGGTGAATCAGGCTGCGGCAAATCGACGACAGGTCGTTGTCTGCTTCGCCTTTTGGAACCAACAGCAGGAGAGGTATGGTTTCGCGGGCAGGATCTGACCAAGCTGACAGGAACACAAATGCGCAAGATGAGAAGCCAATTGCAGATCGTCTTTCAGGACCCTTTTGCCACCTTAAATCCGAAGCGGACGATCCAAAGTATTTTGGAGGAGCTACTGATTGCCCAGCAGGTAGAGAAAGCGAAAAGAGCCGAATTAATAGAAGAGACGATTCGGATTGTTGGTTTGAATCCTTCTCACCTCAAGCGGTATCCACACCAATTTTTAGGAGGACAAAGGCAGCGGATCGGGATTGCTCGTGCGCTCATGTTGCGTCCGCAGCTCATTATGGCTGACGAGCCTGTTTCCGCACTGGACGTGTCCATTCAGTCGCAGATCTTGAATTTGCTGCAGGACCTTCAGGAGCAGTTTGGCATGACGTATATATTCATCTCCCATGACTTGGGTGTAGTCGAGCACATCTCGGATCGGGTAGCCGTCATGTATTTGGGTGAAATCGTTGAGCTTGCTGCGAAAGAAGAGATTTTTCGCAATCCGCTGCACCCTTACACAAAAGCACTCATTTCCGCGATCCCGATTACAGATCCTGACGAAAAAAGAGAGAGAATCTTGTTGCAGGGTGACTTGCCATCACCAGCCAATCCGCCAAAAGGCTGCCGGTTTCATCCGCGCTGTCATGCTTGTATGGATATATGCAGGACAGAGGAGCCAAAAGAAACGATGGTGAAATGTCATCTCTATCATTCATAAAAGGAGCGAAAGCGTATGTATGCCCGAATCAATGGAACGCGTATATTCTTTGATGTAGAAGGAATGGGGTGGGTACCGGATGGACCGATCCTGCGCAAAAAGCCAACCTGCTTTGTTTTGCATGGAGGACCTGGCGGCGATCATACGGGGTACAAGCCAGCCTTGTCTCCTCTTTCTGAGATTATGCAGCTTGTCTACATCGACAACAGGGGAAGCGGCCGTTCTGCTGTAGGACCCAGCGAATCGTATTCACTTGAAAATAATGTAGAAGACATCGAGGCCTTGCGTGAGTATTTGGGACTGGAGAAAATCGTTCTGCACGGTCATTCGTATGGGGGGATGGCGCCGCTGTACTCGACGACACACAATCCAACACCGACTGACGCAGAACGGCAAAGCGTGCAGGATGCCCGTGCCCGCGCCAATCGATCCTATCAAGCGTTGAATGAAGGCTTTGGCGGCTTTCTTCGAACATTTGACTTGCGTGAGCAGCTGCCTGCGATTCAGGCTCCTGCTCTCGTCATGGGTGCGAGGCATGATTGGATTACCCCGGTAGAAGATTCCGTAGAAATTGCAGGGCTGATCCCGCAAAGTGAGCTGGTCATTTTTGAACAGAGCAGTCATAGTGTGGTCAAGGATGAGCACGCGTACTACATTTCCACCGTAAAAGACTTTGTGCTGCGCCGGATTCATGAAACGGCAGAACATCCAGTGTAGTATCCATACGAATACGTAGAGCAGCAGGGGGCAGAAACAAAAGAGTTGTTTTTGACCTCTGCTGCTATTCAAAGACTCGTAGCATCCCGAATAGGGGTGTTTATTTTTTGAAAATTAAAAATTGATTGAAACACACTCTTTATTGCAATAAAATGTCACTAAAGAAAAATTCCAAAATACATCCAAAAATAGCTTGGACTGAGGAGGACGCATATGCAGAATATTTCAGAGCTCTATCAAACGTCAGATATTCTCAAAAAGGCGAGTGCTGCAAAGGAACAGATCATTGCCTGGAGGCGTGATTTCCACTTGCATCCAGAGCTGGGGTATGAGGAAACACGAACCTCGCAAATCGTTGCTGAGCATTTAAGAAGCCTGGGTCTGGAAGTAAAAACGGGCATCGGGCGCACAGGAGTAGTAGGAATACTCCGAGGAAAAGAGCCGGGACCAACCATCGGGTTACGCGCCGATATGGACGCTTTGCCCATTCACGACCAAAAGACTGTCTCCTATCGCTCTGGCGTAGACGGGAAGATGCACGCTTGCGGTCATGATGCGCATACAAGCATTTTGATGGGAGCAGCGACTTTTTTAACGGAGCACTATCGTCCGGAAAAAGGGAATGTTGCCTTTGTGTTTCAACCGGCTGAGGAGGGACTCGCAGGAGCCAAAGCCATGATTGAGGATGGGCTGCTGCGCGACTTTGGCATTCAGGCGATGGCAGGACTGCATGTATATCCTGGTTTGAAGCCAGGACAGGTAACAGTAGCACGAGGAGTTTCATGTGCTGCTTCTGACAGGTTGAAGATTAAAGTGATTGGTCGCGGAGGTCATGCAGCACATCCCCATCAGACAGTTGATTCGGTGACGGTGACAGCCGAGGTGATTTCGGCACTCCAGCACATCGCCAGCCGCCAGGTAGATCCGTTAGATTCCGTGGTTATTACGATTGGCAAAATTGTGGGCGGAACGGCGAGCAATGTCATTGCTGCAGAGGTGGAGCTGTCGGGCACAGTTCGAACCCTCAATCCTGCTCTTCGGGAACAGATGCCAAAACGCATCGAGACCGTCGTAAAAGGTGTAACGGAGGCATTCGGTGCCACCTATGAGCTGGAATACGGATTTGGTTATCCTTCCATTATCAATGACGATCAGCTGGTTGATCTTTTGCTTTCCACCTCTGATCACGTATTGGGTGAATCCAAATATGAGCTGGTCAAACCGTCGATGGGCGGCGAGGACTTTTCATACTACACCCACCATGTTCCCGGAGTATTTTTCCGCCTAGGTACAGGTAATGAAGAAAAGAATGCAACATATCCGCTGCACCACCCGATGTTTGACATCGACGAGGATGCTTTGCCAATCGGTGTCGCTATGCTGTCTGCCATCGCTCTTCGTTATTTGGGGAGTCATGGTTTATGACGACGCCAGGGATTCATCCGTCGATGGAAAAAGCCACACAGGGGGTTGTCTCGGTTTCTCATCCGCTCGCTGCCGAGGCAGGCATCAAGATTTTGCAGCAGGGTGGAAATGCTGTAGATGCGGCGGCGGGTATATGATGATTTATCTGAAAGATCAGAATAAAACCATTCGACAAGTCAGGAGATTCTGCTACTCGCGGCTACTATAAATACGATCAGGAGAGCATCACCCGATAATCGCATCGAGGGGGAAAATCATGAAAAAAGTTGCGTCGTTGATCTTATCATTCACGTTGCTATTGCCTGCGTTGGCAGGGTGCGGAGGGAGCCCGGCAGCGAATACGGGTAATTCCGCTCAGGGACAGGCTCAGACCGAAAAAGGGACAGCAAGCGCCAACCAGGAAGTCGTCTTCAACGCAAAGTCAGAGCCACCGAGTCTCGACCCGGTGAAGTCCACAGATATCCAGTCATTTTGGATCATCAACCATATGTTTGAAGGGCTGTACTGGAAAGACCAGAAGGGAGAGCCTGTTCTTGCTGCTGCCAAGGACGTGAAAATTTCCGAGGATGGAAAAACATATACCTTTATCCTGCAAGACGAGGGCAAATGGTCAAATGGAGACCCTGTTACGAGTGATGATTTTGTTTATTCCTTTCTCCAGCATCTCGATCCAAAGGTCGGCTCCACGACTGCATACCGACTTTATTACATTAAAGGGGCCGAGGAGTTCAACAAAGGGACAGGCAAGATGGAGGATGTAGGCGTCAAGGCAGTGGATGCGAAAACGCTGGAGATCAACCTGGTAGCGCCAACCAGCTTTTTCCCGAAGCTGCTGGCTACCCAGTACTACGTTCCGATCCACAAAAAAACGGCGGAAGCCAATCCAAGCTGGGCGGCAGATGCCAGCTCGTATGTGACCAATGGTCCGTACAAAATGACCTCGTGGAAGCATGATTCTGAGATCGTCATCGAGAAAAACGAGCATTATTGGAATCAGCAGGACGTCTCGATGCAAAAGGTTACCTGGAAAATGGTCAGCGATGCAACGACGTATTATCAAATGTTCAAGGGTGGACAGCTCGATGTGGTTTCTGATTTGACTGCGGATATTTTGGCGAGTGAAAAGCAAAATCCCGGTCTGGAGACGAAATCCTTGTTTGGGACCTACATGTATTTGTTCAACGTGAGCAAGCCGCCGTTTACCAATCAAAAAGTGCGACAGGCTTTTGCTTTGGCTATTGATCGCAAGCTGATTACAGAGGCGGTGACAAGAGCCGGAGAAATTCCTGCCTACGCGATGGTCCCACCAGGAGCGAGCACACCGTCCAGTGGAGACTTCCGCGCTGAAAAACCGGAATACGTAACCTACAATCCAGAGGAAGCAAAGCGCTTGCTGGAGGAAGGAATGAAGGAGGAGGGCTGGACGACCTTCCCTGAAACGACGCTGCTCTACAATACTTCTGATGCCAACAAGCAGGTCGCACAGGTGGTGCAAGAGATGATCAAAAAAAATCTGGGTTTGGAACTTCGTCTGGAAAACCAGGAGCTGAAAATGCAGCTCGCCAACCTCAAGCAGAAAAACTATCAGATGGCGCGCGGCTCCTGGACACCTGCTGTAGATGATCCCGTATTTTCACTGGATCGATATTCGGGCGATGCAGCCGGCGATACTGCCTGGGTAAATGACGAGTATGTAAAGCTGAAGGCTGCCGCAACGGTAGAGCCAGATGCAAACAAGCGCAACGAAATGCTTCATCAGGCGGAAGAAATGCTGATGCGCGACATGCCGTTCATTCCTGTATACTTTCCATCTCAAAACTATCTAGTTCAGCCTGGCTTAAAAGGACTGAGCTATTCGTTAGGACTGTATCCGATTGCTCGCTGGGCTACGCGAGAGTGAATGAGTTTTTCACGACCACGGCTATCTTACGAAAGGTAATTTGACTTTGTACAGATAGCCGTTTTTTCATTTAAGGAAAAAGAAACACGGCGGCATTATTTTTTCGCACGAGGAGACAGCCATCTGCGGTAGATCATATAAGCGATTCCGATAAAGCTGGCGTATACGAGAACGGTTATGATGGTCCGGCGAACATCCGTAAATACTTGATCTCCTAAAAAAGAATAAACGAGCATGGTCGGAATTTTTCCGATAGCTGTAGCGAGCGCAAATGAGAGGACGGAAATCATGCTGATGGCAGAATAAATGGTAATGGCAGGAGAAGGAATGATAGGGATGAGGCGTGCAAAAAGAACAGCCATGAACGCATTCCGTTCAAAAACGCTGGTAAAGCGATCTAATTGCTGAAAACGCGCCAAAAATTCTCGCCCCTTCTTTTGGTAGCCGTATCGTACATATAGAAACATCAGGAGCGCCGAGCCAAGTGATCCCGTCCAATTGATGAAGGCACCCCAAAGCGGGCCGTATTTTGCACCCATGATTCCTGCGAAAAGACCAAAAGGAATAACAGGAAATAACCCGATAAACACAGACAAGGGAAACATAAACGGCAGGAGGGTCATATCCTGATTGGTTAACCATGACATGATTCGACTGCTGTTAAAAAATCCGAGAATCAGAGCTAGAACGTAGATACAAAGCAGTATTCGTGTCTTCATGAGCCCCTCCTTTCCTCTTCATTCATTCTGTTCTATTTCCGCCATTCTATATACGAATGTTATTTTGTTGTTCTAATTATCTGTATCTTATCATCGGTCTATGACCTGACTTATCATAAATCTATGAGATCCCTGCTATGTCAACAAACCCTGGTTTGTATTATCTTTGGTACAAAGGGGAGAGGATCATCATGGAAAAAGTAAACATCGCACAGCATTTTTCAATGTTACAGGAGACATGGAGCTCCACAGTCGTAGGTGAGCTCAATGACGCTGCGATCAAGCTGGAGAAGCTCCAGGGTGAAATGGCCTGGCAACAGAATGATCAGAAGGACGAGCTGTTCTTCATCGTTCACGGAAGATTGCTGATGATGTACCATGAGCGTAATATATGGGTAGAAGCAGGCGAGTTTATTGTGGTGCCAAAAGATGTCGCATACAAGCTCTTTATCCCAAACGGGGTTTGTCATGTACTGACGATCGAGCCTCAAGAAGCGGTTGCTCTCAAAATCTGTTCATGAAGCATTTCCCCAGACAGGAATGCCTTCCTTGCTGGTATAAAACGATTATAGACAGCTGTCATGGTCAGGTCATTTCATGATCCTGAATTTTGGCGGCTTTTTTGCTATATGAAAAAATGATTGACTAATCCACCATTTTGTTATGTAAATAGAAAAGGATGGCTCCAACTCTTTTTGAGGTGATGAACGTTGGATGATGGAGTTTATGTGCTGATAAAAAAGGGAGATCCCGAACAGCTGCAAAAACGGAAATTCCTCCATAAAGATGAAAGCACGATTGGACGCAGAGGAAACCAATTGAAGCCAGACATTGAGTTTTCGAGTCCGTATGTGTCCAGAAAGCATGCCGTGATCCGTAAGTATGGTCATCAATATACGATTTCTGATTTGCAGAGCAAGCACGGAACCGAGGTCAATGGAGTGGCGATCCATCAAACCCCTCACCCTTTGTTTCACGGCGATGTGATCAGCCTTGCAAAAGGTGTGGTTGAGCTGATCTTCTTTGCCGAAGGAAGCGAGATGGATGTAACGAGAGAGTTTTCCTTCCCGTTAACACCAAAGGCTGATCCAAAAGCAGCGGCCGCGGGTCTTGTGATCAATCTTGAACGCAGAGAAATCCGCCTGGATGGAAATCGCATCTATTTAACCGGAAAAGACATGGATCTGCTCATGCTGCTGTACCAGCGGGCCAATCAGGCAGTCAGCTATGAGGAAATCATGGTGCTAATCTGGCCGGAGCGGCTCGTAGGTACGGATAAAAATGTGCCAGATGTCGGGCGCACAGAGATCAATGCACTCGTGTACCGTTTGCGCAAGCGACTAGGCAGATATGGGGAAAAGGTCACGACGATCCCCCGTTACGGCTATATGTGGGAGGAATAGAAGGGAGACGAGCTTATGGTCTTCCTTTTATTATTTTTGGCTCAATAACAATATCCCCTTTCATTGGGACTAATTGTCAGAACCTTATCATCGATTTATGACAAGACTCTCACCGTTCTATGATGTTTCTTCCATATATTATCTTTCCCGTCTGTATTATCTTGTTGAAGGGAGGGAGACGGTCCTAGTGAAAAAGACGTGGGTAATTTTTTGGAGTGTCTTTGTGGTAGTCCTCTGTGGATTTGGCTTTCTTTTCTGGGACATGTGGAAGGAAGGTCCCATGTCAGAAGGCGAGCGGGCAAAGGCAGCATTCACCGCATATGCGACAAAATGGAAGAATCAGGAGTTTGCCGACATGTACGATCAGCTCTCGTTGGAAACAAAATCGAGCATGACCAAAGAAGCATTCATTTCGCGCTATCAAAAAATTTATGAAGGTATAGAAGCGCAAGACATTAGCGTAGAGCCGTTGTACAACGGAGAAGTTACTCCAGGGGAAGACGGCAAGATCAGCTTTCATTACCGACTGCAGATGGGTACGTTTGTCGAACCGATTTCCTTTACAGGTAAAGCGACGCTGGTCAATGAAACGCAAAATGATAAAAAAGATTGGTACATAAATTGGAACCCGACCTTCCTTTTTCCTGACATGCAGGAAGGGGATAAGGTGAGGGCGAGCACCCTTGCTCCAAAAAGAGGAGAAATCCTGGATCGGGCAGGACGAAGATTAGCGACAAGCCGTGTCGTAGTTGATATCGGGATTCATCCGGGGGAATGGAACGAGAGCTCTCAGGCAGGGAAGAATCAGGTGAGCAAGCTGCTGCAAATTCCGAGTGCCGACTTAACGTCGATCGTTTCGGCGAATGCGGCAAAATCATTCATCCGGATTGCTACGCTGACGGAGGACGATCAGCGCGTCCAGACGCTCAGAGCAACCAAAGGGA
Source organism: uncultured Brevibacillus sp. (assembly GCF_947502445.1). GTDB lineage: Bacteria > Bacillota > Bacilli > Brevibacillales > Brevibacillaceae > Brevibacillus. The sequence goes on from NZ_CANMZW010000004.1 coordinate 218,546, forward strand.
TCAAGCTGCAAAAAAAGCAAGTCAGATACTACCCGTATAAAGAAGCAATGGCACACCTCATTGGCTATATGGGGGTCATGAGTACTGAGGAATATGAAAAACGGAAAGAGCAGGGCTATCGCAGCTCAGACATGATTGGGAAAACGGGACTTGAGCAGCTTTACGAGGAACAGCTGCGCGGCCTAGCAGGTGGACGTATTGCGATTACAACCGCTGACGGCACGGAGAAAAAGGTGCTGGCTGTGCGCTCCGCCAAAGACGGTGAGCCGCTGACACTAACGATCGATGCCGAGGTCCAAAAAACGATTTTTAACGAGCTTGTAGGGGAGGCGGGAACAGCCGCAGCTATCTCCCCAAAGACAGGAGAAATATTGGCTCTGGCAAGTGCGCCCTCTTTTGATCCAAATGCTTTTGTAACCGGGATGTTGTCCAAGGAATGGAAGCAGATTAACGAGAATCCGCAAAAGCCGTTGTTGAACCGATTTGCTCGCGGGTTTGCACCGGGGTCGACTTTCAAACCGATCACAGCAGCGATCGGGCTAGAGACGAATGCGATTTCCCCACAGGATACGATGAGCGTCAAAGGCTTGCATTGGCAAAAGGATGCTTCCTGGGGCAATTACGAAGTCACTCGTGTCAGTGATTACGGAGCGCCTGTAGATTTGAGAAAAGCACTGGTTTACTCCGACAACATCTATTTTGCCCGTGCAGCACTTGCCATCGGGGAGGAGCAGTTTGTCCAAAAAGGTCAATTGCTCGGCTTTAACGAAGCGATCCCGATTCCCTTTCCGATCGACAAATCGAAGCTGTACAATACCGAAATGAAAAATGAGATTCAACTGGCGGACTCGGGATATGGACAGGGAGAAGTGACGGTGACGCCTCTTCATTTGGCGTTGGTCTACAGTGCTTTTGTAAACGATGGAAGCATGATCTACCCATCCTTGGTACAGGGAGAGAAAAAAGAGCAGTACTGGAAAAGCGACGTGATCCCTGCAGAGGTCGCCGAAGCGGTGAAACAAAACCTGCTCAGCGTGATGGAGGACCCGAAAGGTACGGGGCGAGGGGCGAGAGTGCCTGGTATTCGTCTGGCGGCTAAAACAGGTACAGCCGAGCTGAAGCAGAAAAAAGGCGAGTTGGGTAAGGAAAATGGCTGGTACGCTGCATTTGATGCAGACGATTCACGTCTTTTGGTGACGATGATGATCGAAGACGTGAGAGGCAGAGGCGGCAGCCATGTGCTCGATGCGCGGATCAAGCGAATTTTTTCAAAGGTACTAAAGGAAGGCGAGCTTGCCTCTTAGGCATCATCATAGGCAGTGCAAAAAACATATCCTTTGTACGCAAAAACCCCGTTCAATCAAAACGGGGTTTTCATGCTGGATAATAGATGACCATGCTTAATCGAATCAAAGCCTCACCAGCGTTGTGATACGTATGGGACCTGTCTGCCTTGAAGCGGATCGAGTCACCGCTTTTCACCGTAAACTCATTGTCTTGTACACGTATGGTCAATTCCCCTGCAAAAACGGTAATGAGCTCTTCTGTTCCCTCTCTGTGCGCATCCGCGGTCAGCAAGCCGCCCTGATCAATCTCGACAGCGTACATTTCAAAGCGCCGATCATCCTCGAATGGAAAGGTAGGATATACACGGTATTTTCCGTTGTCTTCTGCTAACGGCTGAATTTCGCTTTTCAACACCACTTTTGTATCCGGCTGTTGATTTTTGATGAGTGAGGTGAAAGACATTTTTAATCCATTGGCGATTTTCCAGATTGTGGTAATGGTAGGACTGGATTCTCCCCGTTCGATCTGACCGATCATCGTTTTGCTTACTCCGGTTAACTCTGCGACCCGCTCCAGACTGAGCTTCTTGCTTTCCCGAAACGATTTTAAGTTTTTGGCAATGATGAGTTGGATTTCCTCCATATAACACCCATTCCTTTCTGTACAATATAACGACCATTATGTACAATAAAAAGCATACCACTATAACGGTCGAAATATACATTATAACGTACGAATCAGAGGAGGATCGTATATGCCTGTCTTATCGTTTTTCCTATATATTTTTGTGACTAGCTTTACGCCTGGTCCCAATAACATTATGGCAATGACCTTTGCGAACAAATATGGGCTCAGAAAGACGACTCGTTTTTGCTTGGGAGTAGGTGCAGGTTTCTTCGTCATCATGCTGTTGAGCAGCTTTTTTAATGTGATGCTCCAAAGCTTTATCCCGAAAATTGAGTTTGTCATGACGATTCTGGGTGCAGTGTACATGGTGTATCTGGCAATCAAAATCGTTACTAGCAAAAGTGGCAAGGACAGCGAGAATGACAAGAACAACTCTTTTTTGGCTGGCATGCTGCTGCAATTCGTCAATCCAAAAGGGATTTTGTATGGGATAACCGCGATATCTACCTTTATCCTGCCCTATCACAGCTCCAGCATAAGCCTATTCTTCTTTTCCGTATTGCTAGCTTTTGTCGGTTTTATGAGTACGTTCTGCTGGAGCATGTTTGGTTCCGTGCTGCAAACGTTCTTGTCCCGGTATAGAAGCCAGTTTAATATAGTCATGGCCTTGTTGCTCGTTTATAGCGCCGTCTCGATTCTCGTAGAATTATGGTAGCTCTTTTGTGTGACCGAGTATGTTGATGAGCTTGCCAAAAGGGTCGCGAACATAAAAGCGCCGCACTCCCCAAGGCTCGTCTGCCGGACCGTATTCGATGGAAAAGCCTGCATTTTTCATCCTCTCAAATGCTGTATCGACGTTATCGACTTCAATCGATAGATCAGGAGTCTGGGTGTGCGAGCCTCCTTGGGAAGCAAAGCTAATTTGCACACTCATTTCTTCCTGGTTCCCGTAGGTAGCGATCCAGCCATGATCCATCAATACTTCCAGCCCGAGCACATCCTGATAGAAAGCTTTGGCTGCGGCGATATCTTGGGTATCGATGTTGGAAACGATTCGAGTGACCTTCATTGCATACCCTCCCTTTTTTTTGATATGAAATCTACTATTCATTGTATAGGAAGACTTTGACCCCCACAACTAATGTAAGCGAGGGGGAAGTCGAACCGCATGTTCGCAAGTGATATCTATCAATTGTTTACCATATGATTTTTTCCCTTTTCGCAGTTTCACTGGAAACCTGTCTGAATCAGAAGCCGCTTCTATTTATCAAAAAAAATTTATCGAAAGCCGTTACAAATCGCATGCTCTTTCGTCATTATCCATGAAAAGGAAAAAGGCTACACACATACAACCAAGAGATGGATGGGAGAGCTTGCAGGATGAAAAAATCAATGGTGCTCGGAATGGTTGGCTCCTGCCTCTGAGAAGTCCGTTGGGATCTGGAATACGCCTGAGTCGATTAACGAGCCTGCTATCGAAAAAAACTTCATCACAATGAAAGCGTACGATAGCACCATCGGCTACCGTATTCTATTGCCTCAGACCGTCATGGACAAAATGAAAATCGAGCAATCCACTTGCAAAAACGAAGTAGGAAATCCGCCTTGCGTCCATTTTTCCTATAAGGACACCGTGGCTAAAACAGAAGTGCCGCTCGGGACAGTCATTCGTCTGAGCAAAGAGCAAGAAAAGCTCCCTTACTACCAAGAGCATCCTTTTATCAAAAAGATCGGGGAAAACAAGCAGGGGATCTTTTACGCGATGTACCCAAGTGAGCATTCTTATGCAGGAAAAGAAGATTCCGCTGAAGGGAAAGAGTGGCTGAAGGTGCTGGAGGCATTGCAATCGAGGATCGGCAAGTCGATTCCAACAAGTGAAAAATAAGTCGATGTGCATGTAAACAGGATGACTGTAAACCTGTTAGTTTGCTGCGGATATTCTGTTAAAATATCTAAAGAATAGGGGGCAATTACTGTGGATCTTACAGAATTTCAAGGTTGGGTAAAAGAATACTACGAAACAAGAGGTTGGTCTAAACTTGACATCTTTATGCGAATTGGATTTCTCGCAGAAGAAACGGGCGAGGTAGCGAGAGCGATTAGAGCCTTAGAAATAGGAAGAGACCGCCCGGATGAAATTGTTGGGACAGCAGAAGAATTGAAACAAGAGCTAGTGGGAGAACTTGGCGATGTTCTTGGTAATATTATTGTCATTGCAAATAAGTACGATATCCCACTGGAGGACATTTTCCATTCTCACAGAACAAAATTGTTAGAGCGTTATTCTAATCAGGTTTAAACGTATGCGAAAAAACTCACCATGTGGTGAGTTTTTTTGATTGCAAATAAAAGCGGTTCCGGTCTAATACTATTTTCACTGAACAAAAAAAGTATGATTTTCTTCCTTGGGCTTGGATCCATCTCGTATTTACAAGAAAGTTCAAGCTAAAGCGAAATGTATTATTTTCCAAATGTTTCAAATTTGATAATAGCATTTTGATGGTAACATAGTGGGGGGAGCGGATAGGAGGATTATCATGTTCTTTAGGAGCAGACCAAAAAAGATTGAAATTCAACCTGTATGGGATATCACGGATGAATTTCAAGACTATGAAATGATCCATATCTCGCTGGGGCCAGACTTGGAGATTTGCTGTCTGGGGACAAACAAAAACCCGGAGAGAATCGACGGGATGTTTGTGCCAGCAGTAACGGAAACCAAGCATCAAGACAAGATAGTCTTTTCCAAGGGGAATTCAAGGAAAACAGTCATTTTGAATGATCAGACAGGAAACTATCATTTTATCCAGCCACTCGGTGACGACAAGATCTTGGTGGTTGCCTCCCGTTGCAATAGATATAAAGATGGTACACATGATCTGAATGGAAAAGTTATCTCCAATGACGGAGCCCTTGTTCGGGAATTTTTGCTGGGTGACGGCATTCAGGATGTGGCTGTAACCAAAAATGGCCAAATATGGACCAGCTATTTTGATGAAGGTGTGTTTGGAAACGATGGCTGGGATGAGCCGGTAGGCTCTTCTGGATTGCTTGCCTGGGATGAAAATGGAGAAAGAATTTACACCTACACCGGTGAAGCGGGCTTTATCAGTGATTGTTACGCGATTAACGTCCCTGATGATAATGACGTCTGGTTTTATTTCTACACGGAATTTGAACTTGTCCACCTCACGAAAGAAAGCATGACTACATACAAAACCAATATGGATGGGTCCGATGGGTTTGTAGTATATAACAACTATGTTTTGTTTAGAGGCGGGTATGGGAATCGTGATACATACACGTTATACGAAAGAAAAGCGAATCATACGTTGAAAAAGATACGAGAAGTAATCTTTACAGCTGGGGGAGCCGGAATAAAAGCAACCGCGCTGGATTGCAGAGGCGAACATCTTCTTTTGCTGGATAACAAGAAAATTTACCAGATTGCGCTAAGTGAAATCCTAGGAAAGATGTAACGATTGCCGCAGAGAACCTATTTAAAAATACGATCAATTTCGTTGATTTCTTCTTCTGTCAGGTGGACGTCTAATGTTTTTAAATTATCCAGCATTTGCTCTGCTCTTTGTGCTCCGGGAATGACAACATCCATTGAATCATGTGTTAAATACCAAGAAAGGACTATATGAGCAACGTCGGCATTTTTTTTATTTGCAATTTTACGGAGCTGCTCTACCTTTTCTAGATTTTTTTTAAATGTATCGCCTTGGAAGTGAGGCATATCTTTGCGTAGATCATTGAATGTCTTATCCTTATTGTATTTACCTGCAAGCAAGCCTGATGCTAGTGGAAAGTATGGAATAAACGAGATATGATTCTCTGTCGTATATGGAAAGAATTCTTGTTCCGCTTCACGCTGCAGCAAATTGTAGTTTCCCTGTAATACATCGACATAGCCATCCTTATTTGCTTCTTTCAATTGTTCAAGTGAGAAGTTAGAAACGCCAATTGCTCGAATCTTACCTTCGTCCTTTAGCTGTTTTAAGACTCCAACCGCCTCATCTTTTGGTGTATCCTGATCTGGAGCATGAATATAAAATAAATCTATGTAATCAGTTTGTAGCCTTTTCAAACTATCTTCAACGGCTTGTTTTAAATAAGCAGGCGAATTATCCATGGTAACATCATTGCCGACAAGTGTAAGGCCACCTTTTGTTGCAAGGATGAGTTCGTGACGCCCTCCTGCTTCATTTATCACTTCACCTATTAGCTCCTCTGAACGACCTGTTCCATAAAAAAACGCTGTATCTATAAAATTCACTCCATGGTTGAACGCAGCCCGCAGCAAATCTTTTCCTACTTCTTCATTTAAATTAGGATAAATATTGTGGCCACCTACAGTGCTTGTTCCAAGTCCGATTGGATTGACAACTAAATTTGTTTTACCAATTCGTGTTTGTTTCGTCATTCTCTTCAACTTCCTCTCATTTTTAAGCTTAGTGTCCGTTTTCCGCGCGAAGTTTTTATCGGTATTGTATCTACATTATAATTCATTACGTTACGTAAGTTTCAATTTGCAAAATGGACTTTTTTGAATATTTGCATGAAAATAGTGTTCTTTTTTAGGGACCTGGAGCCTAATGGCCCTTTGCCTGCATGATAAAAAAATATTGATGAAATTTACAAGCCAAGGGGTGAATGCATGACACTTGTTCGTTTGGCTACGTTTGAAGATGTACCGCAACTTGTTCAAATGCGTTGGGACTTCTCAGAAGAGGAATATACGAATCATACAGTTACATTTGAGGAATTTCACCAGGTTTGCAGTGGATTCTTGGAAAAAGCGATCAAAAGCGGAGATTGGTATATTTGGATTGCAGAAGTTGATGGAAGTCTTGTCTCGCATATGTATCTGCAATTAATACATAAAGTTCCAAGGCCTGGGAAGTCTCCAGATCCATATTACGGCTATGTTACCAATGTTTATACTCGCCCCGCTTTTAGAAACCAAGGTATCGGATCCAAAATTCATCGTGCAATGGAAAAATGGTCAAAAGAGAATGAAGTCGAGTTTCTTATACTTTGGCCAAGTAGCGACAGCGTACAGTTTTATTCAAGAAATGGCTTTTCTCGATGTGAAGAAGCCATGGAAAAGCATTGGGATTGAGCAGGTATTTGATTACCGTATTAAGCTATCGTATTTGATAGTTAAGAAAGGAGTGAGCAATTTGCAAAAAAGTGAATTCAAATTTGCATGTATGCTACTCATTACTCTTATACTTTCAGGTTGTCTTGGAATGGAAAATGCGGAAAAAGAAGCATCGATTGACGAAGTAGAGGCAATCACAATTGATAAAGGGACTATAACAATTGGCAAAACTGAAAATGAACTGATATTGCATGAAGAAGGAGATGAAGCAAAACCTCTGTTAGATTATGCTAAACAACTACCTTCTATTGTAACAAGCCCTAACGAAACAGCTACTATTCGTATTGACAATGATCCAAACGTTTCGGTATATCTTTGGGGCAAGAATGTACCATTAAAATTAAATAGTTTTTCAATCCCATATGAAACGGGGCTTTATGTTTACAATATCGAAGCCAAATGGCCAACTAAAAAAGCAAATTTTATTGCTGTAATTGAAGTTCCTTATGAATTTAAGCGAGTTCAACGTGAAAAGGAACCTGATGATCCAAATGCATGGATTCCGTCGCCGAATGGTGAAAAACAAGTGATGATTGAAGGGCTTGGAGAATTTGAAGCGAACGGAACAATTGTATTGAAAGCGCTAGCCAGTAATACAATCGAGAATATTGATTTTAATCATGGTTTTCAATGGACAGCTAAGAAAATTGCATGGTATGACAATGATTCGGTTTTAACGACGATTGGGTTTGTGCATGGTACGGTAACTCGTGGAGGTAATCTCTATCACCTCAATTTAACAACACTTGAGCTCACTCCGATTCTGGAGCTCCCTGTTAAGGAAGAAGTAGCTGATTTTTCAATAGAAGGCAATCTACTAACATATGAAGTACACGTTTATGAAGATGACGAAATGATCAAAGGGCATATGGAAACTCGAACTTTAGAACGATCAACTATAGAAGAAAAATTGAGGAAAAAAAATTAAGTTCTTTTAGTTAAAGCAATTGAACGAAAAGGTTGAATTGCACAACAGAATCGCAAAAAAAGCAACTTTAAAACTGCATCGGAGTTAGTAGTTTCCCAAAGAACGGTCCGAATTATGGATAGGGAGGCTGACTTGAAATATACTTAAGTCAATCGATGGAAAATCCTACAAGGATAAAGTGTGATGCGGATGACTGATTTTACAATGATTAAAAAGCTGTTTCATATTACGAAGCCAAACGGGTTCAGTCATGACGAGATACAAACCGTTAAAAATATTTTTGGTGAATTGCCCCAGGTGTTAATAGGATGAAAAAGAATGGAAAAAGGAATTTGAAACATTGACCGATTTTTTTCTTGCGATGGCCTATTTGCAAACCGTGTTCACTCTTGAATACGCTGTGAATCGTTCTATTCCATAGAACAAACCGACTTGGTGTTTATTCGTGAACATTTTACATACAAAGGTGTTTCCTTTCGGCATTGGATTGGCATCGAATTTTATGGGAATTACGATGACAGCATAATAGTGGTAATGAATAAGGACGATAGTATTTTAATGTATGCTTCAAGGGACGAACAACATTTTCATGAAATGGATCGGGTTCTCTCGAAACTGGGGGTAGTCATTTGAAAAGGTCCTTGACTTCGATATCTGTACGATAGGTAAACAAGTAACGAAGACGAGGCAACCAGGATTCGATTGGCTGCTTCGCTACTTGAACGGTGATGAGTATGTGGCCGTGTGTCCGGCCTGCGCAGAAGATGTATTCATCTGACCTCATGAAGATAATCCTGAAGAAATCCTTCAAGCCTATGAACACGATCCCGTCTTTCACACTGACCAGGAATCCCATGTAATCGTTCCGGTCACGTCATTTGGAGATGAAGAAATACGAGCACTAGCGGAGGGGGCGGAAGCAAGCGGGGAGCGGCGAAAAAGTTTTTTAGGGGCTGTCGCGCCGCGACAAGCTTTTTCTTACCACAAGCTGAAGGAGTTTTATTAGTGCGTTATGACATTGAAATTGCTAGCACTCCTTATTTGACACTTCACGAACAAAAACTGCGGATCAAGTCGTTTTTGATAGAGTATTTTGGCACAGCTCACTGTACTCTTGTGGAGACAGGTTTATCTATAACAGCCGTACAAGAGGAAACAGCTTTTATCGAATGGGTTCATGCAGACAAACCAGATCGAACAACGAAAGAATTGTTTCTTTTTGAATGGACGGAGCAAGAGAGATGGAGTGGGCATTTCTTATTGAAATGTAGCTTTTTTAATCGTTTGGAGGATAACAGCCGACAGAAGCAATTCGAGAAAATCGTCTTGCAAGTAAAAGAGCATATGGAGCATCCCACTTCGACACTCTGTATCACCCAAAAAGATAATCTCATCGAAGTACGGCAATTTCATAGTCGCGGTGATGGGAATATCGGCTACGGCTTGTACCCTTATGCTGAAAATGAGAAGGGGCACTGGCGTGATAAATTGGGTGCTGGCTTATGGATATATCGTGAGGATTTTCATCTTTTATATGAAGGAATCAAAGAGGTATATCCACTTACGGGGAAAGCCTTTGAGAATTTTGATCATACCGGCATGAATTTCATAAGTAAATCGGAATGGAAAGTGATCCTGCACCATTGGTCTATACTAGCAATCAGTAACCCATCCAGCGCTGAATTTATTGATTATGTAAGTCGATGGGTGGTAGCAACGCTAGAGCATGTGGATGAAATTGCAATTGAAGGGAATTTGTAATTTGCCAATCAAAAATTATGACTGAAGGAAGTTTTTCAGTAAAACGCTGCTATCTTTGTTTGTGGGAGAGAGTGTTCTAGACTGATGTTCCGTAAAAATAAAGTACTAGACTGAGAAATAAAGGGTTTTCGGAGTTTCTTTTTTTAAGTCAATTCTGAGCAGGACTGGTCTTCATTTCATAGATTTTTTGGAGCGTACGGACAAGCTTCGTCCTCTTGTCATCATCCTCTGTGTGGAGATACCCCTCCACTAGCCTGTACCCGAATACGAGAAGGATCATCTCGCGGACGTAATGATCGGCGATAGGGGATACATCCGTATACTCCGAAAAGCCTTTGTAATATGCGGGGACACACCGCTGGTAGTTTTCAACCATGTGATCGATATCCGCTTCATCCGCAATCAGGCTTGCGAGATCCTCACCCAGGTAGCCCCATCCGCTGGTATCCCAGTCGATTAGCACGATTTTCCCGTCGGTATAGATCAGGTTGGTCACCCAGAAGTCCCGGTGGCATAGCACGAGGGGCAATTTTTCGATGCGGGCGAGTATCTCGTCTGCGTGCTCATCGATGTCGATGAGCATTTGCTGCACGTGCTGCGGGAATTCGCAGTCCTCCGAGCGTATATAATCGTAGACGACCGGCCATGACCGGTAATGCAGATACGTATTCTTCATGAGGTCCGCATGGCTCAGGTTGGTCAGGCTTTGCAGCACAGTGGGCTGCTCCGCATACAGCTTGCCTTGATAGCGTCCTAACTCGAGCGCGGCCTGTTCATACATGTCACCGGTCAAGTCTAAACCGGTTACGCCTTCGATATATTCCAGCCACAGCTGAATTTCATTTTCTTCGACATTGATCTCGGTGTGATAACATGTCGGCCAGCGGAAGGTATCCGAGAACGTCGCTCCCAAGTTAGACGCATAGAGATCATATTCCCGGCGCCATGAACCCGGATCGCCGTAACGCTCCCATTTCTTCTGGATTTTCAGCACGATACGGTACGGTAGTTTTTCGCCATCCACGGTTTCGGCGATCCCCGTTACCAGGTACACATTTCCCATAGTACCGCCCTGTAACGGCATGGTTTGGCAGTCAGCCGAGATGATATCCTTCTTGAATCGGCGGCTTAAGGCATAGATCAGCGTTTCGAATGTAATATTCATTTCTTCCATCCTCCGTTTTTCTTCGGTTGCTTGCTCCACATGGCCGTCGCTTTGTTTCCCGCCCTCTTGTCGATGAGGTAGCTCGTTTTATCCTGGACATACTTGTTCTCATGCTGCTGGGCAACATAATGCTCCCACCGTTCACGCGATAACGAACCGTCGACAAGCGCGGCGAGAACGGCACAGCCCGGCTCGGCTTGATGGCGGCAATCCGTAAATCGGCATTGCGAGAACCATTCCTCTACATCGGTAAAGCTTGCGCGTATGCCTTCGTCAGCATCAAAAAGTCCAAGCTCACGCATACCCGGCGTATCGATGACCATCGTACCGGAGGGGAGCATAAACAGCTGACGGTGCGTTGGCGTATGCCGCCCCCGGCTGTCGACTTCCCGGATCGCCTGAACTTTCATTATGTCCTGTTCTATCAACGCATTGAGCAGAGACGATTTACCGACGCCGGACATGCCGAGAAAGACGACTGTTTTACCAGGCATCAAGTAGAGATCGGGTTCGTTCAGCCCCATGCCTGTATGACTGCAGATCGCGTGAACTGGCACATCAGGGATGCTTTGTTTGACTTCTCCGAGCGGGAGATTATAATCTGGGGCGAGATCAGCCTTGGTCAGAATAACGACCGGCTGGCCGCCGCTCTGCCTGGCTTGTGTCAGGTACCGCATGATGCGGGTAACGTTGAAATCCCCATTCAGAGAAGAAAGAATAAACACATAGTCAAAGTTGGTTGCAACGACTTGTTCCAGCACGGTTTTGGCATAGCCTGCGGCATGCCCTGAGTAATCCGCGCGTGAGAACTTGGAACGGCGGGGCAGTACCGTAACGATGAGAGAATCTCCGCTCTCGTTGTAGTGCAGCAAGACAAAATCACCGACGCACGGAAAGTCTACGCGCGTTTCCGCGTTGTGATAAAACGCTCCTTTGAGCACCGCCATTACTTCGCCGCGCTCGGTCATGACCGTGAAGCGTTCGCGCCGAAGCTCCGTCACCCTGCCGGGCAATAATCCGTCGGGAATTGCTTCTATTTCTGTGTAGCCATAGGTTTTCAAATCCATCATGTTTATTTGTTAGCTCCTTTCATGTCGTTTTTTGGACGCAAAAATGCCACGGACAAGCAGCCTCTAAAGAAGCTGCTGTCGCGCGGCATCAGGACGCAAAAAAAGATACGACCTTCATCGTATCCTGCAAACAGCAATATTCACGAAAGGTTACTTTGAATGGCATACCAAATAATACGGGTTTTCCCGCTTTTTTCGCATATGCCTGCTATTCAGTTTTAAGACCAAGCCACCATATTAGTAGTTGCCATTAAAACCATCTCCCTTCATGTCAGGAACTTGCCTATCGCTAAGCTGTTTATAAAATAACCTATTTTAGCAAAAAAGTAAATGACTTACATTACAGATTGTGTCGGCTTCCTCCATCGAGTCTGCCGTTGATAAAGAACTCGCCAGCATCCAAAGTCAGCGGGAGTGCTTCCTCAAGTTATTTGAAGGAAACGGCGTCGACGACGACCTGTTCTTCCAACCGACTCGGCGAGTTGAAAGAACGTCAGGAGCGGCTGTTGTCCCGGAGGAACGAAGTTGAGTGCGAAAGAAAGTACCTGCTGATGCTGAGTCAATAATTCTTTTGGATGGTATATCAGAGATTCAGCGAAATTGCAGAAAATCGACAAGATGTTATAAGAAAATAAACCAATAGATTCGGAAAATATAGTTATAGACTGGTAAAATAAAGTATTTCTGTAGTTTTTTATAACAATAGTTAAGAACTACATGTTAATCGCATATGTACTTAGAAATCAAATTGGAAACTAAAAAAGGTATTCAGGAGCAAAAAAATACATTTCTGAATACCTCTTTTTATTCAACTAACGATACCCTATAGTTTTCTTGCTTTGACTACAAAAGTTACAGGTAGCATCTTTGCCTTTTTTGCAAAATCGCTGTTATCGTCCCGCGATTGCATGATTTCATCATCAGATTGCTCAATCATTTGCTCAATTACAAATCCCGCTTTTGCCAACGTATTCACATAGGTTGATAGTTTTCGGTCCGACAATGTTAGAGTGCCTTCATCAAGAGATAACGAATACCAAGATTCATCGAAATAGCATTTTTTAAAAGCAAGCCTATTATTTTCTTCTGCAACAACACATTTGTGTATAGGGTGAGACCAACTGAAAATGAATACACCGTCTTTTTTAAGGTAAGAAGCGATCCGGAAAAAAGTACCCTCAAGGTCGCTGGTCCAGCCTATGGCATAAATCGAATAAACAACGTCAAAATAATCCACTGGTACGCCACATTCTTCTTCCATGGGAGAACAGATCAATTTTGCTGAAAGACCGCATGACTTCAAATGTTGCGCTGCCTTTTCGATTTGTTTTTCTGATATGTCGATAGCCCATAGTTCAGATGCTTTACGTTCTCCATGATATTGCAAGGATTGACCGTTTCCACAGCCGATCTCCAGCATCTTTTTCCCCGAAACGTCGCCAAAAAGCTGGCAGTTTTCTTCTGAGACAAATGCTCCATAAAAAGGAAGCACGATTGCTCCTAAGAAGTCATTGCCTTTTGTATCCCAATAGAAACTGTTTGTTTTATAAACAGAATTCTTATCCATGCCGGTCCTCCCCAAATATTGTTCGATGGCTTGACCACTTATAACCATATTTTAACATAGGCATTTGAAGATAATTACCCGTTAGCTCAATTGGGCAGTCTACAACTTTATTATTCGAATTTACTTATGCAACAATGAGATACCACATCGAGTCTAAAATATCTTATCGATTAAAATGACCGGAATTCCTAGATAGATAAGGAGTGCCGGTCTATTACTTTATTATCACTAAACAAGGGATGTGTTCCGTGGCATTTGGCGGCAGGTGGTCATTCAATTAGCGCAATCCGGTGCAAAGGTGGTCGTCAATTATTCCTTGAATCAGGAGAAATCGGACAGCTCAACGCTATTCCGCATTGATAGAGGGAAAAATAGGAAGTGAACCATTTTTGATAGTCGCCCAAATTATGGTAAAATACAACTTACTCATCAAGAACAACTGGGAGGAGATCTCGAGGAGGATAATAGTGTGAATCAATCACATGATGAAAACACTAGGGTAACTACGAAGCAATATATATGGGCTCTTTCATTCATGCGACCTTACAAGAATTGGGTTGTTTTGCTTTGTACATGTGGTTTTATTGCAGCGACCTGTGAGCTTTTAATTCCGAAATTTGTTCAGCATTTTATCGATGTAATCTACCCTGCAAAAGATATGAAAGGTTTCGTCATGGGCATATTCTTGATTCTCTTGGTGTTAGCCTTTAAATTCGGGGCGGGCTCTGGGAAGGAACTTGCTCAACGGATTATTCAGGAGAATACAGCTCGTGATTTACAAATCGCTATTTTTCAACAGTTACGTCGTCTTGGTTTCTCCTATTATGAAAAAACACCATCGGGAGCCATTCTGACATTACTAAACACCGAAGTTTCCGCTCTCCAGAAATTATACCGTCAATATTTTCCTGACTTTTTGCAAAATGCGATCTTCACTTGTATTTCCTTTATTCTTATGTTCTCACTTAGCAGTACTCTGACATTATTGTTTCTTCCTTGTTTTCTCCTTTATTACCTAGTAGGGCCTTATTTTGAAAAAAGAGCCTCATGGACTGCTCAAAAATTGGCGAACAGCCAAATGCAGTTTGGACAGAAAGTATATGAAAGTATATCTGCCTTGACGGAATTACGTGCGTCCTTTTCGCATTTGTGGGATTCACAACGAGTTTTTCACGTGACGGATTTGGTGAATAAATACTATGTGATGCGTTACTGGTACGCATACTGGAGGGGGACAGTTAGACGGTTAAGTTACTACATCGGCTGTATCATATTGTTTATCTACGGCTTTTACGCCATCCAGAACCAAACCCTTTCAGTGGGGGAGTTTGTAGCCTTTTTGCTCTACTATTTCAATGCTTTGCATCGTTTGACATCGTTGATCACACTGATAACGGAACAAAAGGTACTCCTGTACCAGGTAAAAAACCTGTACGAATTTATGCGTGTCACTCCCGAAGTAAAAGAACTTGACCAACCCTATGCTCCGAAGATTGTTCACGGTCAGATCACTTTCAAAGACGTTCATTTCTCATACCCGGATAAACAGCAAGTATTAAAAGGAGTGACTTTAACCATCCATGCTGGTGAAAAAATAGCTATTGTAGGAAAAAGCGGATGTGGAAAATCAACCTTGCTCAAATTAATTGGACGATTTTATGATCCTGAAAAGGGTGAGGTCCTTTTGGACGATGTTCCAGTGGCTAATTATTCGTTTGCTTCGCTTCGCAACGCATTGTCGCTTGTGTTTCAGGACGTATATTTGTTTGGTTCTTCTATACGGGAAAATATCCAATTTGCAAGACCAGATGCCACGGAAGAAGAGATTATGGAAGCAGCCAGAGGAGCGCAATTGCATGAAATGATCATGAATTTACCTGAAGGCTACGATACTTTGGTAGGTGAACGGGGGGTAAAACTGTCCGGTGGGCAAAAACAACGGTTGTCATTAGCCAGAATGTTCCTTCGACAGGCACCTATTGTAATCCTGGATGAACCCACTTCTGCACTGGATAATGTAACCGAAAATCTCATTTTACGATCCTTTCAGGATACTCTCAAGCACGTAACGATTATTACAGTGGCTCACCGTCTTAGCACCATACGAGATTATGACCGAATTATCGTAATGGATGCAGGTATTGTCATAGAGACAGGTACTTATGATGAACTGATGCGCCAAAAGGGAGCTTTTTATCGACTCGCTAATGAGGATGTCAGCCAGGAGGTAATCCATGCGTAACTGGGTTTGGATTTGGTCGCATATCAGAAAGTGCAGAGGCTTGTATTTTATTGCGATGCTTCTCTGGCTTTTGGAGTCTGTAGCCTATATTGCAACACTGACACTGCAACAACAAATTATCGATGAAGTGATTGTGAAAGGGCATTATCCTTTGTTTTGGCGAATGTTGGCGATGATTGCTGTCTGTTATGTGGTCTACTCCCTTTTGTTTGTTTTCAGTCCCTATCTCTTAGGAATTGTACATAGTTTTTTTCGGAAGCGGTTAACAGCCCTGGCTCTGGACCACGTGTATCACATTCCAATTCCCCAGTTGCACAAAGAGAGAACAGGCCGGTACGTAGAACTGTTTTCAAATGAGATCCCTGCTGTGGCTAGACTAATCGGGGAGGATATTGCCGATGCATTCAAATATATCTTTCACGCATTAATCGTTAGTATTATTATTGGGACCGCTAGCCCGTTAATTCTTGCAGGTGTACTTGTATTCAGCATCATCTTTGTAAAAATGGGACGGACCTTTGGTGCTAGGCAAAAAATAATGGCTGCACAAATCCAGAAGGAAAAGACAGCAGTAGTCATTTGCATGGAAGAAGGAGTAGCATCTACAAGAGAAGTTGTTGCTTTTCATCGGGAAGAGTGGGAGTACAAAAGGTATTTGAGAGTATTTGACCGTTATTACGAAAGTGTCATTTCAGAGGGAAAAATGATAGTGAAGCAGCTCCTTACAAAAGATCCAATCATCTGGGGAAGTTACATGATGGCGCTTGCCATCGGCGGGTACCAGGTATTACAAGGGGAATTGTCTGTAGGTTTCTTTGTTGTCATTTATCAATTAACTTCGGAATTAATGATTGGAATTGAGAAAGCATACAAGGTTTCCGTTGAGGTCGCAAGGAAAATGGCATTTGTCGATCGTGTCAGAAATTTTCTTGAAGACAGAACGATCTCGGATGGTACGTTACCTTTAAAGGAGCCGGTTACTTCCCTCACTTGTTCACAAATCACCTTTCGTTATGATGGCAGTAGCGATTCCGTTCTGAAAGGGTGTAATCTGGCCGTTCCCATTGGAAAAAAGGTTGCCCTCGTGGGGGGAAGTGGCAGTGGGAAATCAACGATTGCTCATCTGTTGATTCGTTTTTTTTCTCCAGACTCGGGAAGTATTCTCGTGAACGAGAAGGAGATTGAACAGATCAAAAGAGGAGATTGGGCAAAAAAGGTTACGATTGTCTTTCAGGAACCATATTTGTTTGCCTTAACCATAAGAGAAAATGTAGTGATGGGAGTAGAGAATGTTACACAAGAACAAATCGAGCATGTTTGTCGATTAATGTGTATTCATGATGATATCGTAAATTTACCAAATGGCTATGATACAACGATAGGCGAGAGAGGGATTACATTGTCTGGTGGACAAAAACAGAGGCTGGCTTTGGCGCGCGCTGTTTTAAGGAATCCAGAGATCCTCATTCTGGATGAAGCAACGTCTGCTTTGGATAGGCACACTGAACGCTTGATCCAACGCAATATGGACGAAATAAGGCAGGGAAAAACAACCATAGTGATTGCTCATCGACTCTCAACAGTAAAAAATGCTGATATCATCTACGTAATGAAGGGGGGACGAGTCGAAGAACAGGGAACACATGATGAACTGCTTCAGAACAACCATGTCTACAAAGAATTAGTCGATGCCGAAGACACTTAACATTGATTTTTCTGATGTATGATTTATTGGTATGATAACCAACATGTAGATTTCAATCATTCCGCTAACGGGTTCAAGAGCTCAATAAACGACAAACAAGGGTGGCATGTACGATTAACAGCTGCCTTTGTTACGTTATTAACAGGTTGTAGAGCGTGATAATCCTAACGATCAAAGAATTCGAAGGGGGGACAAAATGATGCAGTTAAGTAAAGAGGACTTAATTGAACCAGTAGGAAAAATTATGAACGTTGAAGGCTCTGAAGAAGAAATTGATCGTATGATTGTAATTCTTAAACAAAACGTTCCACATCCGGAAGTGAGTGACCTTATATTCAATGGGAAGCCTCCTTTTCATTACCTCTTTTGAAATTCCCCGTTATCTTAGCCATCACAAGCTGTCTCTCTTTGTGATTACTTGCTTGATCCATCTTGACCAGAAACTTCTCAGCTTCTTTCCCCTTAAGAATGGTCACTTGCTTTCCATACCAGTCGATAAAAACCGTATTGTTTTTCGTTACCCGGTAACTGAAAACCTCTTCATCCAATCGATTTTTTTATCGATATTTTCCAGATCAATCACACCTTTGCAATAGTTTGTTTTCAGACTTCCTCGACGATTCAACATGTGCTGATCTGTGTGATTCTATGAATGAAACGGATGAATGAAAGCGTCCATTTACAAAAATAGTGGCATCCTCATTTTCAGAAAAGATGGTTAGTGTATACGAGTCAATCAGTTTCTGTCCATACTGCTCATTATAGTACAAAAAAACCCGTGACAGGCAAGGAACTGGCCGAGCATTTCGAAGTGTCGCTGCGCGGCGAAAGTAGTCAGGAGAATGATGAGTAGTTACAAGATATTGCATTAAGCAATTCATCTGATGAGCAAGTACGGCTTCCGGTAAGGGATAGAAGCTGACAATCCCTGTATCTCTCAAGGTTGCAGGCTTAAAGATTTTCCCAGCGCACATGATATTTGTCATGTGCTTCTCGTAGAAGCCGCTCATGCAGCTTCTCGTCATCATTTACAACATCCTGATTACGGATGAAGACTACAGCTTTACGATATCAATAAAATGTGTCATTATCATTTTATATAATGATAATGATGCGGAGGACAATTTTGATGACAAAAAAAGCTGATTTGGTTCTTCATCCTGTTCGAATGCGGATTATACAACAATTGCTTCTCGGCAAACCGTTGACGATTGCCCAACTGTTAGATGTGCTTGGCGACGTTCCCCAAGCTACCTTATATCGTCATATCAATCTTTTGCTTGAGGGTGAACTGATCGAGATCAAAGATAAGAAAAATGTGAAGGGAACGGAAGAACGAGTGTTTTCCATTCGGAAAGAAAATCTGGAAATTTCAGAAGACGAAGTTGAGAATACTTCTCAGGAAGATCATATTCGCCATTTCACGGCATTTCACGGCAATGTGCTTCAGTTAGCGACAACGTATCTGACGGAAGCGTCTCCAACCCGGTATAAAGAAGAGGGATTCAGCTATTGGTATACGCCTCTTCATCTGACGAATGAAGAATTTCTCGAGCTCGTCGAGTCCGTTAACAAGTGCATCGAAGAAGCAATAAAAAAACAGCCGACACCCAAACGAACCGCTCGAGTTTTCGCAGGCATGTTTATTCCGCAAAACTCGTCAAAAAGTTGAGAAGGATTCGCAAATGCATTACGGTTACGAAATCGGGATAACGAAGCCTTTTGCCGGTCAAATTCTATTCCAAGGAGAGCGTCATGATAGAAAACGTCCGTTTATTGGGTATTTGCCACAACACCCCACATTCTACCCGTGGATGACAGGAAAGGAATTGCTCACGTTCATGGGCAGGCTTTCGGATATCGATCAAGAGAGCTTGGAGCAGCGCTATCCTGAATCAGGGTGAATTGCTTTTCAGCGGCACCCTCCATCAAGTGCTTGAATCTCATCAGCAACCCATTTTCATCATCCAGGCGCCTCGCGTTCATGAGTGGGCTCCGAAGCTTGTAAACGAAAATATCGTTGAATCGATTGACCCAACCGGCTGTTTCGTCAAGGTACGTGTTAAAGACATTGCCAGCGGAAGAACGTGGCTATTGGATCGTATTAGAAGTTTGCAGTTGCCAATTCAAAAGTTCGAACTGGTACAAGAAAGTCTGGAAGATATTTTCATCAGGCTGCTATCGTCGCGGGAGCTGTCGCAACCGCATTGGGATCTGGATTTCAAATCATGAATCCTGCTCATTTGACGAACCATGCGGTCCATATCATGATCTCTGGCAGTGCTTTGCCTCACTTTATGACCACAGTGGCGGTCACGTTGTTTCTTATCGTCGTTTTCCTGTTTTTATCGCATTTCTATTTATCCCGAAAAGAGTTGCCTGCTTCGTGACGAAATAAGCGTAACAGTAGCCTTGATGTAAAAAGGAGGACGTAAAGGATGAGTGTTCAAGTTGTCTTAGGTGATCGTGGTGTAGAAGTGAATATTTCAGGATGGACAGCGGTTACTAATTTGAGAAAAACCATCCAAATTCCTTACGCTTCGATAGAAGAAGTACAATCCGGAAATTTCAAGTTTCCCTGGACTGCTGTAAAAAGAACAGGCATTGCTTCGTCTAGATATAAAGCCGGGATCTTCATTATCGAAGGAAAGAAATACTTCTTATCGTATCATGATGCCTGCAAAGTAGTCATACTCGATTTGAAGGGATTTGAATTTGATAAAGTAGTCATTGAAAGCGACGAACCAGAACAGCTAGCAAACCATATTTTGTTGCGTCGCGATTCACATACATCGTGATGCCTATTTTGGCTTACCGCGAATCCACTAAAAGGAGAGTTTAAATGACACGAATCCACGAAATCGCACCCAACGTATTCCGTATTTCCACGTTTATCCCACAGTCCGGATTTACACTTAATCTGTTTCTTATCCGAGATAACGAACCGTTGCTATACCACACAGGTCCCAAAGCGCTCTTCTCCGAGTTCAGTAAAGCGGCTGCCAGTCTCATCGAACTGAAGGATCTGCGCTGGATTAGCTACAGCCATTACGAATCGGACGAATGCGGTGCCCTAAACGATTGGCTGGCCGTTGCCCCTCAAGCCGTGGCGGTTACGGGATTTGTTTCGGCATCGGTTAACGGGGATTTTGCAGCAAGGCCGATTCGTCCCCTTTCCGATAACGAAACCTTTTCAACCGGCAAAAAGACCTTCCGTTACATTCGCACGCCGCATCTTCCCCACGGCTGGGACGCGGGCCTGCTCTTCGAAGAAACGGATCGGGTCCTGTTTACTTCCGACCTGTTCCATCAGAATGGAGAAGTGGTAGCCATTACGGAAAAAAGTATTGTCCCCCAAACAAAAGACATCCTTTCAAGCGAAGGACCCTTCTCCCATTATATCTCCTACAGCTCACACACGGCGCAATTGTTGGAGCAATTAGCCGAATTGAATCCTCAGGTTCTTGCGATTATGCATGGCTCTTCCTTCAAGGGAGACGGCAAAAAAGTCATTAACGAATTTCATACTCTTTTGAGGGAACAAGCGACCGGAAACAACTAAGCGGCTTCTCTTGTCCATGGGAAAATGTGAGGAGGAATCCATTCTCGCGTCGTAATGTTGGCGGTGTGCGGGCTCATGGCCTTTGATCGTATGTTTGAAGACTATTCGGAGGTAAGTTAATAATAAGAAACTCAATCTTTATCATTTTAACCATGATCGTAATCCTTGCCGGTTGCAGTAACGAGCCTCAAAAAAATACTGCAAACACTCAGAACCTGTCGGATTTGAAGCAGAGTAACGAATTGTCCAAAGATATTCCAAACACTCAGAAGCCGTCAGAGTCCGGTCAGGATAACGAACGGACAGAGAATATTTCAACTATTCCTGGCCGACATAGTTATCAAGTTGATGTACCATCAAACACTGCAAGTATTTCAGTTATGCCTTCAGCTGAACAAGGAGCGAAAATCACGGTGAACGGCAAGGTAGTGCAAAGTGGTGGCTATTCAACGAGTATCGGACTATCAACAGGAAGTCAATACGCTTACTGGCAGGAGAGTTCAATAAATTGCAGAATAAAATTATGACTACTAAGAAAGGTGTGTGTGTCATGGAGTACATCAAATACATTTAAATCGGCGGTAACCAAAGGTTAGCCGCCAACTCTATAAGAAAGCAAGGTGGTTATTTTGGCGGCCCTAAATTATATAATCGAGGAACGTATACCGTCTGTCATAGAACACCAAATGTTATGGGAGGCAGTGGGTTGGGGCAACATTAACACCGAAATGTCGAAGGGTTCTTTAAATAACTCTCTTTATGGAGTTGTCGCAACTGTGAATGAGGAGCCGGTCGGTATGGGGCGCATAGTTGGTGATGGCTATATGTTCTTTTATATCCAGGACGTCGCGGTTCTTCCCTCTATGCAAGGATTAGGATTGGGTACTGAAATTCTTAATTATTTACTTGCCCACATCAAAAAACGTCGGATCGAAAACGGGATCGCGTTTGTCGGCCTATTTGCATCTGAAGGAAAAGAAGCCTTTTATGAGAAGTTCAACTTTAAAAACCATGCCCCACATATGACTGGGATGATTAACGTATTTGTATAGAGATAACAAAGGGAATTGCGGCGTTATTTGTGCCGAAGAGCTTCCTTCCCATTATTTCGGCACGGTTAATATGTACTAGAAGAAGGGTTATAATTTAACTATGAATAAACAGATAAAGACGAAATTTCAGCGTAAACGGAAGCAATGGGAGCAAGGGAGCAAATCACCGCCGGAAACACTGAGGCGGGAATCGTTGTTTAAATCTCTTGGATTTGCTGCAATGGTATCGCTTTTTGTGTCCCTTCTCTTAATTGGAATATTTTCGGCTCTGATCCTTTCGATCAAATTCCCTTTCATGGGATGGTTGTCCTTTCTGTCGGGGGATCTGAAAATGCTGGCGATCAATGCTTCAGCCGTGTTCCTGGGCATTTTTTTGTTCATGAGCGGAACAGCGCTATCCGGCTACTTGCGGCCACCGTATTCCATCGTAATGTCGCATGATCGGATTCAATTCTCGAAATGGGGCAGCCGCTACGATGTGGCGTTCAATGAACTGATCGGGGTCGAGCAAAAATTCAGAATCGCACGCTTTAGTTTTTTCTGGTTGCAAGAATACATTCTTTATACGCCCGAGCAAGTCATCAAACTGCCTATTAGATATATCGAGGGCCATTATAAAGTGGAGGATCGGTTGTTGCAAATAAATGAACGGCTGAATAATCGAAGATTGGAGGCGCTTGAAGCAACGGCGCAGTTGCAAGCAAGTACAGATTCGTCCATATCCCCCGCGACTCGATTAACACTTACTTACAGCACGATAAAGACCCGGCGGATCATCGTAGATTATGAGCATAATCGGATTATTTTCTCTGAAAAAAATCAATTGCCCGCAGATCAAATCAGGAAAATCGTCGTAGATTGCAATGCGAATATGGAAAATGTTAGGGGTAGAGAGATCACATTTCAACAGCATGATGGCAGGAACTTTACCACCAAAACGAAAAATTATGCATGCTCGGACGAGGAATGGTTCACGCTGCTGCAAAATTTGCATATAGCCGCATGGAAGCTGAACATTCCCCTGGAGGTCGATATTCCGCCGAATCGACCGCTTCATATTTGACGCAAGGCTGCCGGCATGATAGGCAGCCTGTTCAGCTATCGGGCAGATTAACGTGGAGTACGTATTAATAAAGTAGGCAGGAATTGTAAAGGATTTACAGAAAAAGAAGAATAAATGTGTACCTTGGAGGTTGGGATACTGAATAAATGGCTTGGGGCGGCAGCCATATGTGTGATTTCAGATAGACAGCTACTCAGGGCATTACAAGGTAAACCAGAAGAGGAAAAGCGATGGTCGGTGCCAATGTAGGGTAGTTAATAAAATTATCTATGAAGTTGCTTGGAAAAGTGCTGAACAAATAAAAGACCTTGACTTCTCCTTCCCTGAAGATAAAAGCTATTAGTTTGAGTTATATTGCACAATTGGAGAGGGGATAGACAAGTCCAACCATATCAAGAATCGTATCAATGGATACAAATTCTTAGACAAAATGATTTCGATAAGTTCAAACTGGATAGTGAAGCCTATAATTTACCGATTGAACGAGAACAAGAACTTTGTTTCCAAGCTGTAATGGCTCATATTGATTTTGACAGTGCTTCCCTGATGTACAAGAATATTGAAAAATGGACTAAATGGGGAATCTATTTTCCCGATGCTGATGCTACTAGCGCTGCAATAGCAATGTATGGACCATTAAACGAATTAAAACAAGTGATTGAAAGGAGAATACTAATGATTAGCATTAAGAATAGAAAATCCACAAATAAAATAGCATTGGCTACTATTGGGTTTATAACAATTGCAGGACTTGCTATTTACTATATAGGTGACTTAAAAAAACAAAATTTTCTTTATTCCAGTGATTCAGATTATAGAATAGTTTCTGGTGAAGCAATGTTTACCGAGACTTTCAATGACGTGGAGGGTCTAGCTGAAAATGCAGATATCATAGCTGAAGCTGAAGTTATATCTCAAAAAAGTAACCCTAATTATGAAAGATTAGATGTATATACAGTCTCTGAATTAAGATTAACTAAAGTCTATAAAGGTGATGTAGAGATAGGTGATACAGTATCTGTACTGGAAACGGGAGGGGAATTCGATGAAAGAGAAGCGTCCAAATATACCTCAGGAAAGCCAGGATCTGAATTGAATGATGATCTTGGTGAACCTGGAATAATAACGATAGGGATTGAAGGAAGTATTCCTATGAAAGAAGGAAATAAATATTTTGTTTTCTTAACAGAAGATCACGATGACGTCTATAACATAGTAGGGTCAGTTCAAGGAAAAATAAAGATTAACGACGAGGAAACCCTTGTATCCCAAGTTTCATGGGAAGTAATAAAACATGGCAATAAACATAGTAATCTTTTTTTCCTGCAAAAAAATTATTCAGGAGAAAATATCTCTGAGCTTACATACGAAGTTGAACGTATAGTCAATAACCGTAATAAAAGGCATATAACCCACATTTAGTGTTTGTGGGTTTTGTTTTGGTCAAAAATCAACAACTGTGTTTAACAGAGCCATTATAAAAATAGTCTCCTTGTCTGGGAACCAGGGTAAGTGTTCGGCAACTATATTTTACCACGGGCATCCTTCAAATGATGCTACGGAAGATAAGAACAGTCAATTGACATCGCTGCCCGCCATTGTTCGGTGAACGGCTTCCCGATGAATCGGTCGAGGTGACGATTACGGATAAAGGATTGGACGTTACCTACAATATCCGGAGCGGAAGAGGAGAAGTAAAGCGTTCTACGTGGAAGGATTGGGTTTTAAAATCGATTGGGAACATCAATTTGAGCCGAATTTTCCTGTTTTTGCCCTGATCACTAAGGATGAAATGACTATATATTTGACAGAACACACTGGTGACTGTCAGTTTGGTGGATTCATTCATTTTTTTGTTCCAAAGGTTGATAGCTGGTACAGCGAATTAAAGATCAATAACTTAAAGCGGAGTGGGATTCTCGTTTGTACGAAAGTCTAGAGCGTAGACGCTTTAATCGAGACCCCGATGCTTATCTGACTGCATTGAAGCGGGAAAGGGAGAAGATATTCTGTTAGTCAATTATATTGACGTAGTTTTTTCGTAGAAAAAAGAGCCGCCGTGGCAGCCCACTTTTTCCAGAGTCTTGGAGAATACAATTTTCTCTGTTTTCTCGATCCAGACAGCATGTTCGGCATGGTACTTCGATTTTGACCAGACGGGATGCGCGTGTACAGTGGGCCAGAAGCTTTCCATCATTTGATAAGTTACACGTCCAAATAAAACGGTGTCTACGGTGTTTAGCAAGTCGGTGACATAATTCTGTTCTTCCTCTGCATGGATAATCTAATCCATTTCACCGTTGGGTCCTGTTACGAAGCTATCAAGCGATAGATGCATGAGCAAAATGATTTTTCTCATTGCTATAATCTCCTTTCATTTACTTGGAGAAAAAGTCAGTCAAAACGGGAGCGAGAAAATCCGGAGCCACGTTGTGATCCTGACCTTCCATGATGTGGAGCTTTGCATTGGGGAGTCTGTCCACGAGCGCTTTCACCGCATTTTGCTGGTACTCAGGACTTGCCCCTCCACCCACCACGAGCGCAGGGATCGATACGGAAGACCACCGCTCGGCGGGCAATGGGTTGCCCGACATGGTGTCACCCATGATAGTGCCATCATAGACCAACGTGTGCGCTACATCTTCCATCGCCGGCCAGAAAGGCGCACTTCGCATCGGAGCAACGAAATCGGCAGGAACGCCTGCTGCCTTCGTCAAGAAATACTCGACTGCATCGCCTCTGCGGCCTGACGTTGTTAGCTCCTTGAGCTGCTTTAAGTAATCCTTCGGCAGCGGAGGTCGCGTATTGTCAACGATGAACGGTGGCTCGTACAATGCCAGTTTTGCGATAGCAAGCTTGCGAGACGCTTCGAGGGCAAGAACTCCACCGGAAGACATGCCGAATACGAATGCCGATCCGTCAGCCTCGTTGATGAGAGCTTCGATATCTTCGACTTCGCGCTCAACCGCGTACGACGCCGTATCACCGCTATCCCCTCGCCCCCGACGATCGTAGTTGAACACGGTAAAGTGGGGTGACAGAAGTGAAGCAAGCTGCGACATCATCGGATCCGAACGAGTTTGAAATGCAGCGCATACCAGAATGATCACCGGTCCATTCCCGGATTTATCAAACGCGATGGCGGTTCCGTCTTTCGAAATTACTTTTTTCATTGTATTTTCCTCCTCTGATTTGGAAATGACTTCTGAACGACCATTAATCCGTTTCCATTCGGGTCCTGAAACGTGAAGAACGGATCGCCTTGTCTGGACTCGAGCCCATTGTCTGCGATGGTTCCCTTGCCGCCGAAATGTTCGAACCGTCAGTCCTGCCATTTTAGCAAGTTCTCCAACTTTTCATTCTCGTAGCATGATCATCCCCTTTTCTGGTTGCTAGCTTTTTACCTGTACCCTCACTATACAGCCTTACGTTACGTAAGGATCAAGCCATCCTTCCAAAAAATGCTGCTGATAATAATCAAAACGTTCCGATGGTTTTCGGGTACGTGCAATTACGCGGTGAACGTCGACGGGAATTAGGCGGTACTTTTAAGTGCTGTGTAAAGGGCAGGTTAACACAATAACAGTGAAGGATTAACTCATACAGCAGGAAATGCCTCTTTTACTCTGGAAAATATACTGCCAAAGAGGTGAATGATGGTAATCACTCGATTGGCAACATTAGACGATGTTGATGAAATTGTTCAAATGCGCTGGGATTTCTCGTTGGAAGGGAAAACCATTAATTCTGTTAGCTTTGAGGAGTTTAACCAGATTTGTAGTGAGTTTTTGATGAAAGCGATTAAAAGCAAAGAGATTGGTACATTTAGGATAGCGGGGGTTGAAGGAAGGCTAGTATCGCATATGCACCTGCAATTAATACATAAAGTGCCTAGACCGGGTAAATCTCAAGATCCTTATTTCGGATATGTAACAAATGTCTATACTCGCCCCGGTTTTCGAAGTCAAGGTATTGGCACAGTGATTCATATCGCTATGGAACAATGGTCAAAAGATAATGATGTTGAGTTTCTTATCCTTTGGCCAAGTAGAAATAGGATGACCAGCGGATTCTTCACACTTGAGGTATCCGCCTATGTAGACAAAGTTTTTACATTACAATAAACACTTTACGGCTCTGCTTAATGCAGTATTCCAAGGTCTTGATTCAATCAATTCAATCCCATTCCGCCTACAGGTATCTGCTATCCAATCCCCATACGAAATACTTATTTCAGCTCTATATTGTTGTAATTCGCCACCTTCTCTTGATAAATAATTCTGCAATATTTGATTTTTGTCTGATTCCTTCCTTTTCCTCAAGCCGCTTTACTAGAGCGCTGGCAGCCTTTGCTAAACTAAGGGCAGTTTTGTTCATTAAGTGGCAGAAAGGTATAATATATTTGCTTGGTTTTGTGGAGGGGCATTAGGTCTTCGACATGAAGAGGAGGATATCTCAATGAAATTAACTGTGCTGGTTGATAATAACACTTACATCGACCGCTACTTTGTTGGTGAGCCAGCTGTTTCTTATTTAATCGAAGATGAAGATAAGAGGATACTGTTTGATGTAGGATACTCAGATGCGTTCATTCGCAATTCAGAAAAGATGAGAATTGATTTGAGAAAACTTGATTACGTTGCGCTGTCACATGGGCATAACGATCATACCTGGGGATTGGATCCACTCATTCGAATGTTCTCTGAAGCGAAACTTGAACAATTAGAATTCAGACTTCCAACCATTATTGCTCATCCCGATGTATTCTACAGCAAACTCTTGAATGGTGAAGAAATAGGGAGCTTGCTAAATGCTGAGAAAATCAGTAGACATTTTAAATTGGAATACACAAAAATGCCAGTGTGGCTGACGGAGAAGTTGGTCTTCCTAGGTGAAATTGAAAGGACGATGCCTTTTGAAGCGGATAACGCTATTGGACAAATTGCAAGAGATGGCGAAATCTCAGAGGACTACCTGATGGATGATTCTGCACTGGTTTATAAAGCTGAAAACGGGCTTGTCATCATTGTTGCATGTTCACACTCAGGAATCTGCAATACCATTGAGTATGCCAAAAAAGTTTGTGGAGACGATAGGATTCTCGATATAATCGGAGGATTTCATCTGCTAAATCCTGGAGAATATCAGATGAACAAAACCGTGGAATATTTTCAGACTGTCAAACCGAAATATTTACATGCTTGTCATTGTACAGATTTAAAATCGAAAATTGCATTATCAGATGTGGCGAATTTATTGGAGGTTGGAGTGGGTTTAACTCTTGAATTTAGATGAGACTCATTACGCTCCCTCGAAGTGATTCAGTATCCTCACTCAATTTCATGAATTCGCAGGATTTCACCTTTATTTAAGTGTGTGAGAAGATTCAATGGAGGGGCTTGTGGCTTGGGGAACATAAAAAGGGCATGCGTAAATAGAGGTGAGGTGCAATCGCTCAAATTCTTCCATTTATGCATGTCTCCACCTCGCCCTAGCGCTTTTCGCTCTTAAAGCTCGAATTTCTGGGGTGGTCATCACCATGCCATCGTCATGAGATAAAGGAAATGAAGCAGACGTGGGTGCATTTTGCTAGTGGAATGAGTTGCTCTGCTCGTTTAACACCAGCATGACGCTTCACAAACTGCTTCCAACCGGAAAGGACCTGATCAGTGGATAATCGACTGATTTCTTTCGGTAAGGGAAAGAGTCTGAGTGTTGGATAGCACTGGTGCAGGTAAGGATTTTAAAGACCCGACGCAATTTCGGAAAGACAATGTCGACCCAGCGATGAATTTGATTAACAGCGCTGTTTAGTCGTTTTGTAGATCGCTGAGCACTTCAAATGACAAACGGTTTACTCTAGAAAAGCGATAATGGTCGCAACAGCGTTGTCCGCAAATGTTCGATCGGGGCGGGATTTCATCAACGTAGTAAGACCGATCATTGAAACGACAAGTGTCTGGGCGAGCGCTTTGGCTCTCACATGATTCCCCAGTTCGCCGGATCGCATCCCCCGTTCAATGATTTCCTGAAAGATCGCCGCCAAATACGTCTGGTGCTCTCTGGTCAGCTCTTCAAATTTGGCATCATGTGGAGCAAGCTCGACCATGACATTGAGGCAGAAACATCCCCGGCTTGGACCTTCTTCGTATCCTTCCGCCACAATGCCCGCAAAGAAAGCGTGAAACGCTTCTTTGACAGACGGCACGCTCTGTAGCCGGGCGCGCACATAAGAAGCATGGGATTGATTGTATTTGCGAAGTGTAGCTTCAAAAAGCTCCTTTTTATCTCCGAACGCGGCGTAAAGACTAGGTCGTTGAATGCCCATTTTTGCCGTTAAATCGCTTAATGAAGTCGCTTCGTAGCCCTTCTCCCAAAACACTTCCATCGCGGCATGTAGTGCTTGCTCTTCATTAAACTCCCGAGGGCGAACCATAAGCTATCCTCTTCCTTTTCATATCGTTCAGTATATTAAAATCATATCTTGCGGTAAAGGAATAGTCAAATTTTTTCAATTTTCCCTTGACAAATCACGAAAGTATAATATATATTTCACTTCATCCAGTTATGTACCGATCGATATAATATACTTTTCAGTATGTAACTGAATAAGGTTACCAATCCAATCAGAAAGGTGTGAGGGATATGAAAATCCTTCAAGATATAGGGAGGTGCTGGAGAAAACTGGAGTACTGGGAAGGCTTCCTCGAGTAAACCCGATGCTCGTGCTTCCACGTCACATTCATCGCTGCCGCGTGTGCTCTCGTTGTTGTTTGCCGTCGCTTGTGGGCTTGCTGTAGTGAACGTTTACAGCCACTGCTTGACGCTATGGCAGTCGAGTTCGGCATCCGTAAGTCGACGATCGGGGTTGTTGTCACCATCACCCAGATCGGGTATGCACTTGGCGATTTGCTGAACCGCTGACGGTTGATCGTCGGTCAGTCAACCGCCTTTTTCACTCTTTCATACGGAGATTGGTCTGTTTGGTCTAGCTGGAGCCGCCGGAGCGTTTGGTGCGGCCCGGGCAGGGCTGATGGCGGATCGCGGCTGGAGTCAGAAAGTTACGGCATGTCCCTATCTTGGCTACCAATTGGATTTACTATTCATTCCCTATGGGCTTTAATTGCCGGCGTAATCGTCTTCGATCTTGGATTACAGGCCGTACATGTCACGAATCAAAGCATGATTTACAGTGTGCGCCCCGAGGCACATAGTCGGCTTACGGCCGGATATATGATTTTCTATTCCCTCGGCAGCGCTGCCGGTTCGTTCATCTCGACGTTCGTTTATGCGTCAGCTGGTTGGACTGGTGTATGCCTATTAGGCTCAGCCATCAGCTTCCTGGCACATGCCACTGATCACCATCATGTGCTCGTCAATTATGACCGAAGGAAGATTTTTTACTGTTTCATCCAGCTAGATTTTCCGAGTCAATTCAAAGGAGGGAACATTTCTCATGACCTATTCATATAACCTCAACCGCGATCCACTTGCGGATTACGAGGGTACCTATCCATTCACACCGCACTTCACCGACGCTCCCGGGTTTGCCATGCACTATGTTGACGAAGGGCTGCACGGAGGTGAGACCGTGCTTTGTCTTCATGGCGAGCCAACCTGGGGCTATCTGTTTCGGCACCTCATCCCAGTCCTGAGCTCAAATAGCCGTGTCATTGTCCCTGATCATATGGGATTCGGCAAGAGTGCGACTCCTCAGAATCGTAGCTACTGGCTGCAAGATCATATCGACAATCTCGAACGGTTCGTGCTTGCGCTCGATCTGCGGGAAATTACGTTGATTATGCACGATTTTGGCGGGCCAGTGGGGATGGGACTCGCCGCCCGCCATCCAGATCGCATCCGCAGGCTGATCTCTACCAACGGGCCGACACCGTTCGGCCAGTCCAGCCTCGGAGACCGGTTGAGCGCCAATGTCATCGTCTCGCCTTGGTTTCAATGGGTTGTTCAAGCGGAGAAGGACGGGAGTCTCGAGACCGTTTTGGGCCAACTCGGTTTTAATATTCTCAGCACGCTCAAACTGAACGGTTTTGAGAACCATGCCCTGATTACCGACACCTGGCTGGCGGCTTACGGCTCACACTTTGCCAATCCGTCTGATTGTCTCGGCGCGATCGGCTGGGCAAAAGGGTATGCTACAGGCGCGCACCAGTTTGAAGTACCTAATGCCGAAGCCATCCGGATGATTCGTACCAAGCCGGCAATGGCCATTTGGGGAGAGTCTGATCGCACTCTGCATGCTGAACATTTTCTGCCGCTGTTCACGGAGTTGTTCCCCGACGCCCCCGTTCATCGGCTTGCAGGTGTGGGTCATTATTGTTTGGAAGATGCACCGAAGGAAGTTGGACGTCTCGTTGCAGACTTCATCTACCATAACTGAACGTGGTCTCGAAGGAATCGCCTCTCACAAGAGGATTCTTGTGACTCATTATGGTACGACAGAAATCGACGGACTGAACATTTTTTATCGCGAAGCCAGAGACAACAACCGGCCGGTTCTGCCTTTTACGCATTTCTTTCCCAATTCTTCGTTTACGTTTCGCGATCTGACCGAGCGAGTTTTCGAAGATAAGCCAAGTGTCTGTCAAGACGCTTCGGTACTACGACCAGCTGAATTTGCTCAAGCCGGCCCATACCGATCTTTACTCTGGATACCGATACTACACTGCCGATCAGTTGTTCCAGCTTCACCGCATTTTGGCCTACAAAGAACTGGGGTTCTCGTTAGAGCAAATTCTCCGGATGATCGACGAGAAAATTCCGCTTCAGCAAATTAGAGGAATGTTCCGGATCAAGCAGCATGAGATTCAGTCCATTGTGGACAAAGAGCAGGCCAAGTTGGTTCGCATCCAAGACCGGCTATAATGCCATCGAGAATGAGGGAAAACAGGAGATGACGTATAATGTCGTGCTGAAAGAAGTGGAACCGCAATTGGTCGTGTCTTATCGGCAAAGAACTTCTTTTCGGCAAATTCCGGAGATGTTTCAGCAGCTGGATGATCATTTGGGCAATGCCGGTCGGCCCTCCTTGTCCCAGTTTGTTTTGTGGCATGACTGCTTGGAAAGCGATGACGATATGGACATTGAAGTAGCCCGGCTACTAACCGATAAAATGGCAAGCCAGCCGCCCTTTGTGGTCCAACGGTTACCGGGTGTTCCGCTGATGGCCACCCTGATCCATCATTGTCGGACGACGAGCCGCTGCACTGCAAGCACGGAACTGGCGATGTGGATTGAGCGAAATGGATATCGAATGATCGAAAACGAGCCACGGCGCGAAATTTGCATCCCTCATGAACAGACAGGCGATCTGAAAGCTTATGTCGCGGAGGTGCAAATTGCTGTCGAGAGAGTTTAGTTTACTCGTAGGAGGGGGAGGGAGGTGCTGACAAGACACCAAAAGTTGTTGACGTTGAATTTGTTTCGATTAACCTTTGTTCCGTCTGCTCGGGATTTAGCCTCGTCTCTTACACCCGTATTCGTCAATGTCAGCATTGCGGTCAGGTCGACGCCCAGAGGATGGGTGACAACAAACATGAGACTGATCGATGTATCTTGGTCCGAATGCCTGTTCGTAATGGCACTAAGCCCACTATTTGCAATCTTTTGCATCGCATATAAGAGCAGCTACCCGCTGCTTTTCTTTTATCTTAATTATGTACCAATTGGCATTTAATGTGGCTGATCAATACGGAGGGATACTATGTCTAAGGTTGCTTTAAATCAAGCCGAACCGTCGAAAACTAGCATTCGCAGTTGGCTGGCGATCGTTGTTCTCGGTATTGCCATGTTTACTGTTGTTGCCACCGAATTCGCACCGATCGGACTGTTATCGTCTATCGCTTCCGATCTTGAGAGCAGTCCTGCAACGGTAGGACTCATCGTGACGGCCTATGCGCTGATTGGCGCAGGTAGCGCGCTACTATCCGCTGTACTGCCGAACAGGTTTCCGCGCAAGCCGCTGCTCATCGGGTTAATGTTAGTGCTGGCTGCCGGGAACGGACTTGTGATGATCGCCCATTCGTTCCAGATTTTGATGCTGGCGCGGGTTATCGGAGCGCTATCGCATGGCGTTTTCTGGGCAATGGTGGCCGCGCTTGCGACACAGATTGCTCCGCCGAACCGGATGGGACTTGCGACTTCGATCGTTTTTGGCGGCATGTCGATTGCGAACGTGCTGGGTGTTCCGCTGCTCAACCTGATCGGACAGACATGGGGCTGGCGTTTGGCATTTGGCATCCTCGTCGCGGCCTGTATGCTCACGGCGCTGTTAATGGCCATCGTGCTGCCGCAAATAAAGGCCGAAGGATCGGTTGGATTCGCCACCTTGGCCAGTGTGCTACGTAGCAGCAAGCTGTGGCGCGTCTATACGGTGGCAATCTTCACGGTAGCTGCGCATTTCGCAGCGTTCACATACATCGAACCGTTTCTGAGAAACGTCCCTGGCATTGCCCCCGCTATGATCGCCGCTCTGCTCTTTGGCTTCGGGGCCGCCGGCTTGCTCGGAAATGTGCTTACCGGGGCACTGATCGACCGCTTTATGAAGCCGGTCATCGCCGTATCACTGTTGCTTATGTTCGCATCGCTCATTGGTCTGGGCACGTTCGGGCTAAATTCCGGGGGAGGGCCAGTGCTGGCGCTGCTCGTTGTCTGGGGCGCCGCAATCTCGGTACTTTTTATCGGTATCCAGACGTGGGTATTGCGAACTAGTGGGAAGGCTGCTATACCGGCGTCTGCCGTGTATACGACCGTGTTCAATTCCTCTTCCGGCGTGGGAGCCATACTCGGTGCATTCGTACTGAACAATGCCGGTTTGTCTGCCATTATGACCTCAGCCGGCCTGGTTATCGTCATGGCTATTACTATCGTCGTATTGGATCGTGGGGGGAGAAAGACATCATAACGCTACGCAGGGAGGGGAGCTCAGAAAAGCTCAGCAAACGATCCTACACGGTACGGATCATCCCTCCCATATTGTGTTATCAGTGATCCCCCAATTGAACTAAAACATTTGCAAATGGCCAAATGAACGGGAAGATTGTCAGTATGTTATTTGACGTCTTCGGTACCAATGGCGTGGCGGGTAAATCGGATGTGGGCAAGCATTTATTGAGAACGACGCTATACGAATCGTTTGGTTTCAAGCATTTGTCGACAGCTTAGGAAGTGAAACGATACGGTTTTATTACGGGCAAGATTTATTGGGAAATGAGATAGGTGCTGCAGCGAAGAATGTTATCGGAATCGCAGCGGGCATGCTGGATGGATTAGGTTATGCAAGCTTGAAGGGAGCCTTAATGGCTAGGGGGACAAAAGAAATTGCGAGATTAGTAAAGGCAATGGGTGGCAACGAATTAACGATATACGGTTTAGGGCATCTCGGTGATTACGAAGCAACCGTCTTTTCTAAGCATAGTCATAATCGACGATTTGGTGAGGCATTTGTAAGAAAAGAACCATTCGAAAAATTAGCTGAAGGAGCGGCAACCGTTAAAGCATTATTGCGATTGTCCACTAGGTATGATGTGGATCTTCCAATCTGTGAAGCTGTTGATTCCGTTATTTCTGAAGGAAACGATCCAAAAGAACAACTGATAAAATTATTTATGAGACCCATGAAGTTTGAAAGTATTTAATCTAATAGTAGCGTCGTACTTCAGCTTGCACCTAGTCCGTCCGTGGGGCTAGTGTTAAGCATTGCGCTAACGGATTCGATAGCTCAAAAGACGATCTGGATAAGAACTCCATATCGTGATTTTGTCTTTACTTGTTTGAGGAAGCGTGTTCACTCCATAAAAAAACCGGAAAGACTGATCAGCGCGTAGCGTTACGAAGTCTTTCCGGTTTTTTTATGTCAAACTAGACCGAGTTATTCTATACGTAGCCGTTAACATCTTATTTTAGTAGTAGCTCGTCGCTGCACTCCACCCATATACTGGAATTAACGTATTCAGCAGAACTTTCATCTAATTACAGCGAATAAAATGGGAAGATAGCGAAGGTTGACTGGAGGGGAAGGGATGAAAGCGATCGTATATGAGCGGTACGGGCCGCCAAATGTACTGCAGCTTCGGGATGTCGCCAAGCCGGTACCGAAGGACGACGAGATATTGATTAAAGTCTATGCTGCAACTGTCGCTGCGGGGGATTGGCGCTTACGAAAGGCAGATCCTTTCCTGGCGCGGCTGTTCAATGGTCTGTGGAGGCCGAAGCGAATCAAGATTCTCGGATTCGAATTAGCGGGCGTGGTCGAATCAACGGGCAGTGGCGTTACTCGGTTTAAACCGGGGGATGCCGTCTATGCTGCCAGCGGAATGGGCTTCGGCGCGTATGCCGAATACAGATGCCTACCTGAGAACGGCAGCGTCACGCTGAAGCCGACAAACATGACGTTCGAGGAGGCGGCCGCGGTTCCGGTCGGTGCCTATACTGCCTTGCAATTTCTCCGAAAGGGCAATATCCAGCGCAACAGACGCGTACTTGTCTATGGAGCATCCGGCAGTGTTGGGACGTATGCGGTGCAGCTCGCCAAGCATTTCGGTGCGGTAGTGACCGGGGTATGCAGCACATCGAATCTGGATTTGGTAAGATCGCTGGGCGCCGACCGAGTCATCGATTATACAGAAGAGAACTTCGCGGATGACGGTACGATCTACGATATCATTTTCGATACGGTTGGAAAGAGTCCGTTCATGGCTTGCGTCGAGCGTCTGACACCGAACGGCTTATACCTGCGAGCAGTCCATTTTAGCCCTCTGCCGGTCGTTCTCGGGTTATGGGTCAACTTGACGAGCGGTAAGAAGGTGATCGGTGGAACAATGAGGGAAAACGCGGAAGACTTGAGGTATCTTAAGGAGCTGATCGAGGCCGGCAAGCTGCGTTCGATCATCGACCGCGTTTATCCGCTGGAGAAAGCGGCGGAGGCCCACCACTATGTGGAGCAGGGCCACAAGAAAGGCAACGTGGTGTTAACCGTCCAACAAGGTTTATAGGATTCGCTCCTTTAATCCTTGAAAAGTTAGAATTAATACGTTTCGAAATCGAAAGACGAAGACTCCTTGTGCGTTTAGCTAACGGGATCGATATCGATAAGCGGTTGCTTCGGCAGCCGTTTTATTATTTATTCCGCTAACAGCAGCTTCGTTTAAGAAGGAATAAAAACTCAATAGGAAGAATATGTAATTTAGGTGCGGATCAATAGGAGGTTCAATGAAAAAGCCTTTCTTGTTTGTATTTCTTTTAGTTTCAATTTTGGTCGGATGTGGTAGTGAATACGTTATTCTTTCTGGTGAAAGTGATGACTGGAAAGGAGAATACTCAGCAAATATAGATGGTAATAGTGAAAATGGGAATTACCTTTTTAGTTTCAAAAATGGAAACAATGATACTGAATTTAATAAGAACCTAGTTTATTTAAAGTGAGTCAAGTGCTATATAAAGGCTTGTTCGATTAACGTATTCCCTAGTTCAACAAATGATTTCGAAATACGTATTAACCCCTCCCAAACAGAGTGAAGCTAGTAGTAATTAGCCTTGGGAGGGGTATTGTTTTATGAAATTGACTGTTGTATGAGGCCGATAAACGAATTCTGGGTTTTAGTCCGCACACTTTAAAAGCGTATACCCTTCAGTTTAAGGTACTGACTCGCGAGATTGGCAACTTAAATATCGGAGAAGTACATTGGACTTGCTGAAAGAATACTTAGCAAAGCAGTCAGACCGGTTAAAGCCGAGCAGCATGGGACATCGTATACGGTTTATACGGTCCCTGTTTCGGTTTGCATGTGAAGAAGGACATATTATTAAAAACCCTATGGCTAAGCTAAGAGAACCAAAATTAGAAAAGAGGATCCCGAAGTTTTTAATTGAGGAAGATGTGATTAATCTTAAGATAGCCTGTGATTCCCTACGCGAGCGCGCACTCTTGGAGTTTTTATATTGTACTGGTTGTCGCGTAGGTGAAGTGCACAGGTTAGATATCGAAGACATCAACTGGGAGAGTTGCTCCTCGATTGTGCATGGTAAAGGCTCTAAGCAACGAGAAGTGTATTTTACAATCGAATGTAAGGTCTGGTTAAAGAGATACCTCAAGAGTCGAGAGGATTCTTGTAAAGCCCTTTTTGTGACGGAGTCTTTTCCTGTGGGCCGAATGGCTATACCTACAATACGTTATGCTGTTAAGAAGCTGGCAGCTCGTGGAGAGGTTGCAGTAAACGTTTATCCTCATCGCTTTCGTCATACGTATGCTTGTCACTTACTTGATAATGGTGCCCCGTTAGATTTTATTCAGGGTATGCTGGGTCACGAGAAGGCTTCAACAACACAGATCTACGCGCAATTACGCGGTGAACGTCGACGAGAATTATATAGGCGGTACTTTTAAGAGCTGTGGCTCCCGCTGAACTAACGGGCAGTTATGCTCAATGGAGTTGTAATAATTCTATCAGTTTTTAACAGAGGGGTCGGCGTTTACGTTGATATAACAGGCAATACTTCAGCATATGATATGATTTTTGGTAATGAATGGTTATATCCGAATGGAGCGATTAATGGTGACTGTAAGGGAGAATACGCAATTCATTGAACAAATTATTCAACACTCTGAGAATCGTCTTCGGTTTATTGATGAAGGCACAGAACTAGATGAATTATATGATTATTTTCGTGTACAACTTGAGAGTAAATATCGCAAGTCCCTCAGCGAGATAGGAGAAGTTCTCAAAGAAAGATTAGTAAAGGGTATCGCCAACATTTTGACGACAACGTACCCTAAAGCATTAGTGGTCATGGGTTTGCCTAAAAACATGCTTTGATGACCGCTAGCGAAACGTCGGCGTATGGTGGGCCAGTGAAGTTTTTGGGGATGGGGGCACTCGCCATTGTCAGTCTCGTCTTTTACTGGCCGGGACAAAGGCTGTATGAAAAGCGTCAGTAGAAAAGCATCACATTGTGTGAGCCAACCAGCTAATAAATGGTTCAAGTTGATTTTTTTCCTGATTCTTACTATAATAAATATTAACTTTTTCAAAGGGGATGTCTTTTTGTCGGCGGTCGTTCTTAACTAACAAATTGCATAGGGCTTGTTCCATTTTTTCGCAAAAAAACCACGGTGTTTGTGGGTTATTTGACGCGCAAAAAAAGGAGAGGCCTGATTAGTTAAGAACAGCGGTCATCCACCTATTTTTATGACTACCAGAACCGTGCTCTTTGGCACGGTTTTTTTGCGGAGCAGAAGGTGAACGTTGTGTTCATTTTCTGCTTTTTTGCGCTCTGGTAGCAACAACCCTTTTGAAAGAGAGCGAAATCATAACCATGAAAAATTATATCGAAGAAACCTATAAACAAGTTCGTCTGCAGGAAGGAAAACGAGTAATCGAGCAGTTTCTCATCCAGTGCTACCTGAACCCTGGCATTCCAACAAAAGAGGTGGCTCGTAAAGTGCTGCTGCCGGTACCTCTTGCGACAGCGATCAAAAAAGAACTAATCAAGGCAGGTGCCCTGCGGCAAGGAAGCGGTATCGAATGCACCGAAGGCGGCAATGAATACGTGGAGAGCGTGCTTGGCTACGGCGGACTTGACATGGAATTACTGCAAATGCTGCTGCATGAGGGCGAGGTATGGAAAAAAGAGCTGGCGGATCTGCTTGCAGTCATGGATGAAATTTTTTCAGCAAGACCACAGGTCGATGTTCTTATCGACCAGTCCAAATGTACGGTAGAGACAAGCTTGCACCGGGCGATATTATGTTTGCGCGATCAGGCGCTGCTGGGGAAAAAAGTATTGTGTGTAGGGGACGACGATCTGGTGAGCGTATCGCTTGGCTTGCTGCTCAAGCGGTTGTATCCGACTGGCGGAAAGCAAACAGCGA
Source organism: uncultured Brevibacillus sp. (assembly GCF_947502445.1). GTDB lineage: Bacteria > Bacillota > Bacilli > Brevibacillales > Brevibacillaceae > Brevibacillus. The sequence goes on from NZ_CANMZW010000004.1 coordinate 257,631, forward strand.
GGATTGATGTCATTGATATAGACGAGCGGTTTTTAAGCTACATCGAGAGGGTTGCAGCAGTAAACGATCTGCCGATAACGTGTCACCGGGCTGACTTGCGGCAGCCGCTTCCGAAAAGGCTGCACGGCAAGTATGACTGCTTTTTCACGGACCCGCCGTATACGCTGCAAGGAATGTCACTCTTTATGTCGCGTGGCATCAGTGCTCTGAAGAAACAAAAGGGCCTGTCCATTTTTCTTTCCTTTGCCCACAAGTCTCCCGATTTTACGCTGGCGATGCAGCAGGAGTTTGTACTGGCGGGGGTGACGGTGCGCGAGGTGATCAGCCATTTCAATGAATACGAAGGGGCACAGATGATAGGAAATCACGGACAGATGATTGTACTATCGACCACGGAGATGACGATGCCAAGAATGCCGCATGCTTTCCGGGATGCCCTTTATACGGGAGAAGAAAAACAAACACTGCGCACGTATCGCTGCAAACGCTGTGATGAGTCTGTTCGGGTGGGCTCCAAGGGAAAGATGACGACGATAGAAGAACTGAAAAAGAGGGGCTGCCCTCGTTGCAAAAACAAAACCTTTGAACTGATCTCACGAAAACGGCTCTAGCCCAGCCGATTTTTCAAATGAGACTCTACTGATTGTCCATTTGTAGTGGTGAGAAGGGGGACAGAATGGGCAAGACAAAGCGTTTGCGGCACTGCGAATCGTGACCGGTGTCATTTTTCTGATGCATGGACTCGCCAAGCTGTAGAAAGGGATGGACACGGTTACAGCCATGTTTGTCGACCTCGGGTTACCGGGCTGGCTCGCCTATCCTGTGCTCGTGATTGAGCTAATTGGTGGGCTTGCCCTGATACTGGGGCTGGCGGCAATTATGACGGGAGCAATCGTCACGGTAAAATGGAAACGGTTTTATTGGCGGATCTGGAATAAACACAAAAAGGAGTTGCCGTTATAAAACGGCAGCCTTTGTTAAACTCCATTAAAAAAAATTGACACAAAACCGTCCGGACGGTATAGTAAATATTGAGGTGATTCATGTGAATAGTAATTCAAAACGTAATAGTATCTTATCGTCTGCTGCGTGTATTGTTAAAAATCACGGAATCGAGAAGCTTACGCTTGAATTCGTTGCTTCTGAAGCAGGTATAAGTAAAGGCGGCTTACTCCACCACTTTCCGAATAAGGAAGCTTTATTTAAAGGTATGGTGGAGATGTTAACAAACGATTTTGGAACTGATGTTCAAAATAGGGTGATCCAAGACCCTATTGATAATGGGAAGTGGAGTCGAGCCTACTTACAATCAATCATTGAAGATAATGAAGAAAATAATGGAATTAACGCAGAAATCATTGCCGGCCTCTTTAAAAAAGGCTTACTCGGAGAGCTTCAAAGCCAGTATTCATTTTGGCAAAAAAACTTAGGAAACGATGGAATCGATCCTGTTATTTCATCTATTGTTAGGTTGGCAGCGGATGGCTTATGGTTTTCTGAAATGTTTGGATTAGGAAAGTTAGATGATGAATTACGCGAAAAAGTAATCCAAAAATTATTACTCATGACTAAATAGGAGGGGCCTACATTGAATCCATTTTTATTATTGACGATAGCTGTTTTATCTGAGGTATTTGCAAGTTCGATGCTTAAGCTGTCGGACGGTTTTAAGAAGTTATTTCCGTCCATTGGTGTCATCATTGGTTTTTGTTTAGCTTTCTATACCCTTTCTTTAGCTCTTAAATCGATACCACTAGGCATGGCATATGCTATATGGTCGGGTGTAGGTACAGCTTTAACTGCGTTAATTGGTATACTGGTTTGGGGAGACCCATTTAATAATATTACAATACTAAGTATTGCAATAATAATCGGAGGAGTAGTTTTATTAAACTTTTCTAATCATCCAGAAAAAGAAGTTGAAGCATTGAGCTAACGGGCTCGATAGCTTAGCAAATACATCAGAGGCTGCTGGAGTTTATCCAGCAGCCTTGTTAAGCTAAAGGGCAGATTAGTGTAACTACAGTTTTAATTGATTTGTTTTTTATACTGTTATGTTTGTACATTATAATGAACAAAAGGGGGTTATTTCTTGGATGGTATTCACATCAGGATAGGACACAACTTGCAACGTGTGAGAAAGCAAAGGCAATTAAGCTTAGATAAAATGGCAGATTTAACTGCGGATGGTGCGGGTGCTTCAAAAGTCCAAGCATATGAAAGGGCAGGGGAAAAAGCGGGGCAGGAAAAAACGAAAATGACAGGGTTGGACTTATGTGACAAAATAGGTATAATATCAAATTTTTAAGTAATTTCAGACCAAGGATAATTTATATTAGTTTTGCAAAACAGCAGATTAGGAGGTGGGCTATGGGATATGATATTTCTTATACTGCGACAGGGGACAAAGTCCGGTACATTAACCTAATTGATGAAATAACAGAAACAGAATTATATGAGATTGTTGGGCTTGGGGCGTTTGATAGAATACAATGTAACTTTATACCCTCAACCACTTCATTGGAGCTGCTTAATTTATATTATTCTCAATTTCCTCAAACAGGTTTTCGGCTATTTGGGGGACGGTTAAAGGAATCTATTGATGTATCATTTCTTTCGTCGTTACCTGCTGTCCGAAAACTAGCAATTGATGATTCTTGGGGAAGAATAACAGAAGCGGCAGCAATAGGTCAATTAAGGGAATTGGAAAGCATTGAAATCACGGCCAGAGCTATCGATAACTTTAATTTTATCAACGAATTGCCGAACACCACAAGAAAATTTGTGTGTGAAACAAAAGCAAAAAATTTGGATTTATCCTCACTATGCCGAGTTCCCAATCTCAAAACCTTGGGGATATCTGGGTATAAGAAAAATATTGAGGCTATTGCAGAGCTTCTATTGCTTGAAGATTTGCAGTTAAAAGGCATTACCCTTGATAGCTTGGACTTTATCAATCGTATGACAAAGATGAGCATATTAAAAATAGAATGGGGAAGCATAACGGACTATTCTGCTTTATATGGAAATCCTCAAATAAAAGCATTGCGACTTTTCCGTATTAACAATTTTACCGATACAAATTTACTAACCAGTCTACCAAATCTGCAAGCAGTTGAGTTAAGTTGGCTAAAGCATATTGAAAGTTTACCAGATTTATCGAAACATAAGCATCTGCGCCATGTTTCACTGGACACTATGAAATCTTTAACTGATTTATCAGGGTTGGAATGTGTGGAGAGTTTAGGAAGTGTTTCTTTTTTCTCTTGTCCATCTGCATTTGAGCCGGAAAATATTTTACCTGTTTTAAGAAATTCATCTGTACAGCAATGTTCTTTTTACACATCCAGTCAAAAGAAAAATGACCGTATTTCAGAGTTGATATTGAAAAGCGGGAAACGAGATAAACACAATTCTCAATTTATAACTGAGATGTTGTATCCTGAACTGTACGAGTGATGAATTTGTATCTGTAGCTTCCTATTATGAGTATAATGCGAAGTAAACATATTCCATAAAAGGATATAAGCGGTTTATCCTTATGTAGAACTACCCTCAAATTGCGCCGCTACGCCTATCCAGCCAGTCAAGGGACGAGTAGTATTTTGCTGACGCAAAATCTCCACTCTTAAATCCTTGACTGGCTGGACTTTTGCCGTGTCATGGCCTTGCCGAATACGGGGAACAGGATAAGAAAATCAGTCCCGTTTTCGTCTGCACCATTGTACGGCAAAACCATTCGTTGAACTAACGGGTACGATAGCTGAATAAACTAGGCCAGTCTAACACTTTATTTTTGTGTTTTGACTGGCCTTTTTGTATTTTATGAGACTGCCTTTTCGCAGAACAGCTGCCATCTGTCCGTTTTGTTGAAGTGGACGAGCCGGAAGGCTAAGACCGGGGCGGGCTGGGATCGACGGAGGTAAAGTGGACGCATTCACCGTTTTTTGTCGACATAGACGTTTGTGCACTCTTCGGAACAATGACGAGTCCAAGCGCTTCCTTCTTGCCGCTTATAAGGGACGGAAAGCTTGTAATATGAATAATCGGCATAGGAATCTAACCATTCCTGCAATTGTCGCAATACACGTACCAGCGGCCTTTTTTGTGGTCAAACAAACGTTGCTTGATTTCTGCATTGATCCAATCCAGTTCATGCAGATTCAGCATTTTGTCCGACTACACTTTATTGGCCGCGAGTATAAGGTATTGGCAGATCCATTGCATAGTTTTAGCATCAATCAGGTCTCCATTTTCATCCATAAGTACAATGGTTTCGCGATCAAGGTCACATGTAATCTGAAACGAAACATTAAGCATCCTCTCCTCTTCTTCAAGGGGAATAGGGATATAACACGAATGATGGTCATAGTTTCCTCCTAGGAGATTTTCTAGGCTGGTAATACATTCCCCGGAACTATGTAATTCCCTGTCGGCAATAGCTATTACTACCCGGAAACGGAGCACCCTACTTTGAAATGTGTACTTGGTTTCCAACTTGTTTTCAACCAGTTTTCAATTTATCGAAGATGATCGAATGGGATTGGGAGTTTAAGCGGTATCAACCATATATAAGGTAAAATGGTAAAATGGTAAAATAGGGTTGTCGACTCCAGAAAAAAGGGGGTCGACTTTTTTTGTCGAATGTCGAAAGGGGGTACCACAAAAATGTAGTACTGTTACGGTCACTTCCGCACCACTAGAATGGGATTATATCGAACAATGGAAAAAGCGGGGGATCGTCATGCAAACGCGACGTGTCAAAATACTCGGCACCGGAAAATATGTGCCCCGTCGAATCGTGACGGATGAAGAAATGGATGCGCGCCTAGGGACACCGCCTGGCTGGGTCCGCAAAACGACGGATGTTGTCGCGCGCCATTTTGCAGGGGATGGGGAGACCGCATCGTATATGGGAGCGCGAGCAGCGGCAGATGCTCTTGCAGCAGCGGGAATACGTACCTCGGACATCGATTGTCTCGTATGTACGAGCGGGACGAAAGAACAGGCACTGCCCAGCACGGCCTCCTTCATCCAGAAAGCGCTCGGGGAAGAGATGTCTGGTGTTCCTTCATTTGATATTGATGCGACATGTCTCAGCTTCCTCACCGGTCTAGATGTGATGTCTTATATGGTAGATGCAGGGCGTTACCGTTATGTGCTGCTTGTGTCGACCGAGATCGCTTCAGTCGGACTGAACTGGAATGAGAAAGAAAGCGCCGGATTGTTTGGAGACGGTGCGGCTGCCGTCGTCATTGGCCCGTCCGAGAGAGAAGACGCTTCTCATATCATAGGCGCTTTGATTCGAACATACAGCAAAGGGGCGAGGCTGTCGGAAATACGCGGCGGCGGCACGCGCATACATCCGCGCGAGCATAATGCGCAGACGGAAACAGATTTTTTATTTCATATGGATGGGCAGGCGATTTTCAAAATGGCTTCGAAGCTTCTTCCTGGATTTGTGGAAGAACTGCTGGCACCGACTGGAACTCGAATGGGCGATTTTAAAGCGGTCATACCGCATCAAGGAAGCGCAATGGCCATGCGGCTCCTGCGGAAAAAGCTCGGAATATCCGAAGAGCAGCTGATATATATTACCCCGAATCATGGCAACACGATTGCCGCATCGATTCCAATGGGACTTCATGAGGCGGTACGCCAAAGAAAGGTGCAGCGCGGGGACAGGGTACTGCTGATCGGTACGGCGGCCGGATTATCGCTCGGAGGGATGATCCTTGATTATTGAAGACGCCATTGCTAAGAGGCGATCAACGATCATGCTCACGGGGGGAAGGGCACCTGTCACTCTCGACCTGGCGCGTTCCTTTCATAACGCCGGTCACCGGGTGCTCGTTGCAGAGAGTGCGCGCTATCACGTTTGCCGCGTTTCGCGGGCGGTAGAGCGAAATTTCCTCGTTCCCGCTCCGAATACAGATACAGAGGCTTTTTTGCAAGACCTGGAATCGATCGTGACGAGCGAGCAGGTCGATGTTCTCATTCCGACTTGCGAGGAAATTTTTTTTGTAGCCAAAGGGCTGGATCGGTTACGCCGGCACTGCAAAGTATGGACGCCTCCCATCGAACAGTTAGGAGAGCTGCATGACAAGTGGAGGTTTGTTTTGTTAGCGAGACGGCACGGATTGACGGTGCCGCGATCTGAGCTCATTTCCACGCATGAGGAGTGGCTAACGCTTGCAGCGAAGGAACGACTGGGCGAATGCCTCGTATTGAAGCCAGCGTATTCGCGATTTGCATCGCGTGTTCTGTTTCTGTCCCGAGAGGATCACCCGGATAAAAGAAGGCGGTTTTTGGCAAATAACATGAATGCTGTGACACCACAGACGCCGTGGGTAGCGCAACAACGCATTTATGGTCGAGATATTTGTACCTATAGCGTCGCTTTTGAAGGAGAATTGATCGCACATACAGCTTATCCGAGCCGTTACCGGATCGGTCAGGGCGCTTCCGTTTATTTTGAGCCTATCGAACACGAGAGCTCTCGAGAGTGGGTCCGCAAGTTTGTCAAGGCGACGCAATTCACTGGACAAATCGCATTCGATTTTATCGAAGAGGAAGGTGGCGGACTGTTTGCCCTGGAGTGCAATCCGAGGGCAACGAGCGGTGTACATTTGTTTGGTGCGAGTGGCGGCCTAGTGCAAGCGTTTCTGCAACCGAACGCGCTGCAAAAATCAGGCACCGTTCTGACCCCCAAGATGTCAAGCAGGGCCATGTTGGCTGCACCAATGTTTGCGGCAGGTTTTCGAAGCATTCGCAACTTTCGCGAGCTTGGCGCTTGGAGCCGAGCTTTTCGTATAGCCCGTGACGTCGTGTATAACCCGATTGACATGCGACCTGTTGCTGAGCAGCTGCGGGTTCTGGCCGAAGCATGGCGGACAAGCAGAAAGCATGGCATTTCACTTGTTGAAGCAACAACGATCGATATCGAATGGAATGGTGATGCATGACCAACGCATTGGTAACAGGAGCTACCAGGTTTTGGACAACATGCCTTCTTGCGATTAAGTCAAATGGGATGGAACGTAGGCGGCATGCGTACGGATTCCTCCTCGCGCAAATCCGTTTGGACGAATCGGATGCCTTGCTCCTGAAGCTCGGAGCGGATCGACTCGCTTCGTCCCATCATGCTGTGGACGTTGAAGGTACAAGACACGTCGTCGACGGGTGCCGAAAGCAAAATGTGCTGAGGCTCATTCATATTTCAACGCCGAGCATCTATTTCGACTATCGAGACCGGGGAGGTATCAGCGAATCGGAACCGCTTCCAGTAAAGCAGGTTATCGCTTATGCCGCAACCAAGTTGCTGGAGCTGCGGCAACCAGGTATTGGAGAAGAGGAGGTTAGGTATGTGGTGCTATCGCATTTTCATGCCGATCATCCGGCGGGGCTGCGCGACTTTCCTAATGCTCGCATCCTGTATAAGCGGGATGCGCATACAGCGATCAAAGATCTTGGTTTGCTTGCCTCAGTCAAAGCTGGCTGTCTGCCTGGTCTGCTGCCGGACGATTTCGAGGAACGATCCCCACTCATCGATGAGACTCCTCATGCGCAGGCTACCTGGGATTTTCCGTTCGTGATGGGTTATGATCTGTTCGGAGACGGTAGCTTGATCGCGGTTGACCTGTCAGGGCATGCTGCGGGGCAGATCGGATTGTTTTTGATGTCGGCTACAGGCGAGTACTTCTTATGCGCGGATGCGGTCTGGTCAAGCCGCGCTTATCGAGAACGGCGCAAGCCGCACGCGGCAGCCGTGCTGATCATGGATGATCGTGGTCAGTATGCTGATACTTTTGAACGGTTGTGCTTTCTGCATCAGCAATATCCTCAGATTCGAATCATACCGAGTCATTGTAAGGAAGAACTCTTACAGGAGACAGGAGAGAAGGAATCATGAACGGACTTATCATACTCCTAAAGCATTACATACAGACCAGGTTCGGGGGAAGATGGGCCGATCGTACGGCGTTCGAGCGCTGGCAGGAACGCCAGGTACTCCGCCAGCTTCGATTCGTCAAGGCTCATTCTTCCTTTTATCGGGAGCTGTGGGGGGATCTACCGCTGGAGCAATGGAGACGGTTCCCGATTATTGACAAAAAAGTTATGATGGATCACTTTGATCACCTGAATACAGCAGGTATCCGAAAAGACGAGGCGATGGCGGTCGCGCTTGAAGCGGAGAATACGCGCAATTTCCAGCTGCGAATCGGAAACATAAGCGTCGGCCTGTCGTCAGGAACGTCCGGTAACCGCGGTCTATTTCTCGTCAGCGATCGCGAGCAAGCAGCCTGGGCTGGCACGATGCTGGCGAAGCTGTTGCCTGGACCACTGTGGAGACCGGAGAAGGTAGCCTTTTTTCTGAGGGCGAACAGCAATCTGTACGAATCCGTGCGCAGCGGCAAGCTGCAGTTCGAATATTTCGATCTACTAGAACCGATCGAGAGGCATGTGGAGCGGCTGGAAGTTTATCAGCCTGGCATATGGGCCGCGCCTCCATCTTTACTCCGTCTGCTGGCCGAGGAAAAACGGGTAGGTCGGTTGAGAGCGTTCCCGCATCGAATCATTTCTGTTGCAGAAGTACTGGAGCCGCTCGATGCTCGTATAATTCAAGAGACGTTCGGCTTGCCGCTTCACCAAGTATACCAATGTACGGAAGGCTTTCTCGCTAGCGCATGTCGGCACGGAACACTGCATTTGAATGAGGATGTGGTTCATATTGAAAAGGAATACGTTCAAGGGGAGAATGGCAAACGCAAATTCGTACCAATCGTGACCGATTTCTCTCGCTCTACGCAGCCGATTATTCGTTATCGATTGAACGATCTACTAACGGAAGCCGAGTCGGCCTGTCCGTGCGGCTCTGTCTTTACCGCGATCAAGCAGATCGAGGGCCGTTGCGACGATATCTTTTATATGTTGAGCGAAACGGATGGGGGACTTACTCCGGTTTTCCCGGATTATATTACACGCGCCATCCTTGCCGCTTCCCCTGTGATTGAAGAGTACCGGGCCCTTCAGATCGATGTGGAGAAAGTAGTGATTGAGCTTCAAGTCGCCGCCGGTTTCGTTCGGGAAGAGGTCGAGTGGCAAGTATCGACATCGATGGAGTTGCTGATGCGCAGGTTACACTGCCGCATCCCGAATCTCACATTTGCTCCTTATTCGTTTCAACCGGGACTTCGCAAGCTTCGACGCGTAGAAAGGAGATGGCAGATTGAGCAATCACATCTCCCTCTATGATCAAAGTAATCTCGAGCGCATCGATTGGCCGGATACCGAGGACGGCCGGTACGCGAAAGCTTATTTGGAGCCGCTTCTGCGCGAAGGGACCGACCGATTCATGCGCAACGTGAGAACGAGGATGCTCGTTTTGCGGACGGAGGATCTGGTTCTTCCTGTTACTGTAAACGATGATGATTACGACAATTCGTATGTTTGTTCTCCCTATACGCATTATATTCGCTATGCCAAACGGGAATTGGAGTTATTGAACCGCCCGCTAATGGAGAAAAGCTTGTCTGCAATTCTGGACGTCCTTGGCTATTTTATGAAAAGTTCGCAACTCAATCAGGTTGTCCATGTAAACAATTGGCTATTGTCAACGAACCTGTACCCCCGATTATCGGAAGGACAGCTTGCGGCCATTGTGAATACGGTGCGGGAAGCATTTCCCGAGCATGCAATCGTGCTGCGTTCCCTTAGTTCTTCGCTTCATCCGGCAATGATTGCAACCTTGCAAGCGAATGGCTGCAAACTGGTGCCAAGCCGGCAGATATATTTATACCAATCGAATGATCCAGCTTTCGGAAACGCAAAATCGCGCTGGCTATTGAAGCGGGATTACGAGCTGCTGGCGAAGAACGGGTATGAGTTTGTTTCGCCGTCGGACATAACAGACACGGACGTGCCCCGAATAGCAGAATTGTACGCGATGCTCTATTTGGATAAGTACTCCTACGACAACCCACAGTTCGATACAGCGTTTATCCGCTTAGCCAAGCAAACCGGCGTGCTGACCTTGTACGGGCTGCGCAAAGAGGGGCGATTGGATGCCGTTATGGGTTTTTTCAACCGCAATGGGGTCATGACGACTCCGCTTTTCGGCTATGATACGTCGCAGCCTGCTTCGGTTGGGCTGTACCGTATGCTGTCTGCTTGCCTGATCCGGCAAGCCCGTGAGATGGGAGATTTACTCCATGAAAGCGCAGGAGCTGCCCAATTCAAACGAAACCGCGGAGCGATTGCCGATATCGAATATTCCGCGGTATTTGACAGTCATTTGCCGCTTGGAAGAAGATGGTGTTGGACGCTTTTGGAGCAGCTGCTGAACGGTATTGGCGTTCCGATCATGCGCAAGTACAAGCTATAAAAAGCTATAAACAGATAGATTAAAAGGAGGAAAGGGTGCGGGTCATGTCGCGAAGAGAGCAACAACTACCATCTCCTTCAGGAGAGAGGATCGCCCTCATTACGGGCACATCAAGCGGTTTCGGCATGCTGTCAGCTGTCGAGCTGGCGCGTAAGCAATACCGCGTCGTTGCGACGATGCGGGATACGGAACGGGCCATCGAGCTGCGCAAACGAGCCGAACAAGCAGGGGTATCGGAGCGACTGGACTATCTCAGCTTGGACGTGACATCTACTCAGGACATCGAGCAGGTCGTTGCGGAGACGCTTCGCATGCATGGCCATATCGACGTGCTTATCAATAATGCCGGGTTCGCTGTTGGCGGGTTCGTCGAGGAGGTACCGATGGAAGATTGGAGGCGGCAGATGGAGACGAACTTTTTCGGACTCGTTGCGATGACCCGAAGCGTCATTCCTGTCATGCGGAAACAACAAAGTGGTCTGATCGTGAATATCGGCAGCATCAGCGGACGAATCGGGTTTCCCGGCTACGCGCCGTACGCCGCCTCCAAGTTTGCTATAGAAGGGTTTAGCGAGAGTCTGCGTCATGAACTGGCTCCGTTTGGCATCCGCGTCGTGCTAGTAGAACCTGGCGCCTATCGGACACCAATCTGGCAAAAAGGGTTAGCAAATATTCCTTGCGACGCAGACTCCCCCTACAAACACAGACTCGAGGCGATTATGCGATATTCGCGCCGTGCGTCTGAACATGCACCCGATCCGCAGCAAGTAGCAGAGCTGATCGGGAGAATCGCAAGCACGCCATCGCCACGTCTGCGCTACCCAATTGGGCAAGGATCGCTTCTCGCGATATGGGGAAAGGCATTGCTTCCCTGGAAGTGGTTCGAGCACCTGATTGAGCGGGGAACGCGTTGATCATTCTTTCAAACACACCAAAGAAAGTTTGCTTCAGCGGACTTTTATTATACTTACTTTTGGATGAAAATAATGTAATAGACTGGGAAGCTTTACATAGTGTCAATTTCAGATGAAGTAAAGGCAGTGACAGTGTCAGACCCGAAAATAAAGTCTTAGACTGCAACTGCCTTTATTCAACTATTGATAAGAGACAGCCCGGTGTATGAAGAGTCATGTCCGCTGAATCGGGTAAAAGGTTGGCTGTTATGCGCCGCGGCGGCTTATTCGTTTTATTAAGTTAACGGGTAGTTTACTGCAACATTCTATAATTTGTAACGTCCTAATTTATGGGTTACAAGTTATGAAATACAAAGTGAGTGAGAAGATGTACGAGAAAAGGTTTCATCATTTAAGTGCGACAGCGAGGCACTAAAGTTAACCCACAGAACGTTGGAAGGTGCGAGTTTAGAGCAAGCCTTTCCTATGATTTTGGTTGGCTCTGTTTTGATGGATGGAGATATTAGCCATAGAAGGAGCGGATTAAGTGCTCTCGCTGCAGATTGAACACGAAAGAGCTCCGATCTAAAGAAGAACGGTGAATCAAATGATACACCTGTTGGAAGCCAATTATTACTCTCTTTGAAGAGTACTTTGGAGAAAAGGAATAATGGTAACTACTTTTTATTATTTGTTTCAAGCAGAAATTAATATTATTGATTAAACTAGCGAAGAAGTGAAAAGTAGTGTAAACAAACACACGGTTCGAAATCAATGACCGGTTACCCAACGGCAATCCGATGTGACAAGAAAGGCGGCAATATTCGACCGCGTCGGATCAACATCTCGATTCAGAAACTTAATTTCCCACAAAAAAACCATGAACTGTTAGAATCGCTTTTTGATTCCATTATTGGATATGAAACAAAGGTAGGAGGAAAAGATTTTAAATGGGAAACCGGACATTCCTGAGCGTTACAAATGCCGATACAGATTCGGTCGATTATGAGAATACAGCTTTCGAGACGAATAATTTTCTCGCTCCAGTATGGTTTTGTCTGGTCAGCCAAGAGCAGTTCCAGCGCTATAGCAGGCAGCTTATGCAAGCATGGAGCAAGGTTCAACCCCATATGGACCAACCGGATGTGGAGGATCTACCTGAGTGGGAATGCTTTTCCGAGGCATTTCAATGGCAGATTCCTTGGGCGGATGCTGCAGAGCAGTTGCGCCTGAGCTTACCCCGCACGCTGGCCCATTTCCCAGCGCTTGCCGTTCCCGTGCATGAGTGGCTAGAAACCTTATCGACCCATGTACAGCGGTATTCTGACGCCGTTATTCATCTAGAGCTTTCGCAATATTTTTCGTTCACGGGCGATCCCGCCCTTTATCTGAAAGACATTCAAAAATACGTTACCCTCTGGCAGTCGCCGTATCCCTCGCGGGAGAAGATCTGGCAGGGAGCAGCGAATAACTTCTATATGCTGAATGGGGAGCATTTGCCATGGAGAGAACGTACGATAGCTCAACCGGAGCAAGCTCCGGAAATTCAGCCAGCACAGTCCATTCCTCCAGCATCTGGGAAGCACCAGCCCAAATGGCGGCAGGAGTTCTACATATGGTTGCTTGCGATTCTATCCGCAGCCCTCTTACTTACCGTCTATGTCAAGACCTCCAGTGGTTGGTTGGCGGTACTCGGATTCCTCATCCCCTCTCTGTTTATCGTTTTGTGGAATATGATTATCGTTCCTAAAAAAACCTCCCTTCATCGGCTGGAGGCGGCCACGACCTTGAAGCGGAACAGTACCCCCTCTTATGCTGTGCTCAGGATTGAATATTTCAATGGGCATTCACCTATTGGGGTGGATGGCATGGAAACCGACCCTTCGGAGGATAAAACATTACCGGATCTTATCCCCTGGCTGCAAATCATGCAAGCGAAGGTGCTTTCATCTCATGAGGTCGAGCTCATGATTTCTACTAAAAATCCACCAAACTCTATCTTACAACTTCATTTGAAGCTGGATGAACAGCTGGTAGCTAAAGATACCGTATCAGCGGTTAATGCCATTGTATTGGCTCATAAAATGTCCGTTTAACTGCAATAACTTCTACCTCAACCAGAAAGCCATTCTTACGGTAATTGCACGGGCGTGATAATGTAAATTATTTTTGAAAGATAAAATATGAAAAAATTACGTGATACGGCATTTTGTGGAGAAAGCTTCACCTAAGTCTACATACATCTCTTTTCTTGTCAGCAGATAATAAGCGATATTAACATGGCATGAGACATTACAATGGCTACTTGTGCCCTATCTTTTTGTACTAATGTTCATCAAGGGTATGCCGGGTTGCTCCGGGATATGCTGTAGTCCTGGCGATGCTTTGAATAATATTTTATACAGGACAGCGAGGTGATTGGGAGCGATGCACAATGGCAATCGAACAGAGTGGTTCTGGGAAACGATTCGCATGGCTAACTCTGATCGTGAGAAATTAAAGGATGTTTTATGGGGTTTTGAGCTGGATGAACTCATTTCGTTCCAGGAGGAGTTTGTAGATTTTTCTATTGAACTGCAAGATCAACCTTATACCGACTATATGGAAGAGTCTGAGGATGGAATAGAAGATATTGCAAACTGGGTTGTTAGTAAAGGAAAAGCTTTCTATGATGAGATCCTTCGGAATCCGCAGAGCCTTCCTCGCAGTGTGAATCTCTTGAACTGTGAGATTTTATACGGAATTGCAGATGAGGTCTGTTACGAAAAATACGGAAAATCAACTGGTGTATACTAAGCGTTAACAATCCATGATCAAGCGAGGCTTTTGAAAATAATAGAAGTGCCGAAGAAAATCCTCTCGCCCGATAAACGCAATCGTTTTGAACGGGGATGGTCAGGGTTTTGACGATATCTTGTAAACGGAAGGAAGTGGGCGCATGGGAACGATCAAAACAGGGTTTTGGAAAATCAATTTTATCCTTACACCGGGTGAGTTCAAAGAACTTCTAAACAGTTGTGTTCAGAAGGGGATTGCCTTCCATCTGCGAACCGATGGATATCCTGAGCATACCGTCGTGCAAGTGATCGATACATACAAGAGAATGCCTATCAGTCCTTAAGCGCCTCTGAGAAGCCTCCAACTCGGATTCCTCATCCCCTCTCTGTTTATCGTTTTGTGGAAACTGGATTATTTTATTTTTTGGGGGATAATCGGAGTAATTATTGATCCAGAATGAAATAGAATTGAAATTAAAAAATATTGATCTTGCAGGTGGAGGTATGAAGGAATCAATATGAACAATCTTGATTATTTAGTAGACACGATTATCAATGAGCCTATGCTAAGTGAAAGAACGTATACATATTTAATTTTAGGCACTGAGAATTCGTTTACAAGCGGATATTTTGCTGTTTTAGAAAATGAAGTTTCATATGACGGAGAAATTACTATTGCTCTTTTTGATAAGTATATTAACGAAATTAAGGAATTAATGCTAGGGAAGGGCATTCTTTGTATCAAAGTAGATGCTGGTAAGTTAGTCGAGCATTGCATTGTGAAAGATATGAATCCTGAACTTTTTGATACGGATGTCTTTGAGTTAATCATTTACCAGAGATATGATTTGGAACCAAAGGGAGAGGAAAGAAAAGAAATCTTACAGCAATCGTTAAAAGCAGAAAAAATTAAGAATACATTAGTATTTGCGTGTTATATAAATGACATGGAAAAAATTAAAGAGCTAGTAACCCACGCGAGAAAATCCGATTTAGACAAAGTTCTTGAATATCGTGGCACTTCATTGCAGTTTTGTAGTAAACACAATAATTTAGAGGCATTTAGACTATTAGCCGAGAAGGGAGCAAACGTAGGAAAACGTGCTCTGGCTGAAACCTCTCTTGAAATTGCGTTTAGACACTCAAGTGATATTGCGAATTATATTCGTTCAGTATTTCCGGAGATTTATCAAAAAGAGGTGAAAAAGAAGGGCTTTGGGATTGCTCTTCATTGTACAGACGAGGCTCTACTAGAAGGCATTTTACAGTTGGGCTGTGATGTGAATCAAGAAAGGAAACCATTCCCTCCGCTACATAACTTTGCAGATTTTAATAACATTATCGGGATAAAATTCTTGTTGGATCACGGAGCTAATCTTGAATGTAGAAATCAGTATAAACAAACAGCCCTGCATAGAGCTATTAGGAGAGAAAATGTTGCCGCTATTGAAATGCTGTTAAAACATGGTGCGAACATTCATGCTACAGATCAAGATGGGAAGACACCAATGGATTTAGCTAACGCATGTGAAAACAGAGCAATTGTTAATATGATGGATTAACATGCTGTAAGTATTATTGCGAATTGATTAATGATCTGGAATTGCGTCTATCTTATCTAAATAAAATTGGTCTAAAGTCTCTTTCGTCTTTCGATGTTAGAGTTTATGTGAATCCGAAAATTGGTTAAGCAAATGGGGAACGATAGTTGAACGAAACAAGGAGCAATTCGCCGCGGCAACTGCTCCCTGTTTTCATTGAGCTAACGGGCAGCATTAGTTCAAAAGTTTTCGCGAATACCCTACATATGGGATTATTTACAAAGTCCGTGAATAAGACGTTATGCGCCATTACCGGTAAATATTAAAGATAATATTTAAGGAGATAATTTATGAAAGGTAAGATACTCTTACTATTTTTTATTACGATAATGTTTTCATCTTGTCAAAATATTAGTCAATCGACTACTTTGAACGGCGAAACTAAATCAATAATGAATTCTGAACTGCCTCCTGATGTAGTGAGTACAGGTAATGGAACAGAATCGAAAGAAAAAACTGAAGGTCGATCAGATCCTTCTAACAATGAAGTGTTATCCATGAACATTGGGAACTATGAATTGAAAGGAGAATTTTATGATGAAATGCTTCGAAATCCTATAGATCATGATTATGAAGTGGAATTTAATGAATTTCAAAATTCCAAAGAGATTATTACAACATTGGAATGGGGGGCTTTGGAAAGCAAATATACAGAGATTTGGGATAAAGAGTTGAATCAAATATATAAAAAGCTTCTTTCTAAGTTGGATAGAGAATCAAGAGAAGCACTAATTGAATCGCAGAAAGAATGGTTACAGTATCATTTAAGGGAAACAAAATTTGTAGAGAAGACATTTATTGATAATCGTTACCTTGGATCACAAGGATCGGTAAGCCTAGGCAGGGTTATACGGGAGAGAATTAGGGAAAGAACAATGCAATTATTTGAATATCGATATTTGCTAGATCGTGAAGTTGAGTTTTTATACCAAAGTAAAAAATAGAGTTGGAATCTTGATCAAAGGTTTTTAGGTGATGCTTCGAAGACAGTAACGGCGCATAACACTGTATTCACGCTGCGGGGCTACCACCCCTTGGTTGTCAGATGTATAATCTAGGAAGAAGCTCAGACAACAAACGGCCCAGCCTAAGATAAGAGCTATCTAGGGCTGGGCGTTTTCGTGAATACAAGAAGGTTGGTGTCGAATATCTGGAAGTCCTTAACGATATGGTTTATTTTATTTACTTTTGTTTTTTCTCTCCCGAATGATGTGTTTGCATGTTCTTGTGACTTTCCTGATACTGCGCAAGAAAGTGTTAAGTTATCAGATCATGCATTTGTTGGTAAGGTTATTAGTATTCAGCAAGAGCGAACGACAGATGCTTTTCATACGAACATCCAGTTTAAAGTGCAAGATGCTTTAAAAAATATTGATACAGAGGTTCTGACCCTAAAAGATGATCTTGGTTCCTGTGGCATTCAATTTAAAGAGGGATCAACTTACATTGTTTATGCTAACTATGGAACCGACAATGAACAAACTAAGGAATATCTAAAAGCCAGTTATTGTTTGGGAACGACTAACATATATACAGCAATCGATGATCTTTACGAATTAAAAGCGTGGGAATCATTATCAAAATTAATATCTACGATCATCTTGATAGTCTCTGTAATTCATTGATAATTGTTGATGTTAAACAGAGGAGTAAAAAAAGAAAACTGGTTTAGATCGAAACGTGTTACTGCACTAACGGGTATCAATAGTTGAATAACAGCAAGAACAAAAGCTACCTTGTGAGGTAGCTTATTTTGTTAAGTTAAAGGGCGGATTAACGCAATAACATCGACTTTTCACTAGGGTGGGAAAATCCCCCAATACTCTTAAACATGATAGTATGGAAGCAAGGAATAAACAATAAGGGAGGGTATTAACAAATGAAAGATAGTGCACTTGAATGGGCGACCTTCGCGGACAAGGTTGTTCGCATAGCTGGAAAAAAAATTATCGAAATACGGAGAGAGTCTCGCATAGAAGTAACATATAAGAACGCAGGAGAACTTGTGACCTCAGCAGACTTTGCCTCTGATCAGATTATTCGTGAAGCAATTGCTAGTGCTTATCCTAAACATCGTATTCTCTCTGAAGAAACCACCGATGGAGTCTGGGGTAAAAATATCTTTGAAGGTCCTCTTTGGATTATTGATCCGTTGGACGGTACGGTAAACTATACCCGTAATCTTCCCCATTTTGCCATCTCCGTAGCCATTGCTGTAGATGGCGTTGTTTGGGCAGGGGCTGTGCATGCTCCAGATTTGGGAGTTACCTATGTAGGTATTCGAGGAGGAGGTGCTCGTTGTAATGGTGAACAGCTTCATGTTCATCGTTTTGAAACCTTATCGGAAGCGGTAATCGGTACTGGATTCCCCCACGATAAAAAAAAAGTGCACCCAGCGCTTGCAAGAGTGAATCTCTTAACCACCCATTGTAGAGACATCCGCCGTTTGGCTGCGCCGACAATCGATTTCTGTTATGTAGCATCCAGTCGCTTGGACGCGCATACAGAGAGTTTAGCTCCGTGGGACGTCGCAGCAGCAGGTCTCATAGCCCGTGAAGCTGGAGCAATTACTGGCCACGTTGGAGAGATTCCTACGGATATACCACTTGAATTATGTGGAGACGAAATAGTTTGTGCTAATCCTGGTATATTTGAAGAGCTTCTCTCCTTACTACGTTCAAGAAATTGATCGCTACTGACAGCTTGTGGGTATCATTTTTACATCATGTGGTGTAGAGAAAAGGATTTTAATCTAAAGGGTAGTAAGGCACTAAAACCTACCGTTACTAGATTTTCAAGAGGACTGCATCATAAGTAACAGGAATTGTAATTGCACTAACGGAGATCGATAGCTCAATAATCCGCCTCTTCAACTAGGCGATTTTCTTATCGTAAAGATCAACATCAGGTTAATAGGCTACTAAAAATGGAAAGAAGGATGACAACATGGCAATGCGTGGATATTACTTTTCTATGGATGACAACCTAGTGCAGCAAATCGCAGCAGGCGACATTGCATTGAAGAGTTTGAAAATAGACGATTATCCCGGACTGGACATTGATAGATCCTGGGAGGCGATTCACTACTTGCTTTGTGGAGATATTTCCGATGGAGAGCCCCCTCTTGGCTATGTTGTTCCGCTGACGTCAGACAAAGGCATCGATTTTGGATCATTCGGGGCGTTTTCCCTACGTGCCGAGCAAGTTGCAGAAGCGCTTCAGGCTATGTCTGAGCTGGATGAAGCGCAGCTCCGTTTGCGGTATGATTTCCCAGCCATGGTCAAGGACGAGGTATATCCTCTTGAGCCTGACACTGTTTCAGACGAGGATGAGGACGAGTTCTTTGCCTACATGCTTCAGAATTTTAATGAAATCCGGCGTTTCTATAGCCAAACTCTAGCCGAGGGCAAAGGTCTCATTTTCTATATTTTCTGATCCCAACAATTTGAATCATCGCAAGCGGCTGCTGGGTTTATGATTACGAACTTACATAACGCCATTAGGGTCAGCAGTTAGAAGCATTTGATCAATCAGGGACCAATATAACAAAAAGTGCTAAACTAACGGGTACGATAGCTCAATAACGGCTGCCGGGATCGGCGCCCTTTTCTCAATTAAACGGGCAGCATTACTTCAATAGAAAGCGTACAGGAACCACCGAGTTCCCGTCGAAAGAATAAATATATATTTTTATTGACTAGGGGATGGCGCCATTTCCGAAAGGACGAACATACGGCTTCTTGTGTTGATTTGGGAGAGCGGGCGCGAAAATGGGAGAATGGAACGATGCGCGTAGGAGTCATGAAACATTACAATAATTGGAACTTCGCATCCGGACATTGATTTGTCATGGATCACGGATTGGGAGGAAGACGGGCTGCTAATGCTGACGCTGCCTGCCGGTGAATCGCAATATGCGCCGCTGATCGTGCCGATGGGATGCAATGAATGCCCCCATCCATTGGAACAGGATGAGCTGTTCCGGCAATGGCAGGAGGAACAAGGGATGGTCCCGCTTGTGGTCACCCAGAATACGTGGGTCGTTCGTTTCAGCAAACGCCCTGCGATGGATGCTGCGGCACTGCAACTCGCCAAGGAACATTTCCTATTTTGCCAATATGTGTTGGAGACGTTTGATTCAGTCGGACAATATACAGCCCATTCACGGCATCACGATGTATGGGTGTTTTGGCGGGAGTGAAGCGGATATCCAGATCGGAAAGAGAGGACGAGGATTATGGAGAATTTGTATAGGCAAGCATACGAGGTATTGACAGAGCAGCAGCGAAAAGAAGTGCTGGAATCGTTGGCAACGAGACGTCCAGGTCTTAAGCTCCAACGTTTTGAGTCGTTTGACCGTTTCGGTATGCGGACCGAAACGGCCGTTTACGAGTTGGATGGAGCCGAGTTTGTCTTTGTGCCGGGTGATACGGTCACACTGGGATGGGAGTCGTTTGCAGATGGGCTTGACGCAGATACACAAGCAGACATGGATCAGGTGATGGAGGAGTATGACATCTCGGATCTCACGTCGTTTCTCGAGAGCATGATGTCGCCTGTACGGACCATGACGGTCGCGCCCATGTTAGTAGAGCGGAAGTTGCATGAAATCGGATGGCACCGGGTCGCTCCTGATAGCGAAGTAATGGTGACGCGGCGCAGCGACATCGAGGAGTTTGAAGCTTCCCCGTACAAATCCATTATAAAAAACAAACAGCTGCGGCTGAGCAGATCAAGCACAGGCACCGTTGTCGAGGAGTATAAGCCAATTGCGTATGCCGCTCTCATTCAAACGCTGCAGGAACAAGGCTACTCACTCCCAACGGAGGATGAGTGGGAGTATCTATGCGGCGGCGGCACCCGCACGTTATGGCGGTGGGGAGACAGCATTCCGTATGACACGCATCTTCGTTATTTCGAAGAGGCGGCGCTGAAAGGAACACCCTATGACATGGAACTGCCCAACCAGTTCGGCCTCCATATTGCTTACGATCCATACAAGTATGAGGTTGTAGATGCGCCATGCATGCTAAAGGGAGCCGACGGAGGCAGCTTTATTTGTGGGGGAATGGGTGTTGCATTGGGGTATTTGCCAGTCGCGACGTATTTTCAATCGCCGGATGACACATTCGACGACTACAAGGCGGATATCGGCGGAAGCTATACGCGTTACCGAAAAGTGATTCGGTTGTAGGTTCAAAATAGAGGCCCAACTTCAATGTATTGGAGGTTACCTTTTCAATTCGGAATCTAGAGGATAGATTGATTATCACTAAAGAGTACATGAAAGAAGAAATGAGTATTAGGATTTCCAGGTACTCAGATGGTTTATTAAAAATTTGAAGTAATATTCTCACTATTTAGCCCCCTAATGAACTTGGACACTAAGAAGGGGATGAAGATATTGAAACGAAATACACATTCAAAAGAATTTAAACTGCAAGTCGTAAAAGAAGCCATAGAAACAGGGAATACAGCAGCTGTAGCAAGACGTTATGAGATTGCAGCTAATATGCTCCACCGATGGACCAAAGAATACGAAGCCGGTAAATTTGGAGAAGCTTCGCTGAATGCAGTTGAAGCCTTTGAATCGAAGGCATTAGCTTAAGAAAATGACCAACTAAAGAAATTACTTGGTGAACAAGCGCTAGAGATTGCTATCCTTCGTGACTTAATAAAAAAGAAAAACCCTCATTTGCTGACAAAATTGAAGTAGGACGGTGTTAGCATGGATAAAATATATTTAATTTATGAGTGGTATGACCATTGTTATTTTGGATTTGCTGATTACAAAAACAAGCTTGTTCATTTTGCTTTTAAAGATAAATCATATCCAGAATATCTTTTTGAAATTATCCCGACAACAAATAAACTTCTTGATTATGCTGTAGCAAAAGAGTTTGTAGATGAAGATAGTGATGATATGACGCTTTGGGATTTTATGAAAGAGAATGAGGATATTGTAGAAATTAAAAAAGCAAATGTTCATTTGGATTCTAATGATATAATAAACGACCCTCCATATAAAAATTCATTTATGGATTGGTTGGATTGAGCAGTATAAGTATTACTAAATTTTTCTTGTCACCAAGTTATGTAACGTGATTATAGGGATTTTGAACAACAAAAATATTAAAGGCTCGATATTAAAATATATCGGGCTTTTTTCATGTGCGCCACGCATGGCGATTAACTAGGTGGTGAAAGTCCACTGTGGGGGTTTGTAGTTACCAACCACTAGCCAAGAGCAAGGGTGTCCATCGCGAGGTGGAATCAGAAGGAAGCAGGCGGCAAAATTCCGACCCGAGGAACACGAATATCATCAGGCATAAGGCATGGGATGAGTTTGCATGACAAAACGAAGTCCAATCAACTACACGGACATGCCAATGTAAATGATGCGGGTACATGGAAGGAAAGTGAATCGTCTTACCGTGGGAGGTCTCATGGACGTGAAGAAACCGTCCCAACGTCCCAAAGCCTATAAAATAGACGTTTCTTGTGGGACGGTTGACTGATGCTTCAATGATCTTAGTTATGGATCGAGCGTACGGAAAGCTAGAACGTCTGGATCGCTTCAAAGAAAACAAACAATCTTTTGTCATCCGACTTCGTGACAATGTACATATCGAGAAACCACACGCATTACGTGGAATAAGAAGCTCAGACTCTCCCGTCTTACGTGATCTGACTTGCCAACTGGGCACCCCACAATGTCGGACTGAAAAAAGATATCGCGTTGTCATTTTCAAAGATTTTGAAGGTCGGGAAATTCGAGTTGTGACGGATTTAATGCAAGTCACAGCAGAACAAATTGCACAGATATATAAAGCTCGTTGGCAGATAGAGATCTTCTTTCGTTGGATCAAACAACATCTGAACATTCCAACGTTATTCGGTACAACCGAAAATGCAGTATACGGCCAGCTATACTCAGCGTTAATCGTCTACGTGCTGCTGAAGTCGCTTTTTGACACGGTTTCTCTACGTGTTCTACATTATGCACCGCTTTCTTTTGCTCGATTTTCACGATTATTTAGCCTAAACGGTCTGCCTTCTGAATGGATTATACAGATTCAAAAATTAATACCTGATAGGGTTATTTGTGTTACATAATTTGGTTAATCAACAGGCCTGGCATAATATGTAGATCCCTTTATTTTCCGGATAGAGAAAAAAAGCATTTCATTAAAATGATAATTAGATAAATGTGATATCTAGAAATTACGTTAAACCATTTTCACGCTTCGACTATTCATTAAGCTAACGGATTCGATAGCTTAGTAAAAAGAGGTATTCAGGAACGTGTTTCTTGTTCCTTAATACCTCTTTGATTTTCTTATTCGATTTCTAAGTAGATTTTGTTTCACTTGTTAGTTTTTACTGGCGTCCCTAAACCGACATGCTGATCGTAAATGTCATAAACAGCCCTAGCAATATTGGCAGCCGATCGGCCACCATAGCCACCTTCAGGAACGACAACGGCGACAGCCAACTTCGGGTCCTCCAAAGGCGCGAATGAAATCAGCACGCCATTTGTGATGCGGGCATACCTTGACCATTTTTCCTTCGTTTTCCCCGTTTTTTTGTCAACGTAAGTGGTCGGAGTATAAATATCTTGCTCCGAGGTTCCTGTTTTAGCTGCGATTTTGTACGGAAATCCTGCAAATGCGTTAATGGCTGTTCCACCTGGTTGTGTTACTAGATACATTCCGTTATGGACGATATTCCAATAAAGGTCCGGAAGATCAATCGTATTCAGTACCTTGGGAGTATAGGCTTGTACCACATTTCCTTTGCTGTCCTTAATTTGTTCCACGATTTGCGGTTGCATCCTTACGCCTTTGTTCGCTAAAGTGGCTGCATATTGAGCAAGCTGTAAGGTAGTTAAACGGACTTGCTGGCCGAAGGATGACTGGACCATAGCAGCAAGTGGACCATAATCTTTATTCATCACAAGGTAGTCTTCCTTGCCTTTATTCTCACCTGGCAAATCTATACCTGTTTGGACGCCTAAGCCAAAAGCGTGGTAGTAGTTTTGCATGATAGTTACTGCTTCTTTGCCGTATTTGCTTGACATTAACTCCCAGATTCTCCGCCACATGATAGGGGCGAACATAGCCGATGGCTTGAACAGCGACTTCTTTTGGATCATAGACGCGTATAGGTTTTGTTATGACTGAAACGCCAGGCAAATCACTCAAATGCTCCTCTAGATAGGCGATTTCCTTTTGAGACAGATCATATTTGAGATCCTTTTCAGTTAACTTTGGAGAAAGACGCATCGTTCTTTCCATTTTCCCGTTCTTCAGCTCATAACCAACATCCATTTTTTAACAAAGAGGCTTTAGTAGTTCCTGCTAGTGCCGTTTCCAATTTCGTTGCCAGATTTAAATAATCGTTACCCGTCATGTCATCGAGCTCATGAAAGACGGCTGTGAAGGAAGCACGGTTGTTCACAATCATTTTTCCGTTCTTGTCGTAGATATTTCCACGAATAGCAGTGATTGGTGTCTCTTTGTAATTTTGTTTGCTGGCCAATTTCACATAGTTTTGTCCATCAGCAATTTGAATGTGTGCTAGGCGAAGGACCATGGCGGAAAATATCAGGAAGACGAGTATAAATATGATGTTCAAACGCTTCACGTTCTTAGGCTGCTGCTGTTCCTCTGCTTGATTCATGACAACGATCTTCTTCCTCATTAACGCCCCTTCTCCTATCTCTCGATCTCATCCTGTCGTTCATCGAAAACAACCGCTATTTACTGTATACAACATTACGTTTTATTGAAATAGTTATTCGCGTATTCTTATGCTTACATTTTTGTCCAGTAATTCGTCCAATTTCACGAATATTTGGTTCAAACCTTGGCGGGGTTGTAAAAGACTCTTTTTTAAATTATTGGGGCGATCCAACTTATTTTCGTTTCTGCTACATGCATGAATCAAGTAAACACTGTTTCTCTAGACTCACTCAAATTTCATCCAGTACAATATGTCAGCGTGTTGTTTCGTAAGTAGGGAGGAAAGGTAATATGCAATTCTCATCATCATTGCTCGCATTATGGATTAGTTTAATAAGTAATGTGGTATTGACTGTAATAAAGGTTGTTGTTGGATTTTTATTCAATAGTCAAGTCCTTATTGCTGATGGTATACATAATGCTGGCGATGTGATTGCTACATTTGCCGCTTTGACATCGTCTATGGTTTCCAAAAAGCCGGCGGATAAAGACCATCCTTATGGTCACGGTAAAGCAGAGGTTATCGCTTCTGGTATTGTGGCGATTATATTAGCCTTAGCCGCATTATTCATGGTCTATAAGTCGATAGAAGCCTTGTTCGAACCAGCAGTGGAAGCTAGTATCATAGCATTGGTAGCTGCAATTATATCGTTAATATGGAAGCAAGGCCTGTACGTCTATTGTATAAGGCTTGGTAGAGAACAAAATAGTAAAAGCCTGATAGCAACCGCAAACGATCACCTAGCGGATGTGTACGCTTCCATTGCTGCTGTAGTAGGGATTGGAGTAGCGTTATTGGGGGATCGCTACGATTTACCATATACCCAATACGGAGATCCTTTAGCCGGATTGATCGTTTCCTATTTCGTTATGAAGTTGGCCTATGAAATGGGGGAGGAGTCGATTGGAGTATTAATGGAGAAAAGCTTACCTGCTGAGAAGTTGAATCAGCTTGAGAACATTGTCCGGGCAATTCCCCAAGTAAAAAGAATTGACCGGATTCGAGCAAGAGAACATGGGCATTATGTGATCGTGGATGTAAGAGTTAGCATTTCAAATGATTTAACGCTTAAAGAGGGTCACGATATAAGCAGAATCATTAAGGGCTCTATTATGAGTGAAATGAAAGAGGTTGAAGAGGTATTGATTCATATGAACACTCCCTCCACCTATGCTTCGCTTAGAGGTGGGGGTTTCTGATCTACACGTTGCCATGTCTTGGCGACTATTCGTTGGAACAGTCTTACTCCTATGAGCAGAAGTACACGGCAAAACGCAAAATCAGCAACATTTATAGCCACATCTGCATCTGTATACTCTTCCAGACACCTTTTTTCGTCTGGTGCAAACAGGACATGTTTGCGAAGTGTAGGATTCATCCACTTTTTCGAGAATGATTTCTTTGGCTTTTAGCTTATAGGCAAGATAATCATACAGTTTTCCAAATTGCCATTGGGACAGTTTTTGGTTGGTGTTGCGAGATCGTCTTTTTTTGTTCTTCTTTTTAGCCGATGTATGGCGCTGTACACCTTCTACATCACCAATGACAACATGACTCACTTGTTGTTCTACGCACCAATCTACAAAAGTTTTTTGTGGTCTTATGCAGGGCATCCTTCAGTTGTGCATCACTTTTTGACAGGATATACTGTTTGGCACGGTTGTATGTTTTCCACTGGCGGCTACCTTTCTTGCATTTGCTCATTTTTCGTTGCAGTTCAGCCAGTTTCTT
This sequence comes from uncultured Brevibacillus sp., assembly GCF_947502445.1. GTDB lineage: Bacteria > Bacillota > Bacilli > Brevibacillales > Brevibacillaceae > Brevibacillus. The sequence continues at coordinate 283,762 of NZ_CANMZW010000004.1, forward strand.
ATTTCTAAAGCGTTTGATGCTTCGACATTTTCTGCCTGTGATGATGATTCCCTGACCGGTTTCAGTGATAGAGGAAATGGCATGGATTTCACCCGGATCAATCGCAGCCGTGTGGTTTCCGTTAATTGCTTCTGCTTGTTTGCCATCATCATACGACAAACAGACCACAAGTTTTCTGTCGTAGATTAGTTCGATTTCCTTGATCTGCCCGACCGGAATGTGTTTTATCCAGATGACAATGGGCTGTTGTCGCTTTCCTTCTTGAATGCCAAGAGATAACTCAATCTTACCTTTCTCATACACTTTGAAGCCATCTTTTGCCCATTTGGTATTATAGTACTTCTTTTGCTTGTATGGATAACGGGCGGTAGAAACCCCTTTGTCTTTCGCTCTCTTTGTATTATCTCTTGACCAAAGATATTTATGACACACCGCTTGAATGGACTGGCTGTGAATTGGCAAAGGAAGCCGGCGCGGAAGTGAAAATCTTTAAGGTTCAAGAATTGGCATCTCAAGCAGTGATTGATAAGAATCCGGCTTGGAAAGCCCATGTGGAAGCCACAAAAGATATTCCGGTTATTACACCAGATGACATCGTTGAAGCTGATGCCATTATTTTCAGTACGCCTACACGCTTCGGAAACATTGCCGCCCAAATGAAACAATTTTTAGATACAACAGGTGGAATCTGGTTCCATGGAAAAACGGTTAATAAAGTGGTAAGCGCAATGACTTCTGCTCAAAACGCTCACGGTGGTCAAGAAGCGACTATCCTTAACTTATATACCTCTATGTATCACTGGGGGGCAATCGTGGTTGCTCCAGGATATACTGATGCTTCCTTGTTCGCTGCCGGAGGAAATCCGTATGGTACAAGTGTATCTGTAGATCAAAACAACCAAATGGTTGGAGATAAGGAAGCTTATCAAAATGCCGTTAAACATCAAGCCAAGCGTGTGGTTACGGTAGCTGAATGGGTTAAAAAAGGAATGCAATAAATTTCAATACATTGTTGGAAAACCACAGTTTTTACTGTGGTTTTCCTTAGTAAGAAATACCAAAACTACCACTGTTGAACGGAATGGTAAAAAAGTCGAGAATATACTCTATACACAATTCACAGCATCGCAGGAGAGACGAATACGGGCGTGTTTACTCACACAAGATAATCAACGACACGATGGAGGACTCGTATGAATGTAAAAAAACTAGCAGGCGAGAAAGCAGTGGAATATATTACAGATGGAATGACAATTGGGCTAGGTACCGGATCTACCGTTAATTGGACAATACGTAAGTTGGGGGAATTAGTAAAACAGAGAGAAATACAAATTCGTGCCATCCCTACTTCCCAACAAACAAGTTATTTAGCTAATGAATTAGGTATTCCACTAGTAACTTTTGCACAATCAACAGAATTAGATTTAACAATTGATGGTGCTGATGAGTTTAATTCATCATTGGATTTGATTAAAGGGGGAGGGGGAGCACTCGTACGCGAGAAGTTAGTCGCAGCAGCTTCTAATCGTCTAATTATAGTGGCAGATGAATCTAAGTCCGTCGAGAAAATCGGAAAATTCCCACTACCTATTGAGGTCGTTCCCTTCGCATGGGAAGTTACGGCCAAACGGATTGAGGGGTTAAACTGCGTTCCAACATTACGTAAAGCGAATGGTTGCCCATACGTTTCTGACAATGGTAACTATATTTTGGACTGTTCTTTTGGATATATTGAAAATCCAGCTAAACTTGAGCGAACAATTAAACTTTTACCCGGTGTTGTTGATACAGGTCTTTTTATATCCATGGCTGACACTCTACTTTGAATGATGTTCCCCTTTGTACAGTTCTCTTAGAACAAAAGATATTTATAATGATGAAAACCCGTCTCCTATTAAAACAGGGACAGGTTAGCGATTTCAAGCAACAGAGCTTTGAGTGGCCTGAAAGGTAATCATTTCGCCTATTAATTAATTTTAGATGGTGGAGTAAGCCTGTCAGGACCTTGAAATCTTCTCAAAACCTCATTTGCTATTCGTATACCGTTTACAATTGCATCAAAATCAATGTTTATGTTAGGGAGCGACAAAAGCGACTTTTTCTTTGGTCTACCTTGTGTTTTTGCCCATTCTTGATAATACTGGTCCAACTTTACAGGATTTTTTTGCAACCTTTTTATTGAGATCTTTTTTAACTTGAGCCAATCCATAAATTCAGGTGTATAATGGTTCCTTTTTTTTATTGAATGTTTACCCAAATTTTCAATCTCACCTCAATTCGTAAATGAAAAATGCAAAGGGGGAAAATCTACTCAATCTCCCTTTGCATTTTTTCTCCTCACAATATCTCTATCGATTAATCACAACCGCATCCAACAATTACCAACAGGACGAAAAGCACTAGGATCAGAGCAAAGTCATCAAAACCATTAAAGATTCCCAATTTCACTCCCTCCTTTCCATAGTCTTACAATATGTGCTTTACTCATTTTTGCCTGTATCATCACCCAAAAAGTAAAAGAATAAAAAACCTGCACCGGACAAATGGAGCATCCATCAGATTGTGATCCATGTTACGGATGACGAAATCCTGTCAACACATCGGAAATTGCGCATCGAGCATGTCCGTGACCACCTCGCCCAGATCGAGCGGGTAAAGCAGGCAGGATAGGGTATTACACTACATGCTTGTTGTGAGTAAACTAGCGGGCTTGATCGGTCAAACAAAAAAGAGAAAGCCAGTCTAACACTTTATTTTTCGTGTTTTGACTGGCTTTTTGTTTTGAAGGATTGGATAAGCTAATACCTATTCCTCTAAGGCAACAGCATTTCTTATTGCAGAGATAGTGTTACATATTCTACCATATATTGTAATGCGATTCGTGTGGTGATAATAATTTTGAAAAGGTGGGGTGTACATGGGATGGGCTTTACTCGTTGTTATTGCATATCTGCCAATCATATATAGAATACATAAACGTCTAGATGATTTAGAAAACGAGGTCAAAAGATTAAAGGGTGACCATATTCACCACAGCTAGCAGCATGTAAGACCATTTTCGAAATAACAATAGAGAACGATGGAAAAATGGAGGAAAGAAGATGAGCCTTAGATTGGAAACAGATCGATTAGTGATCCGACACTTTGAACAATCTGATGCCAGAATGGTTCATGAATTGGCAGGGAGCGAGGAGGTAGCACGCACAACTCTTTCCATTCCTCACCCTTATCCCGAGGGAGCGGCAGGGGAATGGATTGAATCCACTCTTCGCGATGCCGAAAAGGGAGAAAGCTATGCGTTCGCTATTGTAAAAAAAGAAACCGAAGAACTGATGGGATGCATGAGCTTACTTGTTTCAAAAAGTCATAAGCGTGCTGAACTTGGTTATTGGTTTGGCCATCCTTATTGGGGGCAGGGATTCGCAACAGAAGCTGCTCGGAGAGTCGTTGCATTTGGATTTGAGGAGCTGGGATTAAATCGTATATTCGCAATGGCGATGACAAAAAATACAGCTTCTTACAAGATCATGAGAAAAGTCGGAATGAAGCATGAGGGTACATTCCCCCAGCATGTACTGAAGTGGGGGAGCTTTGAAGATATAGAGTTCTATGGAATAACCAGGGCTGATTATGAAAAGAACCTGCAAGCGAACACAAAATGAATCGCCTATGAAAAAGTGGCAGTTTGGAACGGCATGATCATGTTCCCAAGCTGCCACTTTTTTGTGTAAGCATGACCATGCAATAACTGGAGACCCAAGAAAGAGAAGCCAAGGGAGCAAGCGTAGGATTGAGTGACGTGAAGGGGTAAAACAGTCAGAAATAACGAAATGTTGACGAAAATGGATATAAGCAAATGTTGATATGATTTCGCGAAGTTTCGTACAATGAATGTGTAAGACTCAAAATGAAGAGGGGATAGGATATTGTTGACCATGAATTTGTTGCTGATTGCTTTTCTGATTTTCGCCACTGCTTTTTTTGTGGCAACTGAATTTGCAATTGTCAAACTCCGGCCGAGTCGTGTAGATCAGATGGTCATGGAAGGAAGAAAAAACGCTCTGGCTGTTCAGAAAGTAATTAGTAACTTGGATGGCTACTTGTCCGCGTGTCAATTGGGAATCACCTTGACCGCTATTGGTCTCGGGGTATTGGGTAAACCTACGATTGAATCGATTTTGACCCCTGTGCTGGAGCCTTTTTTGCCCGAACAAGTCGTCGCCATTTTATCGTTTCTGATCGCGTACTCGATCGTGACCTTTTTGCATGTGGTCGTGGGCGAGCTGGCTCCGAAAACAGTGGCGATTCAAAAAGCAGAAGGCGTCAGCTTGCTTTGTGCGAAACCGATTATCTGGTTTTATAAAATGATGTACCCCGCGATCTGGCTGCTTAACGGCTCCGCTGCTCTGCTAGTCCGTTCTTTTGGGATGAAGCCGACAAAAGAGCATGAGGAAAGCCACTCGGAGGAAGAGCTGCGCATCATCCTGGCGGAAAGCTATGAGAGCGGTAAAATCAATAAATCGGAATACGGATATGTGAGCAATATTTTTGCCTTTGATGAGCTGCTCGCTCGCGAAATTATGGTGCCGCGAACCGATATGGTCTGTTTGCATCAGGAATTTTCCTTGGAGCAAAATATGCGGATTATAAAAGAGGAGCAGTATACACGTTTTCCTATCGTTTCACAAAATAAAGACCATATTGTCGGGATGATTCACACCAAAGAGTTCTTTCTGAAGTATGCCGATAATCCGAATCTGGACTTGTCCAAGCTCATTCGACCGTTTCTGACGGTTTCAGAGGCGACGCCTGTTAAGGACCTGCTAAAGAAAATGCAAAAGCAGGGAACGCATATTGCGATTTTGCTGGATGAGTATGGCGGTACTTCGGGGATAGTAACTATCGAGGATATTTTGGAGGAAATTGTAGGTGAAATCCGCGATGAATTTGATGCAGATGAAAAAGCGGAGATCGAGATCATGGAAGAAAATAGGCATTTGATCGTGGACGGAAAGGTACTGCTCTCGGAAGTAAATGATTTGCTTGATGCGAGCATCGATGAAGAACAGCTGGATACGATCGGGGGCTGGCTTTACAGTCAAAATCCGTCCCTTAAGGAAGGGATTGGGTGGCGTTACGAAAGCCTCGTGTTCACGATCCGCAAGAAGGATAAGCATCGCATACGTAAAATAGAAATTAAGAAAATCGAGCATCAGCCCGAGCAGGAGCTGTTGCAAGTCAACTAAACAAAGCGTTGTCCAAATGTGCGCGGGTTCTTCAGCTGATATGCTCTGTCGAACCCGCGATTTTTTACTTGCAATCCACTGCTTCCAGGAAGTCCCGAACCACTTTTACATACTTATCCGTCTCTTCCAAATAGCCGAGATGGGAGCTGTTTTCAAAAATATGCAGCTTGGCGCCTGGCACTAGTGATTGGTAATAGGCAGTCGACTCAGGAGCAGCTTCGTCATAGCGGCCGCAAACAAAGAGCGAAGGAATATCAATCTGATCCAGCTTCGGTGTGTAATCAAAGGTCTTGAGATTGCCAGTCGGGCAAAACTCCGAAGGTCCCCACATCGTCATATAAACATCCTTGTTCGCTTTTTTCCGGCTTTCGGTCATGATCGCTGGCAGCGGATCGAGACGGCACACATGCCGGCTGTAGTATTCCTTCATGGCGTCTTGATACTCTTTGGAATAGGTAGTGCCTTGCTCCTCATGATGCTCAATCGTTTGTTGAACAGCTTCAGGCAATTTTGCGATCAGCTCATCGGCGTCTTTTTTCCATAGCTTGCTACTTAGGCATGGGCTGGAGAAGATGATACTCCGCACTCCAGCAGGCTTGGTGTCAATCAAATAAGCAGCAGCAAGCATCGTTCCCCACGAATGACCGAGGATGTGAACCTCATCCAGGTCGAGAGCCTTTCTCACAGAGGACAATTCTTCAACAAAGCGCTCCGTTTTCCACAAGGAAGCATCAGTCGGCCGATCTGAATTCCCCGACCCGAGCTGATCGTAAAAAATGACAGATCTGTCCTCACCCAGTACATGGAGCGCTTCCTTTAGCGGATCATGCGTATTGCCAGGCCCTCCATGAAGCACAATCAGCGGCGTCTTTTCCCCATCGCCGACACGACTGTACCAAACCTTGCCCCCAGGAACCTCTATATACCCTTCCGTTTGCTTCATGCCCGTCGCCTCCCCTTCTTCTTTTTGCGTTAAAAAATTTTTGATTCCTTTCACTATACCATTTCTGGTAAATTTGCACTTTCTCTTGATTTTTATGTTCTTTTAAAGCGCGAGTGATGCCAACAGCTTGCGAGAGGAAAAAGGAGAAAAAGCTAAGGTCTTTGGGACACCAACCGAGTCGTAATGAAAAAAGCGAAAACAAGCTTTTAAGCGTCCACCCTGAATCACATCTTGGACCAACCACTTTGGACGCGGTTTTCGCTTTTTTCATGGAGACGGGCACCACACCCATCCAGCAGGGGGCCCAAGAACCTGCGGCTTTTTCTCCTTTTTCCTCTCCACCACCAAATCGCTCGCTGCGCCCCCTCCGATTTTACACTTTTTTTAGAATTGGTTTAGAGCGTGTTTACACCTCCCCTCTACCATCGTTTATAGAGAAAGTGAAAGCAGTCACTTTCCAACTAACAGGAGGGATGAAAAATGCGAAAAAAATGGCTCGCTGTCGCACTGGCAGTAGGACTGAGTGGCGCTTTAGTATGGGGCATGGGAATATCCGCAAGTGCGGAAAACAGAGGACTTGATGTGTATAAATCGGCGTTGCAGCAAACCAAGGAAGCGAAGAGCAAGACTGCTCAGGCAAAGCTGGAGTTGACAGACAACGGAGTGAAGCTTCTCACACTCGAGGGCATCGCCAAGGTCAACCACGACGAGAATGTGGCCAGTCTGGACGCTACCTACACCGACGCCGATGGAACAGGCACGTTTCAAGCTTTTCATGAGCAGGATCAGGTTGTTTTTAAAAAAGGGGATAGTGATGTTTATCGCGTCATGGAAACAAAGGATTGGGGACGCAAATCTGAAAAGCACACACAAGACGGACCTCCAGCTTTTGTGAAGCAGCTATTTCCAGCACTGCTTGGCGATATGAATCAATGGACGACAGTCACAGAGCTCCCGGATGGAGGAAAGCAGGTCACTCTTGAGCTTTCCGAGGAGGAGATGCCAGCCTTTATCAAAGTGATCGCACCGGCTGTTTACGCGAAAATGGCAGAGCATGGCGAGGCGAAGCCAGTTGCTGAAAAAAGCTTGACGGTAAAGCTTCCAAACCTGAAAGAAGAGGTTCAGGTAGATGCGATAACCGTTCAGGCAACAATAAATAAAAATAATTTGATTGAAAAGCAAACTGCCGAAGTTCACCTGTCTGGCGTAGACGCTTCAGGAAAAAAGCATGAGCTACTTCTGTCCATCGATGTTAGCTTGTCTGATCTTGCCGCCACGACACCTGATCATATCGACCTTGCAGGCAAGCAGGTGGAAAAGATTTCGCAAGAGGATATGAAAGCCAGATGGGGCAAAGGTGAAGGGGGACATCGTTCTTAGGTAGGTCCCCAAGGCGCCCTGTAGTATAATAACACCAACTATTGACAGCGACGGGAGGAGTACACATGTCGATCAAAACGAGACTTTTGCTATCCTATATCGCCATGATTGTCATTCCCGTCGTTTGCTTCGGGCTAGTGGCAGCATGGCTGGCCCCTTCTTTTTGGGGAGATCAATTTTCGACGGGCAAAGAATCCCGAAAGCCAGTCTTTCGGGATACGTTGAGCAAGCGAGAGGAGCTGTTCACGGGAATCTCCTTTCTAGCCAAATACGATGCAGATCGATTACTGAAGCAAGATATTTTGACGGAGACGGATGAGCAGCTGCGTCCACTCGGGGGAGCCATGATTGTCGCCAAAAACGGCAGTGTGCTGTTTGCCTCCGCTTCAATCGAGAGTGCTGACATACCTACTTATATGAAGGCACCATCGGAAGAGAATAGCAGGAACGGGTGGCAGCAGTTAACCAAAAAGGGCTACACGGTCGAAAGCGAAGCATTCACATTTGCGGATAAAAGCCAGGGAACGCTGTATTTTCTCTCTGATTCCCGTTCGATGTTCGTTACGGGCATGACATTTTTTGCGACGATGATGCTTACGCTTCTGCTGATCGTGGCACTGACGAACGGGCTGTTGACCTATCTGGTTTCAAAAAGCATTATCAAACCTCTGTATGCACTAAAAAAGGCAGCCAATGAAATCAAGGAAGGCAATCTGGATCGTCCTGTTTTGCTAAAAAGAACCGATGAGCTGGGTGAACTGGGAGCAGCCTTTGAAGAAATGCGTGTCAGATTGTATGAATCGATCCGTTTGCAGCTTCAGTATGAGGACAACCGCAAAGAACTGATCTCTAGCATCTCTCATGATTTGAAAACGCCGATTACAGGGATCAAAGCTTGTGTCGAGGCGATGCAGGCTGGAATCACGGATACCGAGGCCAAGCGGGAAAAATATATGAGCATGATTGCCATCAAATCAGAACAGATGGATCGCCTGATCGATGAGCTGTTTTTATTCTCTCGCCTCGATTTGAATAAACTGCCCTTTCAACTGGAGCAAGTTGAGCTGACGAGCTACCTTTCATCCTTTATCGAAGAGCTGCGTCTCGATCCGCGGTTGGAGGGAGTACAGCTTCCCGTTTCTTATTCCGGCAATCCATCCATCCTGGTCAGGGCAGACAGGGAAAAGCTCCATAGAGTGCTGATGAATATCGTGGAAAACAGTCTCAAGTACATGGAAAAAGAAAAGAAGTGGATACGAATGGAAGTACAAGCGGGCGCAAAGGCAGCGACGATATCTCTGTCAGATAACGGAGCAGGCATTGACCAGGAAGCGCTGCCGCACATTTTTGACCGTTTTTACCGCGCTGACCCGTCACGCAATACGTCCATGGGAGGCGGAGGCTTGGGACTTGCGATTGCCAAGCAAATGATTGAAGGTCAGGGTGGCACGATCTGGGCGGAGAGTGAACGGGGGTGCGGGACGCGCATCAGCTTTACGTTGCCCTATGAGGAGATGGCCGGAGGTGATTCGCGATGAAGCGTATTCTGATCATTGAAGACGATGCCGTTATTGCTGAGGTAGAAAAAGACTATTTGGAAGCGAGCGGCTATGTGGTCGATGTCGCTTTTTCCGGAGATACAGGCTTGAAAAAGGCGTTACAGGAGGAGTATGATCTCCTGATTTTAGACCTGATGCTGCCTGAAATAGATGGATTTGCCATATGCAAGCAAGTACGTGAGGCCAAAAACATCCCGATCCTGCTCGTCTCTGCCAAAAAAGAGGACGTGGACAAAATTCGCGGGCTGGGGCTTGGAGCGGATGATCATATCAGCAAACCGTTTAGTCTGGGTGAACTAGTAGCAAGGGTCAAGGCTCATTTGGCACGCTACGATCGACTAGTCGCAGCCAGCCAGCCCCGCATGCCCAGAGATGAAATCCGCATTCGCGGGATTCAAATCGACAAGCTGGCGAGAAAAGTGCACATCAACGGAGAAGAAGTAATATTCACCTCAAAAGAGTACGACCTGCTGCTGTTTTTGGCGACCCATCCGAATTGGGTGTTTAGTAAAACCGAGCTGTTCGAAAAGATTTGGGGGCTGGACTCACTCGGAGATATTGCGACAGTGACCGTTCATATCAGCAAGCTGCGAGAGAAAATAGAAAAGGACCCGTCCAAGCCGCAGTACATTGAAACGGTTTGGGGTGTCGGGTACCGTTTTGTACTCTAGCTTTTGAAAAACAAAATAGATGAGGTGAAGCCATCATGATCAAGCTCAGCATGAATCAGAAAAAATGGCTCCTGCTCGCTCATTTGATTTTTTCTTCCATCATGTTGGGCGGCGCCGTCATCTTTCTGGTACTGAGCATCGTTGCGGCGACCTCCACAGATGCGAGCGTCATTTCTGCCTGTTACCAAGCCATGCACGCCCTTTCCAAAACGAGCGTGCGCGCTTCTACGATCGGGACGATTGTGACCGGAGTGCTGCTCTCTGTCTGGACGCACTGGGGGCTGGTTCGCTATTATTGGCTCATCGCAAAGGAAATTCTGACCGTATTTGCCATTTTGCTAGGGCCGATCGGGATGTACTTTTGGACATTGCCAGCCAGCAGCTCCTCCTTGCCTGAGGGGATCGGAGTGATGCAAAATTCGGCTATCCTTCTAAACAGCGGACAGCTATGGACTGGCATTATCCTGCAGGTTTTGTCCCTTGCGATCATTTTCTGGTTGTCAGTGTTCAAGCCGTGGGGGAAACGAAAAGCGTAAAAAAACGTCATACACATAACGAACAACTATCTTTTGCCATCGTGCAGGAGGTAGTTTTTTTCGTTCATAATCCCTATCCCCATCCAAGAGCATTTCTAGGTACAATGAATGGCAGAAACAGAAGTAATGTGGGAGAAATGCACTGCTAAAGGAGAAGCAACAGATGGAAAGAAAAATAAAAGTACTCGGAACGGGGAAATATTTGCCAAAGCGACAAGTAACCGCCGCCGAGCTGGATGCACGACTGGGTGTTCCAGCGGGCTGGGTGGAGAAGAAGTCAGGAGTGAGTGTGAGGCATTATGTAACGGACGAAACGGCCGCACAGATGGGGGCGATTGCTGCCCTGCAAGCACTCGAAGCGGCAGGGCTGTCCGTGAATAACATTGATTGTCTGGTATGTGCGAGCGGCACCGCTCAGCAGGAGATTCCATGTACGGCTGCATTGATCCAGGAGGAGCTACAGCTTTCACGTTCAGGCATTCCCTGCTTCGATATCAATTCCACATGCCTGAGCTTTGTGACAGCACTGGATGTGATATCTTGCTCCATGGCACTCGGTATTTACGAGCGTGTCCTGATCATTTCTACGGAAATTGCTTCGGTCGGACTGAACTGGGAGCAAAAAGAGAGCTGTGTTTTGTTTGGGGATGGGGCAGCAGCGGTCGTTATCGGTCGTACCCCGGATACAGAGACAGCTCGCATCTATGGCTCAGCGATGAAAACATATAGTGAAGGGGCGCATTATTCGGAAATCAGGGGAGGCGGAACCATGCTTCACCCGAGCCAATATGCCCAAGGAAGAGAAGCAGATTTTACATTTGATATGGACGGACGGAAAATATTTCGCCTGACCTCTCAGCGGATTACAGGCTTCGTCGAGCAATTGCTTGCGGCAGTGTCTTTGAAAAAGGAGCAGCTCAAGGCTGTTATTCCTCATCAAGCGAGCGGCATGGCGATGCGGATCATGGCAAGCAAGCTAGGTTTTTCCGATCAGCAGATGGTCAACATTCTCGCTCATCACGGAAACATGATTGCGGCATCTATCCCACTGGCACTGCATGAGGCAATTGTCCATAGGCGCATTGAAAGAGGAGACCGTGTGCTGCTCCTGGGAACATCTGCAGGCTTGTCGCTCGGGGGAGTTGTCCTTGAATACTAGCAAAACAATTTTGCTTACGGGAGGGAGGGCTCCTGGTACGCTGGAGCTGGCACGATTGCTCGGTGCTGCGGGACATCGGGTCATTGTGGCAGAAAGCGCGCGGCTGCATCTTTGCAGTCGCTCTCGCTTCGTCGCGCGGGCGTATCGGGTACCTTCTCCGCGGGAGCAACCGACAGACTATATTTCAGCCCTGTGCAGGATTATGAAGCAGGAGCAGGTGCATCTGTTGATTCCGACCTGTGAGGAAATTTTTTATGTCGCAAAGGGCCGAGATCGTTTGCAATCCTACGGAGCGGTGTTGACAGAAGGGCTGGATGTCTTGCGATCACTGCATGATAAATGGCTGTTTGGAAAGCTGGCGCGGGAAGCAGGTGCCACTGTCCCGAATACCGTATTGAGCCGCTCGCAGAAAGAGCTGAAGCAGGCGCTGCGAGAGGCGAGTGGACCTGTTGTACTAAAGCCGGTCTACTCGCGATTTGCAGCTCATGTGCGCATCGTAGCCGATCCGCATGCAGCAGCCATGGCCGAACTACCTGAGCCTAGTGCAGAGCAGCCATGGCTTGTCCAAGAGTTTATAGAAGGTCGTCAGCTATGCAGCTATGCCGTCGCTCACGAGGGACGATTGTTGCTTTATGCGGACTACGCAACAACATATACAGCGGGGAAAGGGGCATCCATTTATTTTACCTATGCGAATGATCCGCGAGTAAAGGACTTTGTCAGCAGGTTTGTGGAGCGTCATCGTTTTAGCGGACAGATCGCCTTTGACCTGATTGAAAGCAGGCAGGGAGAGCTGTATGTCATTGAGTGCAATCCTCGGCTGACCAGCGGCATACATCTGTTCAGAGGGCAAAAGGAAGCGGCAAATGCCTTTTTGCAGCAGGGAAGTGAGGTGATCGTCCCTCTGGAAACGGGGCCCCCAACCATGCTGGCAATGGCGATGATGACTTATGGACTTGGCGGCATCCGGAATTGGAGCGACCTGAAGCAGTGGGGAAACGACTTTTTTTCCGCACGAGATGCGCTGCATATGCCAGGTGATCCGTGGCCGTATGCAGCACAGTTCGGGATGCTTGCCGATTTGGCCTGGAGCAGCATTCGGACAGGGAAGAGCATGATCGAATGCAGTACAAAGGATATTGAATGGAATGGGGAGGCGCCATCCGTAGTCGAAGGAAGCGGCTTCCGAAAAAGGATGTGAAGAAACTATGAGCAAGCGTGTACTCGTCACGGGTGGAACGGGCTTTCTCGGGCAAAAGCTGGTGCATCGGCTGCATGAAGAGGGCTATGAAGTAACCGCCTTGGGACGCGATCAGCGCATCGGGAGCGAGCTGCAGCAAAAAGGGATTCGCTTTGTCCAATGCGATATAAGAGATAAAGAAGCGATGGTTGAGGCGTGCCGGAATCAGGATGTTGTGCATCATGTGGCGGCGTTTTCCTCCCTGTGGGGGACTTTCCGCGACATGTATGCAACCAATGTTGACGGAACCAGCCATATTATAGCGGGCTGCATGAAGTACGGAATCGAGCGGCTGGTCCATGTATCGACCCCGAGCATTTATTTTGCTTTTGACGACCGGGAGGGGATTCAAGAAAATGATCCTCTGCCAAAGCGATTTGCCAATACATATGCGCATACAAAATATTTGGCGGAGTGTAAGGTGGAGGAGGCTTTTCAAGCAGGCCTAGGAGTAATAACGATTCGTCCGCGGGCATTGTTTGGTCCGGGAGACAACACCATCCTGCCTCGGCTGATTCGTGCCAATGAGAAAAAATTCGTTCCGCTGATTGGCGGCGGACGTGCCGTCATGGATTTGACCTACATTGAAAATGTTGTGGACGCTCAACTGCTATGCATGGATTCACCAGCAAGCACGCTTGGCCAAGCCTACAATATAACTAACGGTGAGCCAGTCACGCTCATCGATGTATTGTCAGAGGTGTTCAGACGATTAGAAATGCCGCTGCGCGCAAAAGAGCTGCCCTATTGGCAGGCATACTCCGCAGCTTGGGTGCTGGAGACTCTCTCACGTACTCTGCTAGGCAATCGCGAGCCTGTTTTGACCCGTTATTCAGTCGGGGTACTGGCGAAATCACAGACGCTCGACATCACAAAGGCTTGCGAAGCATTGGGCTATTCTCCGCGCGTCAGTATCACAGAGGGGATCGAGGCATTTACGCAGTGGTGGAGGTTGCAGCATGAACGTTAAATTGACGCTGTTGGACACAGGGTTTTGCCGTCAGCTGGAGCTGTTTTCGCGACAGGGAGGGCGGCTGAAAAACGTTCCGTTTCACGCCATCGCAGGACTGATCGAGCATCCTGCCCACGGTCTTCTGCTGTTTGATACAGGCTATTCTCCGCGTTTTTTTGAGGCGACACGTACATTTCCGTACTCGATCTATGGCAAGCTCACACCTGTGGTAACGGATGAAGCTCAGGGGGTTCGGGCCCAGCTCGTCGCGCGCGGAATCGACCCTGAGTTGGTAAAGGGCATCCTCATCTCCCATTTTCATGGCGATCATATTGGTGGCTTGCGCGATTTTCCGCAGGCTAAGCTGTACTGCTTCGAAAAGGCGTATGAGCATGTCCGGGGAAAGACGGGGCTGGCCGCTCTGCGCGAAGGATACTTGCCAGACTTGATGCCAGATGATTTCGAAGAGCGTGTGACTTTTGTTGACCGGGCTTCGACTGTGCCATTGTCGACATCGTATCAGCCTTTTACCGAGGCGTACGATCTGTTTGGGGATCAAAGCTTGCTGCTCGTCGATCTCAGTGGACACGCGCAGGGGCAGTTCGGGCTGCTCCTGTGTGACCGTGATCATGGCGAGGTGTTCCTTTGTGCAGATGCCGCGTGGTCTAGTGTAGCTTACCGGAATCATTTGCTGCCTCATCCATTGGCTAGACTCATCATGGCGGATCAAAAGACGTATCGCGAGAACTTATACAAGCTGCATGTGCTGTCCCGTAATCGTAGCGATTTGCGGATCATGCCGACTCATTGCGAAGAGGTATGGCAGAGGTGCAAAGGAGATTTTTCGTGGAGATCGTAGCATTGCTTAGGCAGTTCATCCGGACCAAGTGGCTTGCCAGACGATTTTCCACGCGTGAGCAGCTGGAGCGCTGGCAGATAGCACAAGTGCAGGCGATGCTGCGCCGCATTTTACCTGAGTCTGCTTTTTATCGCGAAAGAATGGGCGGGCTTAATCCTTCTGACTGGCGCAGCATGGAGCCGATTGATAAAAAGCTGATGATGGCGCATTTCGATGAGTTAAATACGCCTGGGATTGCAAAAGAAGATGCGTTCCGGGTTGCCCTGCAAGCAGAGGTGACACGTGATTTTGCCCCACAGCTCGAAGGGATCACTGTAGGCTTGTCGTCGGGGACATCTGGCAATCGCGGGTTGTTTTTGGTGGGACGAGAGGAGCAGGCAAAATGGGCGGGAACGATCCTCGCCAAAGCACTTCCGGGACCGCTGTGGGCCGAGCATCGTATCGCTTTTTTCCTGCGGGCAAACAGTAATTTGTATACAGCAGTCAACAGGCGGCGCATCCGCTTCTCTTTTTTTGACCTGCAAAAGCCGCTTTCGGAGCATCTGCTTACCTTGAATAAGTACCAGCCGACGGTGCTTGTTGCCCCGGCTTCTATGCTGAGGCTGTTGGCGGCGGAGCAAAGAAAGGGAGCGCTGCGGATTGCACCTGCCAAAATCATTTCGGTTGCCGAAGTATTGGAGCCATTAGACGAAGCGTACATACGGGATACGTTTGAACAGCTTATTCATCAAATTTACCAATGTACAGAAGGCTTGCTGGCAGTTACCTGCGCCCATGGCACCCTGCATGTAAACGAAGATTTGATTGTCATGGAAAAAGAATATCTGGATGAGCAAAAAGAACGCTTTTTCCCGATCTTGACGGATTTTTCACGGGTGACGCAGCCGATCATCCGCTACAGGCTGAATGATATTTTGACCGAGAAGCGCTCGCCCTGTCCATGTGGGTCTGTCTTTACCGCATTGGAAAAGATCGAGGGCAGAGCGGATGATCTCTTTTGGTTCAGACGGGCAGAAGGAGGACGGTTCATATCGGTATTTCCCGATTTCATCCGCCGGGCTGTCATTTCTACGTCTGATGCGATCGAGGAATATACCGTGCGTCAGCTGAGCCCATCCAAGCTGGAGGTATCGCTTCGACTGAGGGATGGCGACTCGCCATTCATTGAGGAGCAGGTACGAAGCAGCCTTGAGGCAATCATTAGGGAGCATCAGGGAGAAGTGCCAGTGATCGCTTTTACGCCATATGAGCTGCAGCTAGGCACGAAAAAATTACGACGGGTCGAGAGGATGTTTACGCCAGATGAGCAGCAGCAAGACAATCGCTGTCCATGACCATACCACGCTAAGCGACATTCACTGGGAACGGATGCGGGACGGGGAATACGCACGCAGCTATTTAGAGCCATTGGTGATATCCGACCCATGCCGCTATGTCCAAAATGTCCAGACACGGGTGCTGGCACTAGCCATAGATGATCGAATCATGCCGCTGACTATAAATGAGGGGGAGTATGACAACTCCTATGTTTGCTCTCCATATACGCATTATGTAACCTACGCCAAGGAGGAGCTGGATATGCTCGGCTCCCCTGTATGGAAGGGCTTGTTTTTCCCGCTCCTGTCAGGGCTGGGAGGGTGGATGAAAGCGAGCCAAAGCAATCGGATGGTCATCGTCAACAACTGGCTCCTGTCGACGAATTTATACCATGAGATGACAGCAGAGGATGCAGAGCAGATTACCGAGTATTGTGTGGAGCGTTTTCCAGATCACATCATTGCGTTTCGCTCTGTTTGCCGCAAGCTTTGTCCCGATTTCTACGCTGGTCTGCGCCGGGCAGGCTACATCCTGATTCCCAGTCGTTACGTGTATTTGTTTCATCCCGATTGGCCTGCCCAAGGAAAGTGGCGCGTCCGCAATACGCTGGGGCGAGATCGGCAATTGCTTGCGCGCTCAGGATATCGCATTCTGTCTCATGAGGAGCTGGGCGAAGAGTACGCCGAGCGAATCGTTGCGTTGTACAACGCTTTGTACCTGGATAAATATTCCCAGCATAACCCGCAGTTTACGACGGAGTTCATCCGGCTGGCGATGCAAAAAAAGACGCTGACCCTCATCGGACTGGAAAAGGAGGGGAGCCTGGACGGCATCCTCGGTTACTTTCAGCGAAATGGTGTCATGACGACACCCCTGTTTGGCTATGATACGTCCTTGCCCAAACAGACAGGCTTGTATCGGATGCTGTCCAGTCTCCTCGTCAGGGAAGCGGAGCGCCAAGGAATCCTGCTTCATCAGAGTGCCGGTGTCGGTGCGTTCAAAGCGGACAGAGGAGCGCTAGGCGAGCCGGAATATACGGCTGTGTACGTCAACCACTTGCCTATATATCGTCGTGGAATATGGCAGGTCATGGCTTTCCTACTGGAGAAAATCGGCATCAGGATGGTGGAGAAGTACAAGTTATAGCGATTCCCCACACTTCGGTTACTGTCGAAGTATCTCTCATGTACACTACGTGTAGCATCTAGTTGCTAGAAATGGGGGAAGCAACAACATGAATCCGGTTTTGTTCGGTATTTTGGTCGTCATTACGACTTCGCTGATGGGCTCATCCTTTGCTGTGGGAAAAATCGGGCTGACTTACTTCTCGCCGCTGCTCCTGGTGGGACTTCGTTTTACCCTTGCCGGTTTGTTGATGGCCATCTGGGTATGGAAAAAGCCGTTGCCAAAATCGCTCCGGGATTGGGGCAAGATAGGTCTGATCGGATTTTTGCAGACCGCAGCGGTGATGGGCTGTATCTTTTTGAGCCTGCGCACAATCACGGCAGGTGAGTCATCCATTTTGACCTTTATGAACCCGCTATTGGTAGTTATCTGGGGGACGCTGTTTTTAGGTGTATCCTATCGATTGTCACAATGGGCGGGCGTGCTGATTGGAATTTTTGGCGTCTTTATTACGCTTGGCTTTCATCTGCAATGGGAGACAGGGACGCTTTTTGGAATCGGGTCTGCTGTTTCGTGGTCGATCGCTACGGTTTTGATCAAAAAGTGGGGAGTCCGCTTCAATGTGTGGGTGATGACAGCATATCAAATGCTGTTCGGGGGCATCCTGTTGCTCCTGATGGGCGTAACCTTGGAGACACCAAAGCTGATCATTACGCCAACATCTCTCGTCATCGTACTATGGCTTGCCATCATGGCGTCAATCGTACAATTCGCCACCTGGTTCTTTTTGCTCAATCAAGGCGATCCAGGCAGGACGAGTGCCTTTTTGTTCCTGGCTCCGTTTTTTGGGGTACTGTCAGGCTGGGTTCTTCTCGGTGAGGTTGTCAAATGGCATGTGTATGCGGGAGGGCTGCTTATCTTTGTGGGAATTTTCCTCGTCAACTGGACGTTTGCCCCTGGTAGGAGATTGCAGCAGTCAAAAAGAGAGAGCGCATAGAACAACGGGAAGTGACTCTTTTTCAGAGCTGCTTCCCGTCTTCTATTTTCAGGCCGAATTCGTTGAAAAGACCCGTAGCGCCTTCAGGAGTGATACGAACCGCCCTACCGCCAGGCAGACGCTCGATCCAGCCTAACTCAAACAATCGTTTGGTCAACGAGGCTCCGAGACTTCCCGCGAGATGGTGGCGCCGCTCACTCCAGTCCAAACATTGTCTTGCAAAACGTCGTTTGCTTTTGGGCTTGCCCTCAACCTCTACACCGAGTGCCAGCAGCTTTTGTTTGCCTGCTTCGTTCAGTACATAATCCTGTCCAGATGCCTCGATCAGCTGCTGCTCAATCATTTTTTGAGTTAACGCAACACCGATTTCACCCGCCAGATGGTCATAGCAAGTTCTGGCGAATCGCATGGCCCGCAATTGATCAGATTCCCGCAAGGAACGAACCGGCTTTGGGGTAGCAATTGTGAGCAAAGCCTCTAATGCATGAGCGACTTCAGCACTAGCCAGTCGATAATAACGGTGTCTGCCGTGAGATTCGCTGACGAGCAAACCGCCCTCGACGAGCTTGGACAGATGAGTGCTTGCTGTTTGGGGTGTCACACGTGCTGCACGTGCCAATTCGCTGGCAGGCAAGGCTTTGCCGCTTAATAAACTGACGAGGATCGAGACGCGAGACGGCTCTCCGATCAAAGAAGCGATCTCCACGATATTTGGACTGGTATTCAACCGCTAGTACCCCCTTTATGCTCTCTCCCTCATTATATACCACAGACAAAAATCAGTAGTAGGTCTATCGTTCTGGCGCCATTCATACATGAATAGGTACATCTAACGAATCGTCATGGAAATGCTCTACCATTTTGGAAAAACAAACCATAGTCTAGTAGAATAAGTTCAGGAAGGCTGAATCTTTCTCTGCTGAAAGGAAGAGGTTCTATAGATGAGAATCGCAGTAACCGTCAAAAGTATCGGTAAACGCAAGAATGCTTTAAGCCGCATTCCTGTTGAGCTTGCACAAACACCTCAGACACTGAGGGAATTGATAGAAGCGTTAGTAGAGTGGAATATTCGCGGATTGGTAGAAAAGCAGCAAAACATCCCTCTGGTACCGTATTTGACAGAAGGAGAGGTCATAGAGCATGCAGAGACTGGAAAGGTAGGCTTCGGTGCGATTTACAATGATGCCCTGCCCGATGTTCAAAAAGCGATGGGTACGGCAATCCAGGCTTTTGAAGACGGATTGTACCGTGTATTTATTTCAGACGAGGAAGCAGAAGCCCTCGAGGCTCCGCTCTCGTTGAAGAACGAGGATGAGGTCGTGTTGATTCGCTTCACAATGCTGGCTGGAAGCTTATGGTGAGAGGAGCAATGAGATGAATAAAGAGGATCAAAACCAAGTGGCACGGGAAATTTTGCATGAAAAAGCAGAGGGCATGGCAAAAGATTTGCAACCTCTTGCACACTTGTTGATCGGAATGAGTGAAACGGGGCACATCGATGCCGAAGTGATGGAGCAGTGTAAAAAGAATTTGATAGAAATGGCCGCTGGTGAAGAAGACCGTTTATTTGAGCCGCTCGTTTGTGTACTCGAGCAACTGGCAAACAAAGAGCAGGCAGATGTGCTTCGTCATATCATCGATCATGCAGTTGAGTATCCATACGCGCAGGGATACTACCGACGACCGTTTCGAACGACTGAGGCTGCCCTGCATATGGAACGGATCATCCAAAGAACAGCTGCTCTGCTGCTTATGGACAGAAAGCAATTCAAGCTGATTGACTTTTTAAGCGAAGCAGATTATGCCCCAGGGAGGGAATATTACCTCAAGGTGGCAATCGGCGATCTCATCGGCTATGAGCTGGACCGTGGAAACGAGCAGGTACGGAATGCCTTGACGAACATCATTTACGGGGACAACCAGACTGCTCTCTTATCCCACGAGATGATCAAGGGTATTTTCCTAAGCCATCAGGAAGACATGTACCAGATGGTTGGGGAGCTGCTTAAAGCTGCCAGGCTGCAAGAGGGCCTGCGTCAGAGCATCGTAGAGCGGATGGACGAGGGAACGCTATCGGCAAATCTGCACATCCTCAAGCTGATCATTGACGAAGGCTATATTCGCTACAGCTCTGTGGTGCGTGCATTGGGAGTCTGGACAGGCATGAATCTGGAGGCAGCCAATCAGCGTGTGGCTGGTCAGTTGATCGAGCAGGTGTATCGGGCATTGACAGAGGACGAGCTGCGCGTGCAATGGCAGGACAGCAGTAATGCCAACGAGATCTTTATCGCACTCTGGGCAAGTGCCGTCTATGAGGAAAGAGACCTGTACGAGAGCATCGAACGTTTGATGAAACAAGGCCAGCGTCACCAGAAAATCGTTGCCCAATACGTACTTGTCAACAGCCAAAACCGCGAGCTGCGGATGCGTCTGGCCAGAGAACAGCTTGATGTGACCGATCCAGAGCTGCAATATTGGGTGCTGACCAATTATTGCTACAACTACTTTCCGATCTGGCGGCGGCCTGGAGCGGCAGCGGACGAGCCGACGATTCGGTTCGACCGTACGGAAGCGTTGGAGGACAAAAACGAGCGTATTCGGGACTTCCAGCAGTTGCTTGCCATGTTTGACAATATGGCTAAAGAGTACTCTTCACCATCCAAAGCACTCGATTTTGTACATGTCCAGTACACCTCTGATTTGCCTGTCGAAAAGATGCTTTATTTGACTGCGTACGATATGGACGAGGGCTTCATTGAACAGCTGATCTCCCGCAAGGAAAGGCTGAGCCCTGACCAACGCGGAGCTTTATTGTCCCACTTTATGGCTAACAAGAACAATCCGGTGCTACGCGCATTTATTCTGGAGAGCTTGACAGATAAAAGTATGAAAAACCGTGAGCATGCGCTGGAGCAATTAAAAGACACAGTGCTCACAGATGATGAGCTAAGCCAAATGGAGGAATTGCTGAAGCTGAAGACCGGATCGCTACGTCAGAGCACGATCGGAGTCTTGCTGCTGCAGCAGGAAGAGAATGTGGCGGCTTCCCTGACACGATTGCTCCAGGCAGGAAACGAGCTGCAACGGCTGGGTGGACTAGAGGTGCTGGTTGAAATCGGGAAAGACACGGAGCGCCAAGAGCAATTGACTCGGTTGCAGCCTTTGACAGCGTTGATCAAGGAACCGACAGGCAAAGAACAGGCAATGCTAGACAGTCTGGGGCAAAAGAGCGGGACAAGCAAAGAAGATGGCTTCGGCTTGTTTGATCCTGCAGCTACAGAACCGTGGCTGTTGGAAAAGAAGGACGCCGGGGAATTTTCGCTGCAAAAGGACGTGTTCACCCTTACGCAGGAGAGGGCCAAGAAATTTTTACAGGGCTTGGATGAGCTGGTCCATAAGCATCGCGATGTGGAATATGTATCTGAATACTACTCCGGTTACAAGGATACGCTCCTGATTGGCGTGAATCTGCGAGAGACAAGGAACTTTTATAACGGGGAAGATGAGGAGGAAGCAGTCTCCTATTTGGAGCGCTACCCGTTGCACGAAGAGTGGCGTGCGTATTTGGAGCAGAACCAGCCTACGTCACAGGAGCTGATGCAGCTGTACTTTTACACGGTACTGAAATCATTCGATTATACGCTCGACCATTTTTATAGTGCCTTCTCGGATGAAATGGATTACTCGGAACTCCGAAAGCACAAGCTTTTGGAAGGCACGCGCAAGGCGTATATAGAAAAGGTATATCCGCTTTCGGTGCTAGTAGAAATTCAGGACGTATTTAAGGAATTGACCTACACTGATCAGGTTTGTCAATTAGTTCGCGCCTTCTACTTGGACACGGATAAAAAAGAAACGTTTGCGATTACGAATCTGGCAACAATCAAGCTGATTCAGGAAACGGAAGCATGGGATGCCAAGCAAAGGCGGGGCGTATTTGAGCTGGTGACAAGACCTTGGCTTGGTATGACGCGCAACCGTGTCCATGATGAGGAGTCATTCCGAGCCTATTATCACACAGCCTTTGCCTTTGATCAGATGGTCGATACAACGCGCCAAAGCTCATCGATTTCGCTGGAGGAAAGATTGCGCGCCATTGAAAAAGGCATCATTGGAGATAACGAGCTGTATAAAGCGCTGCTTGGCAGCTTTGACAGCCGTAGCTATATATGGAGTCTGACCTCTGGACACAATGGCAAGCTAGAGGAGAGTTCAAAGGTAATCGCGATTCGGAATACAGTAGTGGATCGCATCGTCAGCATCGAGCTGACTCGAGGCGATCTGCCTACAGAAGTGACAACTTTTGTGACCAGGGTCCTGCGTATTGAAGGAATGGAATATTGGGTGCGTATTTTGGCGGGGCTTGACCGGGATGCATTCGTACGCGGATACATATCCGGCTACGACGAAAACCTGACGAAAAAGGAAGCCTTCAGTCATCTGCTGAAAAATTGCCATCCACGTGCTGGCGAAGATGCCGCGATGCTGGGCAAGCTGCTCAAAGAGCATAGAGGAATCACGGAGAAGCGCCTGCTTGAGGCGGCGATGTACGCACCTCAGTGGATCGAAATTGTTGCAGAGCATTTGGGCTGGGAAGGCTTGCGTAGTGCAGCCTGGTATTTCCACGCCCATATCAACGAGAGCTTCTCTGCCGAAAAAGAGACAGTCGTCGCTCACTATTCTCCCATCACACCGAAAGATTTCAACGATGGGGCATTTGATATTGGCTGGTTCCAGGAGGCGTATCAGACCCTCGGGGAAAAGCGCTTCAAGCTGCTGTATGAGTGTGCCAAGTACATTTCCGCAGGTGCCAACCATCGCCGTTCCCAGCTGTTTGCGGATGCGACGCTGGGTAAGCTGGAACTGGTAGAAATGAGGGCGTCTGCCGCTGAGAAGCGAAACAAGGATCATTTGCTTAGCTATAGCTTGATTCCGCTGAGCGTAAAACGGGAGCAGGATCTGCGGGAGCGCTATGATTTCATTCAGCAGTTCCTTATGCAGAGCAAGAAATTTGGTGCGCAGCGCAGAGCAAGTGAAGGCATCGCCTCGCATATCGCCTTGGACAATCTGGCACGCAATGCCGGGTACAGAGATGTTACGCGTTTGAAATGGGATATGGAAGCACGCAAGGTGGATGAGATGAAAGCACACTTCGAGCCGCATTCCCTGGATGAGGAGACGACGGTACAGCTGGTTGTTGACGATGAGGGGCAAGCGGAGATCAAAATAAGCCGCAAGGGCAAGGAGCTCAAGTCTGTTCCAGCGAAACATAAGAAGGATGAGTATATCCTTTCGTTAAAAGAAATGAAGTCGGAGCTTACCGAGCAGTACCGCAGGGCGCGCCAAGAGCTGGAGCGCTCCATGACAACAGGCAATTCTTTTACCGGCAAGGAATTGGCAGGCTTGGACGGCAATCCGGTTATTCGTCCGATGCTCCGCTCTCTGGTCTTCAAGTTTGGGGATCATCTGGGGTACTATGAGGGAGAAATCGAATCGCTCCGTGACCCGTCAGGCAAGCTTGTCGGTTTGACGGACGAGGATGAAGTGCAGATTGCCCATCCCGTGCATCTGTACAAGAGTGGGCAGTGGAGTACATTCCAGCGTGACCTGTTCGACAGAGAGCTGCGCCAGCCATTCAAGCAGGTGTTTCGCGAGCTGTACGTACCAAACGCTGACGAGCTTGCACATGCGACTCATTCCCGCCGCTATGCGGGCTATCAGGTTCAACCGAAAAAGACAGTGGCTCTCCTGAGAGGCAGACAATGGACCGTCAGCTATGAGGAAGGCTTGCAAAAAGTGTTTTATACAGAAAATCTGATTGCGAGTCTGTATGCCATGGCCGATTGGTTTTCTCCGTCTGATACGGAAGCGCCTACCCTTGAGGTCATTTCGTTCAAGGATCGTACGACGTACCAAAGCGTAGGACTGGATCAAGTTCCACCGGTCTTGTTCTCCGAGGTGATGAGAGACGTAGATCTTGTCGTGAGCGTTGCTCATGTTGGCGGGGTAGACCCAGAAGCGAGCTTGACGACGATCGAGATGCGCCATGCGATCGTTCAGGAATCGCTTCGTCTGTTGAAGCTGAAAAATGTAAGGCTGGACGGAAATTACGCGCGTGTAGATGGAAGTCTTGGAGAGTTTGCCGTGCATTTGGGTAGCGGAATGGTTTATAAGCAGGCAACGGGTGCTCTGCATATTATTCCGGTTCATTCGCAGCATCGGGGACGCATCTTCCTGCCGTTCCTCGACGAAGATCCGAAGACAGCAGAGATCTTATCCAAAATCGTCATGCTGGCAGAGGATACGAAAATCAAGGACCCACAAATATTGATGCAGCTGCAAAGCTAGAGCAGCTGGATAAAGAAATCCCCTCTGCGATTGGGAAGGTAAGCATTTTTCCAAGAGGATAGAGGGGAATTTTTATTAGACGAAAGGAGCTTGTAGTTGATGAATAATATGAATCTCGTAAATATACCGGAGGAAGCGATTCAAGCATTAAAGGTTGTGGAGGAGTTACTTGATAGAACGATAGTGGGTGTATATCTATTCGGCTCTACAGTAATGGGTGGCTTGCGTATGAACAGTGATGTAGATGTTCTCGTGGTTGTGAACCATCGTTTATCTGAAGAAACTCGAAGAAAGCTAACAGATCGATTACTGCTAATATCAGGAAGGATAGGGAATACAGCTTCTGTGCGCCCACTTGAAGTCACGGTGATTAACCATGGGGATGTTGTCCCTTGGAGTTATCCTCCGAAAAATGAATATATCTATGGTGAGTGGCTGAGGGATGATTTTGAGAAAGGACGAGTACCAAAGCCAGCTTATGATCCTGATTTGGCAATTGTATTAGCACAAGTTAGAAAGAATAGCCTCACTCTTTTTGGTCCGCACGCTTCTGATATGCTTGACCCCGTGCCGATGACAGATATTCGCAGAGCGATTATGGAGTCTTTGCCAGGATTGATAGGGGGTACTCATGGTGACGAACGTAACGTGATTTTAACTCTTGCTAGAATGTGGTTAACGGTGGCTGTTGGTGAAATCGCTCCAAAAGATGTGGCTGCAAAATGGGCTATCCCGCAGTTACCTGCCGAGCATGCGGATGTACTCGACATAGCCAGAAAGGCCTATCGAGGAGAGTGTGTGGATAACTGGGAAGGAAGGGAGCCCGAGGTGACAGCACTCGTCAATCATATGAAAAACGCAATAGAGTCTTATTTTGGTGATCAATAACGTATATAAAAGGAATCCCCTAGATGTGTTTGTCTAGGGGAATGAATTCACTATCTGTTGGTATTTCCATCATGTAAACGGATTGCACGAGAGCGCTGGGGGCTTGTCTTGCGGAAAAGACGGAAAATGTATCCGCACAAACCGCCTATGAAAGCGGGGAGCAGCCAGCCTAAGCCTACATCGTACAAGGGAAGGTACTGCGTGAAATAATTTTCAATGACAGCGACGTGCACTTTGGCAGCCTTCAGTCCATCGAACAAACTGATGATAAAGGTGAAAAGCAAGCTTCCTTGATACACCTCGGGCCAACCACGAAATGCTTTGTGTAGAAATGTTAAGAATAGTAGTGATATAGCAATGGGGTACATCGTCATTAAGATAGGAACGGAAACCTTGATCAGCTGCGTTAATCCGATATTTGCAACAAGTGTACTGAAAACAGATAAAATAACGGCAAATTTTTTGTAAGAAATAGCGGGAAACAATAAATGGAAGAAGGAAGAGCAAGCTGTTATTAGCCCTACACTTGTGGTCAAACACGCCACGGTAATCATGAAGCCTAATAAAATGGCACCATAGGAACCGAAATAATAATTCGAAACCTTCGCTAAAACCTCGGCTCCATTTTCTAAATGGCCCAATTTCTCCACACTTGAAGCACCCATATAAGAAAGTGCCGAATAAAAAAGAACGAGGAGCGTCCCAGCGATCATCGTCGCTTTTGCACATGTGGCCAAAATCTGTTTTTTGGTCGTAATTCCTTTTTCTTTGATGGCATTTACGATAATAATCCCAAAAACAAAAGCTACGAGAGCGTCCAGAGTTAAATAACCTTCTTGAAAGCCTTTGAAAAATACATGTTGCGTGTAATCCTCAGACGGGGCTTGGATAGCTCCAATGGGACGAATCACTGCTGTTAGGACAATAAATCCGATAAAAGTCAATTTGATTGGAGTTAAGATTTTCCCGACCACATTGATGATTTTTACAGGATTGAGAGATAAGAGACATGCAGTGGCAAAAAACACGATGGTGAAAAGAATGAGTGGGATGGAGCCTGTCTCGCCAGATAGGAATGGCTTGATTCCAATCTCAAAAGATACATTGCCGGACCTAGGGATAGCAAAAAATGGACCGATGGCCAAATAAAGAACAACCGTGAATACCATACCAAATAAAGGGTGAACACGATTAGCTAACGAGCGTAAGTCGTCTTTGCCAGAAAATACAAAAGCAGTGATCGCTAAAAGCGGCAATCCCACGCCCGTAACTAAAAAGCCTGCATTGGCTAGCCATACATTGGTTCCTGCCAACTGACCCAGCATAGGTGGAAAAATCAGATTACCGGCTCCAAAAAACAATGCAAACAACATGAATCCTATAATTACGACAAAAGAAAACGGCGTTTTTTGTGACATAAAAATCCCCCTATCAGCCTGAACCTCGGAGTCATGAGATACTGTTCGGCTAACTGCAAAAAATTCAAATTTTACTGTCAATGAACGTACTACGTTCCGAAACAACGACACTCATTATAGTTCCTTTATGGAAAGATTACAATTTCAGTATTTAGGAGACGGACCACTTCTAGAGAAACAAGTGGATCAAAAGCAGGTAGTAGAAAATCAAAAAAGAACCTGGACAAATTCACCAGGTTCTTCGATATTGCACATAAAAAGACACAATGATACAATCAGTTTACGACTGTTTCGAATCACGCGGTCATAGTTACTGCATTTTACAATTCAAGTGTACCATGCTGGTAAAACTCATGTCAAATGTTTTTTCTCAATTTAATGGTTAGGAGAGATGTTGAATGAGTTCCTTGGTTCTCGGTTTTCAGGAAATGGAAAAAATGCAGCTTTCGCTCGTGGGTGGAAAAGGGTTAAATCTGGGGGAGTTATCAAAAATTCAAGGACTACAAGTACCAGAAGGATTTTGTGTTACAACAACGGGATATCAAACAGCCATCAAACAAAACGAAACGTACCACTCTTTGGTGGAGCAACTAACCACGCTAAAAGTAGAAGATCGAGATCAAATTGCTGAAATCAGCAGGAAGATTCGGCAAATCATTTTGGATGGAGAGATTCCTTCCGATGTTGTGCGCGCAGTAACTCATTACCTCTCCCGGTTCGGAGAGGGGCATGCTTATGCAGTGCGTTCTAGTGCGACGGCTGAAGATTTACCACACGCCTCTTTTGCCGGTCAACAGGACACCTTTTTAAATGTCATCGGCAAAGAAGCAATCCTGCAGCATATCAGCAAATGCTGGGCTTCTCTATTTACGGATCGTGCGGTAATCTACCGTATGCAAAATGGATTTGACCACAGTCACGTTTATATATCTGTTATCGTGCAAAGGATGGTTTTCCCACAAGCCTCAGGCATTTTATTTACTGCTGATCCCATTACCTCCAACCGGAAGCTGCTATCCATCGACGCCAGTTTTGGACTCGGAGAAGCATTAGTCTCAGGCCTGGTGTCTGCCGATTGTTATAAAGTACAGGGAGGGGAAATCGTCGAGAAGAGGATAGCAACCAAAAAGTTGGCTATTTATGGCAGGAAAGAAGGCGGAACGAAGACACAGCAGCTCGATCCTGAACAGCAAAAGACGCAAACCCTCACGGAACAACAAATTTTACAACTAGAACGTATCGGAAGACAGATCGAAGCTTATTTTGGTTGCCCACAAGATATCGAATGGTGTTTGGACCATGATACTTTTTATATTGTCCAGAGTCGTCCAATCACGACTTTATATCCAATCCCTGAAGCGAATGATCAGGAAAATCACGTTTACATTTCTGTTGGTCACCAACAAATGATGACTGATCCCATAAAACCACTGGGATTGTCTTTTTTCCTGTTAATAACCCCCGCTCCCATGCGCAGGGCTGGTGGAAGGTTGTTTGTTGATGTTACACCAATGCTGGCTTCATCTGACAGCAGAGAAGCGATAATAAATACGCTGGGACAATCCGAGCCGCTCATAAAAGATGCACTAATGACTGTAATCGGGCGCGGAAATTTTATAAAACCGTTACCAAATGATAAAAATGCACCCCGTCCCGGTAAAAGCAATAAAGGTATGCTGTTTGCGGGATCTCAAACACAAATCGAAAGCGATCCGACAATCGTTTCAGATTTGATTAAGAACACGCAAATTTCAATCGAAGAGTTAAAGCGTAACATTCTGACCAAATCTGGATTGGATTTAGTTGATTTTATCCTGGAAGATATTCAGCAATTAAAGAAGATCTTATTTGACCCACAAAGTTCGAGTATAATCATGGCAGCTATGAATGCTTCATTATGGATCAATGAACACATGATGAAGTGATTGGGTGAAAAAAATGTAGCAGATACGCTTTCTCAATCTGTGCCAAACAATATAACTTCAGAGATGGGGCTGGCGCTATTGGATGTCGCAGATGTGATTCGCCCTTTTCCACAAGTAATTGATTATTTACAACACGTTAAAGATGAGCACTTCTTGGATGAACTGATCAAATTTGAGGGTGGACAGGAAACGGCAGACGCTATCCATGCTTATCTGGGTAAATACGGAATGCGATGCGCCGGAGAAATCGATATAACGAAAACGCGTTGGAGCGAAAGCCCAATTACACTTGTCCCCATGATTCTTGGCAATATCAAAAACTTTGAGCCTCATGCCAGCAAGCGGAAATTTGAGCAAGGGCTACAGGAAGCTTTGAAAAAAGAACAAGAGCTATTAGAGCGATTGAAGCAATTACCGGATGGCGAACAAAAAGCCAAAGAAACAAAACGAATGATCGACCTGATCCGGAATTTCAGCGGCTTTAGGGAATATCCGAAATACGGCATGATTAATCGCTACTTCGTTTACAAGCAGGCTTTACTGAAAGAAGCCGAACAGCTCGTGCAAGCGGGTGTTATCCATGAAAAAGAAGATGTATACTATCTCAATTTTGACGAGCTTCACGAAGTCGTACGCACAAACAAACTTGATTATCAGATGATCAGCAAACGGAAGGACGATTACAAGTTTTTTGAAAAACTAACGCCTCCACGAGTTATCACGTCTGATGGTGAAATTATTGCAGGTGAGTACAAACGAGAAAACCTGCCTGCTGATGCGATTGTAGGTCTAGCAGTTTCTTCGGGAGTTGTTGAGGGGCGTGCACGTGTGATCTTAAACATGGCAGATGCTGATCTCGAAGACGGAGATATATTAGTTACCACCTTTACTGACCCTAGCTGGACACCATTGTTTGTATCCATAAAAGGACTGATCACCGAGGTTGGTGGACTGATGACCCATGGAGCAGTTATCGCACGTGAATATGGCTTGCCAGCAGTTGTCGGGGTGGAGAATGCTACCAAGCTGATAAAAGATGGGCAGCGAATTCGCATGCACGGAACAGAAGGGTATATCGAAATTTTGAGCACAGAAAGAATAAATTCTCATTGACGAATGGGAGCAGGAGTTGAACAACAGCAGCAGTAGTCTAAGACTGTATGATTAAGGTCTTAAACTACTGCTTTTTTACTTGAAGCAGTCCGATTTAGTTGCCTGTAACAACGTCTCCTTGGACCGGATTCAAATGATTTTCCCATTGCACACGAATCGATTTGCTAGTGAACAAATCACTTCCATCGGAGATTTGATAATGAAGGTGCGGTTCACTTGAATTGCCCGAGTTGCCGCCCAGACCAATCTTATCACCTTTGGCGACGCGATCACCGGTCTTGACGATAATGGACCCTTCCTTTAAATGAGCCAAATAACTGAATTCCCCGTTTCCATGATCGATGACAACGAGATTGCCAGTGGGTTGAGCTTCGTTCATAACCCCGACTGGTACGTTGTCCTTCACGTCGTTTATGGTATGAACGACTGTCCCTGCTTCAGGTGCGAGAATTTCTTGCCCGAACATGTAATAGCTTTCGTTTTTCTGGGAATCCCCCTTGTAGGAGTAACCGTCCTTTATCTGAATCAGATCATACGCGTAGCGCTGACTTTGGATCGCGTAATGATAGTTTGCGAAAACATTCTGACCTCCCCAAAAGACGTACCAGTCTCCTTTGAAAGGAGCACGGTAGGTAAGCTTGGTTAATGCTTTGTCCTGTTCAACAAAGCTTTCAAGCGGATTGAAGCGAAGTCCTGTAATCTCGCCCTTCTCGTTCATCATCGCCACCAGCCCAAACTTGCCGTCTTGATCGACCCATGTTTCATAGGTGCTGCCATTTAAGGAGAGCTTTGAATTCGGATTCCATGACTTGACTCTAGCCTGAGAGTTATTAACGGCATCATGGAATTGTTTCTTTGATAATTCCTTTTTAAAATCAGCGCTTGTCTGATCGTAGATTCGGTCGTATTCCCCAGCAAGCAAAGTCTGCCCGATTTCCTCCGATTTGACTTTCTCCGTACTCGCTCCCGATGTTGTCTGCGTGCCTGTAGAAGAGGTAGTGACATTTGTTTGCTCATCGTTATTCCAGCAGCCCGCCAATAGCAATGTGAAGGCACTCATGATGATCCAGGTTTTTTTCATAAGTCGCTATCATCCTTTCCGCAATATACCTTTATCATAAAGAACCAGTCTTATGGCATCTGAAACACGGTCTTACTCTCGTCTTAAATATAAAGAGGACGAATTAAGCCTCCGTTAAGGTTCATGATGATCCGTAGAGGGAAGAGAATGGTAAAATAAATGGAGACTGTACATAGAGAGGAGAACCCGTCGTGAATGATGCTTCGATCCTTCTCGTGGATGATGAACTAGCGATTCTTCACTTGCTGGAGACCGTACTGCGTAAAGAAGGATTCCAATACATCGATAAAATGACATCGTCCGAAGAGGCGCTCATCGCCTGTGAACAAAAAGGCTATGACCTGATTGTTCTCGATGTAACCCTGCCTGCCATGAGCGGAATAGAGGCTTGTCCCTTTATCCGTAGGCTAACGGATGCCCCTATTCTTTTTTTGAGTGCGAGGATGACTGACTTTGACAAGTTGACGGGATTTGCGGTAGGCGGAGATGACTATGTCACCAAGCCGTTTAACCCGATGGAAATCGTCGCCCGAATCAAATCCTTGCTCAGGCGTTCACAGAAATCGACCATGCCTTTGCCAACCCCATCCAACGGCATCCTTCATTTTGGCCGTTTTCAGATCAATGAAGCGGCTGCCGAGCTTTATGTGGAGGGAGTGCCTGTCCCGTGCCCTTCGCTTGTCTTTTCGCTGCTGCTGTTTTTTTGTAAAAACCCGAATCGGATTTTTTCCAAAAGTGAGCTGTACGAAAGAGTATGGGGTGAGCATAGCCTCCGGGACGACAATACGATCATGGTCCATATTCATCGGATTCGCGAGCGTATTGAGCCTGATCCAGCACAGCCCGAGTATTTGGTGAACGTGAGGGGGCTCGGATACAAGCTGGTCAAGAAGGAATCCATGCATGAATATTAAAAGCAGGCTTGCCCTGCACCTGATTGCCTGGCTCATCATCGTTGGACTTATCTTGTCGCTTCTTGCGGGCATAACACTCGTTTGGACCATGAACCAATTGACGCGAATCGAAGCAACACGGCAATTTGAGAGCGCAGGCTTATATCAGTTGATTCAAACGATACAGGCAAAAGGAGATTCGCTGCAATTCGATCCTGAGCTGCTCGCTTTAGTTCGTGAAAATGGAGGGTGGCTGCAGCGGATTGATGAAAAGGGGCGTGTGACAGACTCCTTCTATACTCCCGAGGATGTACCGCTTCAGTACGGGCCAGGCGAGCTAACCGCGTATTGGCTGGGTAAAACGCCCTTTCCTTACCGCATGTACTTGTGGATTCAAGAGAAGAACGGCGTAGTGCACACCTTGATCTACGGACTTGAAAACCGCGACGACGAATTTATTCAGAAGCTGATCAATCAGGTGACGGTAAAAGACAAGGAAATTGTCCTGACAGAAGAGATGGATCAGCAGCTAAAGGAAAATAAGGCCTGGATGCAGCTTTTGGACGAAAACGGGACAGAATTGGCTACATTCAATAAACCGGCTGGCGCCATTACGGATTACTCTGTGCAGGATTTGGCGCTTCGCTCTGTTTATCCGGATCGGTACACTACAAGATTGATCTCTCATTATGATGAGAAGACCAAGCAGACGTGGGTGCTCAGCTATCCGATGTCGGGAGCGAGACCTGGTACCTCGCCGTGGTTGACGCCGGAAATCGAGGTGCTTGCGATTGGCATAGGCATGTTGATGCTGGTGGCTATGTTTGTGTTTGTCATCACTTCTTATTGGTTCGGCCAACGATTAGGCGCGCCGATCGCACACATATTGAAATGGTTACGATTTTTACGGTTGGGAAGGTATGAGGAGCCTACTGATTCGAGTGGTCTTCCACGAAGCAGGGATCACAGGGGCAATCGAAGAAGCAAGTACCGCATCTACCAAGATGTGATCGATTCCATGGAATCCTTATCACAGACCTTGCATCTCAATGAACGGCTTCAGGAGGAAACGGAGCGGATGAGGGAGGAATGGATTGCGGGAGTGTCTCACGATCTGAAAACGCCATTGTCCTCCATAAAAGGCTATGCACATATTTTGGACAACAAAGACTACAATTGGACTTCTGAAGAAGTGCGATCCTTTGCGAAAATCATTTTGGAAAAATCGTCTTATATGGACGACCTCATCAACGATCTTACCTTGACGTATGTGCTGCGAAACGGTCAAGTTGCTCCTTCTGTAGAGCGGGTGGAGTTGAATGAGTATGTAGCCGAAGCGATTGCTGAGACAGCGAATCATCCGATGTACCCCGAAGAGTGTATCCGTTTTGTTCCGTCTGATTGCACCGTACATTTACTCATCTACAAGCCGTGGTTCCAGCGAATCGTGGACAACCTCATCGCCAATGCACTGCTTCACAATGAAAGTGGGACGACCATCACTGTTACGGTACAGGCTGTGAAGCCATCGACTATTATTCTTACGTTTGCGGATAACGGAAAAGGGATGTCCGAGGAAACAACAGCCCGCCTCTTTGAACGGTATTTCCGCGGAACGAATACGGAGATGCGGACAGAAGGATCAGGGCTCGGCATGGCGGTGACTAAAGCGTTAGTCGAGGCACTTGGTGGACAGATCACTGTCAGTAGTTCACTTGGGAAGGGGACGACCATTTCTCTCATATGGGAGGAGGCTCCTTTGCTGAAGCTGCCACAACCAAACCAATGAAAAACCTTTATCGAGGCTCGATTTTATCAGGCTACGATAAAGGTTTTCTTTTTTTAGATTTTGGCTAATCATATAGCAAGGAGTAAGAAACCATAATGTCGAAAAAAGACTGTCACCTGATCGAAAAATGGAAGAGGAGTGTTCCCTGATGGCGAAAAGTGAACGGAATCCCAAGGTTGATGAATTTTTAAGTAAAGCCAAAAAATGGAAGGATGAATTTGAAAAGCTGAGAAATATTGTTCTTGACTGTGATCTGACTGAAGAATTCAAATGGATGCATCCTTGCTACACATATGAGCAAAAGAACATCGTTTTAATTCATGGATTTAAAGAGTATTGTGCGCTTCTATTTCACAAGGGCGCCTTGTTAAAGGACGCCCATGGAATCCTCATTCAACAAACGGAGAACGTACAGGCGGGGCGACAGATTCGGTTCACCAATGTTCAGGAAATAGTGGAAATGGAAGCCATCTTGAAAGCCTATATTCATGAGGCCATTGAAGTTGAAAAAGCCGGTATGGAAGTGGATTTTAAGAAGACGACAGAATACACAATTCCGGAAGAGCTGCAACATAAATTTGATGAAATCCCTGCCTTGAAAACTGCCTTTGAAGCATTGACGCCGGGGCGACAAAGAGCGTACCTTCTTCATTTTTCTGGACCCAAGCAATCCAAAACACGAGAGTCAAGGATTGAAAAAAGTATGCAGCAAATTCTCAATGGCAAGGGATTAAATGAGTAAGAGCAGGCTGCCTGCCGCCTAGATTTTAAATTGCTTGATCAAGTCTTGCAGCTCTTCTGCCATTTGTGACAAGGAGGCAGCGGAGGACGAGTGTATCTATTTGGTAAAAATGGTTTAATCTGAATTTTTTAATGACAGAAATTCCCTTATGGACCAGGGAAAAATGCCCGACACTTCGTTTGCGGTCTGCATAGGGAAAGCCAAGTCTTCGAAGGAAATACATGGTATGATAGGGGAGAAAAGAGTATTTTTCGGATGGAGGCTGACCGATGAAATTCATCGACAATCAAGGAATTACCGATCCGCGCATCAATCTGGCAATCGAAGAGTACGCTCTCAAAAATTTGCCTGATCACGATGATTACTTGCTGTTTTATATTAATGAACCGTCCATTATCATAGGGAAAAACCAAAATACGATTGAAGAGATTAATGCCAGCTATGTGGAAGAAAACAACATTCACATCGTTCGCAGACTTTCCGGTGGCGGGGCTGTTTATCATGATCTTGGGAACCTCAACTTCAGCTTTATTACGAATGACGATGGCCAGTCCTTTCACAACTTCCGCAAGTTTACGGAGCCGGTTGTCCAAGCCTTGAAAAAATTAGGCGTGGAGGCAGAGCTGACAGGCCGCAACGACATTCAGGTAGGCGAACGCAAAATTTCTGGTAACGCCCAGTATTCGACCAAGGGACGCATGTTCAGCCATGGTACACTGCTGTTCAACTCGGAAATGGAAAATGTGGTATCTGCTCTCAAAGTAAACGCTGAAAAAATCCAGTCCAAAGGAATCAAGTCGATTCGCAGCCGAGTTGCCAACATCGCCGAGTTTTTGGATCAAGAGATGACCATTGAGGAATTCCGTTTGGCGATTCTTCACTCCATTTTTGATGGCGGGGAAGTCGAGGAGTACAAGCTCACAGTCAGCGATTGGGACAACATTCACGAGCTATCCCGTTCCCGTTATCAAAGCTGGGATTGGAACTACGGCAAATCGCCGAAAAGCAATTACCGTCAGTCCAAACGCTTTGATATTGGCACGGTCGAGGTCCAATTGGATATTGAAAAAGGAAGAATCAAGGAAGCCAAGATTTATGGGGATTTCTTTGGGGTGAGAGATGTAGCCGAGCTGGAGGAGCTGCTGAAAGATACGCCGTATGATCGGCCATCCGTCAGCGCGCTTTTAGCCGATGTAAATATGCAGGAGTTTTTCGGAAACCTGGATCGAGATTCGTTTGTTACCCTGTTGATTGGATAAATCGGATAGATACCAGTTGAACCGACTGGAAACGATTGACACCCAATCATTAGCAGTGATACGATATACAAGTAATTACCAAGTAATCTTATGGGAATCAAGTTATTTGGTAGCCGACCGGATAACTGGAGGCACGGTTTCGTCTTATGATACGAGTGTGCCTCTTTTGATTTTTGATAGGCAGTAAAAATCGACTACAAACGAAGGGAGATCCATTCGTTATGGCAAAAATTGTAATTGTTTCAGGGAACCCAACCAAGACATCCAGACTCGACATCATACTTGGAGTAGTAGAAAAGCAGTTGAAGGACGCAAACGTAGAGATAGAGTGGATTCGCGTGCGCGATTTGCCAGCAGAGGATTTGCTTCATGCGAAATTTGACAGCGAGCCGATCATCCGAGCAAATGCGCTGATTGAGCAAGCCGACGGAGTAGTGATCGCGACTCCTGTCTATAAAGCATCGTATACGGGTGTACTCAAAGCCTATTTAGACCTGCTCCCACAAAAAGGTCTGGAAGGCAAGCTGGTCCTGCCGCTGGCGATCGGGGGAACGATTGCCCACCTGCTGGCGCTCGATTATGCGCTGAAGCCACTACTGACGGCGCTTGGTGTAAGACACATACTCGCCGGCGCATTCGTACAGGATACACAGGTGAAAAAGAACGAGGACGGCACTGGCGAGCTTGACGCCGAAGCAGCACGCCGCGTGCAGGAATCGACAGAGCAATTCATACAAGAGCTGAACTGGCATGTGACCAAGAAACAAAGCAATCAGCAAGAGCAGGTTGTCAAATAGAGATGTGAAAAAGGATGCGTTGACAGCAGGTACTTGTACCCGCCAGCGCATCCTTTTGGCTTTCATTCCTTTTTTCGATCAAGAAACAGGAGAACAAAGAGAAAAATACTGAGGGCAAGGAAAAAAACAACATACCCATTTGTCACGAGGGAGGGTAGCTCTGGTTCAGACGGAAAGCTCCCTGTTTTTGCTTGCATCTGACCAATCCAGGCATAGTATGCAATCGCTCTCTCAGCCGTATAGATGATTCCGCTTGCAAGGAACATAACGACGGCCAAAATGAGATAGAGGCTCGATTTCATTTTGGGAACACTCCATTTCCAAATGTATACAACAAAGCGTAACATAGTTAGGCAAGCGAGAAAAGCAGCATCATTTCCATGAAGTATGCAGGGAAAGCGCCTGGGTCACTATGGTACTAGGGAAAAAGATGGTCCAGTAAATGTGCTTGCTTGGCAGGAAAATGAAGCCAGAAGCGAAATGAGTACAGG
This sequence comes from uncultured Brevibacillus sp., assembly GCF_947502445.1. GTDB lineage: Bacteria > Bacillota > Bacilli > Brevibacillales > Brevibacillaceae > Brevibacillus. The sequence continues at coordinate 320,490 of NZ_CANMZW010000004.1, forward strand.
AAGCCAAGTGAAAGCAATCGAGAAGAAAGCAGGGAACCAAATGTCAGCACCGTACAAAAAAGTTTTTTGGGCAGCCGGCTTCGGTTGGATGTTTGATGCCATGGATGTTGCACTTTTATCATTTATTATGGTAGCACTCAGACAGGAATGGGGATTATCGGGGGAAGAAGCAGGGTTACTCGGGACCGGCAATCTGGTTGGAATGGCGCTAGGGGCGTTTATTGGCGGGTTTTTAGCGGACCGGATTGGACGCAAGCCGATCTTCTTACTTACCCTTTTGCTATTTGGGGCAGCGAGTCTCGCCAGCGCTTTTGCTACCGGCTTTTTCAGCATGCTTGTATTCCGGTTCTTGATGGGACTCGGACTCGGGGCAGAGCTGCCAGTGGCGTCGACGCTGGTCAATGAATTTGCTCCACCAGAAAAGCGGGGCCGTACCGTCGTGCTTCTGGAGAGCTTTTGGGCAGTGGGGTGGATTGCGGCAGCAGTCATTTCCTACTTTGTCATTCCGGACTACGGCTGGCGCATTGCCGTGATCATTGGAGCATTGCCTATCGTGTACGCACTGTTTGCGCGTAAAAGCATACCGGAGTCGCCGAAGTTTCAGCCAATAGCAGAGAGGGTTCCACTGAAAAAGCTATGGACCGCTCATCAAAAGGAAACGTTGACACTGTGGGTGGTTTGGTTTGCGATTACCTTCTCCTACTACGGCATGTTTCTTTGGATGCCATCTGTGCTTGTCGACAAAGGCTTTACGATGATCAAAAGCTTTCAGTACGTTTTGATCATGACCTTGGCCCAGCTGCCGGGGTATTTCGCTGCTGCCTACCTCGTGGAAAAGTGGGGAAGGAAAAGTACGCTGGCGACATTTTTATTCATGACCGGGATTATGGCGTATGCATTTGGTCAAAGTAGTGGAACAACTGGTCTTTTGGTCACAGGAGCCTTGCTCTCCTTCTTTAATCTGGGAGCTTGGGGAGCACTCTACGCGTATACGCCGGAAAACTATCCGACACCGCTTCGGGCAACAGGCTCAGGTCTCGCCTCCGGAGTGGGGCGCATTGGCAGTATTATCGCGCCCTATCTCGTCGGCTATTTCTCTGCCCTTCACTACAGCTACACATTCATTTTTGGCATGTTTACCGTTGTTCTTATAGCCGGCACCATCGTGCTTGTAGTGATCGGAAAAGAAACAAAAGGGACAGAGGTTACAAGTGCCAGTTAACGATAAAGACTGAAGGTAGCCGAGGCGACGGCAATGATTTTTTCCCGCAGCTCGGCAGGCTCTATCACTTTGATTTGTGCGCCGTAGCCAAGCACAAGCCCACACGCTGATTCAAGCGTATGGAATTCCACCTCAGCTTCGATCCAGTCGTTTTCACTAGACTGGGTCGAAGCTATTTTTACATAGCGTTCAGCTGCGAGACGATCCATGGCCTGCTCACGTACCCAAATGCGAGCAGGGTAGCGGGGGAGAGCTGCCTTGAAGTCCTGTGTAGACTGCTCCCAAAAGGAAGCAAGCTCAAAGCTCTCGGGCCTGACAAACGACTCCTCCAGCATCTGCACAGAGATGAAGCGCGAGATGCGGTATGTGCGCAAATCCTCCTCGACTTGTGCGACCAAATACCAGACACTCCGCTTGGCAACCAGTCCAAGTGGATGTATCAGCCGCTCCACTTCGGTGCCGCTCCGATTGTAGCGAATAAGCAGCTTTCGTTCCTGCCAGACGGCTTCTTGGATCAAAGTCAAATAAGGGAAGGTTTCATCTGATTGGTGCCAACCAGCACCGTCAATATGGAGTCGTTCCCGGACGTGATCCGCGCTTTGCTGAACCGTTTTTGGCAAGGCAGATTCCAGCTTCGACAGGGCATCGTCAAAGCTTTCATCCATCCCGAGGTCGCGCAGCAGTGCAGTGGGGGAGGCAAGCAGCAGCGACAACAGCTCATCCGTTTTCAAGCCAGTCAGGTTGCTTCTGTAGCCATGGGACAACGACCATCCCCCACCTGCACCTCGCTCCGCATAAACAGGTACTCCCGCCCCACTCAAAGCCTCCATATCGCGATGAATCGTTCGCTCTGATACCTCCAGCTTCTCTGCCAGCTCTTTTGATGTCAGACGTTCATGATTTTGCAAAAGCAGCAAAATAGATAGTAGCCGATCTGCCCGCAATAGACTCACTCCTTATGAAAAAATACCGACCGATGATTTCTATATTCTATCGTACCGAATATGACGACAGTTGTCATGTTTACTATGAGGAATTGCGGTAGGACTTGGGGCAGCTGGAATTACTGGTCAATGATAGTTGGGGCGAAGAGGGGGTGACGGACTATCGCTCGGACGAAGCCTCGGAAACTCCTTCTTTGGCAAGCCATTTGCGCACATCGCCATTCAAAATCAGATTGGTGATAACACCGGCAATCAGTCCCCAGAAAGCAGCGCCAATTCCGCCGATGGAGATGCCAGAGATCGTAACGAGGAAGGTGACGAGAGCACTTTCCCGATCTCTCGGCTCCGTCATCGCCTGCGCTAGACTGGAGCTGAGAGAAGCAAACAAAGCCAGACCGGCAATGACCGCAATCAGCTCTTTTGGCATCGCAGAGAAAACAGAGGCGATCGTGACGCCGAACATCCCGAATACGAGATAAAAGGCGCCGCAAGCAATTCCTGAGATATACCGTTTGGTGTGATCAGGATGCGCTTCCTTGCCCGTGCAGATCGCAGCGGTAATTGCGGCCAGATTAATGCCGTGTGCGCCAAACGGTGCGAGCAGCAAAGAAGCAAGACCGGTGGTTGCGACAAGCGGACTGGCTGGCGTATCATAGCCGTCTGCTTTTAGCACCCCGATACCAGGAGCATTTTGAGAAGCCATCGTAACGATGCACAGAGGGACACCTAATCCAATGATGGCATCGAGTGAAAAGCTGGGCAGCGTAAAAATCGGATTGACCAAAGCGATGTGCACCTCATCCAGATGCAAACGGCCGAGTCCAAAGGCGACGATCAGACCTACCAGAAGCGTCAGCACGACTGCATAACGCGGAGACCAGCGCTTGGCAAACAAATAGCAAAAAATCATCGGCAATGCCAAGGCGGGGAGATGCTGCATCGAGACGAACACCTCGACTCCAAAAGAAAGCAAAATACCTGCCAGCATGGCGGTTGTAATCGATTGTGGCACGTATTTCATCAGCGTGGAAAAAAGTCCGGAAACACCGAGCACCGTAATGACAACCGCAGAAAAAATATAGGCGCCAATCGCATCGGCGTAAGGGTAGACGGTCAGACTGGAGACGAGCAGCACAGCACCTGGAGTAGACCAAGCTGTGATGACAGGCGTTTTGAACCAGATGCTTAATATAATGGCAGTCAGTCCACTTCCGATCGAAATCGCCCAAATCCAGGAGGAAAGCAGACCATCGCTAAGTCCAGCTCCTTTGGCTGCCTGGAATACGATCAGTAATGGACCGGCGTAAGAAACCATAGTAGCAATAAGTCCGACAATGACAGCTGAAACAGATGCATCTGCTGGAATGCTTTTTAATGATGAGATCGACCAATGATGTTTTTGCGGTGCCACAATGCGTAAAGCCTCCTACCTGAGGGCAGCGTCAGCCTCCCCCTTTTTCGTTTAAAATGTAGCGGATGGTTCGTTTGGTGATATTTAGCTTTTTGCTCAGTAGCTGTCGGTCACCCTTTGTCTCCGTCAAGCCCTGCTCGATAATCGATCGTCCGATTTCGCCTTCGAGCATTTTGATGCGCTTGATCAAATACTCAAAGTCAAAACCTTCAAGCGATTTCACGTTGCGTGTAATCGACTCCACAAACCGCGCACACTCCTGATCGATGGCGTTCTCCATATCACGATTAGAAGCAGAGGGAATTGTTTGTCGTTTTCCTGTTTCGCGAATGCTTGCCGGCAAATGCTCCGAGCGCAGCACTTGGCATTCGTGCAGGGCGAGAGTCTGATTGAGCACGTTGATGAGCTGGCGAACATTGCCTGGCCAATGGTAAGACTGGAGCAGCTCGATCGCCTCTAAAGTGATTTCGCATGGCGTACCACTGCGTTTTTCCAAATAAGTATGAGCGATGGCAGGGATATCCATGGCACGCTCGCGCAACGGAGGGATAGACAGCTTGATACCTTCCAGGCGGTACAACAAGTCACTGCGAAAACGATTCATTTCCACCTCGTGCTCAAGATCACGGTTGGTGGCAGAAATAAAACGGATATTGCTCTGTCCGACCTGCTCACCGCCCACCCGCATGAATTCTCCCGTTTCCAGCGTGCGCAGCAGCTTAACCTGAATCGTATGGGGGGCTTCGCCAATTTCGTCGAGAAACAGCGTGCCGTTGTGGGCCAGCTCGAACAAGCCTTTGCGTGCCTTGATGGCTCCGGTGAAGGCACCTTTTTCGTAGCCGAACAGCTCACTTTCCAAAAGAGATTCAGGCACTGCTCCACAGTTAAACGCGACAAAAGGCTGCTGCGAGCGATTGCTTGCCCCGTGCAAAAAACGCGCCATCAGCTCCTTGCCTGTTCCTGTTTCGCCTTCTACTAGCACGTGTATTGCCTTTTTTGCTAATTTTTTGGCGATTGCGGTTACTTTGGCCATCGGACTCTCTGGTGAATACACAATACCATATTGTGCAGCTTCTTGGGATAGTTCATCTGCTTGCTGGAAAGAAGACTCTAAAACCGAGTCGATGACATTTTCCAAACTATCGAGATCGTCAAACGGTTTTTCCAAATAGTCCCTGGCTCCCCATTGCATCGCGGTTACCGCTGATTTGATCGTGCTGTAGCCCGTCATGATCAGCACCTCGGTGGAAGGAAATACCGCTTTGATTCGCTTAAGCAGCTCAAGTCCGTTTGAATCGGGCAATTTCAGATCGATCAGTGCGGCATGAAAGGGCTCATGCTGATTTTGCAAGAGACGCTCCACGTCCTTGCCTGAATTGGCTACGATGACGTCGCAGTTTTTTTGCCGCAGGAAATAGGTAAAAAAAGTCGTGACCTCTGTTTCGTCATCAACGATCAACATCCTTTTCTTTTCCATGCATACCCTCCTCTGCTAATTGGGGCAAAAGCAGTGTAAACAGGCTGTAAGACCCTTCGACACTTTCAGCAAAAAGCTTCCCTCCGTGTGCTTCCGCGATTCCCAGACTGACGGAGAGCCCAAGTCCTGTTCCTTTTGTCTGGTCCTTGGTGGAATAAAAGGGTTGGAATATTTGCTGGAGCAGCTCAGGCGCAATTCCCGAACCATTATCGTGCACGGATAGCCCCATATAAAGACGTTCCTCTTCCTCCAGCTGGAAAGAGCGGATCGTAATTTGCGGGTCCTCCTTTTCGGCGAGAGCGTCTCTGGCATTGAGCAGCAGATTGATCACAATCTGCTCGATTTGATGACGGCTCCCATGAAAGAGCAGGGGAGGATGTGCCATTTCCCGATTGACAGTGAGTCCAGATACAGACAGCTGGTAGCCGATCAGACCAAGCACGTCCTCAACCACCTGGTCAATGGAAATGATAGCAAATAAGTACTCTTCCTGTCTGGAAAAGGTGAGCAAGTTCTGGATGATCTTTTTGCAGCGGACCCCGCACTGGTAGATGTCCTTCATCAAAGGTGCTGAGGGAGTAGCAGTCATTTCTCGCATGAGTAATTGCGCATTGCCCAAAATCGCGGTTAACGGACTGTTTAGCTCATGCGCGATTCCTGCTGCCATCTCGCCAATCGCCGCCATTTTAGCTGACTGAATGAGCTGAGCCTCGATCTTGATCTTTTCACTCACATCCTGAAACAGTAGGCTGTTCTCCACTGCTACACCTACGTGGCTGGCAATGAGCTGGAACAAATCAGTCTCATCCCGGTCTGTTTGCCGCTCATCTCGATGGAAAAGGGTCAAAAAGCCGAACGTCTGGTTCAGCTGGCTGCGCAGCGGTACAGAGGTGGCATAGTGCTCTGGCAGCACTTCCCGCAGATCGAGATGGTATTGCTCAATCAGGAGAGGGGCTTCTCCCAGCACGGATTTGGTCAAGGTATGGCATTGCCAGCTATCTCCCGTCCATTTGGCTAAATACGAGGACAGGATGCCCCCTTTGACGATCGTTAGGGCGAAGTGCTCAAACAACAAAATTTGGGAGAGCTGTGTTGCAATATAAATACTGGTTTGCGGCCAGGTTGCATTGATTTGGATTTGCGTCAATTGGTTGATGACGGCAAGCTGCTTGTTCTTCTTTTTCATCTCCTCAACGAGGTAGATCAGCTCGCTGTAATAGCTTTTGCGGGAGGATTGGATACCCGTCAGCTTTTCCAGAAGCTCCTGTTTGTTTTGCATGATTGACCTCCTCTAAAAAACAACTCCTACAGGGCTTGGCGGAAGAGAGCGGCGACATCCGGCACGCTCATATCGCGCGGATTGGTTGCCATGCACACATCATTTAAGGCATGAGCACTTAGCAAATCAATCTGCTCGGGATGAAGTCCGATGGCGGACAGGGTTTCGGGAACACCCAGATCTCTCGCCAGTTCCTTTACAGCCTTTAGCGTCAAGCGTGAAGCGTCGTGTGCGCTCAGCCCTGACGTATTCTCGCCCAGACATTCGGCGATTAGCCGATATTTTTCCGGAGCGGCGATGTAGTTGTATTCGAGTACATATGGAAGCAGGATGGCATTGACCTCTCCGTGCGGAGCATCGAGGTAGCCGCCAAGCTGGTGGGACATGGCGTGCACAGCACCGAGAATCGCATTGGAAAAGGCGATGCCAGCCTGAAGACTAGCCATGGCCATCGCTTGCTTCGCTTCGGCGTTATATTGACTGGCTGCTGAGGGGCGCAGATGCTTGGCGATGAGCCGCATGGCCTGAAGCGAGTGCACCTCTGTCAGTGGTGTCGCAGCGAGCGAAATATACGATTCGATAGCATGCGTCAGGACATCCATGCCAGTATTGGCTGTCAGTTCTTTATCTTTTGTCATGAGTGTTTGCGGGTCGATGATGGCGATATCTGGAATGAGCGACTTGGAGATGATCGCCATTTTTACTTTGCGGGCGCTGTCTACAATGATCGAAAACTGCGAGACCTCGGAGCCTGAGCCAGCGGTGGTCGGCACCATCACCATAGGGGGAAGCGGATGCATGATGTTGTCGACGCCTTCGTACTGTACGATGCTTCCTTCATTTGTGGCGAGGAGAGCAATCGCTTTTGCAGCATCGATCGAGCTGCCTCCGCCAACACCGAGAATTGCGTTGCATTCCATAGCTCGATATTCAGCAATTCCGGCGTGAATTTCGTAGTCTTTTGGATTCGCGGTTACGTTTGTCCACAGATGATACTCCAGGTTTTGCTGCTTCAAATAGGAAATAATGCGTTCTGTCCAGCCAGCGTTTACGACCCCAAGATCACTGACGAGAAAGACACGGGTCGCACCCAATCTGCGCAGACTTTCCCCGATTTGGGCAATAGACTGGTTTCCAAAAATGATTTCCGGTGTCATGAATTTGGATATTTGCATGCTTCTTCCCCCTTTTTCCGCTAATAAAATAATACCGCAGAGTAGAGGAATTTCCCTTTTTCAGCCAAAAGGTCGGCAAGCGGGCCGTTTTTTTGGCTCATTAGGCCGAAAGTTTGGCCAGGTGGGGACTGCTTTGTGGAGAAAGCCTTGCTAAATAAAGCGCTTACAGTTGGCACGCTGCTTGCTACTAGAAAGAGACAGATTACCTATCCATGAGTGAAAAGAGGAGGAAGAGTAAAATGAAAGCAGCGATTGTTAACGAGTTCCATCAAAAGCTTGAGGTAAAGGAAGTAGCCGTTCCTGAGGTCGGACACGGTGAGGTTCTCGTGAAAATCAAAACTTGCGGTGTCTGCCATACGGATCTGCATGCAGCACATGGGGACTGGCCTGTGAAGCCAAAGCTCCCGCTCATTCCTGGTCATGAAGGTGTAGGTGTGGTTGAAAAGCTGGGGGAAGGCGTAACGTCCCTGAAGCTGGGCGACCGCGTAGGGATTCCATGGCTGTTCTCGGCATGCGGAGAGTGTGATTATTGCTTGACTGGCTGGGAAACGCTGTGCAAGCAGCAGCTGAACGGAGGGTACTCCGCAGATGGTGCCTATGCAGAATACTGCGTGGCTCCGGCAGCATATGTAGCACGAATTCCAGATGAACTGGGAGATGTGGAAGCGGCTCCGATCCTGTGCGCAGGGGTAACGACTTACAAGGCACTGAAGGTAGCGAATGTAAAGCCGGGCGAATGGGTAGCTATTTATGGAATCGGTGGTCTGGGTCACGTAGCGCTGCAATATGCCAAGGCGATGGGCTACAACGTAGTAGCTGTCGACATCCACCAGGAAAAACTGGAGCTGGCAAAAGAACTGGGAGCAGACGTAACGATCAATGGCAGTGAGGTAGACCCGGTGCAAGCGATCGAAGAACAAGTTGGTGGTGTGCATGGGGCAATCAGTGTTGCTGTCACTAAAAAGGCGTTTGAACAGGCATACAAGTCAGTAAGACGCGGCGGTTCGCTCGTGGTCGTCGGACTGCCAAATGCTGAGCTGCCTATTCCAATTTTTGATACCGTACTGAACGGCGTAACGGTAAAAGGCTCCATCGTGGGTACACGCAAGGATATGCAGGAAGCACTGGATTTTGCTGCTCGCGGCAAAGTGCGTGCGATCATCGAAACACAGCCACTGGATCAAATTAACGAGGTCTTGGAGCGTTTGGAAAAAGGTCAAATCAACGGTCGTGTTGTTTTGACCATGGAATAGTAGAGTTATAAGTAGCAAGAGGCTGTCGAGCAAATCGGCAGCTTTTTTTCTTACACATAAGTCTTGTTCTATGAAAATAAACGAATCGCTAAAACGCGGTCACTCCTCCTTGAAAAAACCTTGATGAAAGTTTTTTTATAGCGTTTTCTCGCAATCTTGCCTATAATGCTCCGTAAGTGAAAAAATTGCTTGGAAGGAAGGAAAAAGACATGTTGATTCGCTTAGCCGTCATCTCTCCAGAGGATTTTGCGCCGCTGATTACAGAGTGTGCGGAGGAGTTTACCAATATCCTGTATACGACCTATTACTACGGTAACCCGATGGAATGCGATCAACTGATAGAGCAGATCCAGGATTGCGATGTTATGCTGTTTGCAGGACCGCTGCCCTATTACTTCTTTGCCAAGCGCGCAGCAAGTCAAAAGAAGATTCCAGCTGTCTACATTCCATCCGATGAGTACACGCTAACGCTAAATCTTGGGCATATTTTGTTAAACAGAGAGGAGGGGCTGAAATCTCTCTCCGTAGATATCCCGAAGCTGGCGTATTTGCAGCAGGCAGTAGATGAATGGCAATTAGACGCTTCGCGCTGGTGTGTGAGGGACTATAGTCAAATCATCGATGGCGAAGGAACAAAGTTTGACCCAGAAGAGCTGATTTCGTTTCACCGGGAAAATTATGAAAGCGGACGTGCAAACCTCGTCTTGACCAGTGTGGATTACGTTCATGCGCAATTGCGTGACGCCGGGATTCCGTGTGTCAATCTGATTGTGCCAAAGAAAAGCATCAGAGAAACAGTGGCGAAGGCTGCACATCTCGGTCAGCTTATGATAAGCGAAAACGCACAAATTGCTGTGGGGCTGGCAGCGATTAATCAAGTCGCTGGTGACACTGGAACCTTTATAAAACCAGATGCAGGAATCATGCTCCAGCAAATGCTGTTAGAGCTGGGCAAGGAAACAGACGCGTCTATTCAGCAGTTGGGCTTGGACCAGTTTATTATTTACGGGACCAGAGGAAGTATCGAACAAATGACCGGTGACTTTACCCACATGCCCGCGATCGGTAATTTGGAGCAATTATTCAATGTCACGATCAGCATGGGATTCGGATTCGGTTTGACGGCAAAAGAGGCCGAGGCAAACGCAAGGATCGGATTATTCCATGCGCGTAAGCAGCCTGCAAGCAGCAGCGCTTTTTTGGTGACCAATGAAAAAGAAGTAATTGGACCATTGGATGCTAACTCACGAGCTTTCCATTTGAAAAGCGACAATCGCGACACTTTGCATGTGGCAGACCAGACAGGGCTCAGTGTCGCAACGATTACCAAGCTTTCCTCGTTTATTAATCTGCGCCGTGACAATCGCTTTACGGCGACTGATCTGGCTGAATACTTACAGTTCAGCAGAAGAAGCGCAGAGCGTATGCTAAAGAAATTGATGGAAAAAGGCTTTGTCGAGACGGTAGGGGAAGAGCAGCCTTATCAGCAGGGTAGACCTCGTGCCGTTTATCGCATCAATTTTTAGAATATTCCCTTTACTGAATCTCTAATCTTTGTATATTTATTCGCAATTAACGACATGATAACGACAATTGTCGGCAATGGAAAAAAACAGGGTTTGCCATGGCTTCTAGAGTGCCTCATATGTGGGTACTTGATCAGGTGAAGGATTGCAACATCGACTGGATTGAACAGCCTGTAGTCGCGGAAGACATTACCGCGCTTGCGGAAGTACGGCGTCAAACCACGATTCCGGTGATGATTGACGAAGGCGTGTATGGTGATCGGGAAATTCGGGAAACCATTGTCAAGCAGGCTGCTGACAAGCTGAACATCAAGCTGATGAAATGCGGCGGGATTTACCCGGCGACAAGACTGGTAGCACAAGCCGAAATGGCTGGCATGCAGTGTCAAGTAGGGTCAATGGTAGAATCGGCAATCGCATCAGCGGCAGGTGCACATCTTTGCGCTGCCAAAAAGGCAATCATCTCCAATGAACTCGTCGGACCGTTGATGTTCTCCCGAGATGTAGCGGTCATGCCGTTTGAAGAAAAGGTCATCAAGCTGACAGAGCGTCCCGGACTTGGTTTGGAAGTAGATGAACAGGTAGTTGCAGAGCTTGCACAGATGTCGACGGTGATTTCATAGGAAACGAATTAATAGAAAAGGTAAAGCGTCGATTGTGGGCGCTTTACCTTTTTTAGGTTTTGTAGTACTCGTTTAATAAATGAGGGAGTGCCTCGTTGTTTTCATCCGTACCCTTTTCCTGAAAATCTGGGCCACATTTGCTAGTGGTGACCTGCAGGCTGGTGTAGCTTATATTGATTTCATCAGGCGTGCCTATGTTTGTGGAGTAGCCTCCCGTGCCATTGATCCGCAGACAATCGCTTGAAATCTGCGTGCGCTGCCCATTTTGATCGACATAGTAATACTTGTCAGTTACCAACCCGTAATCCATGTCAGGTGTAGAAGTGGCGAAATAGCCCTTGTCATTGATGATGTGCAGGTCAAAGTCGCCTTCCTTGGTCAGTGGCGGGGCATTTTTTACATTGTAGAAGGCATAGACGGTCCCTTCGTAGCCTTCGGGAATGAGATAGATGTCATTGGTAGGACCTTGCTGCGTGCATCCACTGACAGTTAGTAAAACAGCTGATAAAAGGAGTAGGGTTAGCACCTTCGCTGATCGGCGTGTTGCTTCCAGCATTCTTCGTTTCTCCTCATCTACTAATTCGTAATAAAATTCAAATCAAAGTTAAACGAAGTCTTGTTCACTTGTGTGACTTGCTTTGTATTCTCATCATATTCCATAATCACGACTCTCGTTTCAGTGTCATCTCGCTTTTCTACTATAGCAAAGCGATTTTTATCTATCTGCGTCACAGAAGAATTCGAGGGAACCGGAATCGTGGGAAACGATGGCATATTGATCGGGGGAGTATTGAGGCTTGCTGCTGGTTTGTTGGCAATAAAAAATAAACAGAGAAGAATCCCAGCAAGTAGAATCGTTTGAATCTTTTCTTTCCATTTCATGTTTTTACCAGCCTTTCTGTAGCATTGTCTCTGATCGTACCATAAAAAGGATGCGGGAAAAATAGCTGAAGCTGACGACAAAAAAACGCGGTCGCTCCCGCGTTTTTCTTATACAACCTCGTTTCTATTGAATCGAGACTCAAGCAACCGAGTGTGTAGGCTCTGCATCGCTTTTAACAGCCTTTCTCGTAAAGGCACTTACCGTTAGCGTTACAATCACATTGATCGTAAAGGCGATGATCCCGATATCAAAATCCTTGAAAGCTTGTGGAATCGCTGGAAAAAGATCGGCCATCGAAGCATTGCTCAGCGTCGTATACAGGACGGCAGCAAGACCCGCGATAATTCCGCAGAATGCACCTTGAACCGTGACCGGATTTTTCTTCCACAAACTGAAAAAGAGAGCAGGGAAGAGCTGTGTCACCAGACTGTAGCCCATGATCAGCAGCGTGACAATCGTATTTCCGCCATTAAAGGTAAAGTAGAGGGCAGCGATTGCGACGACCGGAACCAGATAACGGGTCAAGCGGGCTAGACTGGCATCTGTTGTTTCCGGCTTCCATATTTTATAGACGTTTTTGGACAAGATCGTTGCCGCTACGTTGAGCATCATCGAGCTCGGTACGAGAGCAGCGAGGATACCGGCTGCACCAATCACACCGACAAACCACGGATCAAAAGTAGCCTTGGAGAGCTTGAACATCGCCAAATCAGTATCTGAGCCTTTGAGTCCTGGTACCTGGAAGATTGCAGCAAAGCCGATGAAGATAACGAAGACGAGCACGATTTGATACATCGGCATCAAAATCGCATTGCGGCGCAGCGCCCTGCCGCTTTTGGCAGCGTATGCGGCACTGAACGTATGCGGCCACATATAGGAGCCGAGCGACCACAAAATGAGGGTAGACACGAACCAGTACGTCGAGAGACCGCTTTCAGGAAGAACCAGAAAACCAGGATTTGCTTGATCAATCGACTTGAACATCTCCACGAAACCGCCGTGATAGTGCAGTGGCAAATAAAAGCCCATGAAGATGACGACACCGAGAATCAGAAAATCCTTGAGTACCGCAGTCCAGGCAGCGCCGTGAATTCCCGAGAGCATGACGTAGACGGTGACCGTAAGCACACCGATCCAGATCGCAGCAGAGGGAGAGATTGTCCCGTACGATGCTTCGGAAACGATGATTCCCAGCCCTTTCAACTGAAGGACGAGATAAGGAATCATGGAGATGACCCCGACGACCGCTACCAAAACACCTAAAGCGGTACTGTTGTATTTGCTTGCAAAAAAGTCAGATTGAGAGAGCAGATTTTTTTCTTTGGCATACTTCCAGATGGGAGGCAGGAGCCAATAGGACAAGACGAAGTACGCAGCATTGAAGATGTAGAAGGCAGGCGCACCAGCCGCATACGTGAAACCGCTTGCACCAAGGAAGGTAAAAGTAGTAAACGCCTCACCTGCCATTAAGAGAAAGACGAGCATGGAGCCTAGACCACGGTTTCCTACTGACCATTGCTCCAGCGTCATTTCCTTACCTTTTCGAGCGCGGAGAGCCAAATAAATCGATAGGGCCATAAATGCGGTAATGATGAGCAGAGCAGAATTCATTCGTCATCGCCTCCTTGGTTGGCAGGGTCGAGCTTGTAGACAATCCACATGAAAACCGAAGTTAACACAAGCCAAAGCACCATCCAGAACAGGATGAACGGCATACCGAGAACATACGGCTCGACCTTGTTGAAGACGAGAAGGGAAAAGAAGACAGGAATGATACTGAGCAGATACAGCCATTTTTTCATGAAAAGTCCTCCTTATGTTTCAAACTGCTGTATCAATTCAAGAAATAGGCGGATAGCGGTAGGGATTGCCTCTTCATCGATATCAAACTGGGGATGATGATGAGGATACATGCTTTTTTCTCCCCCCATGCCGACGAAGAGATAGACGCCAGGCTTTTTCTCCAAGTAATACGAGAAATCTTCGGAGCCCATCATCGGCCCGATCGGTAAAAGCATTTCTGGACCAAAGCTGCTCGTGATGACTTCACTTGCGTACCTGGCGAGCTGTTTGTCGTTGATGACAGGCGGGGCACCCCAGCCGAATTCTACCGAGCCTTTGGCTAAATAACTGGCACAGATTCCCTCTACCATGCGAGACATCTCAGCGACGATCATGGCTCTCGTTTCATGGGACAACGTCCGGATCGTACCGCCAATCGTAGCTTCATGAGGAATGACATTGTAGGCTGTGCCTGCCTCCATTTTGCCCACAGAGATTACAGCTGGCTCGAGCGGATCAAGCCGTCTGCTTACGATCGATTGGAGGGCAAAAATAATATGGCTCGCAATATAGGTAGGATCGACCGTCTCGTGCGGCATGGAGCCATGACCACCCTTTCCTTCAATCCGGATCGTAAAGTCGTCAGCGGCAGACATGGTAGCGCCTTCACAAACGCCGATTTTTCCGAGTGGAAGGGTTTGCATAAGATGTAACCCAAAAACGACATCTGCAGTGTCGATAGCACCTTGCTGGACGAGCGCTTGAGCGCCGCTTGGCAATGCTTCCTCTGATGATTGAAACAGAAAGAGAATGTTATGCTTGCATAAGTGACGATGCTCGGAAAGCCATTTGGCGACAGCGAGAAGAACCGCAGTATGTCCATCATGGCCACACATATGGGCAACGCCAGAGACCCTGGACTGATAGCTTTTTTCTCCTTGCTCCATGATGGGGAGGGCATCTATATCGGCACGCAGCGCGATCGTTTTTGCCCCACACGTCCCTTTTAAATAACCGACAATGTTTGGCGGCTGGTAGTTCAGTACGTCAATGTGAAGCTCCTCGAGGCAACGTCTGATGTACGCGCATGTTTCGAATTCCTGACCGGATAATTCCGGATATTGGTGCAGATGACGCCGATGGGCAATGGCCCAATTCGTTAAATCCTGTGATACAATCGTTTGCATAGCTAAGCCTCCTGTGCAGAAAAAACCAGATGGAATATTTTGACAAATAATATTATTTTCACTTTTCTGTTCTTGATGTGCTTTAGTGTAAATAGTAGAGGTAACTTGAGGTCAATAGACGATTCTGGTGTATTTTTTCAAAAACCTAGAGTTAGCTCCAGTTTTTTGAGTGAGATGACAGATGGAGGATATCAGCATGAAAATAGGAGCGTTTGCGAAGCAGTTTGATGTCTCGATTGATACCGTTCGTTACTATATTGATTTGGGGCTCCTCGTGCCGGGGAAACAAAAGACGCAATATGAAATGAACCAGACATGCGTAGAGGATATGACCTTCATTACTGAGCTGAAGAAGCTGCATTTTTCCTTGCAAGAAATTCACAAAATTCTGTCCTACAAGCGAATCACTCATTTTCGCGAAGAAAACGACATTCATTATTTTGTAAACCTGCTGACAGAGAAAAAAGCCAAGCTGGCGGAAGAGCTAAACCAGATCGCCCAAACCATCCAGCGAATTGACCAGCTCATCGAAGAAACCTCGAAATCACAGGTGCAGGAAGCGGGAAAAGGGATGCCGCTTACGTTTATGTCGTATTTATACTGTCCGAGCTGCCGTGTGCCGCTCAAGATGACGGCTGCTTCCATTCAACAGACCAGTGTGCATGATGGAGTGCTCGTATGTCCTTGCGGCTATCAGGCAGAGCTATTCGAAGGCATTTTGATTACGGACAACGTCACTACCTCTCCTTACCACTCTTGCATTTATGATGAGGAGATCATCAAGGAATGGAGTCCGAATTTGATCAGCTTGACGGAAAAAAGCTGTCTGTCTATGTACAAAGAGCTGTCCAGGCACGAATTGAAACAGAAGCTGATTGTGGAAACGAATGTGGATATTTTTGTTTCCATGACCAAGTATTTGCCGCTGCTCGGTGAGGAAGTAAACTATGTATTTTGCGGACATTCATTAGAAATGATGAAACGGCTGAAAAAACGGGTCGAGTATTCCTGCCCGAATGCGACTGTTTTGTATATCGTAAATAGCGATCTGCAGCTGCCGCTTCGTCCGCAATCTATTGATTATTTCGTAGACAGCTTTTCCTTTAATCAATTTTCACTCTTGAACAAAAGACTGCCGTGCGAGATTCTCGCGCCATACCTGCATGGAGATTCCAGGATTTTGGGAACGTATATGTTCTTTGCACCCGCCTCCAAGTCGTTGAAAAAGATTAAAGAGATGTATCCCGATCCTCATCCGAAAGCTTACGCGCTAGGTTATTTGGAGGAAAATATGGATGGCCTGGATGCCAAGCGTTTTCAAAAAGAACATGTTGGGCAAACGGATAACCCTGGCAGCTATTTCATTTATCATGTAGAGCAGGAGATGGCTCATTTGTACGCATACCAATACGCCTATAAGGAGCGAGGCGAAGCAATACAGAGCAAACCATAAAGGAGAAAAAGTGTCCACGTCCCGGACAGTAAATGTTTTCGAACTGTCTTTATACAAGAAAAAATAGACACCTCGTTCCTTTCCAAAGCCATAGATAACAAGGGGTCAGTAGGCTGGTATCCGAATTGCATCATGAAATCGTGGTCGCCCATCCAAGAAGCACCGCTAACGGCTTGGTTGATGAGGATTTTACCGAAAGGAGAGAATGGCGTGGACATTCGCGATGTAGTTGCCATTGTGACTGGTGGAGCCTCCGGATTGGGAGCCGCCACTGCGAGAAATGTGGTAGAGCATGGAGGAAGAGTAGCCATTCTTGATCTGGCGGAGGAGGCTGGCAGGGGATTGGCGCAGGAGCTGGGACGTGATCATGCGCTGTTTATCCCGACAGATGTAACGAGTGAAGCGAGCGTCCGGGAGGCGATTGATCGAGCGACCGGAGCATTCGGAACGATTCATGCCGCAATCAACTGTGCAGGGGTCGATCTTGCGCAAAAGACACTTTCCAGAAACGGTCCGCATCATTTGGATGCCTTCACGAAAGTGATTTCAGTCAATCTGATCGGTACGTTCAACGTGATTCGTTTAGCAGTGGAGCAGATGGCAGGGAATGAACCTACCAAAAACGGAGAGCGAGGCGTTGTCATCAACACAGCTTCAGTAGCTGCATTTGACGGTCAGGTCGGTCAGACGGCTTATAGCGCATCAAAGGGCGGGATTGTCGGAATGACACTTCCTTTGGCTCGTGATTTGGCTCCTTATGGCATCAGGGTTATGACAATTGCGCCGGGATTGTTTGATACTCCTTTATTTGATAAGCTTCCTCGCTCCGTAAAAGAGTCACTGGGAGCAACGGTTCCTTTTCCGCCACGTCTTGGTGATCCGCGAGAATTCGCGATGCTAGTTACGACGGTCATCCAAAATTCGATGCTGAATGGGGAGACAATCCGGCTGGACGGAGCGATTCGGATGCAGCCGAAATAACCATAGATCATAGATGGATCATAGTTGCGAGTGATAGAAAAAAGAGTCCTGCTGCTTTTTAAAATGTACCCTTTGTAAAGGACACTTTTAAAAAAGTCTAACCAGCTCCAAGTAGATGATCTCTGTATTGAACAGGGGTCATCTTTTTTAAATTCCATTGGTATCTGTAGTGATTGTAATACGTCATATAGTGCCTAATTTCACGTTTCAGTTCTTCCATACTAGTACAAGCCTTAATTGTAGCCTCATCTTTAAAATGACCAAAGAACGATTCTTGGGGAGCGTTATCCCAACAATTCCCTCGTCTTGACATTGATTGGCGTAATTTAAGTTTCTTCACCAATTTCTGAAAGTCAGGGTGGGTATAATGTGTTCCCTGGTCGGAGTGGATTAATGCATCTTTTACCCTTTTGAAGTTACGATTCTTTTTTAACTTGAGAAGGGTATCTGTAGCTAAGTCCATGGTGATACGTTCTGACACATG
>NZ_CANMZW010000005.1 GCF_947502445.1 uncultured Brevibacillus sp.
TTGGCTAGTGGTTGGTAACTACAAACCCCCACAGTGGACTTTCACCACCTAGTTAGTCGCCATGCGTGGCGCACTAAGAAAAGCACCCTCATTTGAGAGTGCTGTTTATAGCATCATGTAATTGTCTGATTTCCTCTGGGACCTCTACGTCTTCCACTCCGTACATCATTTTGTAATCAAACATTGCCTCTGGACTTTCTTGTGCTTTTATCCAGTCACGTTGTTTTCGTTTTTCGTATTTGTGGTATTTATAAGAGGGCCTTAGATTAGATGTTTCAAGGCCTTACAGGCATTTTCGCTCTGCGAAAGTTGAGTTAAAAATATTCACAATTGTACTTTTTTTAACATAAGTATAGGATACTAAAATGGAAAAACAACTATCCCTCTATTTAGTCGTTGGGCGTAGGGAAGGAATAATACTTCCGAAGAGTAGGATAAGAAGCAATATTTGGAGTCGTGACCCGAATTGGCACACTCACACGCTTCAGGTCCGTGTGGCGCTAACCCCTCGTGAGGTTCGAGTCCTCTCTGATGCCCCATATCATCAATAACAGATTTCCAATCTAGTTCTTCTGACCAGTTGTTGATGGCATGATGCTTCGTTCGGTTTAATTCTACTATACGCTTCTTGAAGTCCTCCTTCGTCGCATGTACAAGGGTTACGCCCTGAGCATTCCTTTTGCTCCTTTCTTCGTATGTCTTCTTCAGTTGATCACCTGTCGGGTTGATAACACTACCACCCCCTCCGCATTCGTCATGCACCTATCTAGACCACAACTTTTTTCATTCAGATCTGTTCAAGTTATTCTCTCTTTGTTAAAAGGTGAAAATTTCACTGAATAAGGTGACACAATATCCCAGCACAAAAACATATTCAATTTTTAATGATGACTAAACAGTCGAATAAAGATAAAATAAAGGGAATTATGTCTATAAATACCAAAAATTGAAGAATTGATATAATATATGGAATTTTTAGATGATGAGTTGCTTCAACTCATTTCCCCTGAATTTTCTTTGCTTGACGAAGTTACACAGAAACTAGTTTATCGTTCTTATTATTCCTTAACATACAACATGGTATTGTACATCGTACAAGATTACAGTGTTGTACAAGATGTTATTCAGGAAGCCTTTCTAAAATCTTTAAAGAAAAGACCTGTTAATCAAGATAGCAAGCATTGTAAGGCTTGGTTAAAAACCGTTGCTCGTAACCTTTCATTAAATTATTTACGAAAACTAAAAAAAATTAGTACGCAAAGTGACTTGGATAGTGTTTTTTGCCAGAAGGGCTTTGCGAAATCAAATCAAGGATTGGATGATCATCAATGGATGATAAAGAAAATGGATCAGTTGATTGACCCATATCATAAAAAATGCTCCTGTTGAGCCAAAGCCTGATATAGACTCATCTTGGAGACAAGCAAAACAGCGGCTTCTACGGATTCTTCATCCTCTGACCACGATTCGTCGTTGGGTTATACGGAAACAGGAGTAATAGAAGTCAAGAGTAAACAATTTGAAGAATCGCTCAATTTTAAGGTCCCAATATTGAAGTATATTGGATGGTCAACATCAACTAGACTGATTTCTTGAGTGCCTCCTGTTTGTCCATGAATGGACTCAGATAACCCGATGTGGAATGAATTCTTGTTTCGTCAAACCATTTCACGTATTTATCTAAATTCTTGCTTCAACTGTGTCAGCGACTCAAACTGACAATTTCTCACGAACGTTTTGATCAGTTTAAAGGTTGTCACTGCGATTGCATTGTCATAGGGACAGACTTTTATACTCAATGAAGATCTTTCTTTAAACGAACTCGTGGTTCGATTTTGCCTTATCCAGCGATCTAAAGCGGATGTACTCAAATCGTATTCTCTTAGTATTTCTCCATGTGGTTTGCCAGTCTCATATCATTGAACCATTTAATGTTGAATCCATCTGTAAATGCTCGATACTCACGTTTGCTCATGACATTCTCTCCGTCCTTTATCGATTTGATTTTAATCTACTCGAACTTAAGAGAACTGTCCAATTCAGTGTAGCCTATTCATACAGAACTGGGCAAAAAACAACATATCCCTTGTTTAATCACCATAATTCCTCCTTATCTTTGTAGAATTATTTTGGTTAAAAATAAAAAATTGTAAAAAAACGTAAGAAAACTATAAGTCCAAGTGTTTATATTATTGAAGAAGTTGGTTCAACTCATACATTATAGTACTCACAAATTGAAACCAACCACACAAAGAAGAGGAGGTGTAAGTATTTAAACCATTTTAAATATTACTAATCGTGAAGATCACTTGGTCCGAAAGATGATTTAAAACCTTCAAGATCAATCATTTCTCAAATTATTTTTATCAGAGAGGAAGATAACCATGAAAAAGAAAAGTAAATTTGCCATCGCCGTTATGACAATTGGTATGTTATTAGGGACATCTGCATATGCTGCAACAGCAAATTTCGAAGGCAAACTACCAGCTAATCAAGGTGATACTGAGATTAGTACAGTTGGAAGAACAAACAAGCCAGATGCTTTCAAATATTTTAACATCAAAATTACTAGCTTAGACTCTGAATATACAAGTGTTAGAGCGTGGACAGAAGGATGGACGGGCAGCAACTACTCCAATCCATATAATGAAGCCGAATTGAATGTCATTACACAGATCGCCTACGACTCAGTACCGTCCAAAGGTGATAATGTTACATTGAACCTTGATAACCCTGTTTATACGTCTTCATCGGTTGCTGTTAAAGGAAATTGGAATCCAAACTAACTTATTTCGTTAAGGGATTTGATTTGTCTGTTAGAACTAAGCTACATTGTGTTGTAAGATTGCTTTAATTCGTTTTACATGGAGTGGTGGGCTTGATAAGCTCCATGTAAAACGAACTGTTAGTTTTCTAAGTATAGAAGCTTTGTATGGGCAACTTTACGTGATTTATTGGAGAATTTTGCGGAATCTATTACAGATCCCCCCTAAAGATAAGGAAAATGATGGCTGAAGCCTTGAAGTGCAGTCGCAATTAAAAACGGTTGTTTGTTCGTATTTCAATCGGCATTAGGTACGGAAAAGCGAGTGTCCTTTAATGTAATACAGCAATGACACTCACCGGACAGACACTAGAGGTATGATGATTCATAACATTGTAAAATGCAATATTCGGAGGTTAGTGTGTGAATTACTTTAAAATTGACATGAAAAGATTAGTAACTAGTAAAAAATTGATCGTGGTAATCATACTATTATTTGCTATCTCAATTATTGATCCAATCACAGTATTTATTCAATTTTCTAATTACGTTGGTTCAGCAGAAAGAATTGGACAAAATCCATTTCAATTTTGGATGTTAATGAATTCAGTGAGTTGGGGGAATAATTTATACAATTATATGTTTTGGATTTTTGCGGTATTATTAACGGGTTTGATCTATTTTGAGGATAAAAATACATCCTTTTATATGTATCAAATAACCAGGAAAAGTAGAAACCAATACCTGACTTCAAAATTGACTTCTACATGGTTATTTTCATTCATTTTGATGTTGCTGGTTTTAGAAGTAAATCTTATAGTCACATACACGTTATTCCCTGACACCGCTGCTAAGACAGAGTACTTCTATAGATTAGTTCCTAGTGAGGGGAGTTTTGCATATGAATCTTTTTCAGCTCATCCAATATACATGGCTCAGATCTATACTTTTTTAAATGCCTTAGCGATGTCTATTTTTGTGCTATTTTCACTTTGTTTGCATATGTTATTTAAATTCACCAATAGATATGTCGCTCTCTTAATTCCAGTAATCATTCTGTATGGTATCAGCTTTATATTTGATTCCTTTCCAGGGCTTTTTTCATATAACATTAGAATGATTCTTCAGCCTAGAGCGACCAGCGCGTTGTCGACCATAATAACCTGGGAAAACGTTTATGTAGTTATAGGAGGATGGGTATTAGTGAACTGTCTATTGATAAGTATAATTTTCTTAAAGTCGAGAGATTGTTATGAATAGAACAATAAAAAATAATGTATTTTTATTAGTATTTATCATATATTTGGCGATTACTACTGTTGTTTTTTTAACAAAAATTAATATCGGTCATGATTGGTTTAATCAATGGTTCTTTGACAAATTTTTTGTGTTTCAATTTATCTCAATAGTTGTTATAGGTTTAACAATCGAGGACCGATACTACCATTATTTGTCATATATAAGAATTGGGAGCAGAAAGGATATATTGAAAAATCAGTTATTAAGATACTATAGATTGGGATTTGTTTACATAAGTATTATGTTCATATTTATTATATTGGGTGCATTATTAATTCATATTATTTACGATAGTAAACACTTTTTGTATGTACTTGTATGGTATATAAGATATTTATTAGGCGTTATTCTGTTTATAAATGTGATGTTGTGTTTGAGTTGGTCCAATAATTTAATCTTGAGTCGATATTGCAAACTACTTGTTTTCATATGGCTTGCTATTGAGCTTACAATTATTAAACCATATATAAAGAAATTTTTTTCTGCAGATATTAACTTGTTATTTTCCTGGGTCTTCCACAGAGGAGCAGAGAGTTATTTTGTTATGTTAGTTGGAATTGTAATAACCACTTTATTATCTATTAGACTTAGCGATAAGAGGGATTTTCTATGATACAAGTTTTTAAGAATATGAGAGTTTATTTCATAGTTGTTTTGGCGGGCATTATTATTAGCTATGCGTATTTAAGGATCATGGACTTTAGCGACCTTGCTACTATGTTTCAAACCATTTTCGGTGGCAGACCTTTAGACACATTAATGTTAAAAGGTTTATTTTTTATGACATTATCTTTATTACAATATGTAAATACCGATTATATTATTTTTTACATAGACAACTCAGACAGTTTGTCAGTTCGATATGGAAGTAGAAATAACTGGCTCAAAGCTCTGCTGAAAGGTTCACTAATGGTCACATCGGGATTTGTGTTATTCATTTATTTTATATGGTTTCTTTTGGACATTGTATTTAATTCAGCTAAAGTCATTCAGACTATAAGTATAGATACTCTTGAAATGATCGGGAGAATCTATTTATTTTGTGTCATCATAGTCCTGATACAGATATGCTTATTAATGAAGACGATGAAGTCGAATACCTATATGATAATGAGCGGTATTTTAATTGTGTTAGCCATGACAAGCCACTATCATGGTTTCATCTTTAGCATTTTGCCTCAATTCAGTAATCCTTCGACTACCTCGCTCAACATCATTGCGAATATAGTAATTGTTCTTTTATTAATAGTCGTTATTTGGATGTTAAATAATAAGAAGGAGTTGGTATCCAATGAAAATTGAAGTAAAGAATTTTACCAAGTCTATAGGCAAAATTAAAGTTCTTGAGAATATAAATGTTTCTTTGAAAAGCGGAAATATTTATGGAATAGTTGGTAAAAACGGAAGTGGTAAAACTATGTTTTTAAGGATGATTGCTGGCCTAATATTACCAACAACTGGGGAAGTTAGGGTAGATGAAAAAATATTAGGCAAAGATATTTCATTTCCTGAAAATCTAGGGATTTTGCTTGAAAAACCAAGTTTTCTCCCCCATCTTACAGGCTATGAAAATTTGCAGATGTTGGCTAAGATTAGAAATGTAACGGCCAATGAAGATATTCAATCTTTGATGTTATTGTTTGATTTAGATTGGAAATCTAAAAAGAAATTTAAGGAATATTCGCTAGGGATGAAACAAAAAATGGGAATCATTCAAGCCATAATGGAAAATCAACAGCTCATCATATTAGATGAACCTTTTAATGCATTGGATGAGAGTTCTGTCGAAATACTAAGAAAAGTGTTAGAAAAACTAAAAGCAGAGGGTAAGTTAATCGTGATGACATCGCATAATAAAGAAGATATTGATTTATTAAGTGATTACACCTTTACTATTTCTCAAGGGAAAATGGGAGACTCATAAGGAAACTACTTTAAAAAATCGATGTTTATAAAAAGTTGTAATAAGGCTTATGTTCGACACGAGACATTTTCATCTTTCGCCGCAATTCTTTGTACTTTTATACTGCCATAAATATCTGTGTGTCGGACTCTGCTCTTTCCCACAGATTCGTTCAACAATAACAAAAGAAAATCAAACAAAGGCTCCCAACCTGCCGCTGGTTACAGGGTCGAAGACAGTGTAAGAAACCGGTAAGCGGATGACTATGATAAGGCGCTTCTTCTTGCCGCTTAGTTGTGATCGGCTCTGAGACATTCCCTTAACGGCTGACGCTGTCAAAGAAAGCGATCAGTGCGGCGTTGGTTGCCTCTGGTTGCTCCTGTTGGACCACCAGTTCAAAACCCGGGGTGAGTCCGGTCCGCTCTAACTCATTGACTAAGAAATCTACATCTTCTTCTGTCAGCAAGTCTGGCAGTACGTCCGGAATCTGCATTTTATCGGTCAATCCAGAGCCGGGAAGTGGAATAAGTCCTCTTCCCGCAAAAGGAACACTGAGGCCCGCGACAGCCTTGAATATGTCTGGCCGAGACCTTGCTGCTAACCATGCAACAGGCGGGACCCAGTCATGTCCGACGATGTAGGCTTCGATGAGCGGCCGTAGCCACAGCCAAAGGGAACACCACAGCATCAGCAGACCAAACGCCAAAAGGTGCTAACGCCATGCACCAACACTTTGCCATACAGAGCTTCATCCGGCGTTTTTACCCCCTTCGACTCGACACACCCCATCGCATCAATAAACTGACTGATACGGAGCTTGAACGTCACCTCCACCCGGTCGCGGTAACCCCTGATCCCACCAATGATCGGGCGAAGCAACATCTTCCTTTTAGCAATGGTTGCGGCCTTGAATACTTCCCGCCATTTCGGGATGTACTGCTGGAGCGTCTCCATTTCAACACGTTCAACCTTCCTAGCCGCAAACTCTTGTTCCAGTTTACCGCGCTTCGATTACTTTAAGCACTTCCTCCTGATATTTGTTGAGTTCAAGCTCCGGTTTCCAAAAAGTCAAACAAAAAAACGGCATCTCTGCCGTTTCCGTACCACCTATATGGTGGAGCATAGCGGGATCGAACCGCTGACCTCTACACTGCCAGTGTAGCGCTCTCCCAGCTGAGCTAATGCCCCATATTGTCCTTCCAGCGTTTACCGCCTCAGTGAATTTAGTATAGCACAACGCCCTATTACACCGCAAGAAAAAATACCTAAAAACCCCCCGTACCCAGCGAAAAAGCCAACCGACAAAATCACCGGTTGGCTCTCTCTTATAATCCCATGCAAGCTTGTCTATCTTCCCTACTTCACAGTCACCACGATCGGCGTTTTCTTGCCGCCGTAGGACACATAAATCGTCGCCTTACCTGCTCCTGTCGCCTTGATCACTCCGTCCTTCACATCCGCAACGAGCAGGCGTGAGGTGGTCCAGAGAGCGGGCTTGGTGACATTCGCTTCGGAACCGTCCATGTAGGTAGCAATCGCGCTTACTTGCTTGACTTCCCCTTTGCTCATCACGAGCTGGACAACATCGGTTTTCAAGTATTTCAATGTATCGACATCTACAGGGATGGATACGGTCTTGTCATTGTATTTCGCAGTGACAGTCGACTTACCGTAGGCACGTCCGGTGATTTGTCCTTTGGAAACGTCTGCTACCTTGTAGTTGCTCGTTTTCCAATCAGCCAAACCTGTTACATTCATCGTACGTCCGTCGGAGAAGGTCGCGGTCAGCACTACATTCACAGTGCTTCCTGTCTTGGTAGAAACAAAGCGTCTGTCTGCCTCCAGCTTGGTTACAATGCCGACCTCAACCGGAATGCTGATGGATTTTCCGCCGTATTTGGCTGTAATCGTCGCACGACCGGCGGTGAGAGCCTTCACTGTACCATTGGTCACATCAGCAACCTTGAGGTTCGTAGAGGTCCATTCTGCATCCTTGGTCACATTGCTTGTAGCGCTAGCGGTGTCTGTTGCTGTGAGCTTGATATCTGCTGTCTCACCTACGTTAAGGATTAGCATTTTTGGATCTACAGACAGGGTTGATGCTTGGTCGACCTCTACTGCGATCGTTATGGTTTTGCCGTCAAAATTAGCGGTAATGGTCGTTTTTCCTGATCCAACTGCTGTAATATTTCCTTGGTTCACTTCAGCGACAGCTGCAGAAGCTGTAGTCCAGGTAGCATCCGCACTTACTTCTTTGGTTTTATTATCTGCGTAGGTAGCTGTCAGCTTTACCTTTTCGGTTTCATCTTTGCTCATGACGAGTTTTTTCTTGTCTACGGTCAAGGACTGAATCACGCCAATCGATACCGGGATGGAGATCGTACGTGTGCCGAAAGTAGCTGTTACCGTTGCTGCGCCAGTGGAAACCCCTGTGATCAAGCCTTGGCGAACAGTCGCGACTGCAGGAGCGCTAGAAGTCCAAACGACTTTTTGCGTCACATTTTCACTTGGAACATTCGAATCTGGATACGTTGCGGTTACCGTTACTTGCTTCACATCGCCGATTTGCAGTGCGACTTTGGTTACATCTGCTGTCAGGCTTTGTGGAACGTCCACATCCACGATGAGTGTCGCAGCTTTTCCACCGTATTTAGCTGTCAGCGTAGCAGTCCCGGCCTTGTAAGCCGAGATTTTGTTACCACCAGCGAACACGATGTCTGCATTGTCCGAGGACCACTCCAGCTTGTCCGTGATGATCTCGGTTGTTCCATTTGCATACGTTGCTTTTACTGTTACACCGTTTGCATTACCAATCGTTTTGGTCTCTCCGCTTTTCATCGTCAGGTAAGCTGGAACAATATCCAGCGCACGTGGCACTTCAACATCAACATGCACTTGAACCGATTTGTTTCCATACTTGGCTGTGATGACAGCTTCACCAGAAGCTACGGCGAAAATTTTGCCGTTGCTGTAATAAGCGACATTTTCACGATCCGAGGACCATTCTGCCTTGTCATTTACTACGGTTGGCGTTCCACCGTTCGCATACGTAGCTTTCAGTTCAACTGCTTGATCCTTGCCCACTTTCAGGAACATGTTTTGTGGAGTTACTTCGAGCTTTTGTGTTGTATCTACATCTACTTTAATCGTAGCCGATTTTGTTCCGTATTTTGCAGTAATGGTAGCTGTACCCGCTCCGTATGCGGTGATCTTCCCTTTGAGTGCATCTGCGACCGCCGGGTTGTCTGAGGACCATTCTGCTTTTTCTGCTACATCCTTATCCTCGGTGCCATCCGGGAAAATAGCTCGTAGCGTAATGGTTTCGCTTTTCAGCTGCTCATTGCCCAAAAGCAGAGACACCTGATTATTGCTTGGCTCGAGTCTGTGTGCGATTTCGACGCTGACCGGAATGCTCGTCGTTTTGCTGCCGAACTTCGCTGTTACCGTAGCTGTACCGGAGCTTAGTCCCGTAACTTTACCGTTAATGACTGTTGCGACAGCCGTATTGTCAACCGTCCAGTCTGCTTTGGTAGTAACCTCTTCCGGGTCCCCTTCGCTGTAAATCGCAGTCAACCTAACGTCCTTTGAATCGCCGATACGAACATTCAAATTCTGTTGATCCAAAGTCAGTGCTTTCACTTTTTTCGTAACAGTGACACTTACAACGACGGACTTACTCATATATTCTGCCGTCACGACAGTTGTCCCTACTTTTTTCGCCGTAATCTGTCCTGCATACACCGAAGCGATCTCCGGGTTTTGACTGGACCAATTTGTCTTGACTCCAACGTCTTCCGTTTTCCCGCTCACATAAATAGCTGCTGCGGTCAATAGTGCGGAATCTCCATTCTCAAGCGTCACTTCATTCTTGGAAAGAACCAGGCGGCTGATTTCCTCGGCAGCCAATCCTTTCCCTGCGTTTCCGGTTCCTACAAATAGTAGGACGGCCAGAAACAAGAGCATCGTTTTTTTCCAGAACATTGCTAGCCTCCCTCGCAAGTATGTAATTTGCTGTTTTTCGAAACCATTCCACCCTTACTATATCGGCTACTCAGGGAATTAATTTACTAGTTTTTTATGTCAGGCATGTGTCAAGCCCTGTAACTACGCGGATTTTCAATCGTCTATATAGGTAGCCATACGTAAACGATTCTGGAAAAATGCTTGAAACAAGGGAGAAGACAAAAGTTGAGTCAAACACATAAACTATCGAAAAAAAGCGTGCTGCGAAGATTGCTTGTTTGCCTTGCTCTCGTCATCGTAATCGGGCTCTCGTGGTCAGGCTACTGCTGGTATCAGATCGAGCAAACCTTGCAAAAAGCTGTACCTGCGCATGCTGACGTTGGCATTGTGCTGGGGGCAGCTGTGTGGGGAGAGAAGCCAAGTCCGAGTCTACAAGAGCGTCTGAATCAGGCACTCGCCCTCTATCAAGAAGGGTATGTACCCTATCTGTTGGTATCGGGTGGTTTAGGCGAAGGCAAAAAAGTGACAGAAGCAGCTGTCATGCGAGACTACTTAATCGAGCATGGCGTTCCAGCAGACAAAATCCTGCTAGAGTCACAGTCTACCAGTACATACGAAAACCTGCTGTATAGCCAGCAGGTCATGGAAGCTCACAATATGCGCGATGCACTCGTCATCAGCCACGACTACCATCTCGCTCGCGCAGTAGTCATGGCCGATGCTTTAGGAATATCTGTTTCGCCCGTTGGAGCTCGGTCCAAGGTCTTGTTTGGACCTTACCATCGATCACGTGAGGTACTGGCACTCACTCACTGGGAACTCTCTCGCTTTTTATCCATTACTCTCCACGCGGTGATTCTTGCGTAGAATCTCATATACCTCAACGAAATGGCGGATGCGCTCCATAATGCGTGCCGCCTTTGTTCGTTCGATACGATTGCCGTTAGAGATGGACAGATGCTCCTCCAGCTCTTCCAGCGAGTAGTTGGAGGTGAACAGTGTCGGCAGATGATTGTTCGCCCGCTGGTTTAAAATCACGCCCAAAATCTCATCGCGTACCCATGGTGTCAGATTTTCCGCACCGATATCGTCGAGGATGAGGACAGGAACCTCTTTGAGCAGCTCCAGCTTTCCTACATACGATTGATCGGAAATCGAATCCTTCATCTCGCGAATAAAATCAGGAACATAAACCAACAGCGAGGCAATATGGCTCAAGGAAAGCTGATGCGCAATCGCTCCCATCAGATAGCTTTTCCCGACACCAAATGGACCGTGGAGATACAAGCCCTTGACCCGCTCGCCAGCCTCCACCTGGTTGCAAAACTGAATCGCTGCCGCAACGGCTGCCCGATTGCCCATATCGTGCTCCAGCTTGTCAAAGCTCGCCGCCATCGTTTCCTCAGACGCATAATAGCTGCGCATCAGACGTCTGCGCTTCAGATCCTCTTCATGCGTCAATTGCTTTTTACAGGGGGCAATGGCGCTCACAATCGTACTGTTGACGTGATCGAGCTGTGTCCGGTGTCCCTTTACCAGATTGGGGCAATTCTCAAGCCCTGGGCAGCGCTCGCACCAGTATTGCTCCTTTACCGCCGTATATACATTGGAGAGAGAGCGCAAATAGTCGTCTCGGCTCATCTCCGGATGCTCCTGTGCAAATGCCTGCAAGTACGCACTGGAACGAAACATCTTATCCAGCTGCTCATCAGGCGACAAGATTTGGCGTGGTGTCCGTTTGGTTAGCTCTTTCATAAAATCACCGATGGATTCCATCTAGCACTCACCCTCCCTTCTGTTTTTTGCGTAACGTTTCCAGCATTTTGCTCAGCTCGGGATCATCTGATATGAGCTTTCCTTTTGTAGATTCATTCGCGTTGCTCTCTTGGGCCAATTGCCACTCTACTGATGCCGGCAGCTTGTCTTGCAGGACCGCGCGTCCATTCCTTCGCGCAGGAGCAGATTCCTTTTTGCTGCCTTTTGCCTTCTCCTGCGTCTGTGCCCGCTGATCAGCTCGATCCAGAATTTGCTTCACAGCCTCATCCACTGTAGCGATCCGTTTTGCTTTCCAGCTATCGCGAATCGTCTCCATGTACGCTTTTGGCAATTCCATCTGCATACTGGCAAGCGTGTGCAGGATCAAAGCATTCACGACCTCAGGCTGCAGTCCGTCTGCAAATACGAGCGTTTCTGCGCGATCCAGAAACACCTTGCTGACTCTGCCTCCCACTACCCGTTCCAACAGGGCAAGAGGGGACAGCAGGCGACAGGCTCGCACGAAAGCTTCACTGCCTGGCTCAGGCAATCTTCCTGGCCCCCACTCATCCTCGCCAGCTGGTGTAGCTGTCGGCGTATTGCGATAGAGCTTGTCCTCTGTGTAGCGCTGCATCAACCGCTTGCGCAGCACTTCCCCATCCAGACTGCGATCTGCTTTGTACAACGTCCAGTCGCGCAGCTCCTGTCCCATCCCCCAGCTGTCCAGCTGATAGAAATGGCATAGCTGATACAATAGCTCCATGCTACTGCCATCCAGCACCTTGGCAGAATCGGCATTGTCCGGCAAATAAAGGCGCAGGGAGGATACGCTCAGCGGATGGTTCACCTGTGCCTCGTAGTTTGATTGGAGAGCTGCTTGTGGGAAGCTCGCCTCCATCTCTGTCAAAAACCGTTCACGCTCGGAGCCTTTCTTCACTTCTAATTCAGATGGCTTCAAGGATTGGAAAACTTCGTGAAAATCTTTCGTTACATTTTCGACGATGGAATACTCCTGTTCCAGCTGATTCCCGACCACGTCAGCGTATAGCTGCCGCATCTGCTGGAAGCGGATATTCTCGATCTTGTTCAACAGCATCAACGATAGCACATAATCAGCAAAAAACTCACTCGGAGTAAGCGGCGGCTTCACCAAATATTCGTAGTAGTAATCGCGCTGCTGATTTTCGCGGCGGCGTACCTCCAAGAGTCCCATCGCCTCCAATCGTTCACGCGCATCCAGAAGCCGATCCAACGACAGGGAGGTGGTGAGCATCAGGCTGCGATGAGTGCCTTCCGTTGACGCGGCACTGATTTCCTGTACGCCATGGACGAGCAGCTGATACAGCGAATACGACTCGACGCCGATGATCGGCAAATACAGCTGTGTAACAAAGCCCGTCTCGGCGAAGCTGATCGGCCTCACTATTCGCACCACATAACGATCCTTTGGCAACAATTCGTTCCATACTAAACGACGCATCGGCTCTTTCCTTCCTGACAAATCTCGATTCTCTTATTATAGCATGAGCACTCTACAATCGCTTTCGAATTCAATTGGAAAGCCAAAGAAGCTCCTGCGAATGATTCGCGAGAGCAAGGCAGGCACAAATATGGATAGGGACAACCGGTGAACCGTTCCCTACTCTTTAGGCGGAAAGAGCGAATGGCTGTTGCGAGCTTGAGCCAAAAGCTCCTCTAGCTCCTTCATGAATACATTAATATCCTTGAACTGACGATAAACAGAGGCAAATCGTACATAAGCCACTTCATCTACATGGTACAAACGCTCCATGACCTTCTCCCCGACATCGTTGCTCGGGATCTCCGCTTGCCCGCAGCTGCGCAGCTCTTTTTCGATATCGTTCACGACATGCTCCAATACTTCCAAAGGAACAGGCCGCTTTTCACATGCGCGAACCAAGCCCCGCAAGATCTTGTCCCGATTGAACTCTTCGCGGGTGCCATCTTTTTTCACGATTAATAGAGGCGTCTCCTCTACCATTTCAAAGGTAGTGAAACGACGTTCACATTTTTCACACTCGCGCCGACGACGAATGGATTTATTATTATTGAAGGGACGCGAATCTAGTACTCTAGTCCCGTTATACTCGCAGAATGGACAACGCATATTAAAATCAACTCCAATGCCTACGATACTTGTCTACAGTGTCCCTCATCTTCCCTTCATAAGTCAAGTCAATCCTTGTACCTATTTAAAGCATAAGTCGAATGGAGTACAATATGGGTACTGTTGGAGGGATTGGAATGCGTTTAGTATCTTTAAAACATGTCCAGCCAGGTATGAAGCTGGGCCGCACCGTTTTCACAGAAGACGGTAAAGTATTGCTAGGGACCGGGATGCTCCTTACTGAGCGCCTGATTGGGGGACTTGAGCGTTCTGGCATTGATTCCGTCTACATCGATGATCCCCGCACAGCAGATATTGTGGTTGAAGAGGTCATCCGTCCGCAAACCAGACAAGTCGCTGTGGAAGCAATCGAAAAGACGATCAAGCAGATCACCAACTCAAACAAATTGGCTCGGAAAATTTCGTTAAAAGAAATGGGCCTTCACTTTCAGCGTTCCTTCGGCTCCATTCTAGACGACCTGATGCTAAACAAGCAAATGGTTGGGCATCTGACAACGATCTCTACGCACTCGCCATCGTTGTATCATCACTCTGTCAACGTAGCAGTACTGGCAACTGCTGTAGGTATGTCAATGGGCTACAATCGGACACAGCTGATGCAGCTCGGTATTGGCGCTATGCTGCATGATATCGGGAAAGTCAATTTACCAGAAGAACTGGTTCAAAAGAAAGAGCGTTGGACAGAAGAAGAACGTGAAATCGCAAAACAGCATACCACGCTCGGCTTTAATTTGCTACGGAAACAGCATGACATCTCGCTCCTGTCTGCTCATGTCTGTTTGCAGCACCACGAGCGGCTAAATGGGAGTGGCTATCCCCAGGGTCTCTCGGGTAAACAAATTCATGAGTACGCACAGATCGTAGGTATTTGCGACATATATGATTCCCTGACGTCCCCACGCCCGTGGAGAAAGCGCTACATGCCTCAGGACGCACTCGAATATTTACTCGGATCAGGCGGTCATTTGTTCGAGCACACGCTGGTCAATGCATTTATTAAGCATATCGCCATTTTCCCAATCGGAAGCAGCGTCGTCCTGAACACAGGAGAAATCGGAGTCGTTTACAAAGTTGATCCCGACTATTCCCATCGACCAACCGTAAGAATTTTGAAGGACGGCCGAGGAAACGACGTTCACACTCCGTTCGACTTGAATTTAAAAGAAAATATAAAACTGTTTATTGTCGGCTTTGAAGATGACGAATTATTTAGTCTAGGTGGTATAGCAGAGTCAACTCCGTCCTGATTGCACCGAAAAACCCCCCATTGCGCTTTTGCAAGGGGGGTTTTTCGTGCTGCCACGCTACGCTAGTTTACACCAGCAGCTGCAGCTTCTTTTTGAGTGGCTCGATTGTGCATCTCGGATACGTGACGCACGAGATCAACTACGCGGCAGGAATAGCCCCACTCGTTATCGTACCAAGCGATCACTTTCACTTGGTTCGTACCCATCACCATGGTGGACAGTGCATCAATGATGGAGGAATTGTCATTGCCGATAAAGTCGCTCGATACGAGTGGCTCTTCGCAGAATTCAATGTAGCCCTTCATGCTGCCTTCACTTGCTTCGCGCAAAACACGATTCACTTCTTCAACAGTTACTGGCTTCCTGGTGTTTACAACCAGGTCCACAACAGAAACGTTAGGAGTAGGTACACGCAGAGAGAAGCCGTTGAGCTTGCCGTTCAGCTCAGGCAATACTTTTCCTACCGCACGAGCTGCACCAGTCGTAGTCGGGATGATGGATTCGCCAGCTGCACGAGCACGGCGCAGGTCTTTATGTGGATTGTCGATATTTACTTGGTCATTTGTGAGCGAGTGAATCGTTGTCATCAAGCCTTGCTCGATTCCGAATGCTTCGTTCAACACTTTTGCCACTGGAGCGAGGCAGTTGGTTGTGCAGGAAGCATTGGATACGATGTGATGATTAGCATGCTCGTAGATGCCTTCGTTTACACCCATAACGATCGTTGCATCTTCCTCTTTCGCAGGTGCCGTGATGACCACTTTTTTCGCACCGCTTTGCAGATGCTTGCCAGCGCCTTCGCGATCTTTGAATTTGCCTGTTGCTTCGACAACGATTTCTACGCCAAGCTCT
Organism: uncultured Brevibacillus sp.; assembly: GCF_947502445.1. Taxonomy (GTDB): domain Bacteria; phylum Bacillota; class Bacilli; order Brevibacillales; family Brevibacillaceae; genus Brevibacillus. Next base: position 15,933 of record NZ_CANMZW010000005.1, read on the forward strand.
CCCCAAGGCAGCTTGAGCGGATCACGATCAGATAATACAAGAGTAGGTTTGCCATCTACGATGATCTTGTTGTCTTGTACTTCCACTTTATTCTGCAGGCGTCCATGAATGGTGTCGTACTTCAACAAATGGGCAAGCGTTTCCGCTGGATAGCTGGCGTTGATTGCAACGATTTCAATGTTGGGGTCTTGAACAGCGCGGCGGAATACCATGCGTCCAATACGGCCGAAACCATTAATAGCTATTTTGATTGTCATAGAGAAACCCCTTTCGCAATTAAGTTACGCTTATCTGTTATCTTCATTATAATAAGTATGACACAATTATCAATGTGTTTTACTGAAAAATAAATATTTGGACGATTTACCCCTGCTATTTTACTCATTGTGTTTTCCTTTAGGATGTCCATCATCGGACAAAAGCCGCTCTCTTGGAAGTAGAGAAGCGGCTTTTAGTGTAATTGAAAGTCATAAATATTTTTGTAACGATCATGATAATAAAGGACGCGTTGTACGTACAAGCGTGTCTCTCCGAACGGAATATCCTCAATCGTGTCCCGTCTGCCATTCCATTGCTCTGCCTGTAACCAGCCGCTTACTTTTCCGGGGCCAGCGTTGTACGCAGCAATGACTTTGGTAACATCGCCCTCGTAGCGTGCAAGCAAGAAATTCAAGTACCACGTACCAATTTCAATATTCATGACCGGATCATACAAATATTGATTATCCTTTGGGCGCAGGTTAGCCTGCCCCACGATCCATTCACCCGTATCTGGCATGATTTGCATCAAGCCTACTGCTCCCTTTTTCGATACACGATCTGTTTTAAACCCACTCTCTGAACGGATCACTGCCAAAATAAGGTGAGGGTCTACCTGAAATTTTTGAGATGCCCGTACAATTTCATTTTGAAATTTGATCGGATACATCCACTTCCAGATTAAGGGCGTATTGAGCAGCAAAAAAACACTCATTAAAACAAGTAAAATAACCGCTGCCCTGTGGCGTGATTTCATGATCTAGGCTCCGAACGAATTACTGTCAACAATTCCTCTACCTGTCGCTGCGTTTCTTCGCGAGACTGAGAATTATCAATCAAAAAGTCAGCTTCGAGCTTTTTCTGATCAATCGGAAATTGCGCCCGAAGCCGTTTCTTTGCCTGCTCTTCATCCAGTTCATCCCGTTCCATCATTCGCGCCAGCTGCATGTCACTTGGTGCATAGACAACGACAATTTTCTCCACTAAATATTGCAGCTTGCTCTCATACAAAAGTGGAATGTCCATGAACACGATCGGTGCTCCATTCTCTTCCGCCGCTTCCGCTTCTTGCCTCATGACACGCCGAACCTCGGGATGGACAATGGCATTCAGTTTTTGACGCTCGGCCTCGTCTGAAAATACGACTTCGCCCAGTTTTTTACGATCAAGCTGTCCGTCTTCCAGCAAAATATCTCGGCCAAAGTGGCGAACAATCGCTTCGTATGCAGGTTTTCCCTGCTCGACAACCTCGCGAGCAATCTGGTCTGCATCGATTACTGGGATGCCACGTTCTCTGAGCATCGCTGTCACTGTGCTTTTTCCTGTAGCAATTCCGCCCGTTAATCCTAATATCATGTTCATCCTCCTCTCCCGATAGCACTTGATTACTTTTTCTGGCAAAGGGGGCAAATATGTGTCCCTCTACCGCCTACGACAAAGCGGATAATCTCTGTCCCACAATTGATACAAGGCTCATCTTTTCTGCCGTACACCAAAAGTGATTGCTGAAACATGCCCATCTCGCCTTGTCCGTTCACATAAGACTTGATGGAGCTTCCCCCCTGCTCAACTGCTTCAGAGAGCGTCGCTACAATGCTTTCGTGCAGGCGAATGACTTGTTTTCCGGTCAGCTTTCCAGCAGGACGCTCAGGATGAATTCCCGCTTTAAAGAGAGACTCGTCCACATAAATATTCCCCAGCCCGACAATACATTCCTGGTTCAAAAGAAGTGGTTTAATTTTTGTTGGACGCCCCTTTAACAGCTGCTTCAAAACATCCGCTGTAAAGCTATCCTCAAGGGGCTCCACCCCTAGCTTTGCGAGCGGTCCCGTGCTCGTCTCCATCCCCCGCGGGTACAAATCCATGGTGCCGAACTGGCGAACATCGCGATAGCGCAGCTCCGTCTTGTCGGTAAAGTGAAAAATGACGTGCGTATGCTTTTCGACCGGCTCATCCTGCTGATACAAGCCATAGCGTCCTTCCATTCGCAAATGCGAAATGAGCACATCCTGATCGAGATAAAATTGAATGAACTTCGCACGACGTGTAATGTCCTGGATGGTTTGTCCAGTAAGCTGTGCCTTGAAGGCCTCCACATCATCCGGCGTGCGAATGATGCGGGGCAAAAGGACACTGACTCGCTCGATTGTTTTCCCCAGTACCAGCCCTCTGAGTGTCCGAACGACGGTTTCCACCTCAGGCAATTCTGGCATACAAGCCTCCTCCTCTCGCTGTCTGAATCTATCTATTTACGTGCAGGCTTATTTCGCCTCATACCAGCTACGTCCATAATTGACGTCCACCTTGAGTGGCACATTAAGCGCAAGAGCGCTCTCCATTACTTCCGGTACCAGCTTTTGCATGATCTCCAGCTCATTTTCCGGAACCTCGAAGACCAATTCATCGTGTACCTGCAACAGCATGCGGCTTGCCAGTCCTTTTTCAACCAGCGCCTCCTGCATGCGGATCATAGCCAGCTTGATAACATCTGCTGCGGTACCTTGAATCGGCGTATTCATGGCTGTACGCTCAGCAAAGGAACGGAGGTTGAAATTGCTGCTGCGAATATCTGGCAGGTAGCGTCTGCGATTCAGCAAGGTCGTCACATAGCCGTCCTGCTTGGCCTCTTTCACGATTTCTTCCATCCACTGCTTCACGCCAGCAAATACGTCAAAGTATCGCTCGATGAAGTCTCCCGCTTCCTTGCGCGTAATGTTCAGGTTCTGCGACAATCCGTAGTCACTGATTCCGTACACGATTCCAAAGTTAACCGCCTTTGCCTGGCGACGCATCAAGGAAGTCACGTCCCCCTCGCTGACGCCAAACACATCCATTGCGGTACGCGTGTGAATATCCATACCCTTGCGGAAGGCATCAATCAAATTCTCATCACCAGAAATGTGTGCCAAAATACGCAGCTCGATCTGGGAGTAGTCAGCCGCAAGCATGTACCAGCCAGCCTCAGACGGGATAAACGCCTCGCGAATCTTTCTGCCTTCCTCCATCCGAATCGGAATGTTTTGCAGGTTAGGATCTGTACTGGACAAACGTCCTGTAGCTGTTGTCGCCTGATTGTAGAGCGTATGCACCTTGCTTGTTTTCGTGTGAATTTCTTTGGTCAAGCCTTCAATATAAGTCGAACGCAGCTTGCCGAGCTGACGGAATGTAAGAATGGCATCGATGATCGGATGATACGGTGCCAGCTTTTCCAAAACGTCCGCACTTGTGGATGGACCCGTCTTTGTTTTTTTCAAAACAGGCAGTGCGAGTCGGTCAAACAAAATCTCGCCCAATTGCTTTGGTGAATTGATGTTAAAAGGCTCTCCGCCTGCCAGCTCATAAATTTGCGTGGTCAAAGCTGCCAGCTTGCTATCCAGCTCCTCGCCCATCTGCTCCAGGCGCTCTCGATTGACCTTGACGCCCTGTTTCTCCATGAGCGCGAGTACCATGCTAAGTGGTGCCTCCAAATCATTTAGAAGCGCACCCATCTCATTTTCTGCAAGCTGCTCGCGAAGGACAGGCACACTTTGCCAAACAGCAGCAGCTTTATGCGCCACATGCTCGCTTAGTACGTCTGATTCTGGCACGAGGCGTTTTGCCCCCTTGCCGTATACGTCTTCGTCTGGACGCACTCTGACACGCGTGTACTGGCTTGCGATGCTGTCCAGCGTATGGTTGCTTTCTGTTGCATTCAAAAGGTACGAAGCAAGATAAACATCGAAGCTGACACCGGCAACAGGCAGCTCATGCCAAGCCAGTCCAACGGTATCACGCTTGCCGTCAAATACCCATTTTTCCTTGGATGCATCGGCAAGCCAAGCATCGAGTTCCTTCCACTCCTTGGCCACATCCCATGGCACGTACAGAGTCGTCCCTTCCGCTGCTAGGCCAAAGCCAAGAATCGGCGCATGGTGATAATTTTCTCCATCCATCTCGACGTAGACAGCCATCGGAGAGGTCAGCTTGTCGGTATATTTTTCTACTGTTTCTTCTGTAATGATTTCAAAAGCAAACGGCTTTGCCTCACTTGCCTGTCCATTCTCATCCATTGCGTGCTCCACCTTGATTTTGGAGAGCAGTGACTTGAATTCCATTTTCTTAAAAAACTCACTGAGTGACAAGCCATCGTAGCCTGCGTACCCAGTCTCCTGTACATCGATCTCGACAGGAGCTTCTCGCAGAATAGTCGCCAATGCTTTGCTCATGTTTGCCTTGTCTACATTTTCACGCAGGTTCTCTTGCAGCTTTTTGCCGGAGACGCGATCGACGTTCGCCAAGACCTCTTCTACTGAACCGTATTCATGTAAAAGCTTCAGCGCTGTTTTTTCTCCAACTCCAGGAACACCTGGGATATTGTCAGAGGAATCGCCCATCAGCCCTTTTAAATCAATAATTTGCAGCGGCTTCAAGCCGTATTTTTCATGAATTTCTTCTGGGGTGTACAGCTCAATCTCGCTGACTCCCTTGCGCGTCAACGCAACAGAAACATGGTCCGAAACGAGCTGGAGCATGTCCTTGTCACCTGTGATGACAGTCGTCTTCCATTCCTTCTGGTCTGCTTCCTTCGTCAGCGTGCCAATAATATCGTCCGCCTCATAGCCTTCCAGCTCGAAGCGTTTAATCGAAAAGGCGTCCAAAAGCTCCCGAATCAGCGGAAACTGTTCAGAAAGCTCAGGTGGGGTTTTGCTGCGCCCTCCTTTGTACTCGGCATACTCGGTATGGCGAAATACGACTTTCCCTGCATCAAACGCAACCATGATATGCGTAGGCTTCATTTCCTCCAGCACTTTTAAAAGCATGGTAGTAAAACCCAGCACGGCGTTTGTATGCAATCCTGCTGAAGTGGACAGCAAAGGAAGCGCATAGAACGCCCGGTTGGCAACGCTGTTTCCATCAATTAATACAAAATGACTCAAGGAATCCGACCCCTCTCGTTACAAAACTACTATATTTAATCGTAACATAGGGGAATCATGTAAGCCAAGTCCGTGAATAGGTGGGTAAAGAATGGATCGCTTGAACAGACTAAGAAAAAAATGGACAAGGAAGGCGATCATATGTATTGGAGGAAATTACTTGCGTTAGCAGCCGTTCTTCTATTTGTGTCTACCAGTCAAACCAGTGCAGCTATACTCTCTTCTCAGCAGGATGCCCCACCGAAAAAGGTGGTTGCTTTTGTCATCGACGATTTCGGTAACAATATGTCCGGCACTGCAGAAATTTTGGCGCTGCCTGTACCGCTCACTGTCGCTGTCATGCCGTTTTTGCCAAGCACAAAACAGGATGCCAAGCTCGCTCATCAAAAAGGGCACGACGTTTTCGTACACATGCCGATGGAGCCAGTAAAGGGAAAGCGCTCATGGCTTGGTCCAGGTGCGATTACGACCGACCTCTCTGATGAGGAAATACGCAGTCGGGTCCAAAAGGCAATTGATGATGTCCCACACGCTATCGGGATGAACAATCATATGGGCTCAAAGGTAACCGCAGACGAGCGGATCATGCGCATCATCATGAGTGTGGTCAAGGAACGCGGATTGATTTATTTGGACAGCCGCACCACTGATAAAAGCGTTGCTTCCAAAATTGCCACAGAGATGGGCGTACCCCACACCGAAAACCAAATCTTTCTCGACGATGTGTATTCCGGCCCACACATTACCCAGCAAATGGAAAAAATATGCAAACGAATTGGTACACATCCGATCTGTGTGGCGATTGGACATGTCGGTCCTCCGGGCAAGAAAACAGCCTCCGTTCTGCGGCAGTATATCCCGCGCATTCAGAAGGAGGCAGAATTCGTCACGATCTCAAAATTAGTTAACCAATCCATTCACTAGATTTTGCCACCAGCTTTCTTCAGCAAATGCCTCCATTTTCAGATTTCCCGTCAAGGTAACGTATTCGCTCACGGCTTCCGTAATGGCCTGGGCGATTTTTTCTTGTCCTTTCGAGTCCGTCAAAAGCTGCCGGTCTGCCGCGTTGCTGATAAAGCCCATCTCCACAATGACTGAGGGACAGTAGTTATGCCGCAGCACGTAATACGTCTTGCCCTTTACTGGCTTGTCTTTGCTTCCCGCCAGACGGTTCAACGAGCTCTGCAAGAGATCAGCAAGCATGTAGCCCTGCTCATTGCTTTGATACAGAATGATTGGACCACGTCGCCCGGAATCGGAGGACCAGTTTACATGCAGGCTGAGCATCACCTGCGGAACCATTTCCTTGGCGAGATTTTTGCGTTGGGTGAGATCACGAAGATGCCTAGAGCGACTGTTCAGCCACCGATTATCGTCACTGAGGGCAATGTCTTCTTCCCGGTTCAGGGCTACACTGTAGCCAGCATCTGTCAATTGCTGATACAAGCGCTTGGCAACCTGCAAATTAATGTCCTTTTCGTAGAGGTTGCCAAAAGATGTGCCGGAATCTACACCTCCATGGCCAACGTCAATTAAAATGTGAATCGGAGTAAGCGGTATAGCCTGACCCTTACTAGGAAAACAAACGAAAACGAGTATAAGCATGGCAACGAGGTGAGTTTTGTATAGGTATCTCATGCCTGTAGGATTTCCTGTTTGAAAAAAAACCTTTCAATCAACTGGGTACGCATAACATTGTGAATTTTTCACCTGAACGGTACAATAGAGTCCATCGTGAATTATCAGCACAAGAAGGTGTACACATGGAAAAGTCATTGGAAAAACCGTTGTTTCCTCCGTATCTGGCATTGCTCATCGGTGTGATTGCAATATCGACATCCGCTATTTTTGTAAAGCTATCGAATGCACCAGCGCCGATTATCGCAACGTATCGTCTTGTTTTCTCAGTAGTGCTGACATTGCCGTTCTTGTTTTGGAATCGCGGGGCACTCGGTGAAATCGTAAAAATGCCAAAAAAAGTGTGGCTACTCTGTCTATTGTCAGGTGCCTTTTTAGCCAGTCACTTCCTGCTGTGGTTTGAGTCACTCAACTACACATCCGTAGCCAGTTCAACCGTTCTGGTTACCCTGCAGCCATTATTTGCGTTTATTGGAGGCTATTTCTTTTTTGGGGAAAAGGTTCGCTTGTTGGCTCTGACTGGAGGTCTGCTTGCCATCGTTGGCAGTTTTGTTATTGGATGGGGTGATTTTCAGGTAGGTGGGATGGCCTTGCTGGGTGATGCTCTAGCCCTGATGGGTGCTGCCACGGTGACCGGTTATTGGCTGGTCGGGCAATACGTCCGTCAGCATATGTCATCGTTTGCCTACACACTCGTTGTCTATTCTGCCACAAGCTTGATCCTGGTTGCATATGATCTTGTTTTGGGCTACCCGTTAATTGGGTATCCTGCTTCTGACTGGGGTTGGTTCTTCTGTCTCGCTCTTTTTCCAACCTTGCTCGGTCATTCGATATTCAACTGGATTATCAAGTGGCTGAACACCACTACGATTTCTATGGGAATTCTGGGAGAACCGATTGGAACAGCGATTCTGGCGTACTTTATCCTCGGGGAAGTCGTAACACTCCCCCAATGGATTGGTGGTCTCATCATTATCGCAGGGATTTATTTGTTCATTCGATACAATCAAACCCCCAAAGGAGTGAACACTGTTGAATCAGAATCAGCAGCCACCTCGCCGGAAAAGCTTGCGTGAGTTCATAAAGGGATTGAACGTCTGGGCTAAAATTGGCTGGACGATTTTGCTTGGTTATATCGCAGGAAGAATCATTTACTTCTTCTTCAAACTGATCTCCTCGTAGCGCTTCGGATCGGACAACCTGTACACAGAAAAAAACAGCAGCCAAGTTTAAGCTGCTGTTTTTTGTGCTTGTGGTGCATCCGGTTTTTTCGGCTTTTTATGCAGGAAATAGAGCAATGGAATCGAGATGACGATCGGTATTGCCGAAATCAGGAACGTGTCCCCGATTCCTTGAACCATCGCCTCTTTCGCCATCATTCCGAACAAGATTGCACTCGCTCCACTCGATGCGCTGGCAGCATCGACACCTACTTGCGTATACATGCCAGAGATGCCACTAATAAATTGTGTGGCCATATCGGTGTTCAAATTGTCGGAGATGGATGCCAGATGAAAGGTTTGGCGCGCTTGCATGATAACTGTCAAAATCGCAATCGCAAACGAGCTCAACACTTGCCGCAATACGTTGGAGAGCGGGGAGGCATCCCCTACACTCGTACGTGGAACTGCGTTCATCCCTACTGTAGACAGTGTCATCATGCACAGACCGATACCGATTCCACGGATCGTCAAAATCATGTTCATCCAGGAATGCATGCTGTCTGCTGCCAGATTGTGCAGCTCGAATGTGGTAATGCTCATAATCGATAAGCCGACGAGCCCAATTGGACCGATCCCGTATTTATCCATCAACTTACCACTGATTGGCATCATGATCGCCATCGCAATCGACTGTGGCATCAATAGGATACCGGACTCCATCGCTGTCATGCCTTGAATGTTTTGCAGGAAGATCGGCATCAGGAAGATTCCGCCCATCATCCCCATCATGACAAAGCCAGATGTCAAAATACTGATTGTAAAGACAGGAATCCTCAGCAGCCGCAGATCCAAAAGTGGCGCTTCCTTCCCGAGCTCTACCCAAACGAAAAGTGCTAGACTCATAATCGCAACGAAAAACAAACTCACGATGAAAAAGGATGTCCAGCCCTCTGCCTGCCCTTTACTGAACGCGAGAAGAAGAGTACCAAACCCGACGATCGCCAAAATAGCTCCGAGAAAGTCAAACTTCAGCTCCGGTTTTTTTGGCGTTTCCTTGAGCAGTACCATACTCATGATGACCGCAAAAATTCCAAATGGCACCCCTACCAGAAACAGAAATTGCCAGCTTAAAAATTCAATGAGATACCCACCCAAGGTTGGACCAAGAGCGGGAGCCGTCATCGAGGCAATCCCGAAAATCCCGAGTGCCATCCCAATTTTTTCACGTGGCACGATCATGTAGATCATGGACATTCCGATCGGCATGATCATTCCTCCACTTACCCCCTGGATGACACGAAACGCAATGAGCGAGGTATCGCTCCAGGCAAGTGCGCAAAGGACAGATGAAGCTGTAAAGAACGCTAGTGATAAGACAAATATCTTTTTGGCTCCAAACTTGGCTGACAAGGAACCGCTCATCGGGATCATGACCGCGTTTGCCAGCATATATCCGGTCAGCACCCATTGCATCGTCTCGGTAGAGGAACCGAAGATACTGACCATCGTTGGTAAGGCGACGTTAATTAGACTGTTGTTCAGAATCGCAACGAAGGTTCCCGAGAGGATAGCGAGAAGAGACAACCACATTCCGCCGTTTCCACCTTTATCCTCTCGCTGTGCCATCGCTTCCGCCATGTCATCACCCCCGTTAGTTTGCGATCACCTTGCTGCCCTCAGACAATTTGTCCGTTGGGTTTAGCACTATTTGATCGTTGTCTTTCACACCAGCTGTGACCGTAGTCCAATCACCGCTAGCACCATCGACTGTTACTTCCACTTCATGTACAACGTCTTGATCAATCGTATAGATGAAATGTTTGCCGTCTTTTTCAAGAACAGCCGCTGTTGGTACTTTGGTTCCTTGTTCTGCCTGACCTTGCAGTACGACCTCCGCAATCATACCAGCACGCAGCTGTCCATCCGAATTTGCTACTTTTACTTTGATCGGGAACGAAGTACTGTTAGCGTCAGAAATCGGAGATACGAATTCAACAGTTCCTTTCATTACTTTACCGCCGAGGCTGCCTACTTTTACATCGACAGAGGAGCCTACCTTTACATTGTTGATCTGATCTTGGGAAACACTTGCTTCCACTTTGACTTCATTCATATCAACGACAACAAGAAGTGGCGCACCTGCTCCAGCCATCTCTCCTGGATTAATGTTTTTCTTCGCTACGATACCAGCGATAGGCGAATGAATAACGGTATTGTCATACCCGTTTTTGGCCATCTCCAAGCTGGAATTCAGACGGCTTACCTCTGCTTGCAGGGCTGCAACTGTATCAGAGGTTGGACCGGCTTTTGCCAGATCGTACTGAGCCTTGGATTGCTCCACCGCAGAACGTGCTTTTTCCAAATCAAGCGTGGATTTTTCCAATTCAGCTGCGGATAACGCCCCGGAGTCAAACAAAGCCTTCATCCGATTGTAGTTGTTCTCGGATACCTTCAGGGTAGCTTCTGCCTGTTGCAATCCACTGGACAGCTGCTGCAGCTGTTCTGTACGTGCTCCTGCTTTCGTATCACGTAGCTTTGCCTGTGCCCCTGCAATCGCTGCCTGTGCCTGATTAATTTGCTGTTGGTAGTCGGTAGCCTCCAGCGTAACAAGAACGTCTCCCTGCTTCACTACAGAGCCTTCCTTTACACTTACGTTCGCCACTTTGCCGGAAACTTTGGAAACGACTGAAACCTCTTCAGACGGAACAATTTTACCGCCTGCAATCAAGCCTGAGGCATTCGAGGTCACCTTCCATGCTTTCACAACCGGGAGCGATTCTGATGTAGAAGATGCCGAAGACGAATCACTACAGCCAGCGGCAATAAGCGAAACGGCCGCCATTACTACAGCGATTGTTTTCCATTGTGCTGCTTTTTTCATGCCTCATTACAACTCCTTCACGTGCACTTTGATCTCGGCGTTCAAACCGGCAGCCAAATGAAGACCTGCTGTGTCATCAATGGCGATTTTAATTGGGATACGCTGGGTTACTTTCGTAAAGTTTCCGCTTGTGTTGGTTGCTGGCATCAAGGAGAAGGTAGAGTTTGTTGCTTTGCCAATCTCCATCAGATGTCCGCTCAGTTTTTTGCCTGGGTATGCGTCCAGCGTGAAATCCACTTTTTGGCCTAGTTTCAAGCGCTCGATCTCTGTCTCTTCCAGATTGGCGGAGATGTACAGTTTACTTTCATCAATGACGAGAGCAACCGATTGTCCCATCGAGACAACCTCCCCCTCTTTTGCCTGGGTCTTAATGACGGTACCTGTGATAGGAGAACGCAACAGACTGTTTTCCAACAGGTTGCCTGCAACATTTGTTGTGTCCTGCTGCCCAACAATTTGATCAGCTACTACGGCGTCGCCTTCTTTTACCGCGAGTCCGGTCAGTTTGCCTGTCATTTTGGGCATGACCCGATAAATGTCTCCAGCAATCCGGGCGTCCTGCGTGGTCACATAGTGTGCACCTTGATACCAGTAGTAGTAACCGATGCCTCCGCCCCCTACCACGAGCAGGAGCAAAATGACATACAATACCAGTTTTCGCTTCATGGTTTCTCCTCAACTTTCTTTCTCTTCTAATTTCGCAATCAACGTTTCCAATGAGTGAATAATGCCATCCAGATCCTTCTCGGAAAATCCGTGGAAGCTGCGTTTATAAAACTCCCCTGAAAAAAGATCCACTTTTTCAAACAGTTCTACTATTTTTTCAGTCTTTCGAATCCAGACTACTCGACGATCCTTTTCGTCACGCACCCGCTCGACCAGTTGCTCTCTCTCCAGGCGATCAATAATACCAGAAACGGTACTGTACGAAAGATCGACGGCTTTGCTTATCTGCCCGATGGTACGGGGCTCGCATTGAATCTGCCGAATGACCACCAGCTGCGGGACCGTCAGGCCGTATTTGCCCAGTTCCTTAGTAGCCATTGTGCCAAACGTCTTATTCAAACGCTTCAGCAAGTCCCGGATATGCAATGGTTTGTTCATGATACACTCCTTTCCTACCTAATATTTCGTACGCGAAATTTTATCACACGAAACACTATACGACTTTTTTGGGTCTGTGGCAACTATTTCTTTACATTAAATTTTAACTAGGTAACAAAATTCTTCGCAAAAAAAACCAACAAGGCCCATACTCAAGGCATTGTTGGCTCTGTCAGGATTGACGGGCTTGCCGGCCCCTCTTCCGGAGTACTTTGGTGGACACTCGGTACATGTCTTGGCTCATACTCAATCTCTGGAAAGGAATGAACCGAAACATACATGCTTCCATTAGAAGAACCTGCTCGGATCATAATCGGATAGGCATACTTGTTCTGAAAAACAAAGTCAGGACCATACCAGCTCACGGTTGCGTCCCTTCCCGGGCGTACATATGCGACGTCTCTGCTATGGGAATAACGCTGCACGATATGCAGTCCAGCCTTGTCCACCGCATTGAACAACGTCGAGGAAACCTGACATATGCCTCCCCCAATTCCTTCTGACAGCTCTCCTCTGACGATGATAGGAGCTTGCAGGTAGCCCTTTTCCTTCGTTCGCTTGCCGACTACCTTATTAAAAGAAAAAATCTCGCCAGGCAGCACAACGTAATTGTTTATTGCTTTAGAAGCCAGCAAGATGTTATGAGAGCGGTTTTTGTTTCGCGAATTGTAATAGGTGGTATACTGCCCGATTGTTTTCTTTCGCACCTGACTAATGAGTGCTTGGTCTACCTTTGGATAAATCTCCTGGAACGGAATTTGTACCGTACTCGCCCCGTTACCGTAATAGTACTCATAAAATTGCTGGAGAAATTTCCCCTCATGGAGCTTGCGTCCCTTTTTTTCAGGCACGATCCCTCCGCTGGTATTTATCGTAGCATTAATTGGCTCCTGGTACGCCAGCTTCGCCAAGGCTTCCATCATCGTTTGCAATCGATTTACATCCACAAGAGAAACACCACCTGTGGGCAGTGTGTAGTCAGCCCGATCTGCTATGGCAACCGTCCTGTCTTCCATTTGCACCTGTAAGAAGCTCATGGGATCTAGGGGATTGGTAATTAGCAGCAGGGCCAGTGTAAAAGCAAAACCCATCCGACTGCTCACCTCCTTCTTGTAGTATGAACAGTCGAACGGGTTTCATGCGATAGGCAAAGGATTACGCCAAACGATCAAGTCTGCTCATGATTGCTTGTGCAACCGCTTTGAGCCGAGGCTGATCCGTTACCTCTACATAGACATTATTCAGTTGCTCCCGCAGCTCCTTTGCCGCAGCCAGTAAAGCCGTTGCCTGCTGCATTTTTTGCCGGTACCTGGCCTTGATATCCGTTAATTCTGCTTCGTACGCCTCATCGGTGCCTTGCTCAATTGCGCGCTCATACATATCAATAACCTCGTCTGTCTCCTTGCTTGGGAAGTACTCATGAGGCGCTGTACTGTCGAAAATAGCAAGACCTTTCTCCGGAATGATGACCATATCCAGGCTGTGGGGATCAAGCCCGCAATGATATACCTCAGCGTCAAAGCCACGCTTTTCTGCTTCCGTAACTAGCTTTTTCAGCATGGTTGATTTTCCTGAGCCAGGACGTCCTTTGATAAAATACCGCTTCTGCATTTGGTCGGTCAGCTTCATGATGTGATCCACCGGGCCATCAGGAGTAGCCGCTCCCAAATACATACGACGCACCTTGGGCTTTTTCTCCAAATTCTCCTCTCCGAAAAATAGCGTGAGGACTTCTTCGGTTACTTTATTCGCTTTTTCCCTGTCCAAGTGGGCGATATAGGGCGCCTCCCACTCATCATGAATACGCAATGCTTCACCATACGCCGCGTAAGCTTCCTCGCTTTTGCGGAAAATCTCTTCGTACCAGGCTGCAATTTGCTCTTTGTACCGTGCCAAATGATCGACACCTACAGAGGTCTGTAAATTTACATTGATCTCGGTGACGCCAGGTGCGGATGGTCGCCAGATTCGCGGATAGCTGCCATCTACGATCGCTACCTTCCATTCGGGAAAAATGACGCCATCATACTGACTTTTCATAAAGGGCGAATGTATCCACTCTATCTCATTTGTTTTTCTACTCATTTCCTTACCGATCGTTTCAATCAAATCCGATGTAATTCCTTCGACGACTCCTGACAAAATATAGACACGATCCAGCCCTTCCAGTACGGAATCGTAAAACGTCTTGTATCCTCTCGCGGTGTTGCCTGCCGCAAATATATGGCGCTCTTTTTTAGCCATGTCAATCCCTCCAGTGCTTCGTCTGCCATATTGAACGATTTATTGTATGCAGGGAAGAGGAAAATGGGCATTTGACACGACCTTGAAATATCCGAATCAAATCGTAAAACCGACACAAGTGTAGCGATAAACTTGTTGAAGCCCTAAGCGGTTCGCTAATTTTCTCGAAGCTTCATTGTCCAATGAACAATCCCAATATACTGAGTAGCCATTGTAGCTAATTTCTTTCGCCACCAGTCTTGCTAATTGAAATCCCACTCCTTGTTTTTGATAATTCCCGAGCGTCTCAATGCCTATAGCGTGTGTATCCGTTGTAACAAAACTAGAATAGCAAACTCCAGTGATCTGCTCCCCTTCTAGTGCGATATAGCCGTAACCTTTTTCCAAAAAATCTTCTCTGGTTTTCCAAAACGAATCGATGTGTTGTTCCACAAATTCCCTATTGGAAAAGGATTGGGTTCTCCACTCTCGAGAGCGCAAGGAAAGAGTCTTAAATCGGTCATCAGCTTCATTCAAAGTGACGGCCTTAAGAGATCCGCTTGAAAATACAAGCTGCTCCCACTGCTGAAGTTCCCTTGAAGGAAATATCGCCTTCATGTTCCAATTCCTGTGATGGCCGGACACCTCAAAGTAGTTCATCTTAAATGCCTTCATCCTCGGAACAATCTGTTCAGTAATATATCTGTCAAGCTCATCGATAAATATCGGGTTGTCAGGATCACCAATCAAATAGAAGCCCCCAATACCTTGACTCCAAATCAACGCCGTCCTTGGTATCTCTAAATCATCTGCGAAAATCCATCCAGGATGATTACCTTCTATGACAGACAATACTTCCGGATAGGGATGTCCATCTTGTATCAGGTTTTTGACTTTATAAAAATGCGCTTTGGGCAATTCGTACATCGCCAGTGGATGCTCCTCTCCCATAGGAATTTGCGGAATTTCATAATATTCCCATTTTAGCTGAAAACGGCGCCAGAAACACACCATTCGAACAAGCCAAAAAGTCGTTGCAAGCATGGGCTCACAACGACTTTATTCATTTACTTACTTATTCAAATCTGTCATTTTGCCAGTCGACATGTAGATGATCCATTCGCAAATATTGGTGACATGGTCGGCAATGCGCTCCAGGTACTGCGCAACCAACAAGAGATGCGTACCTTGGGAGATCGCCGTTCCGTTTTTAGTCATGACCTCGATCAGATCACGGAAGATCGTCGAGAACAGTTTGTCAACAATATCGTCGCGTGCAGCAATTTCTTCTGCCGCTTCTTTGTTGCGAGCGATATATGCATTCAAGCAATCTCTGACCATCGCTTTCACGTGATCAGCCATTAACGGAATGTCGATCAATGGCTTTACGTAAGGCTCAGCCATCAAACGGCGGGTCGTCTTGGCGATCGAAACAGCATGATCTCCCATTCGCTCCAAGTCCGTAACCAGCTTCAGCATCGTACCAAGCAGGCGCAAATCGCTTCCAACCGGCTGCTGAAGGGCTATCAAGCGAAAGCATTCGCTTTGAATTTCCTGTTCCAAATCGTTGATAACAGGATCACTTGTAATTACCTGTTCTGCCAGCATCATATCTCGTTCTACCAGGCTTTTAATGGACTTGTGAATGGCTTCTTCAACCAACGTCCCCATCGTCAAGAGCTTCCGGTGTAGAACATCCAGTTGCTCTTCAAAAGCATGCCGCGTCATTTCCCTTGTCCCCCTTCAATTGTCTGTCACGACAAATAGTACAAGGGGATTATATTGTACAGGTAAAGGTACTATGATCTTTGTGTAAATATTTCAGGTATACGGGATGGTAACCGTAAATGTGGTTCCTTTTCCTTCGATACTGTCGACACGAATATGCCCGTGTAGGTTATCGACAAGGTGCTTGACGATAGCCAGACCAAGTCCTGTACCGCCCGAATCTCTGCTCCGCGCTTTATCTACCCGGTAGAACCGCTCGAAAATACGCGTCAGGTCTTTTTCCGGTATGCCAATTCCCGTATCGATCACCTGAATTTTCACGATCTGGTCTTCTTTTTCTGTGCGGATCGTAATCGCTCCGCCTTCTGGTGTATAGGCAATCGCATTGGTCAACAGATTCAAAATAATTTGCTGCAAGCAATCACGATCGGTCATCAGAAAAATCTCGGGCTGTGGGAGGGGCAATGTAATCGTCAGTTCCTTGCGCTGCGCCTGATCGTTCATGATCGCGACCGCGGAGGAAATCATGTCCTGCAAATGAATTCTGCTTACCTGCAGAGGAATCCGCTTTTGCTCAATCTTGGACAAATCCAGAATGTCGCGGATCATCCGGTAAAGCCGCTCGCTCTCATCCGAGATGATCTGTAGGAAGTTGCGGCATGTCTCCTCATCCTGCATGGCCCCTTCGAGCAGTGTCTCAGTAAAGCCCTTGATCGAGGTAATTGGGGTACGCAGCTCATGTGAAACGTTGGCAACAAAATCACTGCGCATCTTTTCCAAACGCCGAATTTCGGTAATATCGTGCAGGACCACGACTACCCCTCTCGCCTCACCCTTGAAATTGATATACGGAGCGAAATTGACGTCCAGAACACGCTCCTGCGGGTAGTAGATGTGTACTTCTTGACGGAACTTTTCACTTTTATCCAGACAGCGGTCAATATACTGACTGAGACCAAAGCTTTTTCCTGCCTCGATGTGCAGCTTGCCTACAATTTCGTGTCCCGGTGTACCGAGGAGCTTCTCTACAGCCGGGTTGACGAGCATAATTCGGCGCTGCTCTGAGATGAAAATCACACCGCTGGTCATATTGGTCAAAACTCCAGATAGTCGCTGCTGGTTCTCTGAAATCTCGTACATCTGCTGCTCCAGGCTCGAAGCCATGAAGTTGATGGCGCCAGCCAGCTGCCCAATCTCATCCTTTGCTTTTATCCGCACCCGACTCTCATACTGTCTCTGTGTGATATTGCGGGCTACGCGTGTAATTTCCTCAATTGGCCGAATGATGGAAAAAGAAATGCGGGATACGACAATCGAACCAACCACCAGCGTAACCAACAGCCCTGTCAGAAGGCTGTACCACATATTGTGAATCGTGTCTGTGATGTCTTTCATGGACATGGCCGATCGCACTGCACCGACGATTTTTGATCCCTGCTCAACCGGTACGGCGACATACATCATGTCATATCGGAGTGTCTCGCTATAGCGACGTGAGATGCCCGTTTGGCCCTTCAATGCTGCCATAAACTCCGGCCTGTTAAAATGATTCACCATCTCGTCTGCATGAGAGCTATTATCGAAGAGTACCTGGCCTTTTTCATCGATGACCGTGAGCCGTACATCCTCGGTTGGCGCTACCTGCTTGACACGATCCGCCAAGGTAGCCTGATTGGAAAAGACACTTGGAAAACGGACGGCCTGCGCAACGAGCTTGGACTCACGGGATAACAGCTCATGCAGCGACTGGAGATAGGAATTTTCCAGTACCTTGGCAAAATACATGCCCATTAGCAAAAGGACCAACGATATTAATCCAAGTATGGTCAGCGTGAGTTTTATTCGAAAGCGAGTCAAGGTAGTGCCTCCAGTTATCCTTCCAGTTTGTATCCTAATCCGCGTACGGTTTTAATATAGCGAGGATTTTTCGTGTCGTCCTCAAGCTTTTCGCGCAGGTGACTGACATGAACGTCGACGATACGAGAATCACCAATAAAGTCGTAATTCCATACAGCATTGAGCAGCTGGTCGCGCGTCAATACCCGGCCGTGATGACTTGCCAAATAATGCAGGAGTTCAAATTCCTTCGGGGTCAGCTCGATCTTTGCATCCTTGCAGAACACTTCATATTTTTCCGGGTAGATGCGAATCTCGCCAAACTGCAAAACAACGTCCTCAGGAGCTGTAGCTGCCTCTGGCGTCGCTTGAAAACGGCGCAGGATGGCTTTGACGCGGGCAATAACTTCTCGCGGGCTAAAAGGCTTTGTCAAATAGTCATCAGCCCCGAGCTCGAGGCCCAGAATCTTGTCCAGCTCGTCGTCCTTCGCTGTCAGCATCAGGATCGGTGTGTTGATTCTCTCTTGTCGAAGCGTCTTGCAAACGTCCATCCCGTCCATTTTTGGAAGCATGAGGTCCAAAATAATGAAATCGGGCTGCTCACTTTTCACCATATCTAATGCCTGTCTGCCATCAAAAGCGGTGACTACCTGAAAGCCTGACTTCTCCAGATTAAACTGCAACAGTTTTACAATGGAAACTTCGTCATCCACTACCAAAACCTTAATCATTCGTTTGTTTCCCCCTAAGAGCGCAATGCTGCAAATTGGTTTGACAGACCTATCGTCCTCTGTTTGTTTCTTCTCTCTACAATCTCAGTCTGCCAATGCTGAAACCGGAAGACAAGTAATTTTTTTGTAAAGGTGATTAGGGCTTGGCTGTAAAGGGGAGGATTGTGCTTCGATGTGAGGTAGTATTCCTCGGATTGGGCTGGGGAATTAAACAATGCGTTGTCGTTGCTTTTGGTGGAGGCGAGGAAAGAGGAGAAAACGCTCCAGCTTCTTGGAATACTAGCCGGGAGTGTCCGTGCCCGGCTCCGAGGAAAAAACGAAACCGCGTCCAAAGTGGTTGTTTCAAGGGGTCTCTCAGAAGTGGACGCTTAAAAGCGTGTTTCGTTTTTTCCTCTACGCCTCGGTAGGTATCCGAAAGAGCTCTCGCTTATTTCTCCTCTTTCCTCATCAGCAGCTTTGTTCTTGGGACGGGGCTAGCTTGAAAAGATTCCATTTAAAGACGAACTACTCGATTCCCTAAGCCCCAAAAAGCTTTTCTGTCCTACAAGTCAAACCTTCACCTGTGTTCAACAAGCTTTGTCATTCAAGGCTCGCATGTCTCTACAGCTCGCAGAGGAAACAGGAGAAAAAAGCGAAGGTCTTTGGGACTCCTACAAAGCTGGAGGGGAAAAAGGGAAACACACCCTTAAGCGTCCACCCTGAACCCTCTTCCTGAGGCGGCCACTTTGGACGCGGTTTCCCTTTTTCCCCGTAAGCGGACAGTTCCCCCTTCCCCGCTAGAGGCCCAAGTACCTGGAGCGTTTTCTCCTCTTTCCTCCCCTCCACTGAAGCTACGAACAACACCAACAAAAAAGACGCCTTTCCAAAGAAAGACGCCTTTGCTTTTAAGCTATTTCAAAACAGCCATGACATTGCGAACAGAATCAGCAGACTTATCAAGAGCTGCTTTTTCGTCTGCTGTCAGCTCAAGCTCGATTACTCGCTCGATACCATTTGCACCAAGCAGAGTGGGTACACCAAGGTAGATGTCGTTGTAGCCATACTCGCCCTGCAAGAGAGCGATGGAAGGCAGGATACGCTTCTTGTCCTTGATGATCGCTTCTGCCATTTGGACCAGCGAAGCCGCTGGCGCATAGTAAGCAGAACCGTTACCCAGCAGGTTGACGATTTCTCCGCCGCCCTTGCGCGTGCGCTCTACGATTTGCTCTAGGCGATCTTTCGGGATCAATGTTTCCAGTGGAATACCGCCAGCATACGAGTAGCGAACCAATGGAACCATGTCATCACCGTGACCACCGAGAACAAAGCCCGTTACGTCTTCTACAGACACGTTCAGCTCCATCGCAACGAAGGTACGGAAACGTGCTGTATCGAGTACGCCGGATTGGCCGATTACGCGCTCTTTCGGGAAGCCGGACGTTTTGAAAAAGGTGTAAGTCATCGCATCGACTGGATTAGACAGTACGAGTACGATGGAGTTTGGCGCATAAGTTTTCACTTGCTCAGCAACAGACTTCATGATGCTAGCGTTGGTATTCACCAAGTCATCGCGGGACATACCAGGCTTACGAGCGATACCTGCCGTGATGATGACGAGATCAGCACCTTGGATATCTTCATAGCTAGCAGTACCCGTGATGTTGGAATCAAACCCCAATACCGGTGAGGATTCCATCATGTCCAATGCTTTCCCTTTAGTTGGATTCTCGAGTTGAGGAATGTCAACCAGCACGACGTCACCCAGTTCTTTTTGACCAAGAATGAATGCAGTCGTTGCTCCAGTAAAACCACTACCAATAACAGCGATTTTTTTGCGTTGGAATGCCATGATTATTCCCCTCCGAATGGTAAATTATGAAAACGGATGCTTGAAACTTTTCTTACATGTTTTTGATCAAAGCGTCAGCAAACTCGGAGCATTTCAGTTCGGAAGCACCATCCATCAAACGAGCGAAATCATAAGTTACTGTTTTCGCAGAGATGGTTTTTTCCATGGAATTGATGATCAAATCAGCTGCTTCGTTCCAGCCCAGGTGACGCAGCATCATTTCTCCGGACAGGATCACGGAGGATGGGTTTACTTTGTCGAGTCCAGCATATTTAGGAGCTGTGCCATGAGTTGCTTCAAAGATCGCATGGCCAGTCAGGTAGTTGATGTTTGCACCTGGAGCGATACCGATACCGCCTACTTGTGCAGCCAGAGCGTCAGATACGTAGTCACCGTTCAGGTTCAGGGTTGCTACTACATCGTACTCAGCTGGACGAGTCAGGATTTGTTGCAGGAACGCGTCAGCAATCACGTCTTTTACGATGATTTTGCCAGCTGCTTCTGCTTCTTTTTGTGCTTTGTCAGCGTCGCCGCCTTCAGCTTTGATACGATCGTATTGTGCCCAAGTGAACACTTTGTCGCCGTATTCTGCTTCAGCCAGTGCATAACCCCAGCTTTTGAAAGCACCCTCAGTGAACTTCATGATGTTACCTTTGTGTACGAGGGTAACAGATTTGCGTTTGTTAGCAATTGCGTAGTCGATCGCTGCGCGAACCAGGCGCTCTGTACCGTCTTTGGATACAGGCTTGATACCGATACCAGAAGTTTCTGGGAAGCGGATTTTCTTCACGCCCATTTCATTTTGCAGGAACTCGATTACTTTTTTCACTTCTGGAGTACCTTCAGCCCACTCTACGCCAGCGTAGATGTCTTCAGTGTTCTCACGGAAGATGACCATATCAGTCAATTCAGGATGTTTAACTGGGGATGGTACGCCATCGAAGTATTGAACAGGACGTATGCAAGCATACAGATCCAGCTCTTGACGCAGTGCTACGTTGATGGAGCGGATTCCGCCACCTACTGGAGTAGTCAGAGGACCTTTGATTGCGATCAGGTACTCACGAACTGCAGTCAGTGTATCTTCTGGCAGCCACTCGTTGTATTGGTTGAACGCTTTTTCACCAGCGAATACTTCAAACCAAGCGATTTTCTTTTCGCCGTTGTATGCTTTTTCTACAGCTGCATCCAAAACACGAACAGAAGCGTTCCAGATATCAGGGCCAGTACCGTCACCCTCGATAAAAGGAATGATCGGGTTGTTTGGAACTACGAGTTTGCCGTTATCCACTTGGATTTTTTCGCCGGCAGTTGGGTTTGTCAGGTTTTTAAACACAAGAATCCCTCCAGTGTTGAAGATAATAGTTGATTTGGAATATTTCCAGACGTAGGAGAACTACCACTGATCGTGGTAGTTCTCAAGCTTGCGCTTAGGAGTGAACAGCCAGGCTGAACACCTGCCCTCCACGCTCGAAAATAGCGAGTTTTAGCGGCGGTCGATTGGCACGTAGTGCTGACCTACCGGACCAGTGTAATCCGCACGAGGACGGATCAAGCGGTTATTTTCATACTGTTCCATGATGTGAGCCGTCCAACCGGACATACGGCTGATAGCAAAGATCGGTGTGAACAGATCCGTTTCCAGACCCAGAGAAATGTAAACAGATGCGGAGTAGAAGTCAACGTTTGGTTTCAGACCTTTTTCGCCAGTTACCATTTCGTCGATTTTTACAGACATCTCGTACAGCTCAGGACGACCTACTTGTGCGGTCAACGCTTTGGACATTTGTTTCAACCATTTTGCACGCGGATCGCCATCTTTGTAGACGCGGTGTCCGAAGCCCATGATTTTGTCCTTGTTGTCCAGCTTGCTTCTAACATAAGACTCTACATTTTCCAAGCTGCCGATTTCAGTCAGCATTTTCGCTACTGCTTCATTCGCACCACCATGCAGAGGTCCTTTGAGCGTGCCGATTGCAGAAACAACACCGGAATAAATGTCGGTCAGAGTCGCAACGGTTACACGAGCAGCAAACGTAGATGCATTGAACTCATGGTCAGCATGCAGGATCAAAGCAACGTCAAACGCTTTAACAGCTGTTTCAGTTGGCTCTTCGCCTGTCAGCATGTAGAGGAAGTTTTGTGCGATAGTGAAATCAGCACGCGGAGCAACCGGGTCCAAGCCTTTGCGCATACGAGCATATGCCGCGATCAGGGTAGGAGTTTGTGCCATCAAGCGGATGGATTTCCGATAGTTGGCTTCAGGTGTCATTTCTTGCGCTTCTGTGTCGTAGAGCGCTAGCGAAGAGACAGCTGTGCGCAACGCTGCCATTGGATGTACACCTTGTGGGTAGTTGCGGAGGCCATCCAGCACCTCTTTTGCTACTACAGCCTGTTCACCCAATTGTTTTTTCAAAGCGTCCAGCTGATCACGCTTCGGTAACGCTCCATGCCAGAGTAAGTATACAACCTCTTCAAAGGTCGCATGTTCTGCGAGTTCATCGACGTTGATCCCGCCATAGCAAAGAACACCATCGACGATAGAACAGATAGATGATTGAGCTGCAACCACGCCTTCTAGTCCACGAGTAGCTGTCATAGAACTCCCTCTCCTTTTCCACTCAAGTAGTATTGCTTATCCAGTCTGTGCTTGTCATGATGACGGATAAGCTCCCTAATCTAAAGCTATATGAAATTAATAAGCAGCGGTTTCTTTCATCCACCACTCTTGTCAGGGAATGTATCCACGCAAATCCACGCATAATCATTCTACCGATCATGCAAAGGGGAGAGGCGAGAGAAAAGAATCCACTTCAAGTCGACCCAATTATAAAAGATTATTGCCATTTTGTGAATAAGATTGGCGAAAAAATGTTTCAAAGGGTGAAACCAAGTTTTGTTTTTTCGCTAGCTTGCTCTGCCTATCCAGCATATTGCATAATAGTACCAACAGCTTTTGTCCGCTTGAATTGCGGCAGAAAGGAGACACTTTTGAATCAGGAAAACTGGGTGGAGCGCCTGTTTCAAATCATCCGTTTATTATGGGTTTGCTTGGTGATTTATGTAGGAATATGGATTTTCCAGTTTGCAACACCATTACTGTACCCATTTCTAATTGCTTTAGTCATTGCGCTCATCATCAACAGACCGGTTACATTCATTACCAAAAAGTTTAAAATTCCCAGGTGGTTGTCCGTTACCATCGCCCTCCTGCTCCTGATGCTTTTGGCTGTCGGGGTGGTTACACTCGTTGTTACGGAGACGGTTGTAGAGATTGGCGAGCTGGCAAAACGGCTTCCCGGCTTTGCGTCAGAGCTGTCCGAATACTTGCAGCGCACCATTTCCCAAGAATTCCTAATGGGTGTCTACAATCAGATTCAATGGATGTACTCGCAGCTTGATCCCGATTTCCAGCTAAAGGTCAACAATACAATCGGAAGCGGCATTACGTCGATTACCCATACTGGTCAGGATTTGGTTGTCAAGTTTCTTAATGGATTGAAAAATCTGCTAGTCTCCTTGCCGAACATGGCGACGGTCTCTGTGATTTCTTTGATGGGAGCCTTCTTTATTTCCAAAGACTTCTACCAATGGGAATCGCGCTTCCGCAGATTGCTGCCAAACGGCGTGAACAATCGTCTGGATCAAATCTTCCGCGATCTGCGTGGCGCTCTGGTCGGGTTCATCAAAGCCCAACTGACACTGATCTCCCTAACCGCTGCCATCGTCATCATCGGCCTGTTGATCATGCGTGTCGAGTATGCAATTACCATCGGGCTACTCACAGGTCTGGTTGATTTGCTCCCTTATCTGGGTACCGGTACTGTGTTTATTCCGTGGATTGTGTATCTCTTTTTCAAAGGAAACTACAGCATGGTCATCGGCTTGTCTATTCTGTACGCGGTCGTATTAATTTTCCGCCAGATCATCGAGCCAAAGGTGGTTGCCGAAAGTGTCGGCCTTGATCCGCTCTTGACGCTGGTCGCGCTGTTCGTCGGCCTGCAATTGTTCGGTTTCCTCGGCCTGATCATCGGTCCGGTTTCTCTCGTCTTGATCAATGCTTTAGTTAAAGCCAATGTATTCACCGATGTGTGGAAATATATACGCGGGAAGCAGCTACAATAAAAGAAAAAGAACCGCTCTGCGGACCACATTTCGCGGTCTAGCAAAGCGGTTCTGTACTTTACCTGCGGAAAAAAAGCTGTATTCGTCCTGATGAAATGAGAGCCCACAGCCAACGTTTTAATAAATGGCGCAAAATCATGCGCGTATACGGGATCAAAAAAATCAAGCCGATCACATCAGAGAAGAAGCCTGGGAGCAGCAGCAAAATACCACCAATCAAAACCAAAGCCCCATCAATCAAAGTCTCGGTTGGCATCTGACCGCGAGCCAGCTGGAACTGGACCATCCGAAAAACCTGGACTCCTTGCTGCTTCGCCATCCATGCCCCGAACAGACCCGTCAAAATGACCAGGAAGACCGTATTCCAGCCGCCAATCCATGACCCTACTGTAATTAACCCCCACAGCTCCAGCCCAAAAACGACAACAAAAAGGACAACGAGGATACGCAGCATCCTATTCCTCCCCTTTATGCATGGTAGCGAGCCAATCATACACGTCAGGCTCCGATCGAGACAGCCTGATCGGCTTTAAATCTCTGTTGGTAAATGCATGCATCGTCTCTCCTGACACCAGCAGCTCCTGATCCGCCACCCTGATAATCTCGTAGCAAAACGTCAGGCGAACAGGCGTAATGAGACCGACCCATGTCCGAATGTCTACTTCATCATCATAGCGAGCCGGTTTTTTGTAGGTAATTCTCGCATCCATGACAGGAAGCAATATCCCTTTTTCCTCCAGCTCCCGATACGTAAGACCCGCATGGCGAATGAATTCAGTCCGTCCGACTTCAAACCAGTTCAAGTAATTCGCGTGGTAGACTACACCCATCTGGTCGGTCTCCTGATAGCGAGCCCGCACGCGATGAGAATATATGGTTGGACGCAAGTGCTTGTCTCCCCTTTCTCTATATGATTATTGTACCACAGACAAACAATGATTTTTAAAGAGCAAAAAACGGAGCAGAACTGGTAGCAGTCCCCTCCGTTTTTCAATCCACTCCATGTTTAGACTGCCACCCGATTAGCGAATTGGGCAAGCTCCGCCTTCGCAAGATTCGGCTGTGGACAGGTCAGCTTCTCCACCTGTTTCGTATTGCTGCAAAATAGCCGGATCAAATGGCTTCATGGTTTGTTTCAAAGCCTCATATTGTTCCTTGGTGCATTCCTCGTACGGTGCCAGCTGGTAGTTTCCTCCATCCAGCTGCAAGAAGGACACCCCTACAAAATTATCCCAGTTGTCATAAACGATATCTTCTACTTCTTTCCATTCCTCTTTGCGTACGGTAATCGTGTTGGAGGAGTTATGCTCCGTATATTCTTTTTGGAAACGGAAATACGTATCGAATTGGCGTTTTGCGCTTACTTCATTTTTCGTTTCCTCTGCACCTGAAGCTACTGGGAAGTCAATAACCAGCGTCCGTGCATTCGCCATGCGCTCTTCATAGGTGTCACCCGGTGTACCTACCTCAGGGTTCACTGTCCAGCCAAGAGCTTGTACCGCTTTCGCAAGTGGATCTTCTGCGTTGATACGGATACGGCGGATATAGTATGGGGAATGAGACCAGTGCAATCCGCTAGACACACCGCCAGCTACCTGTGACAGCGTACCTTCTGGCTTTACAGTGGTAACGAGTAGCGGTGAATTGACACGCAGCTCGTATGCATAACGGTTTGCCTCATCCCGCGCTGCATTGCCCAATTGACGAAGCAGCTCCAGCTCTTGCTCTTCCGTATAGCCGAGGGATGCAAGTGCGTCTTTTACCCCTGTCAGTGAGGTTCCGAGCAGTCTGTCACGCTGTTGAACCGTATCCCAGTGTGGCAGCTCCAATGTAACCAGAGTCATCCGCAGACCCGCGCGAGCCGATTTGCGCTGAGCTTCCAGAAGACCACCGAGATCCAAATACTTGGAGCCATCAGCGTTTGTTTTTACGAATTCAACAAGGTTTACAGTAGTCAGGTTGCATACTCCGTAGGAATCAAGCAAAATCTCCGCACAAGGATTCAGGCCTTCTGCATTCGGACGGCGACGATTCGCTTCCTCCAGATTAATAAAACCAGGCTCACCTTCAAGCTGCATCAATGTAAAGACGAGATTGAGGAACTCTTTGGATGGCTGTTTTATAAAAGCAATCGAGTTGTTGGACATACGGCGATGGTCGAGACCGAAGCGGCCGCCCCCAACGTTTTGAATGCTGTCAAACCACACTGGCTTATGCTCGCCCAAAAGCGCTCCTACGCGGCGGTGATGAGCCAGCTGATCCTCTGTCCAGAACCCGTTGATTCCGTATTTGGCCATCATGCACTCGTAGTCATCATGGTCAAACAGGAAGATTTCAGCAGTACGGCGTACGCCACCAACTACCACGTTTGCACCGATCAGGTTGCCGATATCGAGGATATGTACCGGACGAATTTTGCCATATCCTTTTTCATCGCTTTCAATCGGAGCCAAATGCTGGTCAATTTCGTTTTTCAATACTTTATCAATACCTTCAAACATTTCACGCAGCGGCTCATGACCACTCGCGGTTCCACCAAAGCGCTTCAGACGCTCGCCTTTTGGCCTGACACTGTTGTAGGAAATTTTTACGGTATGAATATGCTCGTAAGCCGTATCAGTCAAGATTTGCAGATAGAGGCGAAGCGACTCCACCCAGCCTTCCTTGCTGTCACCCACGTAGATTTTGGCAAAGCCATTCTCCAGCACGTTCAGCTCAGAGCGTTCCAGACGCTGATGCTTTGGCAGCGGCTTGTACTCGGAGGACAAGAGAGATACGTTTGTACGGATTGGTCCCAATCCTGCAGCCATTTCTTTGGTACACTTGAAGCCCACGCCAGTACCTACGAGCAACAGGTAAAACAAATCTCCCAAATCATCCCACGATTTGATGTTCAAAAAGGAGCAATTGAAATTCGCCAGCGGGTACAGATCTGCTACGCCATTTTCTGCGCCACCGACCCATAGGGTGCGTCCAGACAAAAATTGGCGGAGATTAAACATGTTGTCAAACAATCCCTCTGCCTCTTTTTCCATCAGGCGCAAGTCTGCATAAAGACCAATCTTGTTCAAATGTTGATAAGCCAGCTTAATATTGTAATCCACCGAGCGGCGGCATGTTTCTTTCCACGTCTCCCGTCTTCCTTTTTCCGGAATAAAACGAGAATAAGTACGGTAATAAACAAACTGTCCCAAAGGACTCATATGCGCTGGAAAATCAGCGTATTGATCTAGAAATTCATCCCGCAGAAATTGGGTGCGGATAACGGTATCAGTGGCCAGCATATCGGTTCCTCCTTCAAATCTTTCCTCTCTAGTTAACTATCTTTATCTAAAAAACTCAATAGTTTTACCTATATGTTGTGCGAAATAATTTTCGACAACACTATATATAGTGTTATTCACAAAAAAACACTTGACACATAATCCCGAACATTATGTACCTACTCCTACACCCAAAGTCTTACTCTATTCGCGGTTATGAGCTGTTGGTTCTGGCATGATTCGCCTTTCCTACCGATACTTTCCTTGCAGGAAATATCGAACGTTCAGG
This sequence comes from uncultured Brevibacillus sp., assembly GCF_947502445.1. Taxonomy (GTDB): domain Bacteria; phylum Bacillota; class Bacilli; order Brevibacillales; family Brevibacillaceae; genus Brevibacillus. The sequence continues at coordinate 43,916 of NZ_CANMZW010000005.1, forward strand.
TACTAATCTGTCCAGAAACCGCTTATGAAAATTCGCCCATACACGAATGAAGACGATATTCGTTTGAGAACGTACCGACCGATTTTAACAGATTCCCGCGCGCATTGCATCACCTAAAAGGCACCGTTTCCTGGGAATGATTGGGATAGGTAACCGAGTGAAATCACCTACAAACCCACGCCAAAAAAGGGTGACACTTGGTCACCCTACTCTTAGGCTTTTTAGCTAAATTGAATCTTTGTACCTAGAGAATTCTGGCATGTCCAGAATAAATATGTCCTCGTTCGGAATCAACCGTTACGATTTGACCGTCTTTTAACAGCTCCGTCGCAAACGGTACGCCTACAATGACAGGAACACCCACATTCAGTCCGACGATCGCTGCATGAGAGGTAAGTCCCCCCTCTTCGCAAATGACCGCACCAGCCTTCTTGAAAGCCTCAATCATGTCAGAGTCGGTTCCAATTGTGACCAGAATGCAGCCTTCTTCCACTTTTGCCAAAGCTTCTTCAGCTGAACGAGCCGAAACAACCTTACCTGTTACGACTTTTCTACCGATCCCTTGACCTTTGGCTACGACGTCGCCAATCACATGGATCTTCATCAAATTAGTCGTACCTACCTCACGCACTGGTACTCCTGCAGTGATGACAACCAAATCTCCGTGACGAACAAACCCTGCGTCCAGCGCTTCCTGAACGGACATCTCCAGCATTTCATCCGTTGTATTAGCCAAGACGCCAAGAACCGGATACACACCGTTGACCAAGGCCAGCCTGCGAATGACATCCGCATGAGGGGTAACTGCGACGATCGGCGCCTTTGGACGGAATTTGGAAACCATGCGTGCGGTATGTCCACTTTCCGTAGCAGTAATAATCGCGGCCGCATCCAGATCGAGAGCGGCGTTGGAAACAGCCTGACTGATTGCATCCGTAATCGTAATTTGCTTGAGCTGTGCCTGCGCGTACAAAATTTCGCGATAGTTCAGCTCTTGCTCGGCACGTACAGCAATACGGTGCATCGTTTCTACTGATTCTACTGGATACTTGCCCGCAGCCGTTTCTCCAGAGAGCATGATTGCATCGGTGCCGTCAAAGATCGCGTTTGCCACGTCGCTTGCTTCAGCACGGGTCGGTCTTGGGTTACGCTGCATGGAATCGAGCATTTGAGTCGCTGTAATCACCGGCTTTGCCAGCTCGTTACATTTTTTAATCAGCTTCTTCTGGACGAGCGGTACTTCCTCTGCGGGAATTTCCACGCCCAAGTCTCCACGTGCTACCATGATTCCATCAGTCACTACCAGAATTTCATCTACGTTTTCAACGCCTTCCTGGTTTTCGATTTTCGCGATAATATCAATTCGAACATTGTGGCGTTCGAGGATTTGGCGAATCTCCAAGATGTCACTCGCTTTTCTCACAAAAGAAGCCGCAATGAAATCGACGTTTTGCGCAATACCGAACTCGATATCCTGCGCGTCTTTTTCTGTAATCCCTGGCAAATTGATTTTTACACCAGGAACGTTGACCCCTTTTTTACTTTTCAGCGTACCACCGTTTTTGATCAGGCAAAGGATTTCATTTCCACGAACTTCTTCGACAGTCAGACCGATCAAACCGTCATCAATCAAAATGGTATCGCCTGCTTTGACATCATGAGGCAGTTCATCATACGTAATGGAGACGCGCTCTGCTGTCCCTGCGATTTCTTCTGTCGTGAGCGTAATCGTATTGCCCTCGACCAGCTCCACAGCATCAACAGCCAATGTTCCTGTACGAATCTCAGGTCCTTTTGTATCCAGGAGAATCGCAACCGGTTTCCCTGCTTCTTCTGATGCTTTGCGGATATTTACGATACGTGCAGCATGCTCTTCATGAGAACCGTGTGAAAAGTTCAGTCGGGCCACATCCATCCCTGCATGAATCAGCTTTTTGAGCGTATCAACTGATTCACTTGCCGGACCAATGGTACATACGATTTTTGCTTTCCTTAACATAGGATAATGCCTCCTCTGAACTCTTAGAAACCCTCGAGATGAGGGCCCCGTGGTGAAATATCAATGCGAAAAGCTATATTGAAAGTGTGCGAGCCAGCTGATAGATGGACAAATCAAGCTGATGCTTCTGTGCCAATGCTTCCTTGAAATCTACGTCTACGATGACGTTGTTCTTGATGCCTACCATGCGATCCTTTTTGCCTTCGAGCAGAAGATCTACCGCGGCAGCACCCATACGGCTTGCCAGCATCCGATCCATTGCGGTAGGAGAGCCGCCGCGCTGGATATGCCCAAGCACAGTCACTCTCGTCTCCCAGCCTGTTGCTTTTGTGATCGCTTCTGCATAGGAAGACGCACTGCCGCATCCTTCTGCAACAATAATGATAGAATGCTTTTTCCCGCGTCGTTGTCCAGCGTGCAGACGCTCCAAAATATCATTCATATCCTGAGGTTCTTCCGGGATGATAATCGATTCTGCCCCTGCTGCCAGCCCTGCCCAAAGCGCCAGATCCCCAGCATCTCGTCCCATTACCTCAATAATGTATGTACGCTCATGCGAGGTAGCGGTGTCGCGGATTTTATCGATCGCATCAACGATCGTGTTTAATGCGGTATCAAAGCCAATCGTAAAATCGGTGCATGGAATATCATTGTCGATCGTTCCTGGTACCCCAACTGTCGGGAAGCCTTTTTCCGTCAGCTTCTGTGCGCCTCGGAACGAGCCGTCTCCACCAATCACGATCAAGCCCTCGATCCCGAATGTGCGCAACTGCTCGACTGCTTTTTGTTGCCCGGCCTCTGTTTTGAATTCCTGGCTGCGGGCTGAATAGAGAATGGTTCCACCCCGTTGAATAATATCCCCTACGGAACCCAGCGACATTTCCTGGATATCTCCGTTCATCAAACCTTCATAACCATGGTACACGCCATACATTTGTACCCCGTGGTAAGCGGCCCGACGAACTGCCGCACGAACAGCAGCATTCATCCCAGGAGAATCCCCACCGCTGGTCAAAACTGCGAGCTTTTGCATGGAATCCACCTCTCCAATCGTATCGTCTTTAGCATCTCTTGAAACGGAAACAGTATGTACTATTTTCGCTATAAAACATGCTGTATCACTGTGTTTCAGATATCTGTTATACCAACCACAGATATGTGCCATACTTTTTGAAAGATCAGATAAATCCTTCATTCGACTACGATTGTAGCAGATTTTCCTTGCAGAAAAAAGCCAAAAAACGCCCCCTGATTTTACAGGGTGGCGTATTTACCGATGTTTTTAAATTTCTCGTAACGATCCTGTATCAATTCATCAGGGGTTAAATGACCAAGCTGTTCTAGTTGCTCAGCAATAACTGTCTTGACTGCGCTCGCCTGAGCAATCAGATCGCGATGAGCCCCACCGAAAGGCTCAGGAATGACTCCATCAATAACACCAAGCTCGAACAAGTCAGGAGCTGTGATTTTCATCGACTCTGCTGCACGCATACCGAGGCTGGCATCTCTCCAGAGGATCGCTGCCGCACTTTCCGGTGCAATTACAGAGTACCAGGAATTCTCCAGCATGAGGATTCGGTTGCCTACGCTAATCGCAAGCGCACCGCCACTACCGCCTTCTCCAATAACAATACAAATAATCGGCACGCGAAAGGTAGCCATTTCCCGCAAGTTACGGGCAATCGCTTCACTCTGGCCACGTTCTTCTGCGGATTTGCCTGGATAAGCGCCTTTTGTATTAATAAAGCAGATGATCGGCCGACCAAATTTATCAGCCTGCTGCATAATGCGAAGAGCCTTCCGATAGCCTTCTGGGTGAGCCATACCAAAATTACGCTTAATATTGTCTTTGGTGTCTTTCCCCGTTTGGTGACCAACGACAGTAACCGGATGTCCGTCAAATTTGGCAATCCCGCCTACGATCGAGTGGTCATCACCGAACAGGCGATCTCCGTGCACTTCGATAAAATCAGTAAAAAGAAGTTGTATATAGTCCAGTGTTGTTGGTCGTTCCGGATGACGCGCCAGCTGCACGCGCTGCCACGGTGTCAGGTTTCCATAAATTTGCTGGGCCAGATCTTTCGCTTTTTGCTCCAGACGTTGTACTTCATCAGAGAAATCAATGCCTTTTTCCTCAGTGAACCGACGCAATTCCTTAATCTTGTCTTGCAGCTCTACTAATGGCTTTTCAAAGGGGAGCTCTCCTGCCATGCTTCCACTCCTTCCCGTGACGTGTGCATCTCTACCAGCTTGGACAGCGTTGTACGCATATCTTTACGGTGTACCACCATGTCCAGTTGCCCGTTTTTCAGCAAGAATTCGGCTGTTTGAAAGTCTTTTGGCAACTCCTGGCGAATCGTTTGCTCAATGACGCGACGTCCGGCAAAGCCAATCATAGCTCCCGGTTCTGCGATATTATAATCTCCGAGCGAAGAAAAACTAGCCGATACGCCACCATATGTAGGATTGGTCATAACCGAGATAAACAACAGTCGTTCCCGATCCAAACGAGACAATGCCGCACTTGTTTTCGCCATTTGCATCAGGCTAAGTATGCCTTCCTGCATACGTGCTCCGCCAGATGCGGAAAACAGAATAAATGGCAAACGGCGGTCGATCGCTTGCTCAATTGCACGGGTGATTTTTTCCCCGACAACTGAGCCCATGCTGGCCATGCGAAACCGCGAGTCCATCACACCGATAACAATCCGATTGCCACCCAGAATCCCTTCTCCTGTAATGACGGCTTCGTTCAAATCAGTATTAGCCTTGTCCTGCTCTATTTTTTCCAGGTATCCTGGGAAGTCGAGCGGATTCGCTGTTATTAAATTGGTGTCAAACTCCTCAGTCAGTACGCCCTCATCCAAAAGAGATTGCAAGCGTTCCGGAGCGGACATGGCATAATGATACTGGCAGCCTTTGCAGACGCGCAGATTCTTCTCCAAATCCTTGGAGTAGTGAATCGTCCCACAATGTGGGCATTTATTCATCAATCCCTCAGGGACTTCCTTTTCTTTTGTTCCCGCTTCCTTCGCCATATCTGCGGAAGCAGGGACGCGTGCCAGTGTCTCTGAAGGGACCGTAGCAAATTTACGCTTTTTCCCAAAAAGATCTTTAAGCACAGGTGCACCTACCTTTCTCATCAGTGAAGGATCGATCCAAGTATATCTCGTACTTCGTTTAGTTCACCCTCAGGCACGAGAATCTCGTATTGCTTCGAGACCTTTGCCTCACGAACCTTTACCAAAAATCCTTCATCTGTCAAACGTTGCTGTATCCGTTCTGCGATTCTAGCACTAGGAGCGATGTAGATGACAGTCCACATGCGAAAAACTTCCCCCATTCATCGTCCAATACAGGTCTGCATCATCATATCACAGCGCCTGCGCCCCTCGCAAATAGGGAAATCAGAGTTTGCTATTCTCCAGATGGTGCCTCATTCTTTCAACGGCCACGTTGACATTTCCTTCTCGAATTGCCTCCATGATTTGACGATGCTCCATCACTGCTGTGCGTGCTCTGCCTTCTCGAGACAACGATTCAATCCTTACACTGTTGCTGTACTCAACCAAGGGTGTCCAAATGCGATGCAGGATCGAATTGCGGCTGGAACGACAGATGACACGATGAAACTGGTAATCTTCCTCTGTTGGCACCTCGCCACTCTCTACCCGTTCCTCAGCAATTGCCAAAATGCGTTCCATTTCCTCAAAATGCTTGTCAGTCGCCCGTCTACAGGCAAGCCGAACCGCATCCAGCTCCAGCATCCGGCGCATCTCGATCAAGTCCTTCTTCGTTTTAGCATCTCGCAAAATGAAAAAGCCGAGTATATCAATCAAGCGATTATGCCTGTAATGCTTGAGAAATGTGCCTTCCCCGCGTCGGGTTTCGATCAGTCCGAGTAGCTCTAGCGCCCGGAGTGCTTCCCGTACGGAGGAACGACCCGCCCCCAGCTTCTCCGACAATTCTCGCTCGGAGGGAAGCTTGTCACCTGGCCGCAAGTTTTGCTCCTGAATAATCTCGTGAATTTGCAGGAGAATTCCTTCGTATACCTTTCGAGATTGGGTAGAGTCGAGCACCATGATCCTCCTCATTACTACCTAGTGTGAAGTGAAGCACCCCCCGAGGACGACCACTGCCTTTTCGCCTTCGGAGGGTACGACTACACGCTCATCCTACACTTGTTGATAGGAAATGGCAGCCAATCTGTTTGTTTTAGCCTTTACTTCTTCTGGATCGATCGTAATGCGAGCTACTCCGGAATCCATTGCTGCTTTGGCAACAGCAGCAGCTACATTCGGTGCTACACGCGCGTCGAATGGCGCAGGGATTACTTTATCAGAGGAAAGCTCTTCTGGAGTAATCAGATCAGCGATTGCGTAGACAGCTGCAAGCTTCATCGCTTCGTTGATTTCGGTTGCACGTGTATCAAGCGCTCCACGGAAAATTCCAGGGAAAGCCAGGACATTGTTTACTTGGTTAGGGAAGTCGGAACGACCTGTACCCACTACGGCTGCACCAGCAGCTTTTGCTTCCTCAGGCATAATTTCCGGTGTAGGGTTTGCCATTGCAAAAATGATAGCATCACGGTTCATGGTGCGAACCATCTCTTGTGTAACTGCACCAGCAACGGATACGCCGATGAAAACATCCGCACCCTTCATTGCATCAGCCAGATCACCTTGCAGCTTGCTACGGTTTGTGATCTTTGCCATTTCTTCCTTCACTGGATTCATACCAAATTCGCGGCCTTCATACACAATACCTTTTGTATCGCACATGATCACTTCTTTTACGCCCATGGAAATCAAAAGTTTCATGATCGCGATTCCGGCAGCACCTGCACCGTTTGCTACCACACGAATGTCTTCCAGCTTTTTGTCAACCACGCGCAATGCGTTGATGAGGCCCGCTGCTGTTACGATCGCAGTACCGTGCTGGTCATCGTGGAAAATAGGAATATTCGTTTCGCGCTTCAGGCGCTCTTCTACTTCAAAGCACGCTGGAGCAGCGATATCTTCCAGATTTACGCCACCAAAGGTAGGCTCCAGAAGCTTCACTGTTTCCACGATTTTATCTACGTCTGTTGTATTCAAGCAGATCGGGAATGCATCCACACCTGCAAAGGATTTAAACAGAACCGCTTTTCCTTCCATAACCGGCATAGCTGCTTCCGGACCGATGTTGCCAAGACCAAGCACAGCCGTTCCATCGCTGACTACAGCTACCAGGTTACCTTTCATCGTATAATCGTAAACTTTAGACTTGTCGTCAAAAATCTCTTTGCATGGCTCTGCAACCCCAGGAGAATAGGCAAGACTTAAATCGTAAGCATTGCGAACTGGTACCTTGGTCACTGCCTCCAGTTTCCCCTGATGTTTGCTATGAAGCGCGAGGGCTTCCTCTCTCAGATTGGACATCATAACCACTCCATTTCACGTTTATCTGTTCTATGATTGCTTGAGAGCCCATGTATTCCAAAAGAAAAACACTGAACCCACCTAAGTGGTCTGACCACTTTTTAAGTTATGAGTTCAATATATAGCAAAACCCATTCTCCTGTAAACCTGCCGAAAACGGCGAAAAAGGGAGGACATTCCTCATCCTCCCCAATTTATGGGCAATTCTTTCAAAATTACGCTGTCATGTCCCACAATATCTCGCGCTAGCTCCAAAAATGACTCGTCCACCTCTACCGAACTGTCCTTTGGCAGGCGAATTGTCTGTCTTTTCCCCTCGTAAAACAAGATAACGGGAATCGTTCCTTTTTTTTCGACAAATAAACGTTTGAGCTGTTGCAGCGTCGAATCCTGCTCCTGCGCCGGACTAATTTTGACAAAAAGAACGTTCTCGACAGTTGGCTGCGGCAGTGCTTCAGCATCCCAAAAGCGCGAGGACAACAGCTTCACGGTGTCATCCTGATGATCGATCCGGGCTTCGGCAACCACCATTCTCTCCCGTCCCAAAACTTGCGCGTACTTGGCATACACCTGCGGAAAGACGACAATCTCGACTTGGGCTGTTTTGTCCTCAATGGTGATGAAAGCCATCGGGTCGCCTTTTTTCGTTTGAATTCTGCGCTCTTCTGTCACCATTCCGAATACTTTTACCGTTTTGTCGCGCGACAGCTCTCCCAAGGCAGAGATGGCCGTCACCTCCGGACGATTCGCCACGTGAGCAAATTGATCAAGCGGATGCCCTGAAATATACACACCGAGAAGTTCACGCTCTTCTTTCAGCTGTTGGGGATGAGAGAGAGGCGGCACTTCTGGATATTCAGCCGGAACGCGTACAGGGGCTGCCCCCTCTTGTCCTGCGAACAGATCGAGCTGATTGGCGTTTCGCTCAATTCTCTTGCTGTTTGCTTTTCCAACCGCTTCGTCCAAAAGCAGCAGCAGCTGGCTACGATGGCCTGGCAAACTGTCCAGAGCGCCGCAAAGCGTCAGCGATTCAACGACACGTCTGTTTACCAGACGCGCATCAACCCTCGCACAAAAATCAAACACATCGCGGTACGGCCTATCCTCTCGCTCGCTTACGATTGACTCAATCGCGCCGTAGCCTACGTTTTTCACAGCGGCAAGCCCAAAGCGGATTGCGTTTTGCTCTACGGTAAACATAGCCTCGCTCTTGTTGACATCAGGTCCCAGCACCGTAAGACGCAATCTCCGCGCTTCCTCTGTGTATTCAGCAATCCGCGTCTGGCTGCCGATCGACAGAGACAAGAGAGCTGCCATAAAGGCGAGCGGATAATTAGCTTTTAAGTAAGCCATCTGATAAGAGATGATCGCATACGCGACGGAATGGGCTTTGTTAAAGCCATAATCAGCAAAGCGCACAATGAGATCGTATACCTGATTGCCCAGCTCTGCCCCATGACCTTGGCGTACGCATCCTGCTACAAACTTCTCCCGCTGCTCGGCCAGTAGTTCTCTTTTCTTTTTCCCGACCGCACGCCGCAAAATATCTGCTTCTCCCAGGCTAAATCCAGCGAGCGTAGAGGAAATTTGCATGATTTGCTCCTGATAAATCATGAAGCCGTGCGTGTCTTTGAGAATCGGCTCCAATATCGGGTGCGCGAATTTCACCTCGCTCTGGCCGTGCTTGGCTGCGATGTATTGTGGAATAATCTCCATAGGTCCCGGGCGGTACAGGGCCAGCACTGCGATAATATCGTCCAGCGTCGTCGGCTTTAAATCTCGAAGCACATGGCGCATCCCGGATGACTCCAGTTGAAACACACCCGTGGTTTCACCGCGAGTAAGCATTTGGAAGGTACGGGCATCATCAGTCGGTATGTTTTCCAGGTCCAAATCCGTTCCCTGCTCGCTCAGATGGCGCAAGGTCTCCTGAATAATCGTCAGGTTGCGCAGCCCGAGAAAGTCCATTTTCAGAAGACCGACCTCTTCCAAAATCTCCATCGGATACTGGGTCAAGGCCAGACCTTCATTTCCCGTCTGCAAAGGAACGTACTGCGTCAGCGGTTCACGTGAGATGACCACCCCAGCCGCATGGGTAGACGCGTGCCGCGGAAGTCCTTCTACCCCTTTGGCAGTTTCGATCAGCTTGGCTGCCTGCTTGTTTTCCGCACAAAGCTTGCCGATATCGGGATTTTGTTGCATCGCCCGATCAATCGTCATTCCCGGAGACTGAGGAATCATTTTGGCGACACGGTCGATCAGACCCAGAGAGAGTCCAAGCGCTCGTCCTACATCGCGCACTGCTGCTCGCGCTGCCATCGTTCCGAAGGTGATAATTTGTGCCACACGGTCATGCCCGTACTTACGTGCCACATACTGGATCACCTCGTCACGGCGCTCCACGGAAAAATCAATATCGATATCGGGCATCGTGACCCGTTCAGGATTGAGAAACCTCTCAAAAAGCAAATGATAGCGCATTGGATCAACATTTGTAATCCGAAGCACATAGGCTACCAGACTGCCTGCTGCCGAGCCTCTGCCCGGACCTGTCGGAATACCATGCTCATGTGCGTATCGCATGAAATCCCACACAATCAAAAAGTAATCTGTAAAGCCGGTTCCTGTAATGATGGACAGCTCATGATCGAGCCTTTTTTGTACTTGTGGGGTAATCTCTCCATACCGCTCGATGCAGCCCTTTTCACAGAGCTCGCGCAAGAACGTCGTCGAATCTTGCCTGACAGCCAAGGGGAATTCCGGCAAAATGTGAGCCCCTAACGACAACTCCAGCTGACACCGCTCTGCGATTGCAGCTGTGTTTGTGAGTGCTTCCGGAGCATAGGCAAACAGTGTTGCCATCTCCTCTGCCGTTTTCAAGTAATATTGATCGGTTTCATAGCGAAATCGATTTTCTTCATCAACCGTTTTGCCTTCCCCAATGGCAAGTAAAATATCGTGCTGCTGATGTTCTTCCTTATATAAGTAATGAACGTTGTTGGTCACAACGATCGGGATGCCTGTCTCTTGGCCGAGCTTTGCCAGACGCGTATTCAGCCTACGTTCGATCTCCAGACCGTGATCCTGTAGCTCCAAATAAAAGTGGTCAGGTCCAAATACGGAACGATACCACATCGCCTTCTCTCTGGCTTCCTCTGCTTCGCCCGCAAGCAAGTGCCGTGCTACTTCCCCTTCTCGACAAGCGCTAAGAGCGATCAGCCCATCAGTGTGACGGGAGAGCACTTCTTTATTCAGGCGCGGGATAATGTAGTTTCCATCTGTACCAGCGATCGTCGCCAGCTTCAACAAATTTTTGTAGCCTTGCTCGTTTTTGGCCAGTACGACCAGATGGCTAGGAGCAGGTGCATGGCGAACGCGATCCTGCAGGTTGCCTTCGATCAGGTACAGCTCCATTCCGATAATCGGCTTGATCCCTTTTTCCAGACAAGCTTTATAAAACGGCACTGCGCCATACAAATTGGCGTGATCGGTAATCGCCAGTGCCTGCATTCCCAGCTCAGCCGCTCTCTCCACCAGTGCGTCAATACGAGCCGCTCCATCTAACAAGCTATATTCTGTATGAACATGCAAATGAACAAAGGAGGTCATCATGTTCTTCCTCTCTGTTATCGCTTACGAATCGTTATTTTTACTCACTCCTTTCTATTATAGCGGAAAGTCCAACAAGTATGGGGAAATAAGAACGAATGTTCCTTGGATCATTTGACCATTCTCCCCCTCATTTGGTAGGATAATACGAGATTGCTAGAGAGGATGAATCCGTATATGTGGTCAGCTATTTATATGACCGGCGTTCTCGCTACACTGGTTGCCAGCGTCTATTTCAGCATGCATGCCCGCAGACGGGGTATCCATCCGTTGGAATCCCGTATGACTCTGGGGAAAATGAATGTCGCTTTGGGTATTTTGGTTAGCTTGTTTGGCCTCAATCAATTCACATTCGAGACGTTGGATACGATCCGCATCGTTGTCGCCCTGATCATGCTGGTTGTAGGCGTCATCAATCTATTTTTGGGAACCCGCAATTATTTTCGTTACCGCACAGCTTGGCAGGCAGAGCTGAAAAAAGAAAAGCTGACCTAATGTAAGGGAATGAAGATAAATAAAATGGCGTGCGAACCGTTTTTGTTCTGGCACGCCATTTTTTTCTTTCTTGTTTTTTTAGCTGCAAGATGAAATCAGGCTTCATATCCTTTATAATACGAAGCATACACGAGTTTGAGGGGGTGTATCGATTGGTAACGACTTCTGGTTTGCCAGATACTGCAGCGTCTCATGCAAAGCCCAGGATTTAGAGAGGCGATACTTTGCATGAGGTGGAGATTGACCCTAACAATCGCCTAAATGAGCATATCTCATTTCTATTTCTGTAGGCTTTGCACCTTATTTCTTTTTTTATTCAAGAATAAGGAGCTGGCAGAAGTGAAATATGTAAAAGCAACCGCTATTTTGCCTGAAACACTGATCGCTGAAATTCAAAAGTATGTACAAGGCGAAGCCATATATATACCAAAACCAGAGGCAACGTATCAAAAATGGGGTACACGATCTGGAGGAAGAAAGCTACTTGATGACAGAAATCGCAAAATCAAGCATTTGTTTCAAAATGGCAGCACCATCGCCCAATTGGCCGAGGACTACTTCCTCTCCGTTGAAACGATTAAAAAAATCGTTTACGCCAAATAATTTCGTCACACAAAAGCAGCACAGATAATCTGAAATCACAGATTGTCCGTGCTGTTTTTTGTGTAAACCAAGTTCTTTTATGCCTTTAATTGTTCCCAGCCCTAAAAACCGCCGGTGGACCCCAACAGCTGGCCGAGGAAAAAGGAGAAAAAAGCGAGAGCTCTTTGGGACTTCCCCCAGGCGCAATGGAAAAAACGAAACACGCCTTAAGCGTCCACCTCTGAACAGCCCCACTGAACCCGCCACTTTGGACGCGGGTTTTGTTTTTGGAGTGGAGCCGAGCAGGGATGACCCCCACGCTAATTCCCAAGAAGCTGGAGCGTTTTCTCCTTTTTCCTCCCCACCACACCAGCCCTCCGACGGAGGTCTTTCCCCCACCCAGTATGCCGAGTTTGTTTCCTACTCATCCTCTACATTTCCTTCCCATCCGGTCTCAACTACAATAAGGATAGGAAAAAACAGAGGTGATCATCATGGAACCGTTTATCAAAAGTCACGAATACAACTTCATCAAAGCGCAAGTACAAGCCGTGATCAACGGACATGCCAATAGCAGCGATCGTTCCGTTCTCCATGCATTAAAAGATATGGCAAAAGAAAAAGTATTTCAGCTGTTTCCAGACCTGACCGAGGAACAAAAGCAGCTTCTTGGCCCCATCCATCACATCGAAGACCGGACTCAGTCGAAAAAACTGCTTGCGGAGCTATCTCCATACGTCATCCCGTTTCGAGTCGTAACCGAGCAAGCGTTGAAAAAGCTGTTTCCAAAGGTGAAGAAGCTAAAAGCTCCCAAGGCTGACGAGATCGATTGGAAGGAGCTTTCTTACCTGGGCTGGTTTGATGAAGGCTCTTCCAGAAAGTACATCGTCACCCATTTGGACAACAAGCTCGTCGGCGTACACGGGACTTTTACCAGCATGAATCAGAAGGGCGTTTGTGCAATATGCAACGACTTTGCCGACCTGGGGATGTTTGTCGCGGACATCAAAGCCTCCGGTGACGGAGCGTATCTAAAAAAAGGCAACTATATATGCGAGGATAGCCAGCAGTGCAATCGCAATATAACAGTCCTAGACAAACTACATGATTTTGTCCGCACCATGCAGATTCAAAAATAAAAAAAACGGCGTACGAACTGTTTTTGGTTCGAACGCCGTTTCTGTTTTACACCTGACGAATAAGCTTCGTGTAAAATTTGCAGGCTTCTACAATCTGGGTTACCTCGCAGCTTTCATTGGTCATATGCGCGAGCTTGTAATCTCCTGGCCCAAAGCCGATTGTCGGGATGCCCATACTGACAGGAGTTACTGCATTTGTACCGAAATCCCAATAATCGTACTCCTGCGGATCAATACCAAAGGTCTGGGCATACGCTTCCTTACACGCACGAGTCAGCTCATGCTCCTCATCGATTTTCCAAGGCAGGTGGAACGGCTCATAAGTAATATCGATGCCTGTCCAGCTCTTGCGGCGAAGCGTCCCGATTTCCCAGGTGGCTTCTTTTCCTTGGATGATCCGGTCCATTTCATTTTGAATCGTCTCCTCGGTTTCGCCCAGCACCATTCTCCGATCCAGATACACTTCACATTCCGACGGAACAGCATTCAGCGAAGCACTGACACTCGAAATTCTCGACATCACAAGCGTTCCTCTTGGTCCTTCTTTTTTCATCAGCTCTGCATTCGTCTGCTCTACCCGCTGGATGATTTCAGCCATTTCATAGATGGCATTTTTCCCTTTTTCCGGTGCAGAGCCATGAGCAGAGACGCCTTTTGTCTTGATTAAAATTTGCGCCTTGCCTTTATGTCCCAACGTTATTTTGTTATTGGACGGCTCGCAAATCACCATGTAGTCTGGTCTGAAGTCGCGCTCTTGGAACAAATGCTTCAGATTTTCCCCATCGCAATATTCCTCATCCACCGTGCACGATACATAAATCGTTTTCCCCTCACTATAGCCGGTTTGTTTTGCGAGAACACCCGCATAGATGGAGGCTGCGATCGCAGACTTCATGTCTACAGAGCCTCTGCCATAAAGTCTTCCATTTACAATCTCCGCGCGAAATGGCGGAACCTCCCACGCGTCTGGGTCATTGACCTCTACCGTATCCATATGGGAATCAAACATAATCACCTTTTCACCGTTGCCGATTCTCCCGACGACATTGCCAATCGTGTCAATAAACACTTCATCATATTCGAGCTCAAGCATCTTTTTCTCAATCGCAGCAGCGATTTCTTTTTCCTGATCGGAGTAGCTCTGGATTCTGATCAGCTCCTGGGCAAAGGAAATCAGATCCTTTTCTGTCTCTTGCATCATCACTTCCAAGCTTTTTAGCTGTTCCATCGTTTCTCTCTCCTTATTCTATTTGTAAGCAGGGTATTGTCCTTCCCATACGATCTTTTGATATTGCTGCGGGTCTGTGTCCCCCTCCGTGCTGATCACCAGTATCCGAGAGCTGGTATCCAGGGAAAGCTCACGGCAAAGCTGCGGATCAACCGATAGCTTGCGCAAATAGTAGAGCAGGCCAAGGGTAACTGCTCCCGATTCTCCTGAAATGACGCGAGGATCATTCTTCAGAGGATTGCCATATACTCTCATCCCGAGCGCTGAGATCGCATCGGGGCACGAAAATGCACCCGTGGCGTATTGGCGAAGCAAGCGAAAAGCTCTCGTGTTTGGTTCCCCGCACGCCAGTCCCGCCATGATCGTCTTCATCTCGCCACCTACTACTTCTCGTCCGCCATCCTCAGTAGCAAATGACCGATAGTAGCAGTCTGCCTGATCCGGCTCTACAATCAGGATGACGGGAGGATTGTCTCGATACATATGGACCATATATCCTGCAATTGCGGCTGCGAATGAGCCGACTCCTGCCTGGAGGAAAACATGGGTCGGGGGCTTAGCACCGTCCTCCTGCAATTGCTCCTCGATCTCTTTTGCCATGGACGCATATCCTTGCATTATCCATAACGGAATGTCGTCATAGCCTTCCCATGCTGTATCCTGTACCATAACCCAACCGTTTTTTTCGGCGAGGGCCGCACACATTCTGACAGTTTCATCGTAATTGACCTCAGTAATGTCTGCTTGAGCGCCCTCGCTTCGAATCGCTGTCAGACGCTGTATAGACGAGCCTTTGGGCATATAAATGACGGACCGCTGCCCAAGCTCTCTGGCTGCCCAGGCAATCCCGCGTCCGTGATTCCCATCTGTCGCTGAAATAAACGTGATTTCACCCAGTCTCTCTTTTACACGAGGGGATTGTAATGCTTCGAAAGACAAGTCCTCCGCCTTCTCGCCCAACTGCTGCGCCACGTACTTTCCGACAGCGTAGATGCCCCCCATCACCTTAAAGGCATTCAGGCCGAACCGGTATGATTCATCTTTTACGCGAATATCGGCAACCTGTAGATGCTCGGCCAAATACCCTAGCTGGTGCAAGGGCGTTCTTGTATAAGTGCGATGCGTTTGCTGAAAGGCATGGACACTTTGGATCTGGCTTTTGGCAAAGATAGATAGCTCTTCTTCGTTATACTCGATCGAATGAAACTTGTTTTTTGCCCACTTCACATCGCTTACCATTTGCGATTGCATGGCTCTTCCTCCTTTGCTCGCCTGGCTTACGTCTCCACCTTTACATAAGCACAGACCATGCCAAAGCATCTCCTGTGAGGGAAAACCGCCACCTACTCCTGAATCCACTTGGAGTGTGTCGGTATTCGGCATCCTATCGGTCATTTTTATGTGATCAAAAAATAAAAAAACACAGTCATTCGAGTATCAAAATGATACGAAATGACTGACGTCAGATGAAAGAATATAAGCCACATGCGGTTCAAATGCTAAAAGTATCAATTTAATATCTGGTATCTTTTTGATACTACGCCAATTTTGCTTCCCTACCAGCTTTCGCCTCTGCTACCAGCTGTTTGTTATAGCCTCGCAGGGGGCTATGTCCTATAATGGTCTTTGTGTGACATTCTATTACCTTAGACAACCTGAGCGTAGTGCTGACGGTTGTCCTTTTTTTACATAATCCCTTTTTTATTTTGCCCACATCGCCTCAGGATTCAGCTCGTAGATCCCATTTTCTCTGTACATATAATGATTCATGATAAATTCTCGCCTGATCGTCGCGTAATCATCATGAAATTGCTTGATGTATTCGTTGATCTCCTTTTCGGCATACTTCCGCCCTTTTTCCAGCCCACGCACCATATATTCGAAGACAATCAGCTTTTTCTTGCGTTGTGCCGGGATTTGCTTCAGCTTGCCGTCCGGTGTAATAAAGCTGCGAATGACTTGCATCTTTTCCAGCGCCATCTGTGTCTTCCTCTCCTCCACATCTGTACCGTCGACAAGCAACTCTTCATCAGCCGTCTCTTTTGCCTTTTCCATGACGTGAAGGATGGCTCCTGATTGCCGCTTCAGGTTAGCTTCGTGCAAGTAAAAGTAAATGGTGTTTTTATCTCTTCGCTCATATACGACGCCTGCCTCGCGCAGCTTTGCCATATGATGTGTAATCGTTGGCGGTGTCACTCCCAGCTTGCCTGCCAGCGCCTGTCCGTGCAAGGGGCCGTTTGCCAAAATAGCCAGGATTCGTAACCGCGTTGGATCTCCCACTGCTTTATAAAACGTAACAAGTTGATCTAATTGCAACGCGTCTTCCCCCTTCGTTTTCACAAGGAAACTAATTAGATGATCTTCTAATAAGATCGTAACTGACATTGCTCCTCCTGTCAAACAAGAAAACCTATATCGAGACATTCTCAAGGAGGAGCTGCCTCGGTTTAGCGGAAGGTTATTCTTGCTAAATCAGGATATAGATTCGTGAAGTTTATACTTCCTGATTTAGTAAAAAAAAGGCCATCCAGCTTAAAGAGGAATTCTCTTCACTGGATGACCTATGCTTAGTTACATTCGTTACACTACCGCTCAATAATTTGCGCAGTGACCATAGCCTGCCCAACCAGCTGCTCGCCGTGGTAGACCGAAACCTCTACTTTTCCAAAGCGACGGCTGATGTCCAAGAGCCGCGGCTGCACCTCGATGTGACTCTCCATCTGAACCGGCTTCAAGAAATATACGGTAATGTTTTCCGGCACCATGTCACCCCGCCGATGCAGACGCAAAAGATTACAGGCTGCTTCTACCATGACAGTAGTCATAATCCCGCTCGCAATCGTACCGAGATGGTTGGTCATCTGTGGACTTACATCCCCCAGGTACACGACCTCGTCAGCCTGACGCTCTTCACGGAAATGAGACATGATCAGGTTCGGAAAGGTTTCGCTCATTTGCGGCTGCTTCGCGGTAAACTGCAGCGCTTTTAGTACGTCATTGCGGCTTAGGACGCCGACCAGCTTGCGATGATTATCCACGACCGGCAACAGCTCGATTCCTTCCCACACCATCGTATGAGCTGAGGAGGCTACGGACACACGCGGCGAGGTCGTAATCGGGTTTTTGGTCATTACTTTATCGATTGTCGCTGTTTCCTCGTGACCGATAATGTCCTTGGAGGTGACGATTCCGATTAAGCGCATCTGCTCGTCGACTACAGGAAATCTCGTATCTTGATACAGCTCTGTATATTGATGCCACTTGGCAACGGAGTCGGAGGTTAGCAGCACAGGTGTTTCTGCCAGCGGCTTTAGCACGTCTTCTACCATGACGATTTCTTTTTTAATCAATCGATCGTAAATGGCTCGATTGATCATCGAAGCAACTGTAAATGAATCATAGCTGGATGAAATAATAGGGAGTGCGAGTCGATCTGCCAGCTGCTTGATCTCTTCGCTCGTGTCAAATCCCCCAGTAATAAGTACAGCTGCTCCCTGCTGCAATGCAATCTTGTGAGCCTGATAACGGTTCCCTACAATCAATAGACTGCCAGCATCGATATAGCGCATCATCGCTTCCAGCTGCATGGCTCCTATGACAAATTTATTTAATGTTTTGTGCAGCCCTTCTCGTCCACCTAAAACATGGCCGTCGACGATATTGACAACCTCTGCGAACGTAAGCCGCTCTATGTTTTCTTTCTGCTTCTTCTCGATTCTCACTGTTCCGACACGTTCGATCGTACTGACGTATCCTTGTGTTTCCGCTTCCTTGATCGCACGGTATGCCGTACCCTCACTTACGTCCAGGTCTTTGGCGATCTGCCGCACGGAAATCTTCGAACCGATCGGAAGGCGATCAATATGTTGCAAGATTTGTTCATGCTTGGTTGCCATCCTGCCCTTCCCCCTTCCTCTTGTTTCAGCCGTTCCTTATTCTCCCGCTCCTTCGACCAATATACCCGAAGGCGGGACAAAAAAAAAGGGTAGCTTTTTCAAGCTACCTAATCAGAAAGTATATCATTAAGGGGGTTTTCATCGTGCTTTTATCTTACCCCTGGAATATTACAGGAATATTACAGTCGGTTTACAGTTTCTTTTCAGTTTCACTAATTTAACTAATTTAACCAGTTTGCGAGTAAACCTTGGACGAGTCCGATAATCCCGCCAAGAATAAAGCCAAGTACCGTAATCATACGGAACTCTTTTCCTGAAATCCCTACTACCATTTCTTCAATTCTTTCAATTGGAAATCCTTCTACTTGCCGTGTAACAATATCACGAACGGCAAGTCGCTTAAAAATACGTTCTACATTTTGCTGCAGGGTATCTACCATCCATCTCGCTACGCGCGGGATCAGTTCATTTGCTACACTTTCCTGGAATGGAGCAGTCAAGCTGGACACCGGCTTGTCCACGATTTTGATGCTTCCCTCTTCCAGCTTGGCAAACAGCGCATTTGCCCATTCATCGACCTGCTCACGCCCAAGCCAGGCAACTATCTCTCCCACATTTTTATCGAGTAGCTTGTCTGCTTCAACCTGTAAAAATTGCTGGATTCGCCGAGCGAGCTCTGGGCTCTGGAGAATTTCATCCAAATGGGGTAGCAGCTTGCCCAAAATCTTGTCATCGCCAAGGAACATGCCGACCAGGCCACCGAACATTCCGCCTCCTCCGCCTAGCATACCTCGAACCATGTTTTGCAGGGTCTGATGTCCTTCAGGAGAATGCAGATATTCGCGAAAACGAGTCAAAAGCAGTTGGCTCACCGTACTGAGAGTATCCTCAAGACGCTTTGGCGCATTTTCCGGAAGGAGTTCTCGCAACGTCTTTTGTTCATTTTGATAGAGCGCCTGGTCTATGAAGGCTTGCCAATACAGCTGGACAGGAGTGCGAACCCGGTCACTCCAACCACCTTCTTCATTAAAGGTCTCTGGCAAAGCCTTGACCAAAACCTGACGCAGCGTCCGCTCGTCCGACATCCAGTCTTGAGCGATGTTGGTCATCCAGCCTGCCAATGTGTTTTCTAGCCCAGTCTGGGTAAGAGCACGCCTAATGCCCTCTGTTGTCAGTAAATGCTCTTCCACTAATCTGCCCATTTGTATCGCGATGTCATCGCGCCTACTAGGGATCAATCCGGGCGTAAAAGGAACCCGCCAACTCCCGATGTACCAAGGCTTGAGCGGTCGAAAAAGCATGCGAATCGCCAGCTCATTCGTCACCCCTCCAATCACGGAGCCTACTCCAATGTTCACTAATATTACCCATACGTTCATAACTACTAACAACCTCTCTTCTGTGCATGGCACCAAACCATTTGGCTACTCATACCATAGACTAACTTCATGCCTGATGGGAAGGGGATAATCATGTCTTACGTTCCAACCATCGTTGTTGCATACGAGCCAAAGTCGGAAGTAGACCTTTACCTGCCCCAGGCGCAAATGCGCAAATTAAATCTGCAAGCCTCAACACTCGATATCCAATTTGGAAGTAAAACAATTTGCGCCCGCGTCGGCAGCATGGAACGAAGTGGTAATACCCTGATTCGTCCATCTTTGGCTCAATCTTTGCATCTGCCTACGGGGGTACCTCTGCTCCTGCGTTACTCTTCAGACCAGCAGAAACTAGTTTTTGGTCCCTATGTCGGAATTCTAGTATCTACCTACAATAACCAATATCCACAGTCTCCCTTCGGCCCACTCTCTCCTTTTTTCAACGAAGTGGCTGACATCAACCGAAAACGCGGTGGAATTATCTGTGCTTTCCGGCTACAGGATGTCAATTGGGATGCCGGAATTGTTCGTGGCTTAGTGCGAAAAGGCGGTATCTGGAGACAAAGAGTACTACCGCTCCCTCAATGCATATACAACCGACTCGTGTCCCGTCAGCGGGAACGAAGCGAGCAAATGAGTGCTTGGGTACAAAGATGCAAAGACGCGAACATCCCTTTTTTTAACGAACGATTTCTGAACAAGTGGCACGTACACGCTGCACTCGAAAATCAGGAGGCAGCAGCGCCCCATCTCCCCAGCATGGTCCGTTACCTGGGCCAGGAGGATTTACGGCAAATGCTCTCCCAATACCGCACAGTCTATGCGAAGCCGGCAAACGGCAGTATGGGGCGAGGAATTATTCGGCTGCGCAGAACTACAGAAGGCTATTCACTTGCCAGACCCGGTGGAATGAATCAATCCTTTTCCAGTATACAAGGGCTGCATAATTCCCTGTCAAAACGAACAAAAGGAAAACCTTACTTATTGCAGCAAGGTTTACCCTTAATCGGCATCAACGGTCGGCCGACTGATTTTCGCGTTTTGGTACAAAAAAACCGCAGTGGTGAATGGTCAGTGACCTCGATGGTAGCCCGTCTGGGGCAAAATCACATCGTCTCCAATATTTCCCGTGGCGGATCCATGCTCACACCAATCCAAGCTTTGCGCGTATGCGGCCCCTGGGCCAGCGGAGTCAAACCATCTCCTCAAACGCTGCGGGAGGTTGCACTGAAGCTCTCAATGCTTTTGGAAGAAGGTCTCCCTGGCCATTATGCAGAGTTTGGCGTTGACCTCGGTGTAGACGTGCACGGTCAAGTATGGCTTTTAGAGGTAAACAGCAAGCCTTCGAAAACAGCGAACACGATACCTCTGCCGGAAGGTGTGGAAGAACCCCCCAGGCGTGCACGTCCCTCTGTCGTTCGCATGCTTGAATATGCATCTTATATTAGCGGTTATCCCCGTGCCTCCAAAGCAAAGCCTGGCACTAAGAAAAAAACAACCGGCAAGAACTATAGGCGAAGGTGACCTACATGACAGTAAACAAGAGAAGCTTGGGCATTATGACTCGTTGCCAAGGCTCCCACTTTGTAGACAAAGGGTATTACAGAAAGCTGACGCAATACGGACGCAAGCATGGCATCCGCGTCTTTGTGTTTTCACCGCGTCAAGTTGACTTTTCCACCCGAATGGTCAAAGGCTTTGAATTCCGCAATGGCGCTTGGCAATCCAACGTTTTTCCAATGCCGACCTTGATCTACGACCGCTGTTTTGTCGGCCCATCTTACCGCCACTATAAACCATTTGTGGAGAAGTTGCAAAAGGATCGCAACATTACATTTTTGGGGCATGGCCTGTCCGGCAAATGGCAGGTTCATCAGATACTGTTGAAGTCTTCTTTGCTCGCCCCTCATTTACCTCCGACGGACCTCCTCACCTTCTCTGCCTTGGATGGCACTCTGAATAAATACGGCGCCGCCATCATCAAGCCAATGGCTGGCACACATGGAATTGGTGTTGTGCGAATTAAAGAAATACGCGGTGGGTACGTCGCCTCTGGTCGCAATCGCGAGAATCAGCCTTTTCGCAGGCTCATTCGAGAAAAAGAGAAGCTCAAAGCATTCGTCACATCCTTTACCGCTGGGCGCAAATTTTTAGTGCAGCCATATCTGGAGCTGCATACCCCGGATGGCACCCCCTTTGATGTCCGGGTTCTCGTACAAAAAAACGGCGAAGGAAACTGGGAGACGACAGGGAGAGCGGTCCGTTTGGGAGACAAACGAAGCATTACCTCCAATTTGCACGGGGGCGGCAAAGCCGTAGCTCTGGCATCCTTTCTGAGCAAGCACTTCCCACCAGCCATGTGTACCCGGATCGACCAGGTCATTCATCGACTGACGGATGAGCTGCCGCGTTTTCTGGAGCAGAATCATGGCCGCTTAGTCGAGCTTGGAATCGATGTCGGGATTGATACAACGGGAAACGTCTGGATTATTGAAGTAAACAGCCGGCCGGGTCGAACCGTCTTTCGCATGATTGACGACCCAACTGCACAGCTTCATTCGATTACCCAGCCTGTTCGATATGCCAACTATCTCATGAAAGAGCGTGTAGGAGGTTACTAAGCATGGAAACGACTAAAGTGCGGCTCCGCTTTCTTTCTCACCCCAGCATATGCGGGATCATCCTGCCGAACAATCTCTTCCAAAAGCTACAGCTTCGACATCGGCAAAAAATAACGATCATGCTGGGAAAAAAGGAAGTCGTCGCAACTGCACTGCAGGATAAACGAGATCCTGAAAGCAATATCGTTAAGATGACCACCCTGCTTCAAACTGAACTTAGCATCCCACATGGAGGACTGATCAATCTCAAGCAAGATGGAAATTCACTACGCATCGGTCCCGCTATCGGGATTGTCACCACGGGAATTCGCAGAGATCCGAAACAACCAATCGGCCCGCGCACATCGTTTTTTCACAAGCTTTTGCAGGCGCAGGAGGGAAAAGGAGTCTTTTACTTCATCTTTTCACCCCATGACGTGGACTGGAGAAACAATCAGGTGAGTGCGTGGTTTTTACGCAAAAGCAAGAAGGGTGGCTATCTCTGGAGAAAAATGATGACGGCGATGCCAGACGTCATTTATGATCGGATTCCATCGCGTTCCGCTGAAAAGCATGAGGCCGTACAAGATTTCAAATACAGGCTGGCCAGCTTTCCGGACACCCCTATGTTTAACCAAGGCTTTTTTAACAAATGGGGCGTCCACCAGCTGTTGTACCCGAATCCAGAGGTGAACGAGCACATTCCTGAAACGTATACATCTCCTTCCCTTGTGACAGTCCGCAATCTGCTGCGTAAATATCCGATTGTATATCTGAAGCCGAAAAACGGCAGTCTGGGCTATGGTATCGTCAAAGTCGTGAAGAATAACGGCGGAGGCTATGACGTCTCCTATCACAATGGAAGCGGAAATGTAAAACGACATTTCGGCAAGCTGTCCAGCCTGTATCAGCATGTTTTTCGCAGTAGGCGTGTTGGCTCTTATTTGGCTCAGCAAGGTATCCCTTTGATGACGTTCCACGGACGTCCCTTTGATTTCCGTGTACATCTCCATAAAAATCAGCAAAACGAATGGGTCGTTTCCTGCACGGCAGCAAAAGTAGCCGGTTCAGGAAGTGTCACGACACACGTGCGTACTGGCGGCACGGTCATCCCGGGCGATGAGCTCCTGCATCATCTATTCGGCAAACAAAAAGCGCTGATGACACAGCGTATATCAGAAGCCTCGATTCGTCTCGCTACAGCCATTGAGTTGGCAAAAGGCGTTGACCTCGGAGAACTCGGACTAGATATGGGCATCGACACGCATGGTCACGTCTGGATGTTTGAAGCCAACTCCAAGCCGGGACGCTCGATCTTCAAGCACGCTAGGCTCAAGCAGGCCGATCAGGAATCCCGCAAGCTGTTAGTCGATTACAGCTGCTATCTTGCCAACTTCTAAAAACGAAACGCGATATGTATCAGCACCGTTTTCAGGAAGGAGGAACACCCATGCTTCAACAGCGTTCCGGGTGGCTGACGATCCTCCCTAGCGGCAAATGGTTCATTCAGCTACCACGGCATTCTCTGGCGAAACGCATACAAAAACCTCTTATTGCCAGTCTCGGTCCGTTCTCTCATCAAAAACGGCTGCATACTGGCCTGCCCAGTCAGCAACCTGGCCGCATACGCACCCGGATTAACTGGAAGATGGTAAACAACTCCCTGAGGCTCGGTCCATTAATCGGAATCTTGACTGTGGGTGACGGCCCTGCTTTTATGGGAAATCGTGAAAACTTCAAGGATATCTCACAGTCAGGGACAAAATGGGGAGCGCTCGTGTACGTCTTTACCCCGCAAGGCATCAACTGGGAAAAAAAGAAGGTTCGCGGCTATTTGTACAATGCGCGGCAAAATCTGTGGCAGGAAGTGATTCTGCCGTTCCCCCATGTGGTGTACAATCGCATCCCCACCCGAAAAGCGGAGCAGCGCACTGAAGTGCGCAAAACGCTTGCCCAAATCAAAGAAATGCCCAATGTCACCTTGTTCAACAGCTGTTTTTTTGATAAACAGGAGCTCTTCTCGATGCTGGAAGACAGCTCCACCGTAAAGGATTTTATGCCCGACACCAAAAAATTGGATACCTTGCCGCGCTTTCGCAGCTTCTGTTCAGAGCACCGCTTTGTCTACTTGAAGCCGGTTCGCGGAAAGGCTGGAGAAGGAATCATGCGCATTGAATATAAAAATGATGTCTGGCGCCTCCAGAGATTGAAGGAACAAAAAGCAGTTACACGCCGCTTTGCCAATCTCGATCAAGTCTGGAACCATGTCAAAGGCCATACAAGGCAGCAACAGTACATCATGCAGCAAGGAATCAAGCGAGCACGCTACCGCGGAAAGCCTTTTGATGTTCGTGTCCTCGTACAGAAAAACGGAGATGGCGAATGGAGCGTGACCGGCGTCGGCATCCGGCGAGCTGGTTCTCAAAGCATAACCACTCATGTTCCTCGTGGCGGTTCGATCCATTCCTTGTCATCCGTTCTGCATGCTGTCTTCAAATCAGATCCAGAAAAAATGGAGTCTATGATTCATCAAACCGCTCTAAAGATCGCAGAGGCGCTCAATGTAAAGATTGAAAATTTGGCAGAAATGTCTATGGATCTGGGGCTGACTGATGAAGGGAAGCTGTGGTTTTTCGAAGCGAATGCAAAGCCCGAGAAATTCGATGAACCCTCTATTCGCCGCTTATCTTTATCCAATCTGATCCACTACGCTCAGTACGTATCTCGTCTGCAAAATGGGCGAGGGGTCCAAGCGGGGTAACTATTATGAAGCTGAAATATGTAATCTTGCCGCCACAAGCTTTGGCTGAATCTCAAACCACGCTGGTTCGGTTTGCCCGTCAGGAGGGAGATCGGCGAATAACCAAGCACGCCATCGAATGGTTGACTCGCCTGACTCCCAAAATGCTATCCAAAAATGATACCAGCGTCGCTCTCGCCATGAACGGAAAAAGGGTTGTCGGTTTGTTTGCTGTTTCCAGATGTGGACTAGGGCACTCGTTTCTTGTCGTCGATAAAAGATACCGCAATCGCGGGATCGGAAAAGCGCTGACTGCGCACATTTGCCACCGCTTGCCTAAGCTGTATGTGCGCGTAGCCCTCGACAACGAGGCGAGCCTCACTCTGTTTCGAGGAATGGGATTCGAGCCGGTTAAAGCAAGTATCGGACCCACAGGCAAACCAACCTTGTGGCTTGCCTACGGTCTTTGGAGCCCTAGTGATTTACAGGAACATGCCGGATAGAGGGCCGGCATGTTCTTTTATTTTCTTTTATTTTCTTTTAAATTTGAATTCTCTTGTTTTGCCTGTTCATGCATTACCTGGCCTTCCTTGGAAATCATACAAGTCAGGAGGTGGTCTTAGTCATGACCTACAACAATAACAACATCATGCAATCCCAACAACCAACAATTTCCGGAGCAATGGGCTCTGCTGGAACTATGTTCCAACCTGGCTTTGCCGGCACGAATGTCCAAGAGGTACAGCATTGGAATCAAGGTGGACATTCTCAATCTTTAGGAATCCCAGCCCCTACATACGGTATGTCCTTTGGTGGTGGCATCGGCGGCGCACAATCCATTTTCTCACCTGGCTTTGCAGGCACAAACGTGCAAGAGGTGCGTCAGCTAAACTCAGGATATCCGGCACAACAGCAACAAGGCGGTTATAGCCAGAACCAAGCTCTTGGTTACATGCAAAATCAATACAGCGGCTATATCCAAGCTCAGCCGACTTACCAGCAAGCAAACTACGGAGCACAAGCAGGCTCCATCTTCTCTCCTGGCTTTGCGGGTACAAACGTACAAGAGGTGCAAGCACGTAACCATAGCGGCTACAACAACTACATCGGACAAGCTGGCTATTCCAATCAAGCTGGCCATACATCTGGCGGAAGCATCTTCTCCCCCGGTTTTGCTGGTACAAACGTCCAGGAAGTACGCCAATTGAACCAAGGGGGCTTTGCACCTACCCCTGTAATGAGCAGCGGATACCATACACAAGCTCAGCAACCACAACAGTATCAAAACCAGCTCGGTATGGGTGCACAATCCATGTTCTCTCCTGGTTTTGCGGGTACAAATACACAAGAAGTACGCCAACTGAATGCTCCTAGCCAAATGGTGCAGCAAACAGGCTCCATCTTCCCAGGAACCTTCTAAAATAGCCAAAAAGCGTGACCGTTATTTGCAGGCGGTCACGCTTTTTTACTTGAGCAGCTGCTCATTTTTTGCTGTTTGAACGGCTTCGAACAGTTGATGCAGGCAGTGCAAACTTTCCTGGTCAACCGTAAAAGAAATACCGTCAAACCAATAGGCATCTTGCTGCACACAAGTCCATGCTCCAGCATCACGGGCGGCTTGCGCGGTTACGCATGCTTCTGTCTGATCCAGCTGCGCTCGAACTGCGACATGGCGTTCCAAAATCGGGCGAAAACGCTCCAGCACCACCGCTTGTGCCGCGTCCTGTCTGGATAGCCGATACAGCGCCAGCTCGATTTGCAGCCAGCATGTCACGTAAAAATGAAACTCCAAAAAGAGCGTGTGTAGCGCCAGGCGCAGCTCTCCATCGTCTTTGGTTGTCAGGCTGCGCTCCCAGGCTGCACGGACCTCGCTCTTTTTCTCCTGAATCAAATCGTAATGGCTAACAGCACCTCGGTAAAACTTGCGCACCACGTTGTACAGCATATCCGGCGTGCGCGAAGGCAGCCCATTGTGGCGGTTTGACACATCCCGCATATACTCGTTCGCCTCATTTCCTGTACTCGTTTTTCTATTGTACAACAATCAGGCGGTGCGCTGTTTGCCAAAAGCCATTACTCTTTGCCGTTTTTCCAATATTCATAGGCGTGGATTGCCTGTCCCATAAAAGAGGAATATCCTTCCAGTGCCTTTGTTACCAGCTGGAGCTGTCGATTCATTTCTCCTCGCCCTTCTTCATAGAAGGTGATAAAGTCTCCTTCATGACTCTCTTTGGTCTCAACGGCAACCACAAGCTTTTTATCGATACTTTGGGCGTACTTCATCTGGTTTTCGACCAAGCCAATGATACCTTCAGCTTGATCCCTGAAAGCCATGAGTGTCGTGTGATCCATCTGCTCCATCATCCAATGGGCAAACGGCTTGTCGGGCTGACCAGGAGTCGGAGTCTTGTCTAGCCAAGCCGCCAAGTCAACACTTACTTCCAGATTGGTTTCATGCTTTGTCGCTTCCACAAACGCTTCTATATTTCCCATCCATTGGCGCAGCACCGCTTCCTTTTTTTCACGCCAGACTGGCATGACATATGGCTCGATGTCTAGGTGTACGCCGTGGAATTGCTCACCTGACGAGACCTCCTGGTTATAGGCTTTGACCCAGTTTACCAGCTTCAGGATTTTCCCTCTGCTCTCCGTCAAGGCCCAGATCGGATGCCCACCCATTGCGTGAACCTCGATTCCAGCGGCTTTTGCCTCTCTCACAAAGTCTTGGTACATCGATAACGGCTGCTGCATGTCGATTCGGACATAAAGGAGATTCACATCATTTTCTTTCGCGAATGCAAGTATCTCATCCTTTTCCGTGCGGATCGTCTCCGCCCGCCATATGTATGTGCCCTTG
This sequence comes from uncultured Brevibacillus sp., assembly GCF_947502445.1. Taxonomy (GTDB): domain Bacteria; phylum Bacillota; class Bacilli; order Brevibacillales; family Brevibacillaceae; genus Brevibacillus. The sequence goes on from NZ_CANMZW010000005.1 coordinate 71,860, forward strand.
TAGTGATCACGATCGACCGGTGGCATATCCGCAGCGGCTTCCTTCCAATTTCGGTAATCATGAATCGCAATCCCGCCGTAGGAAGGATGCTGTTCCAGATGCTCTGGTAAAAGCGCCAGCTGACGATTCATTTCTACGACGCCTTCTTCTGCGAAGGAAGCATGGTCATTCATGTCTTTTTTTAAATTGACGGCTACAAGCACTCTTCTTCCCAGCTCATCCGCTTCCTGCATTTCTTGCTCGATCAAGGACAAGATACCGTTTGAACCATTCAGTCTATCGCGATAGGCCATGATGCAAATCGTGTCAAATTGATCAATCATCCATTTGGATAGAGGCATGTCGGGATTGTCCGGGGTAGGAATGTCGTCCAGCCAAAAGGCAAGTGCGACGCTCGACATTAGGCCCGTCTCATCACGAACAGCTTCGGTGAAGGCTTCTACATTAGCTTGCCATTCCCGGATGACACGGTCTCTCTCCGTTTCCCACTGTGGAAGCAAATACGGCTCGATATCCAATTGAATCCCGCGAATTCGCTCGTTTGGCTCACTTTCCAGGTTGTACTTTTTGACCCAGCCTACAATGTTCATCATCCGTTTCTGGTTGCTGGTAAAAGCCCACGCCGGGTGGCCAGCGACGGCATGGACCTCGATTCCTTGTGCAGTCGCTTCCCGGATGAAGGAACGGTAGTAGTCGCTCGGCTTGTTCATATCAATCCGCAGGTAAATCAGATTGATTTCGTTTTGCTCGCAAAATTCAAGGACCTGCTGCTTATCCTGTCCAATGATTTCAGATTGCCAGATCCACGTGGCCTTGCTCTTCTTTTCCGCTGGGGAAAATCCGAACAGAAAGCCGAGCGATAGGCAGAGGACACTTAGGTAGATGCGCGCGGCTTTCATTCGTCACAGTTGCTCCTCTCGTTGGGTCGCATGCTTCCAGCTCTCGTAATCATGGATAGCGCTTCCTGCAAACGCAGGATTCCCTGCTAATTCCTCCTGCAATATGACCAGCTGCTGCTTCATTTCTTGGGTACCTTCTTCGTGAAAGCTGACATTGCCGCCCTCGGATGATTCCAATATATTGACGCCCACTATGACAGACGCCTTCTCTTCACTATTGGCAGCGGCAACTGTACTTTCAACAATATCCACAATACCGTTATGTCCCATGGCGTGATTGCGATAAGCCATCAGTGTGATGCTGTCCAGTCTTTGGAGCATCCAGTTGCTGACTTTCTCTGAATCGCCTGGAACGCTCACGGTATCAATCCAGAAGGGCAGGTCCGCACTCACCTGAAGCTTGCTATCCTTTTTGGTTTCCGCAATGAGGTAGTCGACGTTTTTCAGCCATTGGTTCACAATCTTAACCTGATCCTTTTTCCAATCTGGCAGCAAATACGGTTCGATGTCGACGTGAATCCCCGAAAATTGCTCGTCCACCTTTGCCATTTGGTTGTAGGACTTGACCCAGGAAACCAGATCGCCAATGCTCTGGCGGTTGGCGGTATAGGCCCAATTAGGGTCTCCGCCAAGCGCTTCTACTTTGATGTTTGCCTCGTTCGCTTTTTTTATGAAGGCTCGGTATGCCTGTGGCGAGACACGTGTCGGCTCAATATGCAGATAGATCAGGTTGATTTGATTATCCTGGGCAAAGGAGACGATCTCCTCCGTTTGCGAAGAGATCAGCTTGGCATTCCAAATCCATGTTGCCGTCGTCAAGGAAGGGCGCTGGTTCGAAGTCAAAAGCAGCATGGCGATCGAGGCGGTCAGGAATAATAACAGCCCGATCCATATCCATGAGTATCGTTTAACGACGTGCATCCGCCACTACCAGATTCCCTTCCATCCTCGCCACGCCGCCGACAGCCCGTACCTTGTTGCCCTGTTTTCCATCCCCGACAGAAGTGAACGGAGGAATTCTTGTAAAATCATCGACTGTTGTATCTGTTACCAGTACATGTGGTCCAATCTGGCAGCCTTCTCCGATCTGGGTATTCCCGCGCAATACAGAACCGGGGTAAATGACGGTATCCCGTCCAATTACCACATCGGCATCAATATATGTCGTCACCGGGTCCATCATCGTTACACCGTTTCGCATATGCCGCTCATTGATCCGTTTGCGCAAGAGCAGCTCCAGATGGGCAAGCTGCACACGATCGTTTACGCCAGTACCCTCTGTAGGATCATCTGTTGCGTAAGCACTGATGAGATTGCCTTGTTCTTGCAGCAGTGAGAGTACATCTGGCAAATAGTACTCTCCTTGTGCATTGTCGTTCGTGACCTGCGGCAAGGTCTGGAACAGCTTTTGGTTATCAAAGCAAAAGATTCCTGTACTAATTTCACGAACCTTTCTTTGACCGAGAGTGGCATCTTTTTCTTCTACGATTCTTCTGACATCGCCATTTTCATCACGAATGATCCTGCCGTAGCCCGTAGGTTCATCCACAATCGAGGTCAGCACCGTAGCTGCAGCCTGCTTGCTTTGATGATGCTCAAGCAATTGGCGCAATGTTTCTGCTTTTACAAGTGGGGTGTCACCGTTTATAACGATCGTGACCCCTTCTTGATCTGCGAGAACATGATTAGCCATCCACACCGCATGTCCTGTACCCAACTGCTCGTGCTGATACGCATACTGGACGCGATTTCCCAGCTGTTCCTTGACAGCCTCTGCCCCGTGACCGATCACCACGACAAGATTATGTAAGGACAGGTCTTCCAAGAGCAGGGTCACATGCTCAATCATTGGCTTTCCGCACACCGGGTGCATCACCTTGTACAAACTCGATTTCATCCGTGTTCCTTTTCCAGCTGCCAAAACGATTGCATGAATGTTCATCCTGTTGCCTCCGTCCTGCCCTGTTGTACCTGATTTTCAAGGTAGGGCTTCAATTCATATGTCAATGTGTTAATCATCATATCTACATCTATGTCTTTCCTCTGCACGCCCAGCTGATAGGCCTGAAGCATAATCTCCAGTAAAATCTCCTGATTCAACGTCCGATTCGAGGTGCTCATTTCATCGTGCCTCCTTTTTATGTGTACTCGTTACTTATGGACGTGTGCTTTTACTCAACTGTTACACTTTTTGCCAAATTACGCGGACGATCCACGTCATGTCCCAGTGCTACAGATGTGTAATAAGCGATCAGTTGGAGCGGGATGACGCTCAAAACCGGCGTTAACAAAGCATCTGTTACAGGAATCAGGCACACCTCATCTACTGAACGGTGCAATTCCATATTGTTGGCAAGAGCGATGCCGAGAACGACTGCCCCTCTCGCTTTCACTTCTGTAATGTTGCTGACCATTTTCTCGTACAGGTCGTCTTGGGTAGAAAGCGCGATAACACGTGTGCCCTCTTCGATTAAAGCGAGTGTCCCGTGCTTTAGCTCTCCGGCCGCATACGCCTCAGAATGAATGTAGGAGATTTCCTTCAGCTTCAGAGAGCCTTCCATGGAAACAGCGTAGTCCAAACCACGTCCCAGGAAGAACAATTGACTTTCTTCTTTGATTGATTCTGCGTACTGACGGATCTCGTCTGCGTGCGCGAGAATGGCTTCTACCTGATCAGGTAGCTTTTGCAGGGCAGATATCACTGCCGCTCTCGCTTGCTGATCGATCGTCTCTTTTCCTTGGGCGAGGTACAAGCCTAGCAAGTAGAAGGCGATCAACTGCGATGTATACGCTTTGGTAGAAGCGACCGCGATTTCCGGTCCGGCATTCGTCGTAATCACATCATCCGCTTCGCGCGCAATCGAGCTGCCAACTACGTTCGTAATGGCGACCACAGCGGAACCATTCCGTTTTGCTTCGCGCAGTGCGGCGAGTGTATCCGCCGTTTCACCTGACTGACTGACAACAATCGTGAGCGTATTTTTTTGGTACAACGGCTTTCGATAACGAAACTCTGATGCTACATCCACCTCAACCGGAATATGAGCCAGTCTTTCTATTACCTGCTTTCCGATTACTCCGGCGTGATAGGCTGTACCGCACGCGACAATATAGATTTTTTCAATCTTTTGCACGGCTTCTGTGGTCAACTGGAGGGTAGGGAAAATGACCTTTTGCTCCGCTTCATCAATGCGACCTGTCATCGTATTGCGCAAAGCGCGTGGCTGCTCGTGAATCTCTTTGAGCATGTAATGCGCGTAGCCGTCTTTTTCCGCCTGTTCCTTGTCCCACTCAATTCGCACGAGGTCCCGCTCAATTGGCTCATTCGTATTCAGACTCATCACGCTGACCGAATCTTTGGTCAGCACCGCCAGATCATAGTCCTCCAGAACGTATACATCACGCGTATGCTCCAAAACGGCCGGAATATCAGAGCCGATGAAGTTCTCACCAGCTCCTACCCCAATGATTAACGGGCTCGCCACACGGACAGCAATCAGCTTGTCTGGCTCATGCTCCGACATCACGCCGAGCGCAAAAGCTCCGCGAATTTTCGTTGCTACCTTTTGAACAGTAGAGACCAGATTCCCATCATAATTTTCCGAGAGCAGGTGCGCGATTACCTCTGTATCTGTCTCAGAAGTGAACACGATACTTCGCTCTTTCAATTCTTCCTTTAGCTCCAGATAGTTCTCGATAATTCCGTTGTGCACAATGGAAAACTTGCCTGTTTGATCAAAATGGGGATGGGAGTTTTCATCAGATGGTCGTCCATGGGTGGCCCATCGTGTATGACCGATCCCGATTGATCCTTGCAAACGCGATTTACTTGTCTGCTCCTCCAGTACATCGATCCGCCCCTTTGCCTTGCTGATCGTGATATTTGAACCGTCGCAGATGGCGATACCTGCTGAGTCGTAGCCACGGTATTCCAGTTTTTTCAATCCGTTGATTAAGATCGGCTGTGCCTCTCTATAACCGATATATCCCATGATTCCGCACATGTTTTGCTTCCTCCCTCTTCACGCTTTATAGGCAGTGTTGTTGTCTTCGTTTACGCGAGCATGCTCACGATTTCTTTTTCCTGACGGATCGCTACTGATGTCCCGATGCGGTACACATTCGGATTGGCAATTCCGTCGAACGCATTGCGCGTGTCGATGATCGAGACTCCCAGATCAGCCAGCTCCTGATAGTTGAAGGAACGGTGATTTGTAATCAGCACCATGCAATCGTAAGTTTTAAACGTTTCGTAATCGTTGGCAATCGAATGGACGACTTCACCCTTTTTATTCAAAAAGCTTTGCGCGTGCGGATCGTAATAGTCCACAGTCGCTCCGTTTTTCGTAAACAGCTCGTAAATCTCCAGTCCCGGAGACTCACGCAGATCGTCAATGTCCGGCTTGTACGCCATTCCCAAAATCAGAATCCGGGAGCTGTTAATCGCTTTGGCGTTAATATTCAGCACCTGTCCGGTTTTGTTCAGCACATAATCCGGCATGTTATCGTTGATAGACTGGGCAATTTCGATAAATTGACTATGGAACTTGAAGCCCTTTGCTTTCCACGACAGATACATCGGATCGAGCGGTATGCAATGCCCACCGATTCCAGGTCCCGGATAAAACGGCATAAACCCGAATGGTTTGGTCGATGCGGCCTTGATTACTTCCCAAACATTGATGCCCATTCTGTCACACATCATTGCCATTTCATTCATAAAGGCAATATTGACGCTGCGGAACGTATTTTCCAGCAGCTTCGACATTTCTGCTACCTTTGGCGTGGAGACTGGTACGACTGTTTTTACGAGATTTCCGTACAGAAGCTTGCCTAGCTCCATGCAGCGCTCAGTCGTGCCGCCAATAATTTTGGGGGTATTGTAGGTGGAATACATCCGATTCCCCGGATCAACCCGCTCTGGCGAGTAGCAGAGGAAAAAGTCTACACCCGCACGATAGCCGAGCTTCTCAAACTCCCGTTGGATCAATTCCTCGGTCGTTCCTGGATACGTTGTGCTCTCCAGTGTGATCAAGAGTCCGTTTTTCATATATTTTTTAAGCTGGTCTACTACATTCGTGATATAGGAAGTATCCGGGTCCTGATTAGGGCTGAGCGGAGTCGGAACGCAGATGCTGATCGCATCCAGCTCCTCAATCACACCATAATCCGTTGTTGGATGAAAGCGATTGGTTTCCAGGCATTCCTGCAGGGTTTCATCAGAAATATCCTGGACGTATGAAATGCCCGCTTTCAAGCTCTCGATTTTGCCGCTATGCAGGTCAACCCCGATGACTGTATAGCCGCTTTTGATTGTTTCTACCGCAAGCGGCAACCCCACATATCCCAAACCAATGACGCCGACTTTTGCAGTCTTTTGTTGAATTTTTTGAAGCAGCTCCTCGTATCTACCCATCCTCGCTTCTCTCCCTTTCTCTTTATGAAATTAACCGTCTCACTCTAGCTTCTAGTTCAATAGGTGAGAAAGGCTTGGTAATATAGTCAGCGGCCCCCAGCGCAAACGACTTTTGCACATCTTCCTCCAGTCGTTTGTCTGTCAGCACCACAATTTTGCTCATTGCTGAAGCTTCATGATGTTTGATTTTCTCCATGAGCTGATAACCATTGAGTATTGGCAAATTTAGATCGGTAATGACGAGGTCCGGGGACCATTCGCGATACTTCTCCATCCCGTCCATCCCGTCATTGGCTACTGTCACCATGTAGCCTTTTCGCTCCAAATAGATGCGCAAAAACTCATTTACGTGCTCATCGTGATTTACAAGCAGAATGCGCGTTTGCTCTTCGGCGTCAGCACTATTTCGCTGATCGTAAATTTTGATCTCGCCATAGCCATCCAGATCCTTGATCTCCTGCATCATCCGCATAAACAGTTGACCAGACGATGCAGAGCTTTCAGGAAAGCTCGCGATGAGCAAACTACCGGACAACAGCTGACTCTCTTGCAAATAATCCTTTACCCGCAGAGCGAAAAAATGAGTATCGGCAAGATTATGCTGTTCGACCATAATGCCTAACAGGTTTTTGGTCTTGTCATAGGCAAAATGAGTTTCTCCTGAATCGGTTTCTTTTGGAGAAAAATCTCTTTTGATTGCCTCAACCGATTCCTTGGAGAGATTCTTGCAGGCGACAAGAATAACCCCACACGCCGACTGACTGGCCTCCATGTTCGTGAGAAGCTGGTAAAAAACCGGTACGAGATTACTCATCCTCTTGCCTCCAAACTTGAAATGTTTTTGTTCTCAGCCTGCCAGCTTTTTCTGGTCATCGTTCCCCACGAATTATTGTTGCGCAAATACTCGATGTGACCGAGGAATCTCCAGATGACACCGATCTGCCGGTAACCGAAGAACATCAAAATGGTATAGAAAAGCATTTTGACGATGTCCTTGAAGCGTGGATAACGTCGGAATGCGATTTCCTCAAGCAAGAGGGAACCAATTCCCAAAAGAACGCCGTACAACAAATTGAGCAGGCCGTAAATCAGCAGTACATGGGCATTCGTCATGTCAAGCAGCGTATAGCCGATGAGAGCGAGCAGCCCTGTGATTCGGAAATACGGATTAAGTGTCTCGAACAAGATGTTGAACGGCAGTGTGAGCATCCCGAACACTTTGTACTTTGGACGCAGTACCATGTTTTTGCCGTACTCAATCATGTTTTTCAGATTACCCCGGCCCCATCTGCGTCGCTGACTGCCCAAAATCCGAAACGAATCAGGAGCTTGTGTCCAGCAAACCGCATCCGGGCAAAAAGCAACGCGATATGGCAGATTGTTTTCCAGCATGTATTTGTGCAGCTTGATGATGATGTTCATGTCCTCACCAGGGTAACCTTCGCGGTATCCGCCGACCTTAACTACATAATCCTTGCGAAATACGCCGAATGCGCCGGATACGATAATCAAGCCATTAATCGCACTCCACCCGATTCGCCCCCCAAGGAACGCCTTGAGGTATTCAACAGACTGCATCATAGGCAAAAACTTGTCAGGTAATCTGATATCACTGACCACACCGTCTTCAATTTTGCAGCCATTGGCGATTCGGATATCGCCGCCAATCGCGACAGTCTCCTCCGGATTTTCCATATACACTTTGGCAATTCGAATCAATGCATCCTTTTCCAAGAGGGAATCTGCATCAATCGAAGCAATCAACGGGTAATGAGACAGATTAATTCCGGCGTTGAGCGAGTCTGCCTTTCCGCCATTGCCTTTGTCGATCAGATACAGATTTGGAAATGCCGGGTTGTGATAAATCCCTCTGATCTTGGACGTTTGCAGCACCGGCTGCATCGGCATATGCTCGGAAGAAGTTAGCTGGAACTCCTCAATCAGTACCTGCAGTGTATCGTCCTTTGAACCATCATTTACGACGATAACTTCGTACTTCGGGTAATTGAGCGAGAGCAGCGAGCGCACATTCTCAATAATCGTCAGCTCTTCGTTGTAGGCTGGTACCAGAATCGAGATGGGCGGTACATGTCGCGAGCCTGATAGCGACTGGAATCTCGAATAGACCGAGCTTTTCAAAATGCCCATGATGCTTTTGAAAGAAAACATCAGGATGATGAAGTACAGCGAGTTAATCGCAATCACGTAATAGACAGCGAAAACTCCGTAGTATAGTAAAAAGTCTCTCATGACAGCCTCCCCTCCACTTATCTTTCCAGCGCCGCAACAGTGGAAATCGTTTTTCGATAGGATTTGTGATAGAGGTGCAGCTTTTGGTTGTACTGCAGCTGCTTTTCTACATCCTGTGTTGCTGCTGCCTGTCGCTTGCCTTTTTCCAGTTCTTCCTGGATCACTTCATGAGCCATTTGCAGCTTATTACCCATCCTCTCTTCCCGCAAAATCTCACATAAAGCGGCAAAGCCTTCGACCTCAAGTGCAGTCAAGCTGTAGGCACTATGATGACGGACCCACCAGCTGGAATCACCTACCGCCGATTTCAGCATCGGGATATAGCCGGCGAGCCCCAACCCTCCCACCGCTTTTGCCATCATGGCTCGAATTTCCCAATCCTTGTGATTCATGAACGCTTTTACGCGCTGTTCGGTCAAATATCGCACATCCTGGCATACCAGCTTCACTGCTTTGATGCGGATGTCTTTGTCCTCAGATTCGATGAGCTTGTAGAGCGCTGACTCGATGCCAGGCTGGCTCTGGGACTGAGCCAAGAGGCCAATCAGCCCGATTTTGACCAGATCGGTGCTGGTCTCCCGTAAAAAGGAGGCGAACAAAGGTGCTGTATCGATTTGCGAATCGCTCAAAATATCGACAATAAGCTCATGAAAGTTTTTTTTGTACCTAACCAAAAGTAGAACCATTTCACGAAGATCACCAGTATCCCGTGCACATCTGGCAATCGAGCGAGCGATTATGAAAATGCTAGGATCGTAGCTGCTCTTTTCAAGCAGCTGGAGCAGATCGGGGAGCGCCTCTTTGGAACGCATCATTCCCAGGTTGTAGGCAGCATCCACTCTCGTCCACTTCCACGCTCCCTTCAGCCGTTTGCGGTCCAACTCTATCAGTCCTAAATCCTCACAGAGCCAAATGAGCTTTTGACGATGGACGCCTGTGAACAGCTCCATCAGCTCAAACAGTTTTTTTTGCATGATTTGCTTTTCGCTCTGTGTAACTTCGCCGTGAGGCACTTTGAGACGCTCTTCCTCCTCGCCGTGCGCTTGCAAATAAACGAAGTAGTCGCGGTATTTTTCCTGACAATGTCGGGCTTTATTGTCTGCACTACTATTTCTTATTTTTAGTGCGAACAATACGACTAGCCCAACGATCATCACTGCGCAAAGCGCGTACAGAAAAAGAACGGCGGTCGCGAGTGGTGTTTCCACATTTGTCACTCTCCTCTCCCCTTATGGCTGTCTATCTGTAGCGGTCGATGTCTCGATCTCGCTGAATGCTTTTTGCAAAATGGAGTAGCTCTGTTTTTTCCGTTCGTGATAGCCCACCTGCTCCCACGTCGGCCATGTGTACATCGGCAGCTTGGAGACAGGATAGAAAGCATCACCTTGTGTATTTCCGATTGTGGATTGTCCTTTTTCATCGACGATCCATGGCAACAGGCGAATTCCCTTTGTCGTTTCCGTAAGAAAAGCCTTTGGTTCCTCCCGGTAGCTCATGACTTGCAAGGAGCTCGGATCAGTAAAACCGAGAAGCATCCACGGGATGCGCAGCTCTACAATCTTGCCTTTTGCCTGCCAGGATGCCAAGCAGTTGTAGGCAGGGTCATTCGCATTTGTCGTTCCGCGAAGCAGATTTCCTACAACGACCTCCTCCATCGGGTAGTACTGCTTGCTGTCTGGCGGCTCCATTTCCAGACCGACAGCGAGCTTCCATGGCGAAAATACTCCAGAATCATCCTTCATTTCCGATTCCATCAGCTTTATCATTCCATACCTTTTTCCGTATAGACGGGTGTGGAAATCGTAGTTGGAAGCAATGCGGATGTCGCTCTCTTTTCCAAGCTGAATCAGTGTCTCCAAGCCTTCATCCAGCTTGGTGCTTGCCAGCTGCGGACCATGCTTGTTTCCGCCCGGAGTAGTGTCGACCCCGATGTAGAGCTTTTCTGACTCTGGGTGAAATTCTTTCTGCAGCTGGGCCATGATGTAAACGTAGCCCTCATCGTGTGTCATCCAAAGCTCGTCGACACCCGGGATTTTGACATCGAGACGCTTTTTGTCTTCTGGCGCGAGCTTATCCCAGTCTGCTCTGTCTCCATCAATCGAAAGCACGTCTTCTTTATTCGGGTGCATCCCCAAAATGCCAAACAAGGATTCATTTGTGAGGACGTTGAGCCAGAACGAACGGCGATCCTCAGGAAGCTCAAAGCGCATCGTATTCCACGTCTTTTTGAACCATTCATCCTGCCATACAAACACAATGCCCCCAGCGTAGCCTTCCTCGTGAATCTCTTTCATCAGAGCTGCGTCTATTTCGCCTTGTTCAGCTTCCGTATGACCACCCTGATTGCGCCCCAAATTTCCCAGATGCGCCGTCCCGAGTGATGCGGGAACACCAAATTCAGTTACCATAATCGGCATGTTTTTGTGGTGAGCCTTCAGCTGGCGCAAGTACCCTTTGTACGTATCAATCTGTCCCGCGGCATTCTTTACCTTTTGCAGGTTCGTATCGTAGCGGAACAAATCCGGATAGTACGGGTACACGTGGTACGAAGCAAAATAACCTGCGTCCCATTTGGTCGGCTCAATATGCGTCGGATCTACGCTAACCAAGTCTTCGTGAAACATCGGCTCGCCTGGATGAGAGAGCGGGTCGGTCGTTACCCAGTTGGTAAAGGTCATCGGGTGCTGCCAGCCCTGCTTGCTTTCCTCTTGTGCCACGGTGTCTACCACTTCAGCCAGCCAGCTTTCAAACGGACTCGCTTTTGCTGTCGCCTGAAAATGCGCTCCCTGGTAAGGCTTCGTTTGCTCGTGCAGCTGATTCGTTTTTTGCACCATGACAGGGTCCCACTCTGTCCCTGTATGCCAGCCAATCAGATAGGGACCAGCATTTGCCTGGTACTTTCCACTTGCCTTTCCCGGTTTTTCCGGCAGGGTGATATCACCATAGACAGCACCTACCGCATCTCGAATTTCCTGATGAAACTGCTCGCGAATCTCCGGCAAATACGCGTCCTTCTTTTCGATAAGCAGCTCTTCCGGACTCCAGATTCCTTGCATCAAATAAAGAGGATCACCAGCTTTCTTTCTGTTGTAGTCAACCAATGCCTCGTAAAATGACGGGGGATGAATCGTATAAACACGAATCACATTTGCCCCCATCTCGTCGATCATCGTAAACCAGCGGGTATAATCCTCTTTGGTAATAGGTAGCTCACCCGGGTAATGGCCTGGCAAAGACGCTCCGAGATTTACCCCTTTCGCAAAGAAAGGCTGCCACTTCTGATTTTGATAGATTTCGATATGGTCACCACTTGTACGAAATTTCAATTGAACGCCAGTCGTCGTTTCCATGCTTTCCACACGGTCGGCAAACCAGAACCACCATAGGGCGCTGATGCCTAAAACCATAAGAAGGGAGAGGCTAATCCATCCTGCTCGGCTTTTCTTTTTTCGTTCCAATTCCCGTCAACCTCCGTTTGCGTTGCCACGAGCTATTGAACTTTTGGACGACCAGGCTCGTTTCTCGCCCAAACGTCATAGTCATTGTAAACATAGGGAGCAATGGGTTCCCATAGACGAAATTCACTATTGTGACTTTGTCCGTTTTGTCATGAAAATGTAAAGGAAGATGGGATTAGCCTCTAATGTCCTACGTTTTTTGGTGCGAAGTCCTGCAACCTGCCCTGCCATCTGTCCCAGCTTTTTTCGTCACTAGGTACATTTGCTCGAGCCCGTTTTTTCCTTTCTGGGTATAAAAATGGGAGGTTGCTACTATTTGGAAAACTTTTTATTTTGCCGATATCGGTCGAAATTTACAAAAATGAAATATTGAGGGGAGGCACTATGCTAAGAAGCAAAAGAGTCATTTCATAAACTAAAAGCCGGTGCTTCCTTTGAGTAGGAAAAACCGGCTTTCTGTATGAAAAGCTCCTAAGCGAATAATTTCATTAAAGTATTGAATTCCCTTAAAATCCCGATCTAATCATATGACGGTTGAACTTACATGGTAAAACATTAATCTAAAGAGCCCATCCTTGTTAGGACAGGTGGATTTGTAATATTCAGGCGCAATGTAAGCCATCAGCATTATTCCGGCAATGAACTCTCTGGTAAGAGGCTATAATTAAACCGAACAATAAAATAGGAAGGACAAAGGTAACGCCACCCTTTTCCTACTTCAAATGTAAATAGGATGGAGCTTATGAGGTCTGACATAGGTATATTGGGATCGGAGATGAATCCGCAATCCACAAGATTATATAAGAGTTGGAATTTGAGTCTCAGTGTTCTTCCCTTTTTGCTACAAAAGATAACTTTCCTTCAATTGGATGCCCATCTTGTCGAGTAGATTGCTCCAACCCGGTATGAACAAAACTCCACAAAACCATCAAAATGTCATTTTTTCTTTTCACCTTCCATCAGAATGACTATACTAATAGAACATTGTTGATTGTAAGAGGTGATTCACGATGGCTCCAAAGGAAATTGATGATGTCTGTGAAGTCCAATGTTTTGATGATGAGAAAGTGAATCGACTAAAACCTTACGCCGCTGAGTCAGCAGGCGTGGCCAAAATTTTCAAGGCCCTTGCTGATGATACACGTGCAAAAATCATTCACATTTTGTCATTAGATGAGGAGCTTTGTGTTCACGATATTTCCTCTATTATAGGCAGTTCGATTGCAAATACTTCCCATCATTTGCGTCTACTGCACAATATGGGGCTGACTAAATATCGTAAAGAAGGAAAAATGGTTTTTTACTCCTTGGATGATGATCATGTCCGCCATCTTATCGCAGCAGGCGTAGAGCATGCAAAGGAGCAAAAATAGTTGACTCACAAAATCAAGTTTTTTAACCGGTACGCTCTTACGAAAGGCATACCGGTTTTGTCATTTCTAACTATCCTTCGCTCAAAGATGTCGCAGTTAACCCCAAAAAAGGCCCTCCAATCGCATTACTTCCATCAGAATGCTAGTCTACTTTCAAGAGCATGCGTTATGTTCAAGCGACTGTTATTATGCTAGATATGTATTATTTGAATAGTGTAAAATGCTTTTACGTTAACTAAACCAGTCTGACCAATTAATCGGCCAGCCTATACCAGTGGAGATTAACTTAAAACGCGAAGAGAGGAAAAGGTGAAACACTTTGAAAGCGAATCGGATGGAAGCGTTCAGCGATGGCGTGCTCGCGATTATCATTACAATCATGGTGCTGGAATTTAAAGTGCCCGAAGGCCATGACTGGTATGCGTTGATCGGGCTTGGCCCAAAAATTTTAAGCTACATCTTCAGTTTTGTTTATATCGGCATTTACTGGAATAATCATCATCATCTGCTGCACATGGTTCGAACGATGAACGGGCGTTTAATGTGGCTCAATTTGCTGCTTCTTTTCTGGTTATCCCTCGTGCCGTTTACAACAGCCTGGATGGGTGAAAGCTCTTTTGCAGCCACACCAACAGCGCTGTACGGTATTATTTTACTGCTCGCGTCGTTCTCGTACTGGCTGCTTCAGCGCGCGATTATTAGCCAGCATCCCGGCGATTCCTCATTCGTTTTGGCGATGGGCAGAAACTTGAAGGGGAAATTATCTCCCGTGCTCTACTTGATCGCTGCCTTGACCGCATATGTGAGCCCTTGGATATCCGGCTTCTTTTTCCTTCTTGTTGCAGTGGTCTGGTTCTTGCCGGATAAGCGAATAGAGCATGCCCTGCGAGGCACGTAGTTGAAAAAGGACACTCCCGACAGTCTGCACGAGACTTTGGGGGTGTCCTTTTTCACTAATCGACTATATCTGTTTGCTTACCTTACAAGGTTTTCATTCCTGGCTTCCAGTTCGCTGGGCACAGACCGCCTGCTTGGAGTGCTTGCAGAATACGGGATGTTTCTTCTACGCTACGTCCTACGTTCATGTCTGTTACAACTTGGTAGCGCAGGATACCTTCTGGATCGATGATGAACAGACCGCGGTGAGCAGCACCTGCTTCTTCATCCAGAATTCCGTATGCACGAGCAACATCCTTGTTATAGTCACTAGCCAGCGGGAAGTTTACGTCGCCAATACCGTTTTGGTCGCGAGGTGTTTTGATCCATGCACGGTGTGTGTGCACGCTGTCTGTAGACACACCAAGCACTTCGCAATCCAGATCATGGAACTCTTCTACATTGTCGCTGAAGGAGGTTACTTCTGTTGGGCATACGAATGTGAAGTCGAATGGCCAGAAGAACAGGATCAGCCATTTGCCTTTATAGTCAGCCAGAGATACACGCTCCTCCAGCGTCTCCAGGTTTTTGGTAGAAAGCATGTTGAAGCCCGGTGCGGGTTTACCTACTTGCAGTTGAACCGTTTGCTGTGTTGTCATAGTTATCCTCTCCCTTTCTGTCTCTAAATTATTGTGCTGCTGTTTCTTCCAAAGCTGCCAGCGCCTTTTTGATACGGTTTGGGTTAAAGCCCAGAATTTGCTTTTCTCCAATCACAGTCAGTGGAACCGACATAACTCCCAAGCTGCTCAGCTCTTGGCCGTACTCTTCTTTCTCATCGATGTTGCGCTCTTCGAAAGCGATGTTTTGCTCAGTCAAATACGTCTTCAATTGGATGCAAAAATTGCAGTTTGTGCTGGAATATACGATTGCTTGTGCCATGTGTGAATATCTCTCCTTTACTTTTCAGCTTACTTGTATTGTGGAACGATCTTGGAGCGCTTGTTGATGTATCTGTCTACAGCCATGGCCGCAATTGCTCCATCTGCGGCTGCTACGACAGCCTGCTTCACTGGTGTTTTGCGTACTTCTCCAGCTCCAAACACGCCTGGAATAGAAGATTGCATGAATTCATCCAAAATCATAAAGCCTTCATCGTCCAGGGGAACCTGTCCGTCGAGGAAATCTGTGCCCGGCTTGCTACCAGACAGGAATACGAACACGCCGTCTACTGAAAGCACTTCTTCATTACCTTCCGCTGTGCGGAGGCGAAGTCCTTCGACAGATTTGTTACCGATGATTTCAAGTGGGCGTGTACGGAATTTAATCTCTGTATTTGGCAGCTCAGGAGTGCCTTCTACGCCTTGCAGCTCAGCACGCGGAACCAGGAAGGTAATCTTATCTGTGAATTTGGTCAAAGCGTGTGCTTCTTCCAATGCTTCCTCTGTATCACCGATGACAGCAACGTGCTTGCCTTCATAAAAAGCCCCGTCACATGTAGAGCATGTGCTCACGCCGCGTCCCAATAGCTCCTCTTCACCTGGGAGCATGCGGTTGCGTCCTTTCGCACCGGTCGCCACAATCACTGCTTTTGCTTCAAAAGTGCCATGTGCAGTAAATACGGCTTTCTCTTCATCCTCCACATCAACTGCCGAAATCGTCGTCTGGATAAATTCAGCGCCGAAGCTCTCCGCTTGTCTGCGCATTTTATCCAGCAACTCTTTTCCGGACAGCTCGCCTTCCACGCCAGGGTAGTTGGCAATTTTATGAGTCAAGGCGAGAGCACCTGTACCTGGCGCTTTATCAATCACGAGCGTCTTCAAATTTCCCCGTGCTGTATAGATGGCAGCGGATGCACCTGCCGGGCCTCCACCGATAATGATCACATCATACATGTCGGCTCCCCCTTCCAATTATCAGTTTATAATTATTATCAACTAGGAACACTTCTCATTTTACAAGATACAAAATAAAAGTCAATATCCTTTTATAATGATTTTAAATAACGAATATAATATAAAACATCTTTGACATTTCATCACGAGTGACGTACGTACCCCAGCCTAAAACTCGCCTTTTTGCTGGCTCACAAGCTGGCTGTATCTGTAGACGAGCTATTTCACTTCGCGGAGGAAGCATAGATGAAAAGAACAACCCGTCAATGAGGTGCTGCGATAATTGGAGCTGCAGCTGTGCGCTATTGTCCTCACCTCCCTGCTCTCCGCTATTACGTGGGGAAGCCGTGAAGCAGGAGATGGTCTCGCTCAGGATGATGAGCTATGACTCCCCGTCTCTAGCAAGGATTCCGTGGAATACGCTTTATTCAAAGGCTTGATTAGGGATGAAAAAACCCCTGATCTTATTGTCCAGCGGTATTTATTCCCTATGAAAATGCCCCACTACTCCATATTATTTTACGATTGAAAATATTGCCCAACTCGTTGACTAATCAGGTAATTCAAGATAAAGTACGCCTATCACTTGAACGCACAAAAGCAAGAAAGCGAGAAAGCGAGAAAGCGTCACATTGTGAATGACAAGCTTATCGGCGCCATCAACGCCGTAGTTGCCATGAACAAAAAATCCCCTTTGCAAGTAAGGGGATTAGTCTGATTTCAGCAAGGAGTTGCCAGCATGAACAAGCCATTAACCTTTGCCAAAAGCCTTTGGGTATTGCTCGCCGTCTTTGGCATCTTGTTTCCAGCACTGTTCTGGGGAAAAGTAGAACCGCATATGCCGCTTTTGGGGGCTACCATCGCGGCGGCCACACTACTGCGCCTGTTTGGTGTCCCGTGGAAGCAGATGGAGGAGGGACTAATCAAAGGCATACAAACAGCTATCGCCCCGATGCTGATCCTTTCTCTCATCGGTATCCTGATCGGGGTCTGGATGATGAGTGGTACCGTTCCGATGATTTTACAGCTCGGGATTTCCATTATTTCACCTGAATATTTCACAGTCAGTGCCCTTTTTCTGACCATTATCGTCTCTACTGTAACAGGGAGCTCCTTCACGACGATCAGCACAGTCGGTGTCGCCTTGATGGGGGTATCCACTGCGCTCGGTCTCGATCCGTTGATGACCGCCGGTGCCATCATCAGCGGTGCCTGCTTCGGGGATAAAATGTCTCCGCTCTCGGATACAACCAATTTTGCTGCGGCAATAGCGGGCGTTCCCTTGATGACGCATGTGAAATTCATGATGCACACCTCGATCCCTGCTGCTTTACTTACAGCTCTTTTCTTTGGTTTTCAGGGACAAGCAGTGAATGTCAATCTGGACGCTATTCGAGACATTCAACTGGCACTCACGCAAAACTTTTCACTTGGGGTGATCACGCTGCTGCCAGCACTGGTCGTCCTGATCTGTTCCGCACTGCGTAAGCCGATTCTGCCTACCCTCGTTTTCGGGATTCTTAGTGGGGTTGCTACAGCTGCCTTCGCGCAGGGCGTTTATTCTCCGGTACAATGGATGAATGTCATGCAAAACGGCTTCGTCAGTACGATAACCAATGAAGCCGTCACAGCGATTGTGAATCGCGGGGGTTTATTGTCTATGACCTGGTCGCTCACCCTCATCCTCATTGCACTGTCGCTCGGAGGCATTCTCCAGCACAGTGGTGTATTCCACGCTCTCTTTGATGGGTTCATCAAACGCATGAAGCACGATGCGGGAATGGTAGGACTTGCTGGCTCTTCTTCTATCCTCGTTAACGTCCTGACTGGCGAGCAGTATTTGTCGATTTTACTCCCCGGCCAGATGTTTCGCGAGGCATTCTTGGCCCGCTGCATCGAGGGAAGGCGTCTGTCACGCACCTTGGAGGATTGCGGCACATTGGTCAACCCGCTCATTCCGTGGGGGGTTAGCGGTGCCTTTTTTACCAGTACCCTGCACGTCGCTACACTCGATTACTTGCCTTACGTGATCTACTTATGGATTTCACCGCTTTTGACCATGCTCTTCGCTTGGCGAGCACAAAAGGTTAGCCAATCGCATACACGGTAGTACAGTTTTTGCCCCGACGCTTGGAGCGGTACAGCGCTTCATCGGCTGCCCGCTTCAGGCCGTCGGCTGTTTTCTCATCCTCTGGATAGCGCGCAATCCCTACGCTCACCGCTACAGGAATACAGCAATTCTCATGCACCAACGGACGTACGCGCAAATACTCCCTGATTGCCCTGACCTTTTCCTCCGCTTCCTCCATCGTAGCATCGGGTGACAGGAGCATGAATTCATCACCCGCATAACGATAAGCCGTATCCTCTTTTCCAGCGACTGCTTTCATCGCCTCCGCTATGCGACGAATCATCGCATCTCCCACATGATGACCGTGATGATCGTTTACCGTCTTGAGACTATCCGAATCGAGCATGATCAGTGCAACTGAAGAAGACTCGACGCTCAGCAAATTTTCCAAATCACGGTGAAAAGCACGGTAATTGGCGATGCCCGTCAGCTCGTCCTGAAACGACATCTGGTACATGCGTTCATACAGACGTGCCGTTTCGATTGCACTCGCTACCTGAAATCCGATGATTTTCAGCAGCTCCTCATGCTCTTTCTTATAGGCAAATTCACGGTATGATTGGGCAGAAATGACGCCTTTCATCTGGTTTCCCAGCATAAGCGGCACAAAGATGCATGTATTCGTATCGATTTCCGGGCTGCCCCATCGAATCATCTCAGGCTCACTCGGTTCATTCTTCATCGTTCGTATATGTATGGTTTGGCGTGTGTCAATGACTTTGGAAATCAGTCCTTGCCCATACGGGATGGTGAGCGGCCCATAATTGATTCCGCTGTCGATGCTGATCGGTACCCTGATCTCACAGTCACCCTCGTCAAAAAAGGCAATGAAAAAAGCATCAGCACGCATGACTCGCGATACCAGCTCAAACGCTTTCCACAAGATCTGGTTCTCTTCGTACGTCTTGGCAAAAATATGGCTCAGATCATGCAAAATTTTCATATGCTCAGACATCCAAAGCATTTCGTTCACTTTGTCATGTAACTGACCAATTTGTGTCAGCAGCTCTTTGTGCAACGTCCCATCCTGTTCAGTCAGCAGATCGTTAACCTCACGTGACACCGCTTCCAACTCTTCGTGATTTACAAGCTCAATACTGCTAAGCCATTGACCATAACGCTTCAATAGCTCCCTTCCATACGCTTCTTTTCCAGCAAAGTCATCCTGCATGAACAACCCTCCAGCCATTGGATAGGCTTACGATTTCTTCTCCACATAACGCTCCACTGCTGCACGAATCGCCTGTAAGACCGCCCCCTGACCAGGAGCCAGAAAACGTTCTTGTATGGCATGTGTAATCTCTTGTAATCCGTCAACAACTGTCTTTCCTACGATTAATTGGACCAAAAACTCACTGGTTTTGTCCATGACAAATGTAAAACTGGCATCACAGATTTCATCCTTGTCCACATCGATGATGAGAACACAGCCTACCATGGTGGATACCTCGTACAGAGGGGTTCCTTTTGGAATTTGGGCAAATCCTGCTGTCAGAACTGTATTTTTCGCCGCCTCGTTACCCATCTGCTTGTCCTCCCGCACGTGACACTTTTTCCGAGTTTTGCAAAAACTTCCTGTATCAGTCATGAGACAAGAAAACGGCTACTCCTGAATGCAGAAATAGCCTTATCCGTACTGACGTGCTTATCAAAACCAATTTTACCCTATTTGAGCTGTTCTTTCCATCCCCTCATTGCGTCTAATGTGCTGAAATCTCCTTTTATACAAATAAAGAAGAAAAACACCGCGTATGAGAACATCCAAAAAGATGGCGAGCCATACTCCAGAGAGGCCCATATCCAGTTGAAAGCCAAACAGATAAACGCCTACCATCCGTACCAGCCACATGCCCACTGCTGTGGCGTACATCGGAGCCTTGGTGTCACCTGCTCCTTGTAAGCCACCTCGCAGAATCAGAAGCAAGGCAAGCGGCGGCTGATAGAGAGCCATATACGTAAGAGCGATGACCACATAATCGATGATCTGTGCATCTTGGGTAAATATAGTCGCGATCCAAGGAGCGCACACATACAAGGCCAAACCAAAGATAGACATCAGCCCAAGCCCCAGCCACATGCAAATCATGCCAAAGGAATATGCATCCCGTGACCGTTTTGCTCCTAGATACTGTCCAACCAGTACCGTAGCTGCAACTTCAAAGCCCGCACCTGCCAATATCATCAGAGACTCCAGATTCGATGCAATCATGTGGGCGGCGTATGCCTTTGTTCCCATTTGAATAATGGCTCCGTAATAGAGCAGGACACCAAAGCGCATAATCATTTTTTCAGCTAATACAGGCAAGGACCGCCAAGCCAAATCCTGTGTCGGCTTGCCGAGCAGCTCTCGCCAGGAAAACCCGCCCCAAATCTCCTCTGAGGACTTGTGGACCGCGATAAACAATGCGGCTGCGCCAATCACACGCACCAATGCCGTAGCCCAGGCTGCACCCGCTACGCCCCATCCCGCAAAAGAGCCCAATCCAAAAATGAAGACGTAGTCCAATCCCACATGCACAATATTGATCCACAGGCTGACCTTCATCGGGGTGCGTGTATCTCCGTTTGAACGCAAAATACTACCCAAGGTGACCATCAGAGATAAGAAGAGAGCAGATCCACCAACGATACGAAAATAGGTCGCTGCCTCTTCCAGCACATCAGGCTCTGTGCCCATGATTCGTAAAATGGGGGCAGCAAAGAAGATAGCCGCGATTCCAAACAATATCCCGATTGCAGAGGAAAGCACGATCGCTTGTCTGGCGTAAGCAGCAGCCTCTTTTTCCCGTCCTGCTCCTATGCTTTGTGTAATATAGGAGGAAGCCGAAACGCCAACTGCCATAAATATTGCCATGGCGACCAGTACCATCGCATTTGCCACCCCAACAGCAGCAATCGCTGTTGCACCTAGACTGGACACGAAAAACAGATCGACAAAGCCAACAAGCGTATGTAATATCTGTTCGAGCATCGCCGGGATCGCCAGCGATAAGATCAGACCAATTTTTTGCTTTCTAGTGAGCAGTTCATCTGTTAAGACTAATGAAGCCATGTTGTCCACACCTTTTGGCTGTAAATCATCACGTTGCCAATCATACTGCAAAAGGGTAGGTTGATCTAGCACTTTTTGCTGACTAAAACAAAAGATATGGTTCTGTTCCCCTCATCACTTGCAAAACAACGTTTGGAGAAAGACTCGCCATACCTCATTTTCTGTCCTAAGTGGATGACCCATCGATTGCCTCTCTCACCCGGTTGTCCGCACGAATCAGACGCTCCTTTGCATCTGCGGCAGCAAGCCGGGTCTTTTGCATCACGATCGCTACGCGTACGTCTCCTGCCGCATCGCTTAGCAGCTTCTCTGCTTCCTGGTAGATGACCCCCGTCGCTTCCATGACAATACGCTTGGCCCGCTCTCGCAGCTTCCAATTCGTCGCTTGTACATTCACCATCAAATTTCCGTATACCTTGCCCAAGTGAACCATACTGGCTGTCGTCAGCATATTCAGGACCATTTTGGTTGCACTGCCAGCCTTGAGACGTGTGGAGCCCGTCACGACCTCCGGACCCACCAGTATATTGATGGGTACGTCTGCTCCCTGGCTGATGTCTGGATCAGGATTACAGGACACAGAAATCGTCCATGCGCCAACTGTCTTTGCTTCTTTCAGCGCCCCGATTACATAAGGGGTTCTCCCGCTTGCCGCGATCCCTACAACTGCATCTCCCTTTTTAATGCCATGAAGCCGTATATCCTCATGTCCCATTTGCTCCGAATCTTCGGCTCCCTCAATGGCGCTTAGCAATGCTTTGGCCCCGCCGGCAATAATTCCCTGCACCATTTGTGGATCGGTGCCAAATGTAGGGGGACACTCTGCCGCATCGAGAACACCTAGCCGTCCACTTGTTCCGGCACCAAAATAAAACAGCCTCCCCCCTTTTGCCAGAGCCTGCCCGATCAGCTCTACTGCCCTGGCGACCTCAGGCAGCACCTGCTGTACAGCAAATGCCACCTTGTGATCCTCCTGATTCATCAGTGTCACGATCTGGATAGCCGACATCTGATCCAACCGTTCACTTGCTGTATTCCGTCTTTCTGTATGGAGCTGGTGCAAGTTCTCGCCCACTGGCTCACCCCTTTTCCAATTCGGTTTCACTCGTTTGCAGTTGTTTTTTGATCTTCTCATCCAGGCTATGTCCGCTACGTGCCATCGCTGCCACTAAAGAACCGATTACCGGCGAGACAGACGGAACTACCGTTGCAAATGATGCTTTTTGCTTCAGCTGCTGACAGAGCATCGTATTTCCCGTCAGTAAACCACCTGACAGGACGACAGGTAACCGTTCGTTCGTTTTAGCAAAACAAGTGGTAGCCAGCTCGATCAATGACTCTGCTGCCTCGCTGATCAAGCGAAGGGCGATGGCATCACCTGATTTGGCGGCACGCTCGACAAGCCCACTCGTCTGTGCCAACCCCATACGTGGATTACTTGCGTTGTAAATCAAGCTGATCAGCTCATTCGGCCGCTCGGCTCCGTAATGGGCGAGAAACAATTCGGTCAGCATGGTCTGCTCGCCTCGCCCGTCATGAGCACGCAAGACAGCTACTGCCGCCCTTTTCCCCAAGTCAAAGCCGCTCCCTTCATCTCCTACCAAATACCCCCAGCCACCGACGCGATGACGCTCGCCTTGCTCTGTCAGTGCATACGCAATCGAGCCCGTGCCGCAAATAAGAACGATGCCTGGGCTGCCCCACGTCCCCGCGTAAAGAGCCGCAATCGCGTCGTTGTCGATAAACAGGCGCTCCTGCCATGTATCGTGGAAAGCAGCCTGAATCAGCGCTTTGGTCGGCTGATGATCTGCACCCCCGAGGCCAATATAAAGGCCAGCTACCTCCTCTGCTTTTGCACCAGCCTGCTCCTGCACCTGCTTGATGCAGGCTTGCAGTGTACACTCCACCTCAGCCCATGGCCGGGACAACGGGTTTGTACCCTCGCCAACCGCTATTGCCTTCACTTGTCCAGTCCCGTCACTAATCGCTGCTTTTGTTTTCGTACCGCCACCATCTATCCCGATGAACCACTTGTTTTCCTTACTTGACCGCACCTGCTGTCAACCCTTCCATGAACTGCCTTGACGCCATCAAAAACACACCGATCATCGGCAAAGCAGACAATGTAAGCCCGGCAAACAACAGGCTCCAATCTGTTTCGTATTCACCAAACAAGACCATCATGCCTACCGGAATCGTTTTGAGCGCATCACTCTGGATAAAAATGAGCGGGAAGAAAAAATCGTTCCAGGCATGGATGAAATTAATGATGACAACCGTTGCCAACGCAGGGCGGATTAACGGCAAAAGCACTCGCCAAAATACCTGAAAATGGTTGCAGCCGTCGATTCGCGCAGCCTCCTCCAGCTCCACGGGCAGCGTACGGAAAAATCCTGTCAGGATAAATACCGAAATCGGAATCCCACTAGCTGTATAAATCAGGATCAACGACCACAGCGAGTTGAGCAGGCCAAGGTTTTTCATCAAAATGAATAAAGGGACAAGACCCAGCTTGATCGGAATCATCAGACCCAGCAGGAAAAAGAAGTACAGTACCCCCGTCCATTTATATGAGAATCTCGCCAAATAAAAGGCAGCCATCGCAGAGAAAACGGTAATCAGCAAAACAGACATCACGCTGACAAATATGCTGTTCATCAAAAAATCGGCAAAGGGGACGACTTCCCACAGCTTTCTGTACGTGTCCAGACTAAAAGCCGTTGGCAGAAGCGACAGAGGATTTTCGAAAATCTGCATATTCGTTTTGAAGGAGGAAGCAATCATAAGCACAATCGGATAAAGGGATATCAGCATGAAGAGATAGGCCAGAACGTACTGCGCCGCCCGGCCACCCACACTCGTTCTCACATCGTGTCACTCCTTTCTAAGACTTTTGCCAAATCCAAGATTAATGCTGCACTTCACGCTTGCGCATCAAATAAAGCGAGAGTGCAGATACTGACGCCACGATAAAGAAGAGAACAACGGCAAGCGCAGAGCCCAGACCAACCGATACATCACCTGCACCTCCAGCGCTGCTGAACGCCAAGCGATAAAAGTAAACGGCCAGTGTATCTGTCGAACGAAATGGTTCGCCCATCGAGCCTTGCATCGCATATACCAGTTCAAACGCTTCGAAGGCTTGAATAAAGGTAAAGATCGTCATGATCGTAATCGATGGCATACAAAGGGGCAAAATAATTTTCCACAATAAGCTGATTCCTCTAGCGCCATCCAGTCTGGCTGCTTCAATCAGCTCTTCCGGAATTGATTGCAGACCCGCCAGAAAAATCAGCATCGCAAACCCAATACCAAACCAGCAGTTAATGAGGATAATCGCAAGCAGTGCTGTATCTGGATCTCCGAGCCAAGGCTTCGCCCACTCCTCAAGCCCGATCTTGGTCAATAACGTATTCAGCGCACCATAATTTGGATTTAATATCAATTTCCATAAAAATCCAATTACAATCACAGAGAGAAGTCTAGGCATAAAGTAAGCGATCTTTAAAAAGCTGGAGCCGCGAATTTTTCTGTAAATAAGAAAAGCCAATCCAAAGGCAATCCCGTTTTGCACAATCATTTCTATAATAAAATAGTAGACATTGTGGCCAAATGCATTCCAAAACATCTCGTTAAACGGCTCTACAGTAAATAGTGTTACGAAGTTTTTCAGTCCGACAAATACTCCACGCTTGATTCCATCCCAGTCGTACAAGCTGTATAAAAACGCCGAAATGATCGGATAGACGACAAACAGCCCATATACAATGAGTGCGGGAATAGGAAACAGGTGAATCAGCCAGCGTGCTCGGCCTTTTGGTCGGATGGTTGGTCTTTCAAAAGTACTGATGACGCCCACCCCCTTTTTTAATAGGTTCTTTTTTAGGATGACGGGAGCGAATCGATTGATCCACTCCCGCAGCCCATTCCTACTTTACCTATTTTTTGAATGGCGGGTACCAGGTGGCAGCGGACTTTTGCACTTCATCCACTACTTGCTCCGGACTCATTTTGCCTAAATACATTCCTTGCAGCGCATTTTCCAACGTCTGCTTCGTTGTCGGCTTGCCTTCTGCAAAATGAACGACCATCAAATACGGGGTGGAGCTAGACTGAGAAAGCTCTGCCATTTTATTCACAAGCGGATCATCAGTCGTCACACCTGGTACTGCACTGATTCGTTTGAATTGATTCGCAAACAGCTCACCAAATTTTTTGGTCGCCATAAATTCCATGAATTTCGTCGCTTCCTGCTTGTGCTTCGACTTGCTGTTGACCGCATACGAGCCATCTACCCATGTCGTAATGACAGCTTTCCCATCATCTGTCGGCATTGGGAAGAAATCGAGCTGCAGGTCAGGATTGAGCTTTTTGATTCCTTCCAGTTCAAAGCTTCCGTTGATGAACATCGCTGCTTTCCCAGTGGCAAACAACGTTCTCATATCATTCAATTCCAGACCCACATAATTTTCCGGGAAATAAGGGATGAGTTCTTGCATGCGTTGCACACTTCCTAAAAACTCTGGGCTCTTGAGGTCGCTTTCCCCTTTTTGCAGCTTATCCAGATAGTCACTGTTGTAGCTGGCAGGGGCGATTACACCATGGCTCAGGGACAACAGCCAGCCTTCCTTCGCACCAAAGGAAATCGGAACGATTCCTTTTTCCTTCAAAGCCTTCGAGGTTGCGATCAGCTCATCCCAGCTTTTTGGCTCCTTCAAGCCATTTTCCTCAAATATTTTCTTGTTGTAGTAAAATTGTGTGGAGTTCAGAGAAAGCGGCACTCCATACACCTTGCCATCCTTACCTGTCGCTGCTGCGAGAACGTCCTTTGGAAAGCTTGAGATACCAGCAACACCGTCTAGCGGCTCCAAATAGCCTGCTTCCGCTAAAGAAACTCCCGGTGCATACGGACGAAGCTGCAATATGTCTGGGCCGCTATCACTTTGAAGCGCTGTATTCAAAATCGTATTGTACTCAGTTGCCTTGAACGGCTTGAACTCGATCTTGATGTTCGGATTGTCGGCTTCAAATGCTTTAATGATTTGCTTGTAGCCTTCTGTGTCTTCCACACGCCAGCTATGCATTGACAACGTTACCTGCTGGCCTCCCCCTTGACCACCGCTTGCATTGCCAGCTGGCTCACCTCCCGACTTTGCTGGCTCAGTCCCGCCGCCACCACTACATCCGGCAAGTGCCATAGCCGCTGCTAGCACGACAGAAGCTGCTGCATGAAAACGAAATTGCTTCATCCTAAACCCTCCCCCTTAATTCTTTGCGCCTTGCTCTATTCAGTCAGACTCTTATGTATCTGAGTCGTGACAGCGTCATGTAATAGCGGTCGCAATTGCCTAAGCTGATGATTACGTCCTTGATGAACGACATTCGTCAAAAAGATGACCGCCAAATCCTGCACGGGATCGATCCACATGCTCGTTCCTGTAAAGCCTGTATGTCCATAGCTAGATGGGTGAAACCCGCTGCCACAACTGAGAAGCGTCTGGGAACAATTCAGCTCCCAGCCATATCCCCTGCTGCCAGAGGCCTGCACCGTATGCCAGTGAATCGCTTGTTCTCTCCATTTATCTGTGATGAGTGGCGGAGTGCCGTACAGCCAGCTCATCGCGTAACGGCATAGGTCATCCGCAGTCGAAAACAATCCTGCATGACCAGCAACTCCGCCCATTACATAAGCTTTTTCATCGTGTACCTCGCCTGCTATATATGTTCCTGCTAACGAGCAATACTCCGTATGTGCAATATTCCTAAAAACAGAAGTATTCGGACAATAAAGAGTACGATTCATCCCCAGCGGCTCGTATACATGTTGTGTCACATACGCATCGAGCTTTTGTTTCGTTACACGCTCGATCAAAAGCCCCAGCCAGATCATCCCTAAATCACTGTATACAACCTGCGTGCCAGGGGCATGGAGCAGCTTCTGCTGATAAAGAAGCTCTGGCAAAACGATCTGGCTGTCTCGCCTCCGCTCCTCCAGATCAGCTGGCAGTCCTGATGTATGTGTAAGCAGCTGAGCAATCGTGATCGAGTCCTTATCGGCTGGACAATCTGGAAAATACATGCCAATCTGATCATCCGGAGCGATCATGCCCTCTTGGAACAAAAGCAGGAGAGCAGGAAGCGTGGCCGTCACCTTCGTCAATGAAGCCAGGTCGAACAGCGTATCAGATGTCACAGGCTGATCCCCTGTTAAGCTCGTCTTACCTGCATCGCAGGCATACCAGACATGCCGATCATGAATGACGCGCAAAGCAGCACCCGGCAGCAAGCCGTCATCTACCCATTTCTGTAAAAGCAGCTTCACTTCGTTCATGCTCCCCCTCCTTTTGTTCAGCTCGATGAGCGTTTTGTTCTGCTTACAGCCAGTCTCGTCTTTTCCAGAAGCGGAATTACTTCTTCCTGCTTGCGGCTGACCATCGTGATGAACAAAATATCGATCACATTCAACTGCGCAATCCGGGATGCCATCGCACCGCTTCGGATGCTTTTTTCAACCGAGCTGGTAAAGAGGCGTATATGAGCTAAATCCGCCACTGGTGATGGACCGAATTTGGTCAAGGTAATGATCGTCGCTCCCTGCTGCCTCGCTTCCGTCAAGGACTGGATAATATCCTCGGTTTGCCCGGAGTAGGAGATGCCAATCACCACATCTTTGTCCGTCAAATTTACGGCAGAGGTCAGCTGAGCGTGAAAATCGGAGTACGCCTCACACCACAGATTAATCCGGGAAAACTTTTGCCTGATATCGTCTGCGATGACAGCAGACGCACCTACGCCGTACACATCAATTTTGCGTGCCCCCGACAGAGCGTTTACTGCCTTTTTTACTTCCTCATTTGACAGGACGGACAATGTATCCTGAATGGATTGGACGTTGTTCCAGCTCACTGCCTGCATGATGGATTCGACAGAGCCCTCCATCATGATTTCCTGATAACTACCTGTAGCAGCTGTCTGCTTCGTCAAATCGCCAGCAATCCGCAGCTTCAACTCCTGGTAGCCTTTCATATTCAAAGAACGGGCTAAACGGATGATCGTTGCTTCAGAAACTCCACTCAACTCCGCCAGCTTTTGTACGGATAGCTTTACCACATCCTCGGGATGGGCAAGAATGAACTGAGCGACTTTTCGCTCCGATGGTTTCAATTCGTCCAAAATGGCTTGCAGACTAACAAGACCTCCATTTAACATGTGTGACACCGCTTTCTTCCCCCAAATCTTACCTTCATTTTATGAAGCTTTATTTCTTTCGTCAATTATTATCTAATAAACAATATTTCAAAAGAGGAAAGATATACACTACTCGCATGATTCTTTCTATTTTTTCCAATTCAATTCCCCCTTGACTTTGCCGTCACGTGAACGTTTACGCTTGGAGCCATCAACCATTCAAGGAGGAATACTGCTTTGAAACGTACTGTGATGAAAGGGTGCTGGATTCTTACCATGCGTACAGGAGAAAAGCCGTTTGTCGGTGATATTTTAATCGAGGGACAGCGGATTAAAAGGCTTGCGACCTCCATTGAGGACGAAGTTGACCAGGTGCTGGATGGGAAAGGAATGCTAGCGATGCCTGGCCTCATCAATGCTCACAACCATGCCAGCATGTCACTGTTGCGTGCTTTTTCCGATGATCTGAAGCTGATGGACTGGCTAGACAAAAAAATGCTCCCTGCGGAAGCACGTATGACCAAGGAAGACATCTATTGGGGCACGATGCTCGGAACAGCCGAAATGATCGCATCGGGCACCACTGCCTTTGCCGATATGTACGTTCATATGGATGCAGTTGCCCAAGCTGTAGTAGACAGCGGGATGCGCGCCTCCTTGACTCGCGGTCTCGTCTTTTTGGAGGACGATGGGGGACGCCGCATGACAGAAGCACTCGATTTGATCGACAACTACTCAGGCGCCGGCAATGGACGAATAACGACGATGCTGGGTCCGCACGCACCTTATACATGTCCGCCCGAGCCTTTAGCCGAGGTCGCTAAGCTGGCGCGAAAACGTCGCATCCCCGTCCATATCCATCTCGCAGAAACTCGCGAGGAGATCGTGAAAATCAAGGAAAAATACAACCAGACACCAACCGAATACTTGCATGAGCTTGGCTTGTTTCAAGACAATCACGTTCTGCTCGCCCACGCTGTTCATTTGACGAGCGAAGACATCAGGCTGCTGCGCGGAATGAAAGGCGGCGTCTCCCATAACCCTGTAAGCAACCTCAAGCTTGCCTGCGGAATTGCACCGGTGACAGAAATGATCGCAAACAGCATAACGGTTGGGCTTGGTACCGACGGAGCAGGCAGTGCCACAACACTGGACATGTTTGCCGAAATAAAAGCAGCAACCTGGCTGCAAAAGCTGGAGCACTTTGATCCAACTGTACTGCCTGCCGAGCAAGCACTGCGGATGGCGACCATTGAAAGTGCCAAGCTGCTCGGTATTGACCATGAGGTAGGAACTCTCGAGGAAGGAAAAAGAGCCGATCTGATCCTGCTTGATCTAAACAAGCCACATTTGCAGCCGATTCACGATCTACACTCTCTCGTTGCGTACAGTGCCACAGGAGCAGATGTCGATACGACGATCGTAAACGGACAAATTTTAATGCGTCATCGTCAGCTGTTAACCATGTCATGGGACGAGGTGCGTACACAGTCAGCAAAACGGGCAGCTCGTTTGGTAGAAGGGCTGTAGCCTCTAATCCTGGCGTTGACGGAATTGACTGGGACAGTGACCCGTTCGCCTTTTAAAGACTCGCTCAAACGTGCCCAGGCTGCCAAACCCTGTCTCAAATGCAATCGCAGTAATATCCAGCTTCGTTTTCTGAAGCAGCTGGATGGCTTTGTTTACGCGTAAATTAGCGATGTATTGAGCAGGGGTTTGACCCAGCTGCGCACGGAATAGCCGAATCAAATGATATTTACTGAGTCCTGCAGCATCTGCGACCATATCCAGCTGTATGTTCTCCGAAGATTTCTCATAAAGAAAATCGACAGCTCGGCGAAGCCCCGGGTGAGAAATGAGCAGGCTTCGATCCTCATGCTTGTTGTCATGTGTCCCATCCTGCAGGGTCAAAAGCAAGCGGGCCAGCTCAAGCTCTGTCTCTTGTTGCTCCAGCTCAGATAGCGGCCGTGACATGGTTTGCAGCACAGCATGCTCCGCCAATCGCCGAAACATATCTGTCGCCCCCTCAGCCCACGGAACAAATTCGATGGAGGAAGCCGGTTTCCCAAGCCTCTCCTCCTCTACGCCCCGCAAAAATGACTCTTTGAAAAAGAGCAGCATCATGCGGCTCGCCTCCGCCCCGGCATAATGCCGATGACGATAGCCAGGAGAGAGCACGAGACGCTGATCGCCTGTTACCTTTCTGATCTCCCCGTTGCATTCCATACGAGGCGATCCATTTAGCGGAATGCTTATTTGATAAAATCCTTGATGATCATGCAATTCGTCTGCTGAATGGGCTGGCACCTGATAAATAAGGATGGCGCACTGCTCCATCTCCAGCCTAAGCAATTTGGATACATCCTCCATAGCTTTTATCCTCTCCACGCCTCTTGTCAGATTCCGCAATTATTGGCGGAATAGAAGCGCAATAATCGCCGAGACCATCTTCATTTTGTTCGCAATAATAGGTTCATCACTTTTTAGATAGCGGGGTTTTCATCCAGATGAACTGGTCCTTGTTTCAGAGCCGCAATTTCGTATTGTTTCTCGTCCGGGAATCGCTCTCTCTTTCCGGCACCATCTTTCTCAACATTTCGCTTGCTCTCTACATCCTGGCTCTGACAGGCTCAGCAACCAAGTTTGCATCGGTCCTGTCTCTTGGCATCATTCCGCATCTGCTTTTCGGGCCGCTCGCGGGTGTTGTCGTCGATCGAATGAACAAGCGCACACTGATTCTTCTCTTGGAGTCCGGGAGAGCCATATGTCTACTCGCCTTGTTTTTTTCTTCTCAGCTTAGTCCCATCCAGGCAGAGGTGATTTACGTTTGCGTGATTTTATTTTCCGCCTGTGATGTGTTTGCAGCGCCCGCCTACGTGACGCTCCTGCCTGCCATCGTCAAAGTGGACGAGTTGAATGATGCAAACGCTTTGGATACGACCATCGTAGAGAGCATTCGGGTACTCGCTCCCTTTTTAGGAACGGTGGTCTACAGCCAGTTCGGAATCAGCATTGTCTTTCTCGTCCATGCCACTCTCTGCCTTTTGTCAGTGGCGGCTACCTTCCTGATTGTACTCCCGCCGCAAATAAAAAAGGACTCTGCTACCACCATTTTACATGATATGAAAACGGGGTTGCAGTCCTTTACAAGGGACACGCGAATATTCTCGCTGGTTGCCAATGGGATGCTCACACATGTTTTCCTCTTTCCGTTTGTACTTCTCGGCTTTCCGTTCCTGATCAAGCAGGTCTTTATCGGCAGTGATCTTGATTTCGGGATGGTCGAGAGCTTGCAGACAGCCGGCTCCCTGTGCAGCATCGTAGGGGTCGTGTTTTTGCAAAAAAGGTATACGCTACCCGTCAATATCGGGATCGGCATTCTCGGCTTGATCGTGTTTGTTTGTCCATTGCTTTTACTGGTCCACCCCGAATTTTTTCAGACGCTTTCGCACCACCCGTTACTTGTTGTCGGCTTTTTCGGGGCAGTCAGCTTTCTGCTGTTTTTTGCCTTCGGTACATACGGGGTATTTTTTCGGACCTTTTACCAGCAGACCATCGACCCGATCATGCTGGGGCGCTTTGTTTCTGTCATGGCCATGCTGTTCGCCATCAGTCGGTTTGCCGGTTTTCACCTGTATGGAAAGCTGTTTGATTCGTATCCGCTTCTTTATCCGATCGTTATCCTGGGGGTCGGAATGGTACTGAAGCTGCTTATGCACATCCCCTTTTTGCAGGAAGAAAAGAAACGAAAAGCACGTGCCCTCTGAGTGCTCGATTGCTCGCTTTTTCAGAGATTGATCCAACAAAATCCCACAGCAAGGCATATCGCAAACGCACTCCATTGCAAATAAGGAATGAGCAGAGAAGAAGCAATCTTGTTATGGGAACGACTAGCCCGAATGAGCACCCATGTCGAATACGTCACGAATACCATATCCATGGTGGCTAAAAAAAGCTGCTGAAGTCCGAACAATAACAGGGGAAATAGTTGATTGAAAAACCAATTTATCCCAAACAGTAGCAGTAGCTCCTGATTCATTTGCCCAGCTCGAACAAGCATTACAACAGAGAAAGCGATCAACAGGTGCAAAACGAACCAAATGACCGCCAGAAGAGAGGTAGACGGTGTTCCATCGGGCTTGGTCAAAGACTCGTACCAAGCCCCACCACCTGGAAACGCAAAGCCTGCCAGTGAGTAAAGGGCTACCACTACCAGAAACAACAGTCCATCGCGCAGGATTATCATCAACCATTCCGCTCCTTTGCCTAGTATCTCTTTCCTAGTCTATGAGCGATCCTAGCAATTTCATGCCGTTTTCACAGATTTGCTTACACGTCTAACCCGTTGATACCAAAATGCTGCTGCCTCAGCTCTTTAAATCTTTCGCTGTCTATTTGTTCTTTTGACATCTTGCCATCCACCCATTGCGTAAAGGAGGTATCTGTTAAGGTGATCGTTCCTGTATTCGTAAAACGGGTGAGCAGCGGAGTCTTGTTAAAAGGTGATTCGGCATGATTCGCGATAATCTCCTGAATCTCATCGAACTCGGAGACGTCCGTCACTGGCTTTTTGGAATCAAACGCATATCCGATTCTCCAGTCTGTATCCTTGTATGCGAGCTTCATTTCCAAAACATAATCTCCATACTCGCTTGGCATTTGCTTGATCCGGAATAATCCATTGCGAGAGGAGATAATCTCTCCGGTCAAGGGAACAGGCTGCAGGGGCAAATTCCCTCCAAAGCCGGTATCAATCACATAGGTTTGTCCCTGATGCGTCAGCAGAATTGTGACATGTGTTCTCCCGATAGTCAGAAATTGCTGATTGGCGGGCTTGTAAACGACTCCACGTGTCAGGAACGCTTCAAAGCCGTTTTCGATCAGGAAAAAGTAGAAGAGCGAATTTAATTCATAGCAAAGTCCGCCTTCTTTTTTCACTAGCATTTTCTCTCGCAGATAGTCTTTCGTAATTCCGCTCGTATTCTTGCCGATAATGCAGCCATTCTCAAAAGGAAGGCTTGTTG
The DNA here is from genome assembly GCF_947502445.1 of uncultured Brevibacillus sp. Taxonomy (GTDB): domain Bacteria; phylum Bacillota; class Bacilli; order Brevibacillales; family Brevibacillaceae; genus Brevibacillus. The sequence continues at coordinate 105,419 of NZ_CANMZW010000005.1, forward strand.
CTGTTATTTCGAGCACCATCCCCAGTGATTCAAAGGAAATAGGCTCATCTTCAGATAACCCGATTCTTTTTCGAAATAATGCGCTAATTTCACTCATGATTCATTCCTCCTGGCAAATAGCTGAATGAAGAAAAGAGATAGCACCCACGCCATCTCTTTCTTGTAGAAAAACAACTTAATCTTACGGAAGTCGCAGAGACTCCCCTGGCTTCAGCGCTTTTCCGCGAATATCTTTTTCTGCCAGCTCTGCTACGAAAGCATCTCCATCCTGCTTGATTGGAGGGAAGGTATCGTAGTGAATCGGAACAACAAAATCAGCTTTTACCCACTCTGCTGCCTTGACCGCATCCTCTGGTCCCATCGTGAATACGTCCCCGATCGGCAAAAACGCGAGGTCGATATCGTGGCTGTCGCCAATCAGCTTCATATCCCCGAACAGCCCCGTATCCCCAGCATGGTAGACGATCTTGCCACCGATTTCAATAATGAATCCGCCTGGCATCCCCATGTAGACGATTTGCTGCTCGTCATCGAGTACAACCGCGGAGCTATGGAAGGCTTGTGTCATTTTTACTTTTCCGAATGGAAGTTTCGTCGCTCCTCCTAGGTTCAGTGCGAAGGTCTTGGCGCCTTTCCAGCCCAGATATGTAGCCAGCTCATGCGTTGCAATAATGGTTGCATCGTTCGCTTTTGCCAGTTCAACCGCGTCCAGAATATGGTCGATATGACCGTGTGTTAACAGGATGTACTGCACGGAAATATCCTCCAGCCTCGTTGCTGCCAGCGGATTGCCTGAAATAAACGGGTCAATCATGATTGAGTGCCCTTCGGTAGTCAATTGTACGGAGGCATGACCGTGAAATTTTATATCCAACATGGTATCCCCTGCCTTCTTGGTAATCTTTGCATTCCTCTATTATGTTACCACGAAGAGGGGCGGGAATAAAATCTACATCATTCGAGCCAGACTTTAAACGTGCCGTCACTACCTTGGCTATGGAGTTCATACAGATGCAGAAAAAGCACCTCTGGGGTGCTTTTTCTGCAATGATCAGCCTTTAAATAAGTGATAAAAGCGCAATAATCTCCGCAATTCGAATAATGCTGCGGCGGCCATCAATGCGCATAATAACGGTACTTCTTTTCACATCAACCATTCTACCTGTAAAACTGCCATTTTTCGTTTCGATCCGAACGTCCGTCCCTATCATTTTCCTAGCCTGATCACTAAATGCCATGATTATCCCTCCTTTATCTGCATCGTATGCTCTTTTGTGATAGCCCTACTAGAGCAACAGCGGAGATCGTACAAAAATGTACTTGTACCCGTAACCATTTGTCCCTCTGTCTAACCCTGAAACCATGAGCAGGCGGATTGCTATCTGTACATCTGCTGATGAGGAATGTCGGTGCTCTGGCGAGATTTGTCGCTGGATGCCGCATAGAAGAAAAACTTCTCTATCCCCAGACGAACACTGCAAGTATTTGTCGCACGATTCCTACAGGAAAAGTCCGCTGTGCACAGAAACGGTAATACAAGGACAATCGGAAATACATGCCAGGAGGGATACTCATGGGAAATGTAATTGAATTGGTTGCAAGAGAGCGGACGTACAGTGGCAGAGAGGTCGCTGATCTACTCGGAATCGGGGCAAGCACACTCCGCAAATGGAGCATGCTTTTGGAAAGCCACGGCTACTGGTTTTTGCGCGATAATCAAAATCGCCGGGAGTATAGACAAATCGATATTAACGCTCTCCAGCGATTTTACCGCCTGACAAAGGACCAGCTCGTTCCACAGGAAGAAGCAGCCCAAATGATCGTCACACATAATTCGTCTGAGCCTGCACCTCGTAGCGAAGCTGCCGTAGCTCTTGCCCCAGCTCCGGTGCTCCACCCACAAGTAAAGGATGAATCAATCGCCCAGCTGGACCAAAAATTGCACATCCTGGCTAGTCACGTTAAACAGCAGGATGCTGCCCACCAGGAACTGCTGGCCCGTGTGGAAAAGCAGGAGGCGTACATCCGCAGCAGCTTGAAGGAGCGCGATCGCCGCCTGACCAAAGCAATGACCGACATCATGGACGCCAAAGCGCAGCTGGCAAAAATGAAGGATGCCGAGCGGAAAACGACGATTTGGCAAAAGCTGTTTCGCATTCAGTAATCGCGCGTGTTCATATGACCATTTTGAACAACCTCTATATAGAGGTCATCGGCGAGGCGGGAAAAGTACGATACGATCCTCTTCTAGCTCAATCCGCAATTTCCCGTCCACTCCGATCGCCCGTAGATATTCTCCAGGAATTTGCAGTCGTCCCGCCTGATCAAGCACGGCGCATTCATCATGGATGTCTTCCTCCGCCGCCTCTCCGTCAGGTAGCTCGGCCTGTTCGGCAACAGCGCCTTTTCGCCGCACGATCTCACTGGACGTTTTTCCGTCACGAATAGCTACAACTCGATCTACTTTTCGCGCCAGCTCCAAATCATGTGTCACGATGACAACCGTGAGCCCGAACGAACGGTTGAGCTCCTGAAAAAGGTCAAGAATCATGGCAGCTGTCCGGGTATCGACACTGCCTGTCGGCTCATCAGCCAAAAGCAGCTTCGGCTCATTGGCAAGTGCAATCGCAATGGCTACACGCTGCTGCTCGCCTCCTGACAGCTCACTGAGTCTGTTGTTTTTTCGGTGACTCAATCCAACCAAATCCAATAATTCCTGTGCTCGCTCTCGTTTTCTCTTGCCCCGCAAAAGCATCGGCAGCTCCACATTTTGCTGGGCGGTGAGATAGGGAATCAGGTTGCGGGCGTTGTTCTGCCAGACAAAGCCTACCGTCTCCAGACGATATTTGACCAGCTCTGCGTTCGTCAGCCGAAAGAGGTCCGCTCCCGCTACGAACAGCTTGCCTGCGGAGGGACGGTCCAATCCTCCCAGCATGTTTAAGAGCGTCGATTTGCCACTGCCGCTGTTCCCGATAATCCCCATCAGTTCTCCGTTCTCTACCTTTAAATCAAGTCCTTGCAGCGCAACCACTTCCAAATCGGCTGCTTTATAGATTTTGACCAAATTTTCACATACAATCATCCGCTTAATCCTCCCCCAGCTTAACAGCTTGATGGATCTGCAAGCGAGACAACAAGATGCCCACGACCCCGATTCCAATTATCAATGTGATCGCAGTAAACGTATAAATGATCTGTTCATCTTGCGGGTTAGAAACCACAGAAAATGGCGGTACCTGTTTATCCGCCTGAAGATACAAACCTAGTGCGGGGAGGAATAGCATATTCGCAAGCTTCCCCGCCGCCATACCAATGGCAAACGCAATACCAAACGTCAGCAGCTGCTCCCATGCGAGAACGCGTACCAACTGCCCGAATGGCATTCCCATGGCACGAAAAACACCATACTGCAACTTGCGCGCTCCAAGCGTAAGCACCCAGTACATGATGTACCCGATAAACGTAATCAGCATGGACAAAAGGAATCCAAGTGTCAAAGCACCGTTCAAGCCTAAGTAATAAGCACTGTTTTTCACCTTGATCAATTGCTGCCCCGCATTATCCAGCTGGCTCAGCCTGATATTTGCCTGAGAGAGACCTTCATAGAGCTCCTCAGTGGATGCCTCGGGGTTCATATCGAGCCAGACTTGATACGGCTCCAGTCGCATTTTGTCTTGTACGAACGGAAGATTGGCCACTACCAGATACCGCTCTTCTTTTCCATTGCTGTATGTTCCTTTTTTCGGCACCGGATTCCAGCCCGGCCAATAATCTACGATGGCATACACGATAGCTTCTGCCGGACGCGCTTCCTTCCAACCGACGACAATCGTTTGTCCCTCAATCACATTCAGCTTGTCTGCAAGAGTTCGTGACACGATAACTGCTTGAGGCTCTTGGGCTAAAAGATTCAAATATTCATAGAAATGATGCGGGAACAATGCTGGCTTCCACCAGGCGACCTGCCCGAAATCTTGTGGATCGATGCCCATCAGGGACGCTCCCTTAGCTGAGCGATCGCTGAAAGACGCCTCGGCCAACTCATTCACGTAAACTTTGGCTGCATGCTTCACCCCTGGCAGCTGTGAGTAAACCGCAAAATCTGGTTCCTCATACTGTGTAGGCACTGCCTCTGGCTCGTTACTATCCATGGCTTCCCCTTCTGGTCCACTCACCGGCTTACGATGAATCAAAACAGCGGGCTTATCACTATTCCAGTCTGCTTTCAAGCGAATATCTGCACCTGTGTCGTAGCGTATGCGCTCTTCTGCATTCTGATTGATCGTACGTGCCATACTTGCACTGAACATCCCTACAGCTACGGTGATGGTGACAAACAGCATAAGAAACTGATAATGCCGGGAAGCTCGCCCGACCTGTACCAAGGTAGTATGCAGAGAAAGAGGAAAAAAGTGACGCCCCGCCCACAATACAAGCCTCAGAATCCACGGGTAGACTCGCAGACAAAACAAGCCAAACCCCAAAGCAAAGAGAACAGGCACAAAAAAGAGCAAGAAATCAACAGTCATCACTGGAGTGTTCTCACTTGACCCGGCTACAAAATCAAGCGTTTTATGATAGGAATACCAGCCATACCAAGAGATCAAAAGCAGCAAGACATCCAGAAACAGACGATGCCAGATGATTTGTCCAGTCATCCGCGCTACCTCTTGCTTGTGCGATACAATGTTTTTTCTCGTCGCCATAAAAACCGATATCAGATTCAAAGCGACACACAAAATGATCGTCCAGCCAGCGTAAACGAATACTTCCTCGTTCAGGGTAACGTCCAGCCCCGTCCGATCAACAAACTGGAGAAAGCCATTGGAAATACCAAGCAATTTGCTAAGCAGTACCCCTACAAACGGACCAATCGCAAGTGCGCATAATCCAAGGATGATAATCTCCATGAAAAAAATGAAAAACACCTTGAAACGGCTAGCTCCCCTGCTGCTCAATACAGCAATTTCTGTACGCTGGCGTTCCACAATCAATCCCGACACCATAACCAGGTACAGCCCCAGCATGACAAAGATAGGGACGTAGAGAGACCAGAGAATCATCCGAAATTGTTTGCTCTGCTCATCATATTTGCTGACGATGCTGCTGGCAGGAAATTGAACGCGGAACTCATTTTTCTTCAATCCGTGCCGCAGCAGCTGATCTTCGACGTCAGAGGTAGTCGAGATCAGCCGATCTTTATCCACGGCGCGAAACGATTGATAGTGAAAGGCAGTGTACAGCTGGATCGAGCTGACCAGATTTTGTTCCTGCAAAAGCAATTTGCGAAACAGCTGCTCATTGATCACAAAGCCCTTCGTGTATTCGCCAGTAGAAGCGAACCAGTACGGATCGTTTCCCTCTTTTTCTTTAAAAACCCCGACAGGCTTGATAAACATTTTGAATGTAGCCTCTTTGTCGGATGTCAGCTCGTATATACTCCCCAGCACCATTCGCCGATCCTTCAAAGCTTTTTCTGTCACCAGCGCTTCATACACGCCATCTACAGGAACTGACTCTGGCAGCCGACCATCGACAAGTGTCATATGCTTTTCCAGCTCGCTTAGCATATACAGCGGTGTGCTTTCAGGAAGCGTGGCTCGCTCCTTTTTTTGGTCTGCCAGAATTGCTTGGAACGGAACTGTCCGCAAGACTGTCGTACGTTCATATACAGGCACCTGAAGCGGCTCTATTACTTTATTCTGAAGATAGCTTTCCATCTGCTGAAGAAGTGTGGAGCTATCCTGTACCAGCTTATTTAGATTGATCGAAACTAGCAGCCCGCCTGGAAAATGCCTGCTATCCTTTTGGTATTGCTCCAGGTCCTTGGTCAACATACGCTGCTGGACGCCTGTCGTGAATGCGGGTATGCTCGAAGCCAGTCCAACCGCGACTATCAGCCCCATCAGCAGGCTGCCGACGAGCCAGCGGTTGTTCACCATTTTCCGCAGGATCATTTGCAACATTGCCACGCCTTGTCCCCCTATTCCAAAATGACCAACTGACCTGCTTTCAGTCCACTGCGAATTTCGACCTGCGTCTGATTGATGATTCCGACTTCCACATCGATTTCTTTTTTGCTCTTGCCCTCCAGCACTCGGACGTATTGTCTTCCTGAAAAGTCATGAAGTGCTCGCTTCGGTATGATCAGCGCCTGATCCTTTTTATCGACGATCACCTCTATCGAAACGCTAGTGCCAGTCTCAATGTCCTCAGCGAGATTCTTCGGTGAGATGAGGAGACTTCGCTCGTATAATCGAGTCAATTCCTCGGGCAAATTGTCCGGAACGCTGAACGGTGTCTGCACGACCGTTCCTTCGCCTTTCGCTCCATTACCCCAAGCGAGTGTCACACTCATTCCTTCCACTACGTCCTTGATCGCTTCTCTCTCCGGAGCCGTATACAAAATAAACAGCTTCTGCGGATCTCCGACAGTTACCAAGGTTTGATGCGCATCCACTTCATCCCCCACCTGCTCGTTGCTGACGAAGATGACAATCCCGTCAAGCGGTGATATCAGCTTGGTTTCCGTCCACCGTTTTTGAAGATTTCCAAGCTCCATCTGCTTTTGCTTGAGATTTAGCCTGGCGCGCTCCACTGCATACTCCTTGCGCTTCGGGTCCTGCAATTTTGCTAGTTCTAACAAGGACTTGTCCCACTCGATTTGGGCAAGCTTGGTCTCGCTCGCTTTGGCGTTCATCTCTGCTTTGCGTACATCCAGCTTGGCTACCTCCACTTCGTAGTGGTTATCCTGTCCCGCTTCCAGCAGTTCCAGCTTTGCCTTTTCTACCTCATAGCGTGCCGATTCGATATCTCTTTCCAGCTCACCTGCGTCCAGTTCGGCCAGCACCTGCCCCTTTTTCACCAGATCACCACTTTGAACAGAAAACGATTTTAGCCTGAAGCCCTTCGTCTCTGGAAAAGAAAGCTCCCTCTTATCTACAGTCGTGAACGTGCTGCTGCCCTTCACGCTTTTTACGATAGTTCCCTGCTCCACTTCGGCTACTTCGTATTGAATCGGAGCGGGCTCTACTAAAGGCGGTGCCAAGACTGCCTCTTCTTTCGGAAAAATCGAACAGCCCGCAAGCATTGCCGACAATAAAACAGTGGCACATGCTCTCCCTTTAGGTCTATGTCTCGGAATGCACTTTGCCCAAGATGAAGCCGTCCTCCAGTTCACATACATCATCTGCTACCTCCAATACACTCGGATCATGGGTTGTCATGATAATACTCATGCCCTCTTCTTCTACGAGACGGCGAAACACATGGCTAATATGCATGCCCATTTTGCTGTCCAGCTCAGCAGTCGGCTCGTCCGCTAGCAGCAATAATGGCTTGCTCGCGACTGCACGAGCGATTGCACAGCGCTGCTGCTCCCCTCCCGACATTTCAAAAGGACGGTGATGGGCCCGCTTGGACAACCCGACCAAATCCAGCGAGTCACGGATGCGATCTTTCCATTCCATGGCGGGGATGCCAGACAGCCGTAATCCAAACTCGACATTTTCGGCTGCAGACATGAGCGGAAACAAGCCAAACGACTGGAAAATAAATCCCATATTTTTCTGCCTGATCCTGGTTCGTTCCCGATCAGACAGCTGTCCGATTTCCTTTCCCTGAAAATACACACTTCCCGCTGTCGGTCGATCAAGACCTCCCAGCAGGTTTAGTAGCGTTGTTTTTCCTGACCCTGACCTGCCTTTTAAGACGAGCAAGCTGCCTTTTTCTACTTGTATCGCTACTCCCTGAAGCGCACGCACAGCTGCGGCTCCTCTTCCAAAAACACGTTCTACTGCTCTCGCCTCCGAAATGAAAGCCAAATTGACACCCCCGATTATATGTCTGAAAAGTATGAGTATTAATAATAGTACACGATGCACCATCCATTTTTTAATAAAATTGGGATAAATTAATATAAACAAAAGTAAAAACCTCCTGTTCGAAAAGAAACAGGAGGTTCATTCACGTTGTCTTGATCAGTCTAGCCTTCCATTACGATCTTTCTTGCAGCGTTGACAAACATCTTTACGCCTACTTCCAAAGCATCCTCATCAATGGTAAAGCGTGGGTGGTGGTGCGGATAAGTAATGCCTTTTTCCTTGTTTCCAGCAGCTACGTAGAAGAAGCAGCCTGGAGCTTTTTGCTGGAATGCGGAGAAGTCTTCGCCGCCCATGGTTGGACGCATATGCTCAACCCACTCGGCTCCCAGTGATTCAACCACGACATCCTCCATCAACTGAGTGACTTCCGCGTCATTGATTACAGGACGGTAGCCAAATTCATACTTGAACTCGTAGCTTCCTCCATGTGCATCGGTAATCCCTTTGATGACACGCTCCATGAGAGCAGGAACAGACTCACGCAAATCCTTGTCAAAGCTGCGGACTGTTCCGCACAGCTTCACTGCACCTGGGATAACATTGTGTGTCGTACCCCCGATGATTTGTGTAACGGAGAGAACCAGGTTGTCCAGTGGATCGGCATAGCGGGAGACAACATGCTGAAGATTTGTTACGACCTGTGCTGCAATCGCGATGCTGTCAATCGTTTCATGCGGCAGAGCAGCATGTCCGCCTTTCCCAAGCACCGTAATCCAGAACGTGTCTGGTGCTGCCATCATCGGTCCAGGGCAAATTCCTACTGTTCCGAATTCCATTGTGGACCACAGATGCGTACCGATGACCATGTCTACGCCATCCATTACGCCCGCTTGCACCATTTCCTCAGCGCCGCCTGGATATACTTCTTCCGCATGCTGGAACAAAAAGCGCACTTCGCCTTTGATCTGATCCTTCATGCCGGACAATATTTTTGCTGTACCAAGCAGCATCGAGGTATGTCCATCGTGACCACACGCATGCATCACGCCCGGGTTTTTGGAAATGAATTCGAACGTGTTTTCCTCCGTAATCGGCAAAGCGTCCATGTCGGCGCGCATCGCCAATACCTTCCCTGGCTGGGAGCCAATTAGACGAGCCATTACGCTGTTTTTTGTCGGTCTCGTAATTTCCAAATTGCCAAAAGAACTGAGCGTCTCATAAACAAACTGAGCTGTTTTCTCTTCGTGGAAGGAAAGCTCCGGATTTTCGTGCAAATAGCGTCTCCAAGCAATGACCTGTTCCTTCATTGCTTCTACCGTCTGATTCAATGATGCTGCTGTTGTCATCCTAGTTCCTCCTCGTCCGGGATTTTCCCACGCACCCGGAGTTCTCTATCTTTCGTAGTCGTTTATTGCTCGCTTGCCAAGGACAATACGGTACGGTACAGGACTTTCGCTCCGTTTGCACAATCTTCTTTACTGGTGTACTCCGCCGGATTGTGACTGATGCCATCCTTGGAGCGGGCAAAGATCATCCCGACCGGACACAGGTATACAAGCTGCATGCCATCGTGACCAGCACCACTCGGAAGCGTCATCGTCTCCAATCCTTCTGCTGCACACGCTTCACGAATGGCTGTCTGAATCGTTTCGGAGCATGCGACTGGAGGAACATCTTGCAGCAATTCGACCGTCAGCTTCACATTGCGTCTGGCACAAATGGCTTCCGCTTCACGCATGATGCTTTGTTCCACTTCATCACGAATCGCCTTGTCAATATCGCGCAGATCAAGTGAAAACTCGACTCTGCCTGGAATAATGTTCACGCCGCCTGGAAAAACCTGCATTTTACCAACTGTCCCAACACTAATCGGCTTCTTTGCCGCTTCTCGCTCAATGCACAGCATCACTTCCGCAGCTGCCGCCAACGGATCGCGACGCATATTCATCGGCGTCGCACCCGCATGGCCCGCTTCGCCCTCCAGCACAAACTTCACCCAGAGGGGACCAGCTATTCCGCTCACGACTCCAACAGATAAGCCGTTTGTCTCCAGCACTTTTCCTTGCTCAATGTGGAGCTCGACATAGGCTTTCACACTGTCAGGAGTGCGTGCCGCTCCCTTGATGTTTTCTGGATCAATACCGCTTTTTCTCATCGCCTCGGCAATAGAAATACCTTGCGCATCCTCTGGATGCAGCTCATCTGCAGTAAGTGTTCCGGCAATTCCACGGCTGCCGATCATGCCAAAGCCAAAGCGGGTTCCTTCTTCATCGGTAAAAGCCAATACCTCAATCGGATGCTCTGTCTCTACACCTTGTTCATTCATCGCTTGCAGAATCTCAACGCCTGCCAGCACGCCAAGCGGTCCGTCAAAGTTGCCGCCACTCGGCACCGAGTCTATATGGGAACCAATAAGCACAACAGGAGCTTCCGGTTTTTTCCCTTCCTTGCGTCCAATCAGATTTCCTACCTCATCTTCACGCACAGAAAGACCTGCTTCTCTCATGAAGCCTGCAATCAGATCCTTGGCTGCGCGCTCTTCTGGGCTAAACGATAGCCTCGTAATCCCGCCTGCTTCCACGGTACCGATCTTACCAAGCTGCATCAATCTGTCCCATAGTCGTTCTGAATTGATCATGGCTTATCATCTCCTGTATTTAGGTCATGCATATCGGCTGATTTACGGTTATGACCTTAATTGTATAATAGTCTGTCTATTTTGTCACTCTGGCGTGAAGCGGCTTTTGTGGAGGAGAGGAAAATGGAGAAAAGGCTACAGGTTCTTGGGTCACTTGCTGGGGGTTTCACAGGGCGGTTCCATTGCAAAAGGGAACACTGCGTCCAAAAGTGGCGGTTTCAGGAGGTGATTGCAAGGTTGGACGCAAAGACGTGTTTCCTTTTTCCATTTCACCTCGGTTGGTGCCCCAAAGACCTTCGCCTTTTCTCCATTTTCCTCTCACGAGCCGGTTCTCTTTTTCGTTCCTAGCATTTTGTGGGTCGCTCAGGAGGATTGTGGAACAGGGACAAAAGGTCCGACCTGATGGATCGGACCCTTTAACTTTTTTCTATTTCCAGCCCCATTTTTGGAAGACTTGGTGGGACTGTTCTGTTTTTAGATACTCGACAAATTGCTGGGCGGTTTTCTTGTTGTCCGTTGTTTTGGCGATGGCGATTGGGGTTCCACGGTACAGCTTTTCTGCTTCTGGCAACTGGATCAGATCGGTCTCTTCCGTCAGTCGGTGATGCCAGGATTCGTATGTAATCCACGCATCCAGTTGGTTGTTGTTTTTCCACAGTTCAATAGCTTCTGCACTGCTTTTGACCGAAATCGCTATGTTGTGCTGGATGCCTGGAATGAGTCCCTGTCGTCCAGCGAGATCCTCCCACAAACCGAGCTGTCCCGCACCATTCACATCAATGATTTTCATCCCTGGTTTCGTCAGGTCTTTGATTCCCTCGACTTTGTTCGGATTTCCTTTTCGTACGAGAATTCCTGCTGCTCGCGGGTACAAGGTTGTTCTCGACTTTTCGTCAATAAGCTCTGGATATTTGCTCACCATTTCCTGAAGCATATACTCAGAACCGCCAAAGACGACGTCAGCATCTACCTTTGCCTGATTGATCCACTTCGCTTCTGGCCCGGCTGTCACTTCTACTTTCAGCTTCGTTTCTTTCGTAAAACGTTCTGCCAGTTCCTTCATCGGCCCCAGTGGACCTCCAGGACCGTAGACATGAATGACCTCTTCTTTCGGGGCCACACTTGTGCTAGCTGTTACCGTACCTGGCTGTGAGGTGTGGGCAGATCCTAATGCCGTGGTAAAGAGAATGATCGCAAGCGCCGTTACTCCTACAAACGTCCTTTTCATGTGTTCCTCCTTGGAATTCGTCTTGGCACACTAGGTAACGAGCCCAAGTGGAAAATGGTTTGATTCACAGCTTAATTCGGTACACCTTGCGTGGTCTTCCACGCGGATTCGGACTCTCCTCGGCGACTACCTCGGCAATTCCTTTTGACTCCAGCTCCATCAATATTCGTCTGGCGCTTCTTGGGAGGATTTGCATGTGCTGGGCGAGCTCGTGGGCATTGATCGTTGGTGTTCCGCGTTTTTTCAGGATGGAATCGAGCTTGGACAAGGTGGCGACGCTTAGTGAGGTCTGGCGGCTTACCTCTTGAAGCTGTTGGGAGGAATAACGGTAGGCAATTTGCTCGTCACGCCCAAGTGGTCCTACGATGCTTTTATCATCGAAGAATACCATCCAGTTGCCGGTTCCCCGTTCTTTGGCGTGCAGCAATGCGGTTCCCCCGTGGATTTCTGCTTCATATGCCGTTTTGCCGATACCAATTCCACAGGTGACCAGGTCTGCGCGTATGCCAAACATTCCTTCGAGATCGGGAATCGTTTTGTAATCATGCGTCACTTCTTGCAATTTGCCTCTAGTGGTGAAAATGACATAGCGTCCGGGTCCTGCCGTTTTCAGCGAGCCTTGGAGATACTTGGTATAACGCAACAGCTTTTCCATGGTTTTGATCTCAGCATTTTGCCATTCATCTGTAGAAAAGGTCCCCCCTGCCAACTCCCGGAACGGATCGATCTCCATCATTTGCACGGCAATCTGCGAGTCCTTGAAGTGCAGCATTTCATTAGTTCGCAGCAGCATGTGAAGCACGGAGAGCACACCTGCTCTTGTCGGCAGCACCCGATAGGACGGGACTCCGCGTCTTTTCAGCTCCAAATCTGCGGTTCGCAAGCAGGTCACGGCGGCTTTGGTTTTTTTCTCACGCCAGAGACTCTCGTGGTAGTCGGCCAGCTCGGTAGCAGAAATCGCTCCCTCATAATGCCTTAGCCAGCTGTATCCATCCGCGATTCCAGCCTCTTGCAAAAAATGCTCCAGCTCATCTGCGGAAAATGTATCAAAGCTCACCTCGTTTACTTGAATTTCGAGCTCGTGGGACAGGTGCAGCAAGGTTCGATACAAGCTCGCCCCGATGTGCGGTACGTAAGCCATCGGAACCCGAACCTTTCCGGTCGCCTTTGCCAGTGCATACGGAACCTTTCCGGAGAATAGCCACATATCTACCTCATCTACGTACGGCAAAAGCAAATCGACAATCTCTTCTTCTTTCCAATACACGATGGGTAAGCATTCGATTTCAGGAAAATCGGGCAATACGGATTGAATGATTTCCAGCGAATCATCCGCGCCCATTACACCAAGTCGCAGTTTCAATACACGTCACTCTTTCGCGCGGTTATTTCCTTAAAGAATAGCAAAAATGTCCGGATTCCGACAGCTTGCCTGCCGCATCCTTCCATGAAGACAAGAGCATCCTTGCTGTATACTTGATCCTAACCGGAACAAACAGGCAAGCAGCCAAAGGAGATCATTTTGTAATGAAATCTGACCGTATAAAATTCCCGACAGGATTTTGGGCGGGATTACAACAAATAGGCATTGACCCATACCAGGTAGCTCGCAAAGCGCAGCTGCCGCTCACCATCATTTCAGAACCAGTGACAGTGACCACTGCCCAGTATTTCAGTATCTGGAAAGCATACTCCGAGCTCGTAGGTGACACTGCCAGCGGAATCATCAAGCTTGCAACCGCCTTTGAAACGACACATTACCCACCGGCTGTCTTGGCGACTTATCATGCTCGAAGCTATCGCGACGCTCTGAATCGCATGGCTCGCTACAAGCAGCTTTGTCCTCCCGAAAGCTTGCGTATAAACGAGGAGGACGAGCAATGTACCATCGAATTGGAATGGATGGACAGCGAGCAGCCCGGACCTCCCGTGCTGGTTGGAATCACTCTCGCTTTTCTACTCGAGCTTGGACGTCGAGGTACAGGTCAGCCTATTACTGCACGAACCGTGGAATTTTCGCACACAATGGGTGATAGAGATGCCCTTGAAGCCTACTTCGGGTGCCCTGTCCAGATTGGTGCTGCCGTTAACCGTTTGACGCTGCATCGAAAAGATCTGGACCTGCCATTTCTCTCGTATAACAAAGAGCTGCTAGAGATTCTGACTCCTGTATTAGATCGTTCATTGGACGAGCAACAGAAACGTTCAACTGCCGAAATGGTCAAGTGGATCTTGAAGCGAAGTCTGTCCGGTGGCCCCCTTGATATTCAAGCCGTGGCAAGCGAGCTCTCCATGAGTGATCGTACACTGCAGCGCCGCCTCACTGATGAATGTACAAACTTCAAGCAACTGCTGACACAAGCACGACATGAGCAAGCGCAAGAATACTTGGCCGACCCCATGCTCGATATAAAAGAAGTGGCTTTCTTAGTTGGATATGAAGATCAAAACTCGTTTTACCGGGCCTTTCGTCTTTGGGAAGGCGTTACTCCTGCTAATTGGCGTAGCGAATACCTGAGAACTCACCCCTCATCATAGACGCTCGTCCTAATCCGCTCCTAGCAAGGCTAGCATTTTTGGCGGGTTAAGCAAGAATTTTGGCGTGGTACGCTAGTTACCGGACATTCCAGACAAAGTAAAATAATCTCTATTCGGAGCATGAGCTTCTCATTTAGCACGCCATGAATGACAACAAAGGAGACGAGTGTTATGGATATGGGATTACAGAACAAAACAGCTTTGGTAACTGGATCAACCAGAGGTATAGGGAAAGCGATTGCTACGGAGCTTGCCAGAGAAGGTGTCCACGTCCTCGTAAATGGACGAAACCCTGCAGAAGTAGAACGAACAGTACATGAGTTAAAGGCGGAATTCCCCGCTACTTCCCCTCAAAATGCGACCGCCGATCTTGTAGATAAACAGCAAAGAGAAGCATTATTTGAGAAATATCCGCACGTCGATATTCTCATCAATAGTATGGGCATCTATGAACTCATGTCCTATGAGGACGTTGACGATGAGGTATGGGAAAAATACTTCCGAACGAATGTCCTTGCTGCCAACGGATTGTGCAAATTTTATTTACCCAAAATGCTGGATAAAAATTTTGGCCGAATCATCTTTATCGCGAGTGAAGAAGCGATTATGCCTTCAGGGCAAATGCCGCAGTATTGCATGACCAAAACGATGCTGTTATCTCTGTCAAAAAGCTTGTCCAAACGAACAATAGGAACGGAAGTCACATCCAATACCATTCTTCCTGGACCCACGTTATCCGAAAACGTACATCAAATCATTGATAGCCTCTTTCCTGAGGATATGACTTTTTCGGAAAAAGAGAAAAAATTTATGGCAGCTAATCTGCCCCAATCCGAAATTCAGCGGTTTATCAAGCCATTTGAAATTGGCAGGCTGACGGCATTCATTTGCAGTCCTTATGCATCCGCATTTAAAGGCTCTCCAATCCGGATGGACGGTGGCATGGTGCCTACCCTTTTTTAAATAAAAGGTATTTGACTCCCCCTTGCTTTTTTGTCCAATACTCGGTAAAATGTTTGCTCAAAGGGTATCATTTTATGGCAATGAGGAAGAAGAGTAGTCATTTTACGAAACTCCAGAGAGCTGATGGTTGGTGCAAATCAGTGTTTGCGGAAATGATGAATGGGCTTCCGAGCTCCAAACCGAACCCGCGCAGGTTGGCGTCAGTAGGCTTTGGCGTGTACGTCCACACGTTACAACGGACTCCGTATGATACGTACGGATCAAAGAGATTTTACCTACGGGATTAGTCCCTCGCGTAAAATAACAAGGGTGGCACCACGGTTCATTCGTCCCTGTCCAGGGCGGATGGACCTTTTTGTATTTTCCGAAAAACTTTATTTTTTGAATTGAAAGGAGCAACAAACCAATGAAAACGATCTTTTCCGGTATTCAACCCAGCGGTATTTTGACTCTGGGCAACTACCTGGGCGCAATGAAGCACTTCGTTCCGCTCCAGGATGAGTTCAACTGCTTTTACTGCATCGTCGATCAGCATGCGATCACCGTACCTCAGGAGCCAGCCGTTCTGCGCGAAAACATTCGTCGCCTCGCTGCCCTGTACCTGGCTGTCGGTCTCGATCCTAACAAGGTTACGCTGTTCATCCAATCTGAGGTTCCTGCACACGCCAAGCTCGGCTGGATCATGCTATGTACCTCCTATTTGGGTGAGCTGGAGCGCATGACTCAGTTCAAAGACAAATCCGACGGACGCGGTGAATCCATCCCGGGTGGACTGCTTGCTTACCCACCACTGATGGCAGCAGATATTCTTCTGTACGGAACCGACTTTGTTCCGGTCGGAGAGGATCAGAAGCAGCATCTTGAGCTGACTCGTGACCTGGCTGCTCGCTTCAATAACCGTTATGGTGAAATTTTCACCATTCCAGAGGTTCGTCTGCCAGAAACAGGTGCGCGGATCATGTCTCTTTCTGAAGGCACCAAAAAAATGAGCAAGTCCGATCCGAATCAGGGCGCCTTCATCTCCATGCTGGATGACGCAGACACCATCACGAAAAAAATCAAACGGGCACAAACCGATTCTGACAGCACGGTTCGTTATGACAAGGTTGAAAAGCCTGCTGTCTCCAACCTGATGACGATCTACTCCCTGTGCTCCGGCAAAACAATCGAGGAAGTCGAGGCTATGTACGAGGGCAAAGGCTACGGCGCATTTAAAACCGAGCTGGCTGAGGTTGTCGTCGAGACGCTCCGTCCGATTCAAGAGCGCTATGAACAGCTATTTGGCTCCTCCGAGCTGGATGATATCTTGAGCGCAGGTGCGGAAAAAGCAAATCAAGCTGCAAATCAAATGCTGCATAAAGTTGAAAAAGCGATGGGAATGGCGCGCTTGTAAACTACAAATAAACGGGCCGGGAATTTGCTCCCAGCCCGTTTTTCATTTGCGATGGCGAATCCTTTATTTTATCGTTTCCGAAACCTGTGTCAATCGTTCTGCGTCAGCAGCCTTTTTCGTTACAAGGCTTACTGCCACCATCACGAAAATGTTAACGACGAGAGCAAAGACGCCATTGTTCAAATCTTGAATCCATTGTGGCATGCCAGCAAACAGCATCGCCATCGACTTAAACAAGAGAACGATATAAGGCACGAGCGCCACAACACCGACGATGGTGATGAATACGCCTAAAAATCAACGGGAAGAACAAAAAAACCGTCAGAGCTTTTCAGCTTTGGCGGTTTCGTTTTTGAGTTTATTAATCCTCTGGCACCTTCATGCTGCGGGCAATGTATAGAACGGGGGTCGATGCTGCGGACACGACGAATTTGATCAAATACGTAGTTAGCAGGATTTGCCACCATACCTCCATCGGGTAGACGCCCAAAAAGGCGATCGTGCAGAAGGTGAAGGAATCTAGCAATTGGCTGAATAAGGTACTTCCGTTGTTGCGAATCCATAGCTGGTTTGGCTTTGGACATTTTTTCTTCAGCCAGGAGTAGATTTTTACGTCCACAAATTGGCTGAGCAGGTACGCACACAGGCTGCCCAAGGCGAGTCTTGGCATGAGTCCAAATAGCATTTTCATCGGTTCCTGTGCGATATCTGTCTCGACAGGCTCGAAAAGTAAAACAAGCTGCATGATGATCGTCGTGGCGATCAGTGTGAAAAAGCCGAACCAAACTGCTTTTTTGGCTGCCTTCTCCCCGTATTTCTCGTTGAGCAGGTCGCTGACCAAATAAATAGACGCGTAAATGGTGTTGCCCAGCGTCATGACGAGTCCGAACATTTCAATGGTTTTGACCACCTGAATGTTGGCGAGCACGGTGGCCATTCCGATCCATGCGTAGAGTCCCATTCTACCAAACAGGCGATAACAAAGCAGAAAGAGTCCAAAGTTGACGATCGCAAATACGACGCCCAAGGTAAGATTAAACATAACAGTAGTGCCTCCTAGTTTTGATAACGCGGGAAGATTTCGAACCGCGGCCCTTCTGGGCATTTCATCATTTTACTTTTTTTCGTCTGGTTTCGCAATTGAAATACTTGGGCGAGCTATAGTGGAAACGAGGAAAAAGAAGAAAAAGCACCAGATTCTTGGAACCACTGCCGGATGTTGAACTGCACGGCTCCTTTCCAAAAGCAAAACCGCGTCCAAAGTAGCCAGATCAGGTGGCTTTTCAGAGGTGGACGCTTAAATTCGTGTTTCGCTTTTTCCACTGCGCCTCGGTGGGAGTTCCAAAGATCTTCTCTTTTTCTCCTTTTTCCTCGTATCAGCTTTAGCTTTTAAGTCGAAACATACAAAAAAAGCCTGTCTCAGCAACGCCAGACAGGCACATTCAAGCGAGAACTTCCCCGCTCATTTATTCTTCGCATACAGCCAATTATAGTAGCTTGCGTGCTTCATTTTATCAGTCATGATTTCAAAGACAGTATCCCGGAATTGCACGGGGATGTATTTGTAAATCACTCTGTATTTTTCAAATGCTTTCAGCTCGCCCATGAGAGCTTTTTCGATTCCCTCCAAATAGCTGGCGGGCTTTTGAAACGGTTCTTCCTGGCCGGAGATGCTGGGGCGTTGACCGGTTAGCTGTGTGTAAATTTGACGAAACAAGCTGCGGGACAGGGACATGAGGCTCATATGAGGCGTATGAGTAAGGTCCATACCAATAACCGTTCATGGTCATGCTCCTTTCCTTCACGTTCTTATCAGGAAATTCGCCTACTCCCTTTTATGTTCGTGCTCAGCTGAATTAGCCCCTTTTTCCCTGTTACTCTTTTGTTCCTGCCATGTCATTTATCTGTAACCCTCTCATATTCCCCATCGTACATAATGAATGTGCACGGACATCAACGCAAGACACATCACGATCAAACATCAAGAAAAAGGGGAATCCGTCATGAAGCACTGGAACAAAATCGTAACAGGTACGGTACTCACATCCGTCCTTTTTACTGGACAAGCAATGGCAGCAACACATACAAGCAGTAGCATTGCTCTAAAAGGCATGCAGCTGCTTTCGCAAAAAAGCGCTGACGTCACAGGTGACAATAAGGCAGATACCGTCTATTTGTATGGAAAAAAGGCAGACAAGAACAGTCCTTATGTCTCCGATCTGACTATCAAGGTAACGGATGGCAGCACGAAAAAAACGATGACCATTGACGTAAAAGACGGCGGGTATGAGCCAAAGCTTTCCCTCCAAGACTTTACGTATGATAAGGCAAAAGAAATCATGGTGACGGCTGACACCGGCGGAAGCGGCGGATATCAGGCCAATCACATTTACACCATCAAAGGGCAGAAGGCACAGCAGCTGAGCCTGCCTGGACTCGATAAAGACAAAGAAGGTGTCGTCGGTGGTGGATTTGTCCAGCTAAAACCAATCGACCTGAACAAAAACGGCATTTACGTGCTGGAGGGTACAGAACGTCTGACAGGGGATTACAATGCGGATGTTCGTGGCTACCTCAAATCCAAATGGAAGTGGAACAAGACCAAATGGGAGCTGATGAGTGCTCATTTTGAGCCAACAGTTCGCCAGCTGGATGTGTATAATGGCTCTTATAAAAGCAGTGATTCTGCCTATGCGTTCCTTGCTCCAAAATCATGGAATGGCAATATCCTGGTGGACGAGCTGACAGGCACAAAGGCTGCTGAGTACGTGCCTAAGGCAAAACATATTACCCGCTTCCTTTTCAACAGCAAAACCATAGAGGACCAGGCTACTGTCGTAGAGATTCTCGCTTTTGACAAAAACGACTGGAAAAAGCTCAACAATCCAGCCGAACCACCGATCGGTACGGAAATTGCCCAAAATCCAGCGACCAATATGGTATATGTAGCCGCCTTGCCACAAGACAACGTGTTTGATCCTGCAACAGACCTCGGTAAAAAGTTTAAATCCGTTGCCCTGTCTTTGAATGAAGTGAAACAAGCATTCGTTCTGGTTAAACGATAATTTCCAACGAGACATAAAAATACGAACACCCCTTGCAAGCCAACGAGCGCGAGGGGTGTTCGTTTGTTCTCTATTTGTCTCGTGAAAATCTTTTGAGCTTCTCTGCCTTCTCCGCATCATCCAGGTATTCAAAAAATCCGATTCGATTTCCCCATGGGTCCGCAAATGTTCCCCACTTAACGGGTACCTCTTCGCGCTGATAAATCTCAAAATGTGCAATCTGCAAGCTCGCGGCGAGTCTTTCCCTTTCTGCCTCAATATCTATCACCGCAAAGCGCATCGGTCCGCTTCCTTCCGCAGCAAGCCCTTCTGCAACCTGCAGCCAGCATCCCGGAATGATTTCCCATTCGGCAAAGCCTTCGTGAGGGATAAAATCAGGTTCACGCTGGAGCAGTACCTCGTACCAGGCTTGTCCTTTGGCAAAATCCGCAACGCGTATTTGAATCGTCATCTCGTGAATCATCGAAAATCCTCCCCTACCCACTTTCTTCTTTCCACTGTAGCATAGATGGGAGTTGTAGAAAAATTTGTAAAACAAAATGACACTCACTTCAACCAAATGCCGCTGAATTCACTCTAATGGTATAGAAAGCAAAAAAAGTGGTCATGAAAGGTGGAACCTAATTTTATCCAGGATGTCGAACGCGCGATCTCAGGTGAAAAAGAAGCGTTTGTTCGTCTGATGATGGGCATGGAACAGACACTATATAGGGTGTCGCGCTCCATTTTAAAGACAGATCATGAATGTCTCGACGCCGTTCAGGAAGCCGTATTAAATGCCTTTCATTCCATACATACCTTGCGTGAGCCTCGATTTTTCAAGACCTGGCTCATCCGGATCGTAATGAATGTCTGTTATCGAATCGCTCGCGAGCAAAACAAGGTCATTCTCTTTTCACACCCGGAGAATAGCGAGGCAGTCAATCGCTTTGAAGCTCATGTCGAATTGCAGCAGGCACTGGAATCGTTGAATGAAGAGCTGCGTCTGCTCATCCAACTCCATTATTTCGAAGGCTTTACTGTTAGAGAGATGGCGGAGCTTTTGCAAGTGGCCGAAGGAACCCTCAAGTCTCGTCTGGTGAAAGCACGAGAACGGCTCGCAAAATGGTATACGGCATCGGCCACAGAAAGGAGCGGTATCACCTATGAGCAATAGTCTGGATCAAAAAATCGATCAATGGCTGAAGGAAGAGACCGCACATCGAAACGAGCGTGTACCAGAGTCGTTTCATGCTGGGTTTATCCAGATACTGGACAGTCTTCCCGAGCATAAGGAACTGCCTGCTCAAAAAGCCTCCCGAACCCGAGCAGTGATCAAGAAAAAACTGTTGGCATTTGCCTCTGTCGCTATTCTCCTCATCATTTTTGCAGTAGGAACCGTTGTCTCTCCCGTATTTGCTGACTGGATCCATTCTTTTTTTAACCGGCCAGGGCTTGACAAAGGCTTGCAATCAGCAGCTCAGCAGGGCTTTTCACAGACTTCGCAAGCATCGGTAACCGATCAAGGGATCACCGTTACCGTCAAGGAAGTCCTCGCTGATACCAAGCGATTGATTATGACCTATAATCTGCAAAAGGCAGATGGAACGCTCCTGGACCCAACTATCATTTTTGAAAGGGTCGATCTCGGACCGAATCCCTCGCCATTTTATTACACAAAAGACGGTAACGATTTTTACATTACGACTGACGATGGGAAAATCATTACGCAAAAATCTGCCTACATGCTGCCATCTGGAAGAATGGCAAAGCAGAGCTTTCGCAGGGTACTACCGCATGAGGATTATGCCGATTTGTTGTTTGACCTGAAGGAGCATGCATCGGCGAAACAGCTTTACGTAAACATCTTGCTGAAAAAAGTAAACGGAGTCGAAGGGTCGTGGAAGCTAAAGGTTCCCGTCAATCTCGAAAAAAGTATCGCTGCAACCAAGCGTATTCCTATCGATGCGACTTATACCACTCCATCAGGGCTAGACATCCAGCTGAACAGTATTACCCTTTCACCGACCCTGACCACACTCGCACTCCAATCAGAGTGGACCCATGAACGAAAGCAAGAACTGGAAGCGAAGCACCCTGAATTTTTCCACGACGATGCAAAGAAATGGTTGAATCAGCGCTGGGTGCATTATGATGTTTTTGACGAGTTAGGTAAAGTGGTCATGAGTACAGCGCTCCCTACTTCAGCAGAGGGAAATGGTATTTTGGTGGAAGAGCATGATGACACAAGCAATAGTCGTCCCTCCGATGGAAACACGTCCATCGTCTCGCAATCTTATCTCCCTTTAGTCAGCCAGAAGAATCTACGCTTTGTATTGAAAGGAATCGCCCAATATGAGCGTCTGAACCTGGATTGGAAAATAGACCTGCGTGATTTGGACAAAAAGAATCAGACGTTTACCTACAAGAGCTTTCAATCAACGCTTACGGGTATCCATTATGGAGAAGATAGTAGCACGCTTGAGCTAGTAGAAGAGACCACACTTATGGGGGCTGGCTTTGATGTCCTCGACGAATCGGGGCGTATCATACCCACCCCGAACGAGGGCTTACAAGGCGAATGGGAGACGTTTGATCCTGGGACGAGAAAGCGACGCCTGAAGCTGAAAATTCCTGTACAAGGACTGACAAAAGAGACGAATTCCATTACGCTACGTTTTACGAGCATCGTCACCTATGATTCGGACGTCAACTGGCAAGTACCGATTTCCATTGCCCCTTAGCCGCAAAACTTCACACAAGGTCATCTTGTGAAACCACAGATCGCATTTGTACACAGGAATTCATAGCAAGAAACTGGGAATAGACTGGTTAAACCTTGCCAGTCTATTGATATACCCTTATATCTTTTTCCTGCGAATGAATCTCTGATCGATGAAAAAGGAGACGATCAAGGACAGAGCACCGAGCAAAACCGGTATGCCAAACGCTTCAAAAGAGAAAGATCTGCCTTCTAGCCTCAGGTGGTCGGTGGCGCGATATTCGAGTCGCTTGGCAGCAAATTTCGCCGTCCCTATATCCTCCTGCTTGGCCAAATCCTCAAACGCGGGATCCATTGCAAATCGATCCGCCGCTTCGCGGTGCAAGTAGAGCAGTTTCGCGCTGTTACCGCTGGCGTTCCATTCGTTGATGTCTTTGACGGCTGCAGATTCGGCTTCGGCACCAACGACAATCATCTTTGCCAGTTTCGGCACGCTTTTTATCTGATAACGCGCGACCAAGTTCAGGCCGTGCTTCGTTACGATCGGTTCTTTCGAGCTGGAAACGGTTAACGTCGTCGTCGTGCCGGAAGCAGCGTACGTGTCGAATGCAGCGGACAAATCTAGTTCATCGACACCGTTATATAGCAGAACGCCCGCCTTTACTTTGTTCCATTGATAAGCGTTGTTCAGTATGAACGTTATGTCGCCGAGCCCGACAGTGAAGGGTTTCATTTGCGGGTTTTTCACGTAATCGTAGGATGGATAGTTCATCTCTACCGCCACTTTCTTCGCCGCATCCTCGCCAAGCTGCTGGGAGATGAGGTATAGCGTAGCGTCGATTCCCGATGTCAGACCCGCAGATGAAACAATATTGCCTTGCGGGACGAAGCGTCGATCTTTCACCCACTGGACTTCCGGATACTGTTTCATGAGCCGGTCAATATCGCCCCAGTGCGTCGCAGCCGATTTGCCGTTCAGCAAGCCAGTATCGGCCAGGTTTTCTGCCCCATTACAAATGGAGAGCAATGTCGTCTGGGCGCTCGCGTTTTTCCGAATCCATTCACGGACAGGCGCATATTTTTTCTCGTCCAGAATCGGCATAAACGGAATGACGATAATGTCCGGGCTTTTACCGAGCATCGCATCCATTTCGTCAAACGAATAATGCGGAACGACATCGAGTCCCCCGGTTAGTGATTTGATTTCACGATCGGGGGCAACGCTGTATACATTGTAAGCTTCCGTCATAGCAAACATCTCGTACGGAACGAGAAAATCGAATACTTCCGTCGATTCATTCGCCAGCAGCACAGCCACTGTTGGTTTGTTTGCGTCGTATTTCGGTACCTGCACATTCGCCAATGCAGGAGCGGCTTTATCGTAAACCGACATTACGTCATTCATTGTATTGACGAACCCGATTGTGCCTGCGCCTCCTACTACGACAACAAAAACGATGAGATAAATGCTGATCCGCAATACAGTCTTCACATGCTTACTCTCCTTCAAGATAAAATTCTTACCCATAAAATGTAACAAACCAATCCCAACTTATCGTCAGTCCCTAGCCCGATAGAGGCATTCGCCTATTGCTGGAGCGACCACTGGCCTCAAGACTCTATCTTTTTTTTCATATGACTCGATAGGGCTATCAAAGCTCTCCTAGCCTGAAGAGATTATTGATCCGCAAAAAATTGTTGCCAAATGTAACCTTCTCTTTTCGTGAAAAGCATTGACGGATTTATTTGATAATGATAATCTTTATCATCAATGTGCATGGAACATGCTTTTGACTGTCTCCCTCACTACTATACTTTTGTACATTCTGGAGGAATCATCATGAGAATAAAATGGTTGGTTTTTGCAAGTATTTTGCTCCTCTCGTTCTCTCTGGCAGCATGCGGAACATCTGGAACACAATCAGGCTCAGCTCCAACCGGCAACAGCGACACAGCTCCTCCGTCTACTGACAAGGCATCCACTGATCTTACTGCTACCACTCGTACATACAAGACTGCCTTCGGAGAAACACAAATTCCCGTCTCTGTGCAAAGAGTCGTGACGCTGCAATATGCCAGCCAGATGCTGTCCGTTGGCGTAAAGCCGATCGGAGCAGCAAGTCACTTGCTCGAAAACACAGGTCCCGCGTTTCAAGGCATCGAGGATGTCGGAACATTGGAAGCGATCAATTATGAAAAAATCTTGTCTCTGCAGCCTGATCTTATCATCACTGCCGATATTATGTGGCTCGGCTATACCCCTCATGACATCGAGCTGCAATTGCAGGATGCTGTGAAACTGCTGACACAAGCGCAATAGGCCAAAAATCCCCCGACCATTGTTGGTCAAGACCCCAATATGTAGTCGTATGTCTTCTTTTTTTAAATCATACGGATAATTTCTAAACTTCTGTCCCTTTTTCACCATAAAAAATACACCCCTTAGAATTCATCGGATAAACCAGGGGCTAATCCAATGTCTATTCTAAGGGGTGCACTTCACATACGGTCAGGGGATTTTTCTTTACGTGAATATCGGTAACATCAAGTTAAGTAAAAACAGTCCTGCGATCACATACAGCAGCGCTGGTACTTCCCGTCTTTTTCCGAGTGCCAGCTTCAGCAGCGGATACACCACGAAACCAAAGGCAATTCCATCTACAATACTGTACGACAACGGAATGATCGCGATGATCAAAAAGGCTGGGAATCCTTCTGAGAAGTCCTTCAGATTGATGTTTTGCACGTTTTGCAGCATGAGAGCCCCGATAATAATTAATACGGGTGCCACTGCGCCATCCGGAATCATTTTGACAACCGGGATAAGACCAAGCGACAAAAGAAGCAGCGTTCCTGTTACAAGTGTCGTCAGTCCCGTACGTCCTCCTGCTGTAATACCTGCTGCGGTCTCTACTGTGGAAACGGTTGGACTTGTGCCCATAATTCCCGAAATAGCTGCTGACAGGGCATTTGCTTGCAAGGAGCGGCGAAACTTTTGCGGCTGACCAAACATGGCAGTATGCCCATGAATCAACCCGATGTTTTCAAACACGATCACCATGGCAAGTGAAAAAGTGGCGATCCAAAACGGCAAAGTCCAAATCCCGGAAAAAGACATTCCAGCAAATACGTGACTGTATTCGGCAAAAGAAAACGAGCTGCCAGCTCCCGGCTCAACAATCCCGAGCAGGATACCAAGCCCGGTCCCTGCTGCTATCCCGATCAAAAAGTTGCCTGGCACACCGCGAACAAACAAGATCAGCGTCAAAACGAGTGTGACCAGCGTCACGATGACATGCGGGCTTGATAAATCACCCAAGGCCACAAAGGTCGAAGGATTGGTTACGATTAAACCACCCTTTTGCAAGCCGATAAACGTCAAAAACAACCCAATCCCCACTGTGATCGCTTCTTTCAGCGAGGAAGGAATCGCATTGGACAAGACTGTCGCAGCTCGGGTAAAGGCAATCACCGTAAAAATCAGTCCCGAAACAAAAACAGCAGCCAGGGCTTCTTGCCAGCTAAGGCCCATCGAGTGACAAAGCGTGTACGTAAACAACGCATTGATTCCCATACCGGGGACTAAAATAATGGGAGCATTCGCCCAAAAAGCCATGAGAAGTGAGCCGATGAATGCAGTCAAAACGGTAGCAAGAATGCCTGCTTCCATCGGAATACCTGCATCCTGTAAAATCGAAGCGTTTACGGCAACAATGTAGACAATGGTGACAAAGCCGATGAAGCCAGCGATGATTTCCCGTTGAAACGTCGTGTCGCAAGCGCGCAGGTGAAATATCTTATCCAGCCACGTACGCACGTATATTCCCTTCTTTCCTTATGCATGTTCCATGAATTCCTGTGAAAATTATGCTATCATAGCCTCATCAATATGAAAAATATCCAGTTAATCTGTCTTTCATATGTTTTTCATATGGATTGTAAAAGGAAGGTAGGAAGCCTACGTGGATATTCGCCAGCTGCGGTACTTTATTGCCATCGCCGAGGAAGGCCAAATTACAAGTGCCGCCAAACGCTTAAATATTGCCCAGCCCCCTTTGAGCCAGCAACTCAAGCAGATGGAGGACGAATTGGGCGTCATTCTCATGGAGCGCTCTGGAAAACGCATGGAGCTAACCGAAGCAGGACACACTCTGTACCGGCAAGCACTGAATATCGTTCATCAGATGGAGGAAGCTCTCTCAGAAGTAAAAGAAACTGGCGAAGGAATTCGCGGGACCTTGTCCATCGGCGTAAGTGCTTTATCCGCCTACCGACTCCCCGAACAAATTCGCCTGTTTCAACAAAAATACCCGTTGATTACGTACAAAGTGTGGAAAGGTGACACGCAATTACTCAATCAATGGCTGGAGAGGCGAACAATCGAGGTCGCTATCGTCCGCTTGCCTCATTCCTTGAACAACTGCATGATGATTCCACTGGAGGAAGAGCCATTCGTTCTGATCGTACCCGCCAGCTCATTCTATGCTTCTCACGAGCGGATACACATGAGTGAAATTGCCCAGCTCCCTCTGATCATGCCGAGTACTCCTGGTCTTGGCATATACGATCTGATCGTCAAAGAGTTTTCACGTCTCGGTGTAGAGCCTCATGTCATCTGCGAATGTCCCGATATTTCGCTGATTGTCAGCATGGTAGCAGCCTCCGTCGGCTCCTCCATCGTTCCACACTCCGCCTGGGAAAGACATAAAAGTGAACAAATTCGCGGGATCGCGCTGGAAGGAACCTCGATCTACTCCTCTGCAGCTGTCGTCTGGCAATCCGGACGTCATCTCTCCAAAGCGGCTAAACGCTTTATTGAAACGTTTTCATAAACAGACGGTTGGTCACAGCTGTTTCCAGATCACTCTCTGTTCGATTTCATGCCCTCCACATGGAATAATTTCGGAAAACACGCGGGACTATAAACTATTATCATCGTTGACGTCCTAAAATCCTGGAGGAATGAAATGACGTTTCTTATTTCATTAGTTATAGTACTTATTATTGTATTGTTCGGCGTTTTTTCTCCTGAACTTTTCGCAAAAGCAGCAACCCAAGTGCTACACATGACTACGACAAATTTTGGCTGGTTCTACTTGATCGTCACCTTTGGCTTTTTGCTTTTCTGTATTTTTCTGGCGTTTAGCAGATATGGCCAAATCCCTTTAGGTGAAGACGATGACGAGCCAGAATATTCCCTTCCTACCTGGTTTGCGATGCTGTTTAGTGCCGGGATGGGGATTGGTCTTGTCTTTTGGGGTGTAGCAGAGCCTGTCTCCCACTACTTCTCTCCACCGGCAGGAGTAACAGGGCAAACAACTGAAGCCGCTCAAACCGCCCTGCGCTACGCCTTTTTTCATTGGGGTCTCCATCCATGGGGCATTTATGCCGTCATCGCACTATGCCTTGCTTATTTTCAATTTCGCAAAGGATCAAAAGGCTTGATTTCCTCTACGTTTGCTCCCTTGCTGGGAGAGCGGACGAATGGACCCATTGGCAAAGCTATCGATATTCTAGCGGTCATTGCCACTGCTTTTGGCGTAGCCACCTCTCTCGGTCTAGGAACACTTCAGATTAACGGAGGCTTGTCCCATCAGTTTGGACTTCCCTCCAATGCCATCGTGCAAATCGTCATTATTGCGATCATCACTGTGCTTTTCCTTTTATCCGCTACAACGGGGCTCGATAAGGGGATCAAGTTTCTCAGCAATACGAATCTTGTTCTTGCTATGGGTCTATTATTCCTTACCTTAGTCTTAGGCCCAACCTCGTTTTTATTTGACACATTCACTAGCACACTGGGTAGCTATTTGAATAATCTCATCTCGATGAGCTTGCGGCTTACTCCTTTTACACAAGGCAATTGGGTAGCCAACTGGACATTGTTCTACTGGTCTTGGTGGATTGCTTGGGCCCCATTTGTCGGAATGTTTATCGCGCGCGTCTCCAAAGGTCGAACCATCAAGGAATTCGTCATTTGTGTGATGCTCGTCCCCAGTCTACTAAGCTTTATCTGGTTCTCAGTCTTTGGGGGGACAGCTCTTCATTTGGAGATTTTTGATCAGGCTCCCATTGGAAAAGCTGTACAAAGTGACATTTCAACTGCATTATTTCTCGCACTGGAACAATTGCCAATGGGATTCATCCTCGCTGTCGTGGCTACTCTGTTGATTATCACGTTCTTTATCACTTCAGCAGACTCAGCCATTTTTGTGCTCGGCATGCTCTCCTCCGATGGAAATTTGGACCCGTCCAATCGTGTGAAAATAACGTGGGGCATCCTCCAGTCAACCATCGCCGTTGTCCTGCTCTTAAGTGGTGGGCTAGAAGGCTTGCAAACGGCATCTATCGTTGCCGCGCTCCCTTTTGCCGTCATTATGGTATTGATGTGCTACTCACTGTTACGAGCGCTGAGTGAAGAAGATCGGTTGGCGAAAAAGAAGCGAAAGGACCAGCAAAGAAAGCTGGAGCGGCTGCTAAAGGAGTTATAAGCGCAATCCTTAGAGCAAAATGAAAAGACCTTGGGCGAAGTGAATTCAGCTTCATTCAAGGTCTTTTTTATATGGTATTATATGTAAAAAAGCGGAAAGGACTTGGTAGCATGCAACGTCTTATCTATGTGGAGGTAGAACCAAAAATATATGGTCAGCTGGCTGTTGTCGTGTTCCTTTTTGTTACCTCTTTTTTTATCTGGATAACATTTGAAAATCAAAATCGCATTTTTACAGATGATTTCTATTCGGAAAAAGCAATGTTATCTGGTGTCATGTACAAAGTGGAATTGGATACGAAGATCACTGGAAGCGAAGATGAGTTTTACAGTTTTGTTACTTCGGAGAAAAATCTCGATCGTGTACAAATGGACGAAGAGAACCAGTTTACACTTACGCACTTGAAACAGGAAATCCACTCACTCGCAGGAAAAGAAAGCAGGCTAGTCTTCTCATTCATGATCCTGCTCTTTATCATGCTATGCTGGTTGATTTTACGCAAACACTCACTGGAAAATGCTCTGCATGCGCTCGCCTTTGTCGCATGTAGCTATTATCTCTTATCTATTTGGCAGACATGGCTGGAAATTAGACAAACAACAGATGCCGTCACCTATTACATAGCCAAACTGTAAGAGGACGTATGATCCACTGCGGTTCAATACGTCCTTATCCTTATAATTCCAGCCTATTTAACCTCGGAGTGAACCTCTATCCCGTTTCGCTTGAACAAAGCTGCTGTCAAACCGACCCCAGGCACCTTTTTCCCGGAAAAGCTGCCATCGTACACAAAGGAGCTGCCACAGGACGGGCTATTTTCCTTTAGGATCGCAGAGGTTGCCCCGACTGTTTTTGCCAGCTTCAATGCCTGCTGCGCTCCGGCGAGGAACTCAGCTGTCACATCATTACCTGTTTGATCAACAATGCGTGCACGCCCATCCAGAACATCAAAGCCATCGCCCCCAATCATTTCAGCAGGTGGCCGTGGAGTTGGCAATCCTCCAAGCTGCTCTGGGCATACCGGAATGACCTTTCCCTCTCGCAAAAGCTGTTCCAGGTCTTCATCCAGACACGATTTTTGATCATAACGACACTCACAACCGATCAAACAGGCACTGATCATTTTCATGAAAAATCCTCCACTTTCGTTTCCGGTATCTACAGCTTACGCAGCTTCACGCTCTGCACCATATGATCCTGACCCTTATCCAAAATCAGCTGGGCGCGAACTCTTGTCGGCAAAATGTTACTGCGCAAATTCGCTCCGTTGATCTCATTCCAGATGCCAGTCGCTACCTCGGTCGCTTCTTCATCAGACAAGCTGGCGTATCGGCGGAAATAGGAAGAGGGATTGGAGAACGCGGTCTGGCGCAGCAGCTTGAAGCGCTCTACATACCATTGCAAAATATCTTTTTCATCCGCATGAACATAGATCGTAAAATCAAAGAAATCTGATACGATAACTTCGGAAATACGCGGCTCGTTATCATCACCACGTGGCGGCTGAAGAACGTTCAATCCCTCAACAATCAAAATATCAGGCTGACGCACTGTTTGCCATTCGTCTGGCACAATGTCATAAACCAGATGGGAGTAGACGGGTGCAGATACTTCTGGCAGACCTGATTTTACATCTGCTAAAAAGGTGATGAATCTGCGTAAATCATAACTCTCGGGGAAGCCTTTACGCTTCATGATTCCCCGCTCCTCCAGCACACGGTTCGGATAGAGGAATCCGTCAGTTGTGACCAAATCCACCTTGGGATGATTCGGCCACCTTGAGAGCAGCGTCTGCAAAATCCGGGCGGTCGTGCTTTTCCCTACTGCTACACTGCCTGCGATTCCGATAATAAACGGTACCTTGCCATCCTGATTGCCGAGAAACGTGTGCGTAGCCTGATACAACTCCTGCGTACCACCCACATACAGATTGAGCAAACGCGACAAAGGAAGGTAAATCTCCGCCACTTCCGTCATCGAAACATTTTCATTCAACCCCTGCAGACAAGCAAGCTCTTCATCCGATATGGTCAACGGCGTGGAGGCCCGCAGTGCTCTCCACTGCTCGCGATTAAACGTAACGTAAGGTGATGCCATGGGAACGTACATCCTTTCCATCATGAAAGTGCTTTCTTACTATCATCACAAAGTTAGTTTACACCAGCAGACCTTTCTTGGGAACTAGAGGCTTATCCCACAGCAGCTAGAACAACACTTTCGTCCTTATTCGCGCTTTCGCTTCTTGCCTTGAATACTCTTGTTTTGCTCGAGTATCCACGCCTCTGTAGCTTGATCCCAGCGGTATTGTCTGAGCTTATTTACCCCACTTGCCTTTTGATAAATAATGCTTGCGATCGGCTCTCCTTTTTTAAAAAAGATAGCAGGCATCAGGTCGCCTATTTCTAGTTCATCAGGCGGTCTTAAAGCTATGATTGCAATATCTTTTAACTGTTTCTCACTCCATCCGTCCTTGCCCCTTTTCCCTATTCGCCGATAAATGTCGTACTCATCCCAATTTAATCCGAAGCTAGTCAGTATGTCTGAATGAACCTCACGGAGGTCAAATATGTAACGAATGCTTCCAACCAAAGAACTGTTATTCGTAGCAAATAGCAGGTTGCTTTTCGTGTACACATAGGTCGGTCCTTTAGCTCGGAGCGGCAACAGCTCTTCCTTAAGCTCCGTTCCTGTGAAGGTGTATGTAATATTTCCCGATGTCGTGAGATCTTCATCTAACTCGATTTGTTCCGCGTTAACATTCTCCGGAAAAATGACTACTTGCAACTTTCCTTTATTCGTCTCCACTTCATGCGCTTCATCTGCACGTAAAAACACTTCTGCCAGTTGAGAGGGCCCTGTCTTCTTGATTTCAATGTCATCATAAGAAGTCATCATATTTAACATTTTGGCTAAACGGTCACTAATGACTGGAGCTGGTGCATACTCGATGACCCGATTATTCTCTCCCTCGATATTTTTACCTGTGCCTCCGCCTGCTCGAAAATGTTCCAGACCCCCGCTCAAAAAGACAACGATCAGCACCACCACAATTATCGGCGCTACTACAAAAGGAAATGGCTTCCGATTGCTTTGTAACCGCTGATGAATCGTTAGCCTCATCCGATTCATCAGCGCTGGGTCATACGGGACGACGTACTGCTCGTGTTTGGCCAGCTCGCGCAATTTTTGCTCTAGGTCCATTTTTCCCCCTCCTTGTTCAGCAATGCTTTCAACTTTTCACGAGCACGATGCAGACGTGTATACACAGCTCCTGAAGAAATCTCCAAAATCTCTCCAATCTCTTCTATCGTCAACTCCTCGTAATAGTGAAGAATAATGATCTGTCGGTGACGAAACGGCAGCTTGGCAATGACTGTTGCCAGACGCCTCCATTCTTCCTTTCTAACGACACCTTCTTCAATCTCGATAAATTCGTGGACATCTGGTTCAGCCTGATAAAAAATATGGCGAATGGACCAGGATCGCAGGTAACGCTTGGACTCATTGATGGCAATGCGATAAAGCCAGGTCTCGATTTTGCTCTCTCCCCGAAAGCCGGGCAAGCTTTTATACGCACGCAAAAAAACCTCCTGAGTTACATCCTCCGCAGCAATCTTGTCTTGAATAAACCAACAGCAGAGGCGGTAAACATCGTACAAATGTTTTTCCATGATGAATTCAAATGAGGCGTCTACAGTCGAATGCAGGATCGATAATGGCGGCAGCATTTCTTTTTCTTCCAGCTTCTTCCCCTCCCTTCTCATTGATTAGATACACGACTTCGTTTTTTCTTACAAATATTCAAAATGAATTCTGGCACAGAAAAAACGAGCTAACACCCTCTCAGGCATCAGCTCGCTGACTTCCTTTTTTCAATCATTTTCCTAAAAACGCCTGTAGCATCCATCCATGCTTTTGCAGACTTTCACTCATCTCCAAAAACATGTCGCCTGTTGCGTCGTCATCTGCCGCTTCTGCTGCCACGATTCCTTCCTTCAGCTCAGCGATCAGCTTGGTAAAGTCGCTCACAACGGCCTGCACCATTTGCTCCGCAGATTCGCCGCCTGTCGCTTCCTGGATCGAGGATTTCTCCATACAGGCTTTCATCGTGGAAACCGGCTTGCCTCCGACAGCAAGCAGGCGCTCTGCCAGTTCATCTACATACTTCGCTGCCTCGTTGTACAGCTCCTCGAACTTGGCGTGCAGCGTAAAAAAGTTGGGACCACTCACATACCAGTGAAAGTGGTGCAGCTTTATATACAGGACAGACCAGCTTGCAACCTGCTTGTTCAGCACTTCGGTCACGGGACGGCTTATCGTAATACTCATTATTCGACGCTCCTTCCTTTCATAGAAATAGAGATTGCGTCTGTAGTGTGCCGCCGCGAGCCATAAGCTATTCTGGAGCCGTTCAAATTCACCAAGCGGACGTTCGTTAAGGCTGCAAGCTACGGGCACGCTCCTGCAAGAAGACCATTGCATTGCACGCCTGCATAGCTGCTCCAACTGCCAGGCTCCGCTCATCCAGATCAAAGCGCGGATGGTGAACAGGGAAAGTGCAGCCCATCGCCTCATTTCGTACACCTAAATGGTAGAAGGCACCAGGCACATGCTCGGCAAAGAAGGCAAAATCCTCCACCCCGAGACTCGGCAGCTCATTTACTTGGACGTTCTCTGCACCAAGCAGCTCTTCTCCAGTGGCTTTTACCAGATCGACCATAGCATTGTCATTGATCAGAGAGGTGTAGCCTTCTTCAAAGCTAACCTCTGCACGACCACCCAAGCTTCGGGCTGTCAGGTCAGCTACCTCGCGTACACGCTCTTTGACCAGCGCACGCACTTCTTTTGTCAGGGTGCGAATCGTACCAGAAAGCTTTACTTCCTGGGCAATAATATTCGTTGCTGTTCCACCCGAAATGATTCCAAGCGACAATACAGCCGACTGACGAGGGTCTACATTGCGGCTGACAATGGTCTGCAAGGCAGTAATGACATGGGCGGCGATAACAATCGCATCTTTTCCGTTGTGTGGATACGCACCATGTCCATTTTCGCCATACACCGTGATATGTACATCATCTGACGCTGCATTCATTTGCCCGTATTTTACCCCAATTCGACCTACCTCAAGCTCAGGCGAAACATGAAGACCGAATACTGCTTCCACACGAGGGTTTTCCAGCACGCCTTCCTGAATCATAGGCAGTGCACCACCTACTGTCTCCTCTGCTGGCTGGAAAAACAGCTTCACAGTGCCTGCCAGCTCCTGCTTGTAATCGTTCAAAATACGAGCTGCTCCCAATAGGCAGGTCATGTGCGCATCATGTCCGCAGGCATGCATTTTTCCCTCGACCTTAGAGCGGTAGCTGGTGTCGTTTTGCTCAAGAATTGGCAATGCATCCATGTCTCCCCGCAAGGCAACGGTTGCCCCTGGATTTGCTCCCTGGATGAGTCCTACAACTCCTGTCCCCGCTGATTTCGTATAAGGAATCCCCATCTGGTTGAGGTACTGGATAATTTGCTCTTGTGTGCGAAACTCCTCCAAACCGATCTCCGGATTTTGATGAAAGTCTCTGCGCACCTCCGAGAGCCATGGCAAAATTTCCTCGGCACGTCGCTTTACTTGTTCTTTTTGCTCCATGTTCATACCGTTACACTCTCCTCTATTGTCAATTGGCAGCTCGTAGCATCCAGACTCGCTTCCACACCGAGTGGCAATGCCATGTTGTACGCTCCGTGTCCGATTTGCACATTCCAGATGGTTGGCTTTTGATAGGGCACGACAATGTTCTGAAACACATCCCACACAGAGAAGCCTTCGCGTTTTTTCGATTCGCAGTCCGTCCAGGTTCCAATCACGACTCCGGCACAATCATCAAACAAGCCTCCAAGTGCCAATTGCGTCAACATGCGGTCAATTCTGTACGGCTCTTCATCGATGTCCTCCAGAAACAGCAGCTTGCCTCGCGTGTCTAATTGAAATGGCGTCCCCATCAAAGCGGCGATGAGAGCCAAGTTGCCTCCGACAACCGGACCAGACGCCTGACCCTCTACGAGACAAATCATTTCTTCTCCCGGCGGGTTGACAATTGCCCCCAAAGGCTCAGGGCGTGTCATCGCGCGCAGCAAGTATTGCTTGGACCAATCATCCAAATTGTGTGCAATATCAGACGTAGCCATCGGGCCGTGAAGTGTCGCCAAATTGGCTACCTGACCAAATGCGGTATGTAGGGCAGTAATATCACTGTAGCCGATAAACAGCTTAGGATTTTGCTCAATGCAATCATAATCGAGCAGGCTGAGAATTTGCGGTGCTCCATATCCTCCTCGCATGCTCATGATGCCATCTACTTCATCGTCAGCAAACATCGCATTCAATTCCATTGCCCTCTGCTGGGGAGAGCCTGCTAAATATCCCCCGTAGGTTTCCCTGCACGCTGCGCCTATCTTTACTTTAAATCCGAAAGCTTCCAGTGCCACAATCGCTTTGTTCAATACTTCCTCTGTTGCAGGACTTGA
This sequence comes from uncultured Brevibacillus sp., assembly GCF_947502445.1. Taxonomy (GTDB): domain Bacteria; phylum Bacillota; class Bacilli; order Brevibacillales; family Brevibacillaceae; genus Brevibacillus. The sequence goes on from NZ_CANMZW010000005.1 coordinate 140,778, forward strand.
GGTGGCAACCACCCCGATGGTATCTCCTGCACGCAATGCTTTTCCTTTATTCATCGCTACGATCTCTCCCTTATTCTTTGTAGGCCCATTTGAAATCGATCTTGCTGAGCGGATCAATGCGGACTCCTTTTACCTTATCGCTCTGTACCCAGGCGTTTACATCACTGAAGATGCCTGTGAGCGGCATTTCCTCCATCAAGAGCGTCTCTGCCATCAGTAAAATTTGATTGCGCTTTGCCAGGTCCACCTCTTTATAAGACTGATTAATCAGCTCTGTGTATTTCGGACTATGCCAGCGAGTAATATTGGAGGAGCTGTACTTTTCAATAAACTTCTGTAAAAAGTTGATCGAATCGTTGTAATCAGCTGTCCAGCTTGAACGTGTAATTTCAAACTTGCCTTGCTCCTGATCGTCCAAATACACCTTTGTTTCCTTGTTAAGCAGCTTTACGTCTACACCCAATACATTTTTCCAGGCTGCTTGGAGTGTTTCTGCGATTGCCTTGTTGCGATCCGAGGTGTTGTACAAGTACGTGATCGCAGGGAGCCTGGTTATTCCTAGCTCAGCCATGCCTTCTGCGAGCAGCTTTTTCGCTTCTTCCTGCTGGTTGTCAGCAAAAAAGCCTTCAGGCTTGAGACTCGCAGTAATCGGTGTAATCCCCATCAATGGCGTCTGACCAGCCTGGCCGATATTATCAGCAATCTCCTGACGATTGATCGCGTAAGCAAAGGCCTTGCGTATCTTTACATTTGTAAATGGCGGGCGCTCTGCATTAAAGCGAATATAGTAGGAGGTGGCTTTGGGCTTCGTCATCAGCTTGCCTTCCTGCTTCAAAGCCGCGACGGCATCTACCGGCAGTCCGCTTATCGGACCACCCGCCCAATCGAGATCTCCATTTTGGAACATGGACAGCTCAGTATTGGTATCAGAAATCATGGAAAATTCGATACGTGAAAGTTTTACCACATCTTTTTCCCAGTAGGTATCATTTTTTACCAGGATAAGCTTATTTTTATGCTCCCACGTATCCAGCTTGAACGGTCCGTTACTAACCAATGTTTTTGGATCGTTCGCCCATTTTGGATTGGACAGGACTACATTTTTGTTGACCGGAGGGAGAAACGATACCAAGGTCGGGAAAAATGGGGTGGGATGCTCCAGCGTCACTTGCAGTGTTTTGTCGTCGATTGCTTTTACGCCAACATCCTCTGCCTTCGCCTTGCCGGAGGTGAATGCCTGTGCATTCTTGATGCTATAATAATTGTATGATGCTGGAGAGCCTGTCTTTGGGTCGAGCGCGTACTTCCACGCAAACTCAAAGTCATGCGCTGTCACAGGGTCACCGTTTGTCCATTTGGCATCACGAAGCCTGAAGGTGTAGGTCCGTTTGTCATCCGACAGCTTCATCTCCTCCGCAAGCGAGTTGATCGCTTCTCCCTTTTCGTCCAAACGCGTCAATCCGTCGTAGAGGGCACGAATCACCGCTCCCGAGGTTGCATCCTCTGCAAAGGTTGGGTCAAGTGTAGCTGGTTCTTCCGTATTGAGACGCAATGTTTGTGCTTCTTCTTTACCTGGCTTTGCCGCTGATGCTGTGTCTGTTGACTGTGTAGCAGGTGTCAAGGAATTGGCAGGCGAAGAAGTACTCGTGCTGCTGCTACAAGCAGAGAGCAAGCTTCCAGCCACAAGCAAGGAACTGACTAGCATGGTGATCGTTTTTTTCATGATCGAAAGCCCCCTTATTCCTGTGCAATTCTATGCTGCAAAATTGGTGCCACGCGATAAAACGCATGTCTTGCCCCGGAACTATTCACCGCTGCATACAAAAACAAACAATATTGAAATTTCTTACTCTTTTCCGTTATTCACCAGTGAATAGGAATTATTCACCTGTGAATACCCATTTTCTCACTTTGCGGCTTGCAGAAGGCTGACTTATCCCTAATGCCTCTGCGATCCTCGTCGTGGTTTTATGCTGGTCAAAAGCACGCTGTACCAGCTGTCGCTCGACCTCATCCATAGCATCCTGCATTTGCATCAAGCGATCTACTTTTATACCATTGTGGGCGCTGCTTTGCTGGTTGTGGATATAACGAGGGATTTGCGCCGGTGTAATGAGAACATCATGAGATGTAACGACCAGCCTCTCAACCACGTTCTCCAGCTCACGCACATTTCCTGGCCAATCGTAATCCTCCAGAATCCGGTAGCATACGTCACTTAGCTGGCGTTCGAGACAGTATTTCTGTGAAAAGACATTGAGAAAGTAATGGATCAAAACGGGTATTTCTTCTCTTCTCTCCCGCAGCGGAGGAATTTCCAATGGCACAACATGAATTCGGTAGTACAAGTCTTCACGGAATCTGCCTTCCTTCACCATTTTGCGCAGATTTTTGTTCGTTGCTGTAATCAGCTTCACGTCGACCTTGCGTGAGACCGAGCTGCCTACTGGCGTGATCGTTTTTTCCTGGAGGACTGTCAAGAGCTTCACCTGCAAAGCAAGCGGCATTTCTCCGATCTCGTCTAAAAAAAGTGTTCCCCTGTTTGCCTTTTCAATTAATCCAGCTTTTCCATCCTTATAAGCTCCAGTGAAGGCGCCTTTTTCATATCCGAACAGCTCAGACTCCAGCAGCGTCTCGGGAATTGCGCCACAGTTGATGTGCACAAACGGCTTGTCCTCTCGTGGGCTGCATTCGTGGATGTACTTGGCTAGCACGCCTTTTCCAACTCCCGACTCTCCGAGCAAAATCATCGATGAATCGACTTGCGCCAGCTTCTCTGCCATCGCTGCCACCTGTTGCATGGACTGACTGCGGTAGATGAGACAAGTATTTCCTTTTTGTCTGCTTCTCTCTTTCGTCATTTCACTTTGAAAAAGGGTTCCCACGTACTTCACTTCATTTAGTTCCTGCTGTAATTGCTCCTGGTCTGTTATGTCGATCGAGGTATTGACGACACCGCTGAAGTTGCCATCCTTGTCCCAAATGGGCGTCCCTTCTACGTACAATCTGCGATTCTGCAGCGTGGTCTGGATCGTCTGCACTTTTTTCTTGTCGCGAATCACGCGCATCGTAATGGTTGGCGCAAAATAGCCCAGACGGTAAAACTCCTCGACGGGCCTACCGATCATCTCCTTTGGATCAATGCCAAAAAACTCGCTGTATCTTTCGGAGCAATAAAGTGTCCTGCCCTCAGCGTCCGTAACGTGTACAATATCATAGATGGAGCCTAATACCGCTTCAAAGTCGATCATAGAGCCCACTCCCGCCTGCTGTAATAGTGTGAAAGCTGGGCGTATACTCAGGCTTTCTTGTATACTCCTTCTCCATTTGTTGTCTGCCTTCCTTCAAAATTCTTCAAGATCGGGTGGGGCAGACTTTTGGTGGTGGATGAGGAAACAGGAGAAAAGGCTCCGGGTTCTTGGAACAACTGCTGGGGGATTGGCTGTCCGGCTCCATTCCTAAAGCGAAACCGCGTCCAAAGCAGCGATTTCGCTGAGGTTATTTCAAGGTGGACGCTTAAAAGCGTGTTTCGCTTTATCCATTGCGCCTCTGCTGCTGTTCCAAAGACCCTCGCATTTTCTCCTGTTTCCTCTCGCCAGCTGTAGTCCTTTTTCTTGTCGTGTTGTGGGAATAGCTACGAAGAATGGAATAATTGCATACTAAAAAGGCAACCCCATTTTGTTGGAGTTGCCTTATTTTTTCGGCAAAATGAGCGTGAAAGTAGAGCCTTGTGGCGAGCTTTCTCCTAGAATCAGATCGCCGCCAAGTGCCTTGGCGATCATTCTGGAAAAGGACAAGCCTAGTCCGAGGCCTCTCACCTTCTCCTTTTTGTTGCTGCCGCGAAAGAACCGCTCAAACACGAGTGATTGCTCGGCCAGCGGGATACCTTGACCGTCGTCTTTTACATCGAGGCGCATATCCGAGTCGGTTTCGTATAGCACCAGTTTAATCGTTCCCTTTTTCCCGACAGCCTGCTTGGCGTTATTCAACAGATTAATGAGAACCTGCTGTACACGGCCCGGATCGACGTGGATGATCGTTTCTTTCTCGGGCAGTGTCGTGATTAGCGTCACGGCATCTAAATCCTGCGTAATCCTCCATTGCGAGGCAATCTCCCGGATGAGCTTGCTTAGATTTTGCTCTTCCTGCTGCACGGCAATAGCACCGACGGCAAATGAATTGAAATCGAGCAAATCTTCTACCATTTTTTGCAGTCGCTTCGTTTCCTTCAAGCAAATCTGTAAAAACTCTTTTTGCTCGTCACCAGCAACTACTTCGTCATTGATCGCCTGAACAAGTCCACTAATGGCAGTCACAGGGGTCTTGAGCTCGTGAGTAACACCTGCTAAAAGCTCAGTACGGATGCTCTCCAGCTGCCTGAGCCGGTCTGCCATCTCCTTGAAGGTATAGACTAATTCGTGGATTTCACGTTCCTTGATCGTTTTATTGATCGTGACATCGTAATTTCCTTCTACGATCCGTCTAGCGGACAAGACAACATCCTGAATCGGATCAGACAGCTTTCGAGCGTGAAAGTAAATAACCGCCCATCCGAGCAGTCCCAGACTGCCCAGCATAATGACCAAGTATTGAACCTGCTCCCTGCCTACCTTGATATCCGTTTCTGGAAACAGCAGGATGACTTTACCTACAGGGACGTCGTTATATTCCAAATCTTTTCTGATGACGTATAGCGTATCACCATTCGGCTGCTTCACCTTGTCGGCAGTATTGGCTTGCTCCAGCATACGTGGAAGAGCCCGCTTCATAGCTGGATTCGCCATCCCCAAGCGATTGTAGATGATTTCTCCCTTTTTATTTTGAACGAAAAGAAGGAGATTGCGATCGACGCCCATAAACTTACGCCGATTATCCAGCACCTGATGGAGCTTGTCTCCTACCAGTACATTCCCGTCATCATCGACTACACGATCCGCTACTTCTTCTGCAAACAATCTCGTCACTTCCAATTGCTTCTCGGTCGCCGCATATTTGATCCAGTAAGCGGATACACCCCCGATGAGGATGAGACCAACGCAGAGCGTAAGCAGGTAGCGTGTCGTCCAATAACGCAGGAGTGACACAGGCTCATTGTTTTTGATAAACACAGAACTGGTACCCCACCCCTCTTAGCGTCTTGATCTCGCCTTCGGTGGCAGGCCAATTTTCCAACGTCTTTCGGATTCGCTTAATCGCCAAATCTACAGCGCGATCGCTTCCGCCGTAGTCCATCCCCCATACCTGCTCAATTAACTGCTCGCGAGTAAAAGTCTGATTCGGATTTTGTGCCAGAAACAGTAACAAAGACAAGTCGCGTGGATGAAACAACAGCTCCAAACCATGCAGCGTCACATTGTGAGACTGGAAGTTTATTTTCAGACTACCAAAAAATTTCGTTTCCTGGTCCTTGATTAATATAGTCGAGCGCCGCAAAACGGCATTCACCCGAGCAACTACTTCCTCGGCTTCAAACGGCTTCGTTATGTAGTCGTCTGCCCCCTGATTCAGCCCTTTCAGCTTTTGATCGGTCTGCCCCAACGCCGTTATCATAATGACCGGACAGGCGCTTTTTTCCCGAATGTACTGCAAAACCTCCCAGCCGCTTCGCTCCGGAAGCATGACATCGAGTAGGACCAGGTCAGGCTTTCGCTCATCAAAGAGCTGTGTCGCCTCGTCTCCATCCTCTGCCTGCCACACCTGATAATCTGCTTTTTGCAGGTATGCTTTTAACACACGTGAAATAACCAACTCGTCTTCTACTAACAGAATACTTTTCATCGAATACCTTCCAAATTGCGAGGCATATCATCATTCTCCATTCGCTCTTTCCCTTGCATGGACACCTATTCTACTTCATTTTCTACTATCCTTCTATACTACCAGTTTACCTCTTTCTCTTTGGAATTAGATTTTCTGATTTTGGAAAATAGGAAAAAAGCCTTGCATTCCCTTTTCAAAAAAGGATGCAAGGCTTTGGAGAACCTTATTTGATCAAGCTGCCGTCGAAGTAGATGTCCTCATCGTCAACATCGCCTTCGAAGCTGTATTTTTTCTTGCCAGTGTCGCTGTCGATGATTTTACCAGTTACATCTGCATCATCGAATTCATCCCAGATATCGCTCACGATATCTTCTACCAATTCTTCGAAATCGTCGTCATCCAGGTCATCGAACTCATCCTGGTATTCATCAAGGTCAATCTCGATTTCGACTTCAATCTCGTCTTCATCTCCATCGAGCGTGATTTCCCAATCGAGGTCTCTAAAGTCATCATAGTCTTTATTCAATTGCTTTTCCAAATCACTCAAACGATCATCGAAATCGTCATCGTCATTATTTTTCTTTTTATCGAGATCGTCTTCCAAATCAGCAATCTCTTTGTTCAAGCTGTCGATTTTGGATTGCAAGGTTCTGATTTGCGCATCACGTGCTGCGAGTTCAGCTGCGTGCTGAGAATCCGCTTGATCCTTTACGTTAATGGTATAGGTAGTTCCATCCCAAGTGATGTCTTTGTTAAATACTCCTGCCATCATACGAAGCGGAATGTAAGTAGTACCATTTACAATGAAAGGCTCGACTGTAGTCGGAACGGCAGCACCGTTATACAGCACTTTGATATTGTTGTACTTTGCTTGCAAATTCTTCGTCGCAACAGATGCAGAAGAGCTTGTCGGAAATAATCCTACGGTAAGAACCAACGCAGATGCAATCGCCAGGTACTGTTTTTTAAACATGGAAAGTCCTCCATTCTTCCGGTTGTGTATTTCTATACGTGTCGCTATGTACATATCCTACTTTACCTACTGAACGTGTCGAACGTATGTCAACCTTCGAATTTTTCCTTACCACTTTTTCCCACCCTTACTCAATTGGCCAGGTTTTTCGAATATCGTGTTCAAACTGACGCAAATGATTGATCCGTTTCTGGGTCTTTTGATAATCTGCCTGCCAGCTTTCGCTTTCACGGTCGCGGATCAGCTCAGCTTTTTTCTCCAGCTCCCTCACTTCACTCCGCAAGGCAATCACGATGTCTAGTAATCCATCCATATCCATTTCACGCATTTCCGATATAAAATGCCACTCTGATTCTGTTAAGCGATACTGCTTGTTTGCCATTGTTCATCACCCTTACTTCATCTTCGTTCATCGCTCACAAGGAGCAAAATCCTATTTTCATGCGTTTGTTTTCATATGCATGTATCGTGATGCCACTTCATGTATAATAAATAAGGTATCTGTATTTCAGCTGACCAACCAGAAGTTAGTAAAGGAGACTGCTGTATGTTCTCGATTAGAGAATCCGATTTGCCAGGAATCGGAAGGAAGTACCAAGTTGAAGCAAAAAGCGGGGATAAACTGGTCGTTGTTATTCACGATGATGGACGCAGAGAAATGTACCATTTTGACAATGACGATGCAGACGAAACCATTTCCATGATTACCCTCGATGATGACGAAGCGAGAAAAATCGCTGCGATCGTCGGCGGATTGACCTATCAGCCAACGGCATTGGAAACGGTCGAGGTCGCATTGGACAAGCTCATTATCGAATGGTACAAAATCCAGAATGGCTCTGCTTCAATCGGCAAAACGATTGGCGAGCTCGATGTCCGTCAAGAAACGGGAGCAACGATTATTGCCGTTATTGAAAAAGACCATCGGCAAACGATTAACCCCGGTCCTGAGTACGTCCTCTGTACAGGAGCTACCCTGGTCGTTGCAGGTGAGCGCAAGCAAGTTCAAGCGCTAAAAGCAATTCTCTGCACTGAGGGTAAATAACACCATCTCATCCGAGTGATTTTGCATACGGAAACAAACAAGCTGACAGCCCACAACAGGCTGTCAGTTTTTCATTCAATCGCAGACAGCATATTCTCCATCATTTCCTGATTCATCGGTCCTATAAATTTATTTTGGATCACGCCTTTCGAATCAATGATGAAGCTCGTAGGTATCGATATCGCCTTGTACACATTCGATACCTGCTTATCCACATCCATCAGGATCGGAAACGTAATGCCATAAGTCTCTACGAAGGTAGAAACCGCCTCAGACTTCGTCTCCGTCTGGGTCAGATTGACTCCAAGAATAACGACCCCTTTGTCTTTGTTTTCTTCATAAAAGCTCTGCATGTCTGGCATCTCCGCCCGACACGGTGGACACCAGGTTGCCCACAGGTTTACAATCACCTTTTTTCCACGCAAATCGGAGAGCTTCATCTGCCCTCCATGTAGCGCCTGTAATTCAAAATCAGGTGCGATATTTCCTTTTTCAATTCCAATTGTTTTGTTCCCCTGCCCAGCTGCTTGCTCGGCACTGCCCGGTACAGATGGCGTAGCAGGAGCTTTCCCGGTATCCACTATTCCCCAAGCGAGTAAACCTAACAGCACGATAGCTGCCAGTGTATTTTTATGCTTCATCAGATGGTCCTCCTGTTACGGAAATCTGGAGCCGTGTAGATAAAAATAAAGAGAGAAGCGATAACAGGTAGAAAGCTATTTGTGTCATGGAAAGCCCAAGAAACAAAGCATTTCGTACATCTATAAAAAATCGAACATAGACTTGGCTGATCCCGAACCAGAGCAAAAGGGTCAACCAGAAAGCCATTGTCGTTTGATCCTGCTTGCTAGTAAACAGCCACCAGAGAAATACGGCGCTACTGACAACCTGCTGAACATGAAACCATCTATCACTATTTTCCAAGACTACAGTAAGCAAATGGTATACGCCGCTAGCAGCCAAAAAGCCTGTTGCGCTGGCAAGAACGACGAGATGAACCGGAATCGCCTTTTTTCGTATGCTCCTCGCCATATAAATAGCTACTGCCAGAGCGGCAAGCCAAATACCGCTCTCTCCTCCCGAGAAATACAGTATTGAGGAGGGGTTTTCGATTGCTTTTGAAAAGTGGAAGAGAACATAGCTGAGCTTCCAGATCAAAAACGCCAGAAAGACAGCATTACTGAGCATCTCAATGATTGCTGTTCGTTCTACCTTTTCTTTTTTAAGTCTTAGTGTAACCACAAAAAAACCGCAAGCAAGTGAAATGACAGCTGCCAGCATACTCATTTTCAATATAAATGGACCTATTTGAAAAGCTTCAGACAATTGTGGTTTCCTCCCTGTCTGCTATCAGTTACTCTATCTATAACTAGCTGAATCACGCATGTATTCTCCCACCATATCAGGAAACGGGGGATAAAGAAATGCTTGGCCCCATCTTTCAATTACAGTCCCTATTTGACCTAGCTTTTTCAAAACGAACCGAGCTGCCATACACGCATATTTATCGCGACGACTCTATCCCAGATATGTATTCGACCCATGTCACGCAAATTCATTCTGCGCCGGATCAGGAATAGATTCAAGCTAAATTTGGTCATAGAAAAACTGCACCTCCAACTGTTGTATGTGTCCAACAATTGGGGTGCAGTTCAAAATAGCAGGAGCGGTTTGCTTCAGTTATTCTCTTAGTCTTTTTTCTTTAGGAGCATTGCCGCTTCCTGATCTCTTCGCCGGGTTTCACCTGTTTTCGTCCAGTGCAGAAACCGATCGTCCAAGAGCTCTGACAGAATGGCTCGCTTGTCTTTCTCGGGTAGATCAAGTGCACGTACTTGTCGTCTCATCTCTCCTAGAAACAGGGTGTACGCTTCGTATTCGGGGCCAATCCATTGCTCGAGCTGGCGGCGCAGCTTTTTGGCCAGACCGGGATTGCGGCCGCCGGTAGAAATGGCGATTTGCAGCTCTCCGCGTTCTACGAGAGAGGGGACGGTGAAGGTGCACAGCTCGGGTCGATCTACGATGTTGATCCACTGGTATGGCAGGCAGGCGTCGTGAACGGCGAGATTGACTGCCGAATCATTTGTCGCTGCGATGACAATGACCGCATCCTGTACGTCCGCTGGTTCAAAAGGACGGAGATGAACTACCATTTTCCCGCTTTGCCCCCACGCTGCTATCGTATCCGTAACAGTGGGACTGACTACGATCACGTCATCTGCTCCAGCTGCCAGGAGACTGGCGATTTTGCGCTCGGCAATCTGACCACCGCCGACAACCAGACAACGCTTTTGGCGCAGCTGAGCCATCATTGGATAGTATGGCATCTAGGGTCCCTCCTGTTCGGATATGCTTGCCGATTCATTCATTTAACTATGCGTGATTGATTCTTCACCAAGAGCCTTTTCAAACCAGTTTATTTTCTCCCGCATTTTCACGACATCACCAACCAAAATAATCGCCGGGTTGGAAATGCGCGGATTTTCTGCGACGCGCTCCTCAATATTTGAAAGCGTTCCTGTAACAGTCACCTGGTTCGGTAGCGTACCCCATGCGATGACGGCCACAGGCGTCTGCGGGTCACGGCCGTGCAGCATAAGCTGGGTGCGAATGAGCGGAAGATTGGCTACGCCCATGTAAAATGCAACTGTATCGATTCCACCCGCAAGCGCGCGCCACTTATCAACTGCTAGCTCGGGTTTATCCTCACGCAAATGTCCCGTAACGACTGCAAAGGATGAGCCATGATCGCGGTGCGTCACCGGAATCCCAGCATAGGCAGAAGCCGCAATGCCTGCTGTTACACCTGGCACAATCTCAAAGGAGATGCCTCGCTCTGCCAGATGCTCTGCCTCTTCCCCTGCGCGTCCAAATACGCACGGATCGCCGCCTTTTAACCGTACGACGATGTTTCCTTCCCGTGCTTTTTCGGCCAAAAGCTCATTGATGGATTCCTGTCTCATCGTATGATGATCAGGCAGCTTGCCGCAGTAGATGCGCTCAGCCGTTTTGGGAGCGTACTCCAGCAATGCCGGGTTCGCGAGCCGATCATAAACGACGACGTCAGCCTGCTGCAAGCACTCCATTCCTTTTACCGTAATCAGCTTGGGATCTCCAGGGCCTGCACCAACGAGATATACTTTACCCACTTCTCTCATCGGTCACTTACTCCTGCGGATGCAAATGTCGCCATTTCTTTGAGCATGCGAGTAGCTGCCTCGACAATCGGGAAAGCGACTGCCGCTCCGCTTCCCTCACCCAAGCGCAGATGCAGATCAAGCAGCGGCTCTTTACCAAGTGCCTCCAGTACAAAGGCATGACCTGGCTCCTGTGAGCGATGTCCTGCGATCAAGTAATCGGAGACGCCTGCATCGATTTTCACAGCCAAAAGTGCCGCTACCGTCGCAATAAATCCGTCCAGCAAGACAGGAACACGTCTGGAGGCTGCACCCAGAATAGCACCTGCCATCGCTCCGATTTCCAGCCCTCCGACCTTGGCTAAAACATCTAGCGGATTTTCAGCATCAGGCTTGTGCAGAGCAAGTGCTTCTCTGACAACCGCCTTTTTACGTTGCCAGCCAGCGTCGTCGAGTCCAGTCCCACGTCCGACAATCTCCTGTGGGTCTGCACTCGTCAGAGCTGCCAAAACGGCGCTGGAGGCGGTTGTGTTACCGATTCCTACCTCACCGACAATCAACACCTTGGCTCCTTCACTAATAATAGCTTCAGCCATGTCGATCCCGACTGCAAGAGAGCGCTCGGCTTCTTCTGCTGACATCGCGGCTTCCCGTAAAATATTGCCGGAGGCTGCACGAATTCGTTTACTGTATACACCTTGCGCCTCTACAGGAGCAAGCACTCCTACGTCCACGATTTTTTGGAGTGCACCAATTTGGCGGGCGAAAACGTTGATGCCGGCACCGCCATGAGCCATGTTCAGGACCATTTGCGCTGTGACCTCTTGAGGATAGGCAGATACGCCCTCCACCGCAACACCGTGGTCAGCAGCAAAGACAAGAACTCCAGGTGGCGTCACTATAGGAAATGCCTCCCCCGTCATCCCAGCCAGCTCGATTGCCAGCTCCTCCAGGCGTCCTAAGCTGCCAAGCGGCTTGGTCAATTGGTTTACATGCTGTCTTGCCTGCTCTCTGGCCTCGTGGTCCACTGGTTCTATCGTTCTGTGTTGTTTTTCCAAGCTAGCCATCATAAACGCACCTCTTTTTCCTGATAAGCCCTCATCTGCTCTTCGATAACATCCAATCGCACGTGGCTCCGAACGGTATCAGCCAAAAGGTCATAGCCTTGCTCCCGAAGGGCAATGAACGATGGCCGATCTTCAAGTGGCGATAGTCCCTTTTTTTCCCTGATTGTATTCAGCAAAAGTGTCCGGAGCCGATCATTATGAAACAAGCCGTGGAAGTAGGTTCCGATCAGTTGACGCTCTTCCTGACAGTACCCTTCTATCCGCTCCCCCATTTGGATAAACGGAGCATCATTTGTTTCGTAGATGGACTGTCCCATGTGAATCTCGTAGCCCTCGACCGTTATGTTCTCTCCTGCAAAAACGGCTTCCCCCCGGGACAAGACGGTTGTTTTCTTTTTTTCCATCGTCGTGATCATCGGGATCAATCCCAGACCTTCGAGCTGCTTTAGCGGAGACTCTACGCCATCTGGATCGTGGATAGACTTACCCAGCATCTGATACCCGCCGCACAAGCCGACAACATAGCTTCTGCCGCTTTGATGGAGCTTCTGGACCTTCGCTGCAAGTCCGGTATCGCGTAAAAATTGCAGGTCCTCCAGCGTATTTTTACTTCCTGGCAGTACGATCAGATCAGGCTCCCCGAGCTCCTCGACTCTCGTAACGAAGCGCATCCGACAATCTGGCTCCACAAAAAACGGGTCGACATCCGTAAAGTTGGAAATGCGCGGGTAGCGCAGCACCGCGATATCAATCTCTCGCGGTGTCTCTCGCTGTCCATGATATTTGTGCAAAATTAGCGAATCCTCCGCGTCGATCCACAAATTGGGAATGAACGGTACCACACCGAGCACTGGCTTGCCTGTATACTCCTCGAACCAGTCCAGACCTGGCTGCAAAAGTGTCACATCTCCACGGAAACGGTTGATGATCACTCCGATGACGCGATCACGATCCGCTGGCTCCAGCAGTTGCAATGTTCCGACGAGACTGGCAAAAACTCCACCGCGCTCAATGTCCGCTACCAAAATGACAGGGGCATTGGTCAACCGGGCGACGCGCATGTTCACCAGCTCACGATCATTCAGATTGATTTCAGCCGGACTACCAGCTCCCTCAATTACGATCCGCTCGTAGGAGGCTGACAGTCTTTGATAAGCTTCCTCGATAATGCGAAGTCCCTCGTCAAAAAATTCCTGGCGATAGGCAAATGCCTTCATATTTCTGTAAGGCTCGCCGTTCACCACAATTTGCGATTCAGAGTCGCGGGTCGGCTTGATCAAAATCGGATTCATGTCCGTCGAGGCAAGAATCCCCGCTGCTTCAGCCTGAACCCCCTGTGCTCGACCAATTTCTTTTCCGTCCAAGGTCACATATGAGTTCAAGGCCATGTTTTGCGATTTGAATGGAGCCGTCTTATAGCCATCCTGGGCAAAAATGCGGCACAGCGCTGTCGCGATCGCACTTTTTCCTGCATCCGAGCTCGTGCCCTGGATCATTAGCGGGAGGCTTTTATGCACGCGCCCCCACCTCCACGCAGCGGTTCAGCCACCTTTTTACCAGCTCTGGATTCGAACCGAAATGCAGATGTGTGTAGCCTGCGACCAAATTGCCCTCGGCGTACCCTTCCGGCTTGGTTCCACGCAGTCCTTTCGTCTCATAGGCGTGGGGCAGCTCTGCCTCTGCCCTATAGGTGGAGTAGTGGAATTCATGGCCTTTTGCCTGTTCCTCTGTACCGATCAGGAAGTTGCCTTCTTTCCCGCGCACCTCACGATAGCCAAGTGCTGCCAGCTTCTTTTGCATCGTGACTTGTCCTGGAATCAGGCCTACCATCGGATAACGCTCTCCATCAGTCGTCACAATCGCTTCTGTCAGGAACATGTACCCGCCACACTCAGCAAGCGTAGGCAGACCTTTCTTGATCGCTTCACGTACCGAACGCAGCACATCGTCGCTTTGCGACAGCTGGGCAGCGAACTCCTCAGGAAATCCGCCTCCGATGTACAGCCCGTCCGCATGAGCAGGCACACCTTCGCCAGCAAGCGGCGAGAAAAAGGCAAGCTTGGCACCGTAAGCCTCCAGTAGCTCCAGATTTTCCGGATAGTAAAAATGGAATGCAGGGTCTTTAGCTACCGCAATCGTTACGGCAGCAGTGGCTTCTTTTGGTGCAAACAGCTTCGGCTCGGCTTGCAGTGGCTTTGCTTTGGCAAGCTCCCAAATCAGCTCTACGTCTACGGACTCCGCAATCAAATCAGCTAGTTTGTCAAAAAGCGGTGTCAGCTCGCCTCGCTCGACAGATGGAACCAGACCTAGATGGCGCTCGGGGATCTCGAGTTCATTTTCCCGCTTCAAATAGCCCACGACAGGGATACCGCACTCCTGCTCGATTGCTGCCTTGATGATTTTATAATGTCCGTCGCTGCCGAGCTTGTTTGCGATGACACCCACGATGCTCGCTTGCGGATTAAGCAGCTGAAAGCCTTTGACAATGGCAGCTGCACTGCGCGCCATGCTTTGGCAATTGACTACGAGTATAACAGGAGATTCTGTCAAAATGCTGATTTCGGCTGTGCTGCCTTTGTCGCTGGTCGCTTCCTTGCCATCGTACATGCCCATGACACCCTCGATGATAGAAATGTCCGCTCCGTCACTGCCTCGAACGAATATTTCCCGTACGATGTCGTGAGAGAGCATAAAGCTGTCCAGATTGCGGGATGCTCTGCCCGTCACTGCCGTATGGTACGTAGGGTCAATATAGTCAGGACCGCATTTGAATCCTTGCACGGTATGGCCTTTTCGTTTCAAAGCAGCCATTAGCCCGATGGTGACAGTCGTTTTCCCTGCTCCACTGCCTGTTCCGGCGATAACGATACGGCGGCTGTCTGTCATGAGCGTCCCTCCTCGTGATAAGGCATCAATCCTACAGAAATCGTGGCATTGCCCGATTTTTTCTTGGTCAGAACCAGCTCGCTTACTCCTGCATACAGCTTGGCTGCCGGCTCACTGACCCCGTACGCACCCGTAAATTTAAAGACAGTATCCGACGGGTCGCTGATTTCCACCTGATTCAGCTGCTCAGGAGAATAGTACACAAACGGCCAGCCATATTTTTCACAAACGGCAATCAGGCCCTCTTCGTCTTTTTTCAGCTCGATCGTTGCCAGTGCCTTGACGCTTTTAATCGAGAATTGCAGCTCATCCAATGTTTCCTTGATAACCGCCTCGATCTCGTCTGCCGAGGTGCCGCGATTGCAGCCCATGCCGAGCACGATGACCTTTGGGCGATACAGGACACCGTTGTCCAAAATCGTCTGTTCCTCAGCAGTGAGCAAGCGGTGCGAAACGACGAGTGCTGCATGTGGCGAAGCGGCCTGGGCTACCGCAATAGAAGGGTACTCCTTGATCGATGGCGGCATCGGTGCATCATGCATCCACCAATCACGTTCACCTGATTCGTTCACGACGGCTACTTGCTCTTCATTTACAACGGAAGCACTCACAGGAGTCAGCTTTTCATCGGAATCCCATTCCCAGCCAAAGCGGCGTCCGAACAGATCGACAGGGATTGTTTTTTGCACATCGGATGCAGTCGTAATGATTGCACGTGCCCCCATGATAGCTGCCACCTCATGTGTCAGCTCGTTTGCTCCACCCAAATGACCGGACAGTACGCTGATTACATTTTCTCCCCGGTCATCGATGACGACGACGCCCGGATCTTTCTTTTTATCCTCGAGCAACGGAGCGATCATGCGCACAACCGCTCCGAGGGAAATGATAATAATGAGCCCCTTGTAAGCTGGCCAAAGCGCAGGAAACAGCATCCGCACACTGTTGTAAAAAAGCTGAATGCCACGCGCTTCCTCATCGCCGCGAGCAAACTTGCTCATGTAGTACAGATCTGTTCCAGGAAATTTTTGATTCAGATCGCGAGCCATTTCTACGCCGTGCTTCGTAATCGCGACGATGGCGTAATCTCCCGTTTGCCGAATCGCAGGGATTTCGCCTTCTTTCAGCTCGATGATCATACCTCTTTCACACCTTTTCTGTAGCCATGTGTGAAGGTTTTGTCATACAGCTTGGAACGATACTGCTCGCTCTTTTCGTGAATATCCGGGTCGAGGGCCCAGCCTGCCAAAATCATCGCGTGCTTGCGGATGCCGTTTTTGCCCATATCCTCGTCCAAGTTTTTCAGGGTTGTACGAACGATCAATTGATCCGGCCAGCTCGCCCGTTGCACAACAGCTACTGGCGTATCCTCGCTCCAGCCTGCTTCAACCAGCTCGCGCACAACCTTTTTGGTCAAGGTCGCACTGAGGTACAAAGCAAGTGTGCAATGATGCTCAGCGAGTGCACGCAGCTTTTCTCTTTCCGGTACGGGTGTGCGTCCTTCAGCACGAGTAAGGATCAGTGTCTGCGTCAGCTCTGGAATCGTCAGCTCGGCGCCGACCGCCGCTGCTGCTGCAAATACAGAGCTGACACCTGGAACGATCTCGACCTCGATGCCCTCTGCTTTGAGCAAGGCGATCTGCTCCATGATTGCGCCGTAAACAGACGGGTCACCGGTATGCAAGCGAACTACCGTCTTGCCTTTGCCGATTCGATCTACCATCAGCTCTACCATTTCTTCCAATGCCATGCCGGAGCTGTGCAGCACCTCCGCATCAGGATTGCAGAGCGCCACCAGGTCTTCGTTTACGAGTGAATCGGTATACAAAATTACATCAGCCTTTTGCAAAAGCTTCAGGCCTTTTACGGTAATCAAATCCGGGTCGCCAGGACCCGCTCCTACTATGTACAGTTTCATTATTTTTTCACCACCATCAGTGTAAGATAGCTAAGCTCCGCGCGCTCCAGCTCCCGCATGTCCGTCCAAACCATTTCCTCGGCGGACGTAACCTTCGTCGCCACAGCCGCTTTTTCTGCCAGATCCATTTCTTTTAGCAAGCCGATGATCATCGGCAGAACCTTAGCTACCTTGAGGAAAACGACCGTATCGTGATTCTCAATCGCTTTGCGCATCGCTTCCTTGTCTTCTGTGGCCGGAATGATTCCGATCTGTTCATCCCCATCCGCAAGAGGCAGATTGAAGCGAGATGCCGCTCCCAAGAACGAAGAAACACCTGGGACCGTCACAACAGGTACCTCTGGATGTTCTTCATGCATGACGCGCATCATGTGGATGAAGGTGCTGTAAAACATCGGGTCGCCCTCGGTTACAAACGCGACATCCTTACCCTCGGATAGACGCTCCCACACGATCTCGACAGTCTTATTCCATTCGCGCTCCAAAATTTCTTTATCCCGCGTCATTGGGAATACCAATCCGAGCATTTCCTTGTCACCTGGCTGCACATACAGCTCCGCGATTTGGTGTGCGTAGCTTTTGCTGCCCATCCGTTTTTTCGGGTACGCGATAACAGGTGATTGCTGCAACAGGCGAAATGCCTTGACGGTAATTAATTCAGGATCGCCAGGACCTACTCCTAGTCCGTACAATGTTCCGATCTTGCTCACTTGTTGTCTCCTCCTTGTTCTTCCTCCTGCTTGGCCCAGGCGGTGATGATATAGATCGGGTTCAATGCCTCAAACCGCGTCAAAGACAAAATTGGCTTGCTGCGCGATAGCTGCGCCAGTGTCACTGATGTCTCGAAGCCTTCTGCAGCAAAGGCTTGTGTCGTTTCATACAACGTCTCGATCGTAGCTGCATTGACGACGATTCTTCCACCAGGGCGCAGACGCGTGCAGCAAATGTTCAACAGCTCGCGCAGCTCTCCGCCGCTGCCACCGATAAAGACGGCATCCGGGTCTGGGAATTCATCCAGCCCTTTCGGTGCGCGTGCATTGATGACCGTCAAATCAGTCCGAAACTTTGCCATGTTCTGACGGCAGTTTTCCAGATCATCCGCGTTTTTCTCGACGCCGTATACTGCGCCTTCCCGTGCGATACGTGCTGCTTCGATCGCGACCGAGCCTGTGCAGGTGCCGATGTCCCACACGATGCTTTTGGCGTGCAATTGCAGCTGAGCGATGCTCAGAATGCGCACTTCTTTTTTCGTAATCAAGCCCTTGTCCGGCTTGCGTTGGGAAAATTCCTCGTCCGCAATTCCGAACGGCCATACAGGGCTTGGACGACGCTTTTTCAAGATCACGACGTTTAGATCAGAAAATACACCGTCCGCCATTTCCTCAAGCGAATACCAGCCTGTTTTCTCATCTGCGCTCCCCAGATTTTCAGCTACGAACGCATCATACTCCGTCATCTGAAAAGAAAGCAGGTAACGGGCAATTGCAGACGGCGAGTTTTCCAGATCAGTCAACAGGGCCACTTTGTCTTTGCCGTCGATGCGCTGTGCCAGACCTTTGATGCTGCGTCCATGTACGCTTGCGAGTGTAGCATCCTGCCATGCTTCGCCCATTTTGGCAAAAGCGAGCTGGATGGAGCTAAGGTGCGGATAGATCTCGACGTTCAGCTTCTTCGCCAAAAGGCTGCCGATCCCGTAAAAGAGAGGATCACCAGAAGCCAGGATGACCGTCTTGCGCGTCTCCGTACGCAGCTCCTCAACCATTGCGGTCAAGCCGCCCTTTAGCACACGCTTTTCACCAGTATGCTCCGGGAAAAAGGCGAGGTGCCGCTCTCCTCCGACCAACAGTTCACACTCTTCTATCCATGTCCGGTACAACGGCAGCAGACTCGCTTGTCCGTCATCCCCGATCCCGATCACTTTCATTGTCTGTGTCATCAATCGTCACCCTTCCCAACAGGGACCCTTTCATTGTAATGATGATGGTTTCGACCGCGATGCCGCCGCCCACCTCTTTTAGCGCCGCACGACAGCAATTGGCGCACATGATCTCAAAAAAGGCTGGGGTATCTGCCATCAGATCGCCTACCTGAGAAGCTGTGTTGGCTCCCAAAATTTCATCGATTGTCCCCTGTGGCGCCCCCGCATCTCGCGCCATCTGGGCGAGGAATCCGAAGTCAACCGGTGCACTTTTGGAATGGACCATCATCACGCCCTGCGCCACCTTGGAGAATTTGCCCATCATCCCGACCAGCGTGACCTTTTTCATCTGCTTTCGTTTGCATTGCGTAAGCGAAAAGCCGACAAAATCACCCATTTCCACAAAAGCTTCCTCAGTCAGCTCCGGGTAGGTCGCAATTCCGAACGATTCGCTCTTGCCGCCCGTCGAAAGCACGATATGGTCACAGCCTGCTTCCTTGGCGACGTTGATTGCCTGCGCCACGCTCGCTTTGTAGGCAGAAGTGGAAAACGGCACCACGATTCCGCGCGTCCCCAAAATGGAGATGCCTCCGAGTATGCCGAGTCTTCCATTTAACGTTTTTTTGGCTATTTCCTCTCCAGCCGGTACAGAAATAACGATTTTGATTCCGCGTCCGATTTCATATTCATCGAGGACGGCTTGAGCGGTTTCCCGAATCATTTTGCGCGGGACAGGATTAATTGCCGCCTCTCCGATGGAAACGGGCAACCCTGGTTTGGTCACCCGTCCTACGCCAACCCCGCCATCGAGGATGATTCCAGGCTCATCCGTCCATTCCACCGTGCTCAAAATCAAAGCACCGTGCGTCGCATCCGGGTCGTCTCCACCATCCTTGATCGTACCCGTCGTAGCCTTTTCTGGTGTGAATTCACAGCTTTCCATCTGGAAAGTGACGTACTCGCCAATCGGCAAACGAATTGTAGCTTCACTTTGCTGCTCCTGTGTAATCAGCGCTATCAAAGCAGCCTTGGTCGTCGCCGTTGCACATGATCCTGTCGTATATCCATGGCGGAGGGGTTTTGCCTCTTTTTCGTCCGTTGCTGCTTTCGCCGCCATCTGCTTATCCCAACCGTTCCGCCATGATGGAAATCGCATTCAGAGCTGCTACTGTTACCGGGCTTCCGCCTTTGCGCCCGATGTTTGTGATAAATGGAATGTCCAGCTTCGCCAGCTCTTCCTTTGATTCTGCTGCGGATACGAAACCAACTGGCATCCCGATAACCAGACCTGGCTTCGCTTCACCTTCTTTTACCATACGAATCAGCTCCAAAAGAGCTGTAGGCGCATTCCCGATGCAGAAGATACCGCCGTCCGCTTCCTTGATCGCTTTGCGCATCGAAATGATGGCGCGCGTCGTATTGAGGCGTTTTGCTTCCTCCATCACATCACGGTCAGAGATGTACACCTTTACCTGACCGCCGAACTTTTCGATACGGTTTTTACTGATGCCGACTTGCACCATTTGCACGTCCGCTACGACGATTTTACCGCTGCGAATCGCTTCAATCCCTGATTTCACCGCATCCGGGTGGAATACGAGACTGCGACCCAGATCGAAGTCAGCAGATGCGTGGATCACGCGTTGAACAACCGGATATTGTTCTTCTGTAAACGGATGCTCACCCAGCTCATCCGTAATAATTTGAAAGCTCATGTCCTCGATCTCTTGCGGTTGTACAGTCATTGGCTTGAAATCCGTTTTGAAATCCATGAATTAGTTCCTCCAGTCGTTTTTTCGTACATGATCAACTCAATTTATTGAACGGCCTCTCCCAATTGCTTCAGCACGCTGTCGTAATCGGAAAACTTGGTTCCGTAATCGATCTTCGGACGGCCGATGACGATTGTTTCGATTCCCATTTCCAGTGCCGCTTCTACTTTTTCATCAAAAGCGCCTACTTTTCCACTCTCTTTCGTGATCATCAGTGTCACCCCGTAATGATCATAGAGCGCCTTGTTCAATTCTTTGGAGAAAGGTCCCTGCATCGCAACGATGTTTTTCTGCTCCAGACCAAGCTCCTCGCATTTTTCCATATTGTCTAGTCGTGGCAGCATTCTCGCTACAAGTGTCGTATCAGGCAGGCCCAACAAGCGATCCGTAAAGGTCTTCAAAGTCTTGCTGCCAGTCGTCAGCATGATGACGCCCCGTTTGTCAGCAGCAAGCTCAGCTGCTTGTACATAATCCTCGACGACAATCAGCTTTTCACTGCCAGGCGAAGACAAGCTTTCCCGTTCGTAGCGAATGTAGGGGACGCCAGCACCCTTGGCACCAGCCATCGCATTTTTGGAGGCTTCCTCAGCGAAGGGATGGCTGGCATCTACTACACACTGAACGCTTTTCTCGACAATCAATTGCTGGATATCGTCGGCAGTCAAGCGTCCTACCTGAACAGGCACACCAGCCTCCTCCATGCTTTTGGCGGCATTGTCAGTCACAACAGTCGTCAACAGATCGTATCCGCTGTCTTTGATCAAAAGGGCCAGTTCGCGTGCATCGCTCGTCCCAGCCAGTACCAGAATCATCCTAACGTCCCTCCTACTTGGTTACGTGGTCATGCTTGTGGTCGTGTTTATGATCATGGTCGTGATCATGGTCATGGTCGTGATCGTGGTGATGATGGTGCCCATGATGATGATGGTGGTGATGTCCATGCCCATCCTCATCGTCGTGGTGATGGTGATGGTCGATGTGCTCCATCGCAGCCAGTCTGTACTGACAGGTATCGCAGTTGAGCTTCACTTCGCCATGCAGAGCTTCTTCGACACGGTCCTTGAGCACTTCTTTTAAAAGCGGATGGAATCCGAAATACTCGGCCATCTCAAACTGTGCTTCTGGATATTGCTCACGGAATTTTTCGAGCTGATCGCTCATTCGCTTGATCAGCACTCCCGTAAACAGGAAGTACGGAAGCAGCACGATGCGCTTTGCCCCCAGTTTCAGGCAGCGCTCGACTCCCTCATCGTAGAGCGGGTAGGTTACGCCCATAAATGCAGTCTCTACCCATTTCGCCTTGTAGCGCTCCCAGAACAGTCGGGACATTTTGTAAATGTCGCTGTTAGCATCTGCATCACTGCTGCCGCGTCCGATCACAAGCACAGCCAGATCATCATGCTCCTCACTGGCAGCAAAGCCGGCTTCCTCCATACGCGTCGTCAAAATATTGATCACTTCATCGTGAATACCGATCGGGCGTCCATAGATGAACTGCACATGCGGGTGAAGCTCCTTTGCCTCATCAATAGCCGCCGGGATGTGAATTTTGGCATGACCTGCGGAGAACAGGATGATCGGGATAACAGCTACGCGTGTCGCTCCACGAGCTACACATGTTTGGAGGCCAGACAGCATGTCAGGGCGTGCGAATTCCAAAAAGCAGGTTTCGATAATGGGAACATCCAGCTCCGGTGCGAGCGAATTTACAAACTGACGAATCTCTTCATTGCCCTCTGGGTCTTTGCTTCCGTGACCTACGAATAATACTGCGTCCATGGTAGTTCCTCCTCATCTTCTTATCAGTTATGGATTAATGGATTGAGCTTAGTCTCCGCAAGCCGCGTTCTCGATTTCTTCTTTGGCAGGCTCGCGCCATTTGTAGCCTTCGATTACACCCACGCGTTGGAAAAACTTGTGGAACCGCTCATTTGGAAATGCTTCTTTTTTGAACCGTGCAACGATTCGCTCGACGAGAGGCACGATTTCCTCTTTTGGAATCCCTTCGGCTACTTGAAGACCTGAGTGGGCATTGCGCCCCACCGTTTTGGCACCGAGGAACAGGTCAAACTTGCCTTTCCGGAACACGATTCCGATATCTTCTTGTACCGCTCTGTAGCATGCCATCCCGCAACCGTTAAAGCCAATCTTCACTTCCTTTGGCATTTCTCTGCCGCCCAGATTTTGCGCCAGCTCCTCCGCATACGGGATGCTGTCCTTTTTCTCCCCATCGCAGAAGTCACACGCCTTCACCTGCAAAACATCCCCGATTGGGCTTAAAATTAGTCCCAGCTCACGCAGTCTTCCGGTCACACTGTCAGGATTGGACGTAGGTACTCGCAAAATCATCTGGTGATGCGGGGTGTATTCGATCTCCCCTTTTTCACCTGCCACTTCGGCGATCGCCATCATCTGCTGAGGCGTGATTTTTTTGTTTGCCACACCTGGGCTTATCGCGACTTCAAAAATCATTTCCGGT
This sequence comes from uncultured Brevibacillus sp., assembly GCF_947502445.1. Taxonomy (GTDB): domain Bacteria; phylum Bacillota; class Bacilli; order Brevibacillales; family Brevibacillaceae; genus Brevibacillus. Next base: position 163,730 of record NZ_CANMZW010000005.1, read on the forward strand.
TGAAACGAGGAGGTTGAACGAGTTGCTGTTTTCGCAGCTGGCTCAGTGACAATTCCTTTTGTAGCGTTGATTGCCGTGAGCGCTTGCATCGCCCAGTCAAATGGGGCTGGCTGCGACTTTGGCGCCGCTTCTTCCGTTACAGCTGGAGGAGCTTCCAGAACAGCTGTACCAGTCGCCGAGCTGGTCGGTGCTGTTTTTGCCGGTTCTGCATCGATCAACACGGGTCTATCCTTTGCAGAGGCAGCAGAGGGTGCTGGTGCAGACGCGAGCGAATCATTTGCCGCTTCCAGTGACCATGGCTCATTTTCCACCCGCAAGCGCTGATGCGGCTTCAGTGGCTGTTCATCTGCTGATAGCGTATATTTGCGCTGGTATCCGCGCGGAGTAATCATTTTGCCATCGTATACAAATGTGGAAGTATTCCCGATAATGACGGTCGTCAGCATGCCGATATCATGCTCCAGCATTTGCGCCAATGTCGTAATTACGACATGCTCACGCTCCCGATACGCGCTTTTGACGATCCCGACTGGAGTATCTGGCGAGCGGTATTGGAGCAGGATTCGCTGCGCTTCTACGATTTGGCGAGTCCGTCGACCACTGCGCGGGTTGTACAGGGCGATCACAAAGTCAGCCATCCCTGCAGCATCAATCCGCCTTTCGATCAGCTCCCACGGAGTCAAGTGGTCACTCAGACTGATGGTGCAGGCATCGTGCATAATCGGTGCTCCGAGAATCGCTCCACAGGAGTTGATCGCGGAAATCCCCGGCACGATTTCAATCGGTACGCCTGTCGCCTCAGTCCAGCCTTTTTCCACAAGCACCTCATAGACCAAGCCTGCCATCCCGTACACACCAGCGTCCCCACTGGAAATGACAGCTACCTTTTTGCCTTCCTCTTCGGCTTGACGCACCGCTTCGCGCGCACGCGTCACTTCCTCGGTCATCCCCGTACTTACAACTTCCTGATCTGTCAACAGTCCGCGGATCAAGTCCACATATGTTGAGTAACCAATGATTACATCACTTTCCTGAATCGCTTCCCGAGCTCGTTTGGTGATATGCTCAAAGCTCCCCGGGCCAAATCCGATCACAAACAATTTGCCGCTCATAAAGTCCTCCCCCTTTTGCTCACACGCTATCTATCATTGCTGCAATGACTATACATACAACCAGACAAAGCAACGAAACGAAATACATCATATGGACCGTCGACTTAATATCCTGCGCTCCAAGCGGTCTGTGCGGGTCACCCAGCTTCGCCCGATTCGACGGCACTCCCTGGTAATAATTGAGTCCGCCTAGTTGGACACCCAAAGCACCTGCTACGCCAGCTTCAGGCAAGCCGCTGTTTGGACTGGGGTGAAGATGGGCATCACGTCGCATCATCGCCCAGCTCTGCTTCCAGTCCAGCCGCATCAAAAAGCTCGCTACAATCAATAGCCCTGCTGTAAGTCGTGCAGGTATGTAGTTCAATACATCATCAAAGCGGGCAGATGCCCAGCCGAGATTTCGATATTTTTCATTTTTATAGCCGACCATCGAATCCAGCGTATTCGCGGCTCGGTAAGCCATCGCCAACGGAGCACCACCGATCGCGGCATAAAATAATGGGGAGACGATCGCATCCACAATATTTTCCGCTACGGTTTCTACAGCTCCACGGCAAATTTGTGGTTCATCCAGCTGCTCTGTATCCCTGCCAACGACCATGGATAGCGAGTGTCTCGCCGCCACCATATCGCCAGCGAGCAGATGACGGGCAATCTCCATCCCTGCATCCGCGAGTCCTTTGGTCGCGATGGTCGTAGACAACAGCCAGGCTGCCAGCGCCCATGAGAGCAGCGGATGCACGAATGACGTCCCCCACAAAATGAGCCACACCGCAATATAGCTGCCTGAAACGATCAGGAGCGGGAACAGTATACCTGCTATTTTCAGATGTGATTCCCGCTTGACGACTGCACGAATGACACGCTCCAGTCGTGTAATCCACCAGCCCATAATGACGACGGGATGGGGCAGGCTACGCGGGTCGCCCACTACCCTATCAATCAGGTAGGCAGCACAGAGTATCCATATTTCAGTCATGTTGTCCCTCTCTCACTTCTACAGGGGATCTTGTATCAGCCGCTGCCCATCCCATCTCATAAGCAGTGCCTCCCCATGCTTCAATCCATCCATTTTCCAGTAAGCACTCGGGTCTTGATGTACCCACGCTGCCTGGACCCAGCGGATCACTCCGCCATGTGTCACGATCACAAAGGTGTCACTCTCCGAAAGTCCGGCACCCTGCAATAAATCGTTCAGCCATTGGTCCACTCGCTGGCCCAGCGCCTCCAAGCTCTCTCCCTGTGGTGGACACTGCCTGTAGGGGTCGTCGTACCACCTCGTAGCACGCTCGCTATCCCTTTGCATGATCTCGTCGTAGGTTAAAAGCTCCCATTCGCCAAACGACAATTCGCGCAAGGCAGGCACTGTCACCGCGGGCAGCTGCCATCCTGCCGATAACGGCTCTGCTGTCTGGACACAGCGAAGCAGATCACTTGTATACAATGCTTTGGGAAGCTCGATTATGTTCAGGAGTCGAGCCGACAGCTCCAATGCCTGCGTTTTTCCATGCTCATGCAGCGGTACATCACTGTGTCCCAAATATCGGCTCTGCCGGTTTATCTCCGTCTCTCCATGCCGGACCCAGATCAACCTCATGTCCACCAGCTCCCCACAAGTACCAGGAGCATCACAGCCTCACTGCTTTCGATGACGGCTCCATAGCAATCTCCGTTTAGCCCGCCAAGCTTTTTTGCCACCGAACGAGAAAACAGGAGGGCAAATACAAGCGATACTACGATGGCTGCAACTACCTGCCAGCTGCCAAAAAACCATCCAGCCCCGAGCAAAAGCACATAGCTGACGATGATGGAAAGAGCTGAGAGACCTTCACTGATCCCTTTTCCAATCCCTTTGTCGGCGGATAGATAAGGCCACAGCCGAATCGCTAGCAATACGTGCGTACGCGCGGCAAACGGGACAAAAAGCAGAAACAGTCCCCAGCCGGGATGTGCCAGCTCTGCTACACCCCCAGCTTTGATCAGAAGCAGCAAGATCGCCGCGATGACACCCATCGCACCCACGCGGCTGTCTTTCATGATCGCGAGCACCTGCTCACGCGGCCTGCTGCTGCCAAGCCCGTCCGCCAAATCCATCCAGCCATCCAGGTGAAGACCACCTGTTACATAAACCCAGGCACCCAGCGTCAAAATTGCGGCGAGCCACGGACTAAACAGGTGCATACCTGCCTGGTTCACACCCCATAACAAAAGGCCAATCACCACGCCTACAGCCGGATACCAATTGACGCTCTTTTTCCAGGCAGCTTCAGATGGTTGCAGCCACGGAACCGGAATCCGGGTAAAAAAGGCGATGGCGTGAAAAAAAGCATTCATCCCTTGATCCTCCACGGTATTCCAGACAAGACGGCATAGACGACATCCGCTTGTCGCGCACTCATCTGGTTGACGTCGCCGAGCACATCAGCGAACCATCTTCCCAAAAGGTTCATGGCGACACCACCAAGCCCTACCTCACTGGTGACAGCGATAACGGTTTGACTGGATGCTTGAACCTGCCCCAGCCAAGCCTTTGCTTCCTGCAAAAGAGCCGCTGTATGCTTCTCGCTGCGCCATTCTTCTTCCACAATATTCATTAACCGATTGCTGACCCAAGTCGAGAGACAGTCAATCAATACGACATCGTACTCTGCACTTACGTCTACATAATCAGATAAGCGCTCGCCTACCTCGACGCAGCCCCATTCGCTTGGACGGCGATTTTTGTGCAGCTCGATTCTGGCACGCATCTCGTCATCCCAAGCCTGACCGGTCGCTACATACAGAACTCGTCTACCTGATTCTGCCGTCAGCTCTTCGGCAAAACGGCTTTTTCCCGAACGGACACCGCCTGTTACTACAATCAGACTCAAGCGTGTCCACTTCCTTCCGCCGCGACCTCGCGCAGAGCAGCAATCAGTCTTTCGTTCTCTTCTCGACTGCGGACTGCGATACGCACATCATGCTTAGTCAATCCCGGATACATGGCACAGCTGCGAATCAGGATTCTTCTTTTGCCGAGCCGTGCTTGCAATTGCTCTGCGGGCAAATGCTTCGGTGAACGAAGCAAAAGAAAATTCGCTTCTCCTGGCCATACCTTCCACCCAAGCTCATGCGTAATTGCTTCTGACAGATACGCTCTCTCTTTAGCAACCAGCTGGCGTGTTTTTTCCTCGTACGAGTGCTCCTGCAAGCATAGCTCTCCTGCGAGCAATGCCAACGAATTTACACTCCAACTCACCTGCTTCTCGCGCATCTGCTCGATCACGTCTGGATGGGCGATAGCATAACCGAGACGCAGGCCTGGTATGGCGTACATTTTTGTCATCGAGCGCATCAGGATGACCCGCGGATACTGCTCCAGCTGTGTCGCTAGCGTAAATTGCCGCTCCGTTGCGACAAAATCGAGAAACGCCTCATCCACAATCAGCCAAGTGTTTGTCTCGGTGGACCACTGCGCGATTTGCTCAAGCTCCTTTGGCTCGTACAAAATCCCTGTCGGATTGTTCGGAGACCCGATAAACACCAGATCAGTCTGTTCGAACAGGTCATGCAACTCGTTTTTATCGGGCTTGTAGCCATTTTCCTCTTTTCCATAGCAACCGATCACACGCGCGCCAAACTGCTTGGAAAGTTGCTCATATTCCGAAAAGCAAGGATACACGACACCGACAGTTTGCGGCTTGAGGCCCAATATTGCCAAAGCCATCGCCTCTGCGGCACCATTCGCAGGCAAAAGCCACTTTTCACCGAGTCCCAGGTGCAAAGCAAGGGCCCCGCGAAAGGAACGGTGTCCCGGATCTGGATAACGGACGATCGCAGACAGCGAAGCCAGCAACGTCTCCGTAACACTAACTGGCATTCCCAGTGGATTGATATTGGCACTGTAATCGAGGAAATCGCCTGGGGCTACACCGAAGCGCTGGGCTGCCGACAGCAAATCTCCACCGTGCCCGTAGGTTTCGAGTATACCCATTAAAATTCAACCCCCAGCACAGCTGGAATCCCCTCATCGTAGTAATGCTTGATCGGCTTCATTTCGGTAACTAAATCCGCCATGTCCATGATCTCCTGCTTGGCGCTGCGCCCTGTGATCACAAGATGAATGTGACGAGGTCTGCTCTGAATTGTCTCCAGCACATCTGCAAGTGGGAGAACATCGTCGATCGGGAAACGATCGATCGCCAGGGCATTGTTCAGCTCATCCAAAATGACGACATCGTACTCGCCGCCCATCAGCTTTTCACGAGCAAAGCCCCATGCTTCCTTTAATGCTGCCCGATGCTCTTCTGGAGTTTTTGTCCATGTAAAACCGACACCCTTTTGCACGATCTCGATTCCAAGTCGATCAAATATGATCTTTTCTCCGTACGTGCGTTCTGGTGATTTAATGAACTGAATCATCAATACTTTTTTTCCGCGTCCGGTCGCCCTCACAGCCAGCCCGATAGCTGCTGTCGTTTTCCCCTTGCCATCACCTGTATAAACCAAAAGCAAGCCTCGCTTCTTGTCTTGCTGACTCATCCAAGCCACCCCCTCATCGAAATAAAAAAACGCCTTGTTCTCCTTTTATCGTGTAAGGAAAACAAAGCGTGTGGATAGCATACTTCACCGATCCTCACCTCTTCCTTTAACCCGAAGGAATGCAGTGCAAAAACAAGAACAGGCAGGTCTCCTGGCTTGAGGATCATCGCTATTCTTCTCCTTCCCGCACCCTTGTGGGCAGTGGATGGCGCCGTTGCCATGAAGAATAGCTACTCTCTTACAGTGGCGGGACCGCGTTGGTTTTTCACCAATCTTCCCTTTTAACCCTGCTACCGGGAAAAGCTTTTTCGCAGTAACAAGGACCTGTTTGTATCGTATTCAATTCATTTTTCATTCTATGACAAGCACTTGTTTTAATAATAGCAAATGCTGGTCGGGATTCAAGCAAAAGCTGAGGAACAAACAAAACTCGGGTGCAAATTAATGTCGTACTACAGTAAAAAACCAGCTCAACGAAGCTGGCTTTTGCGCTTTCTTTTCTACTTGTCTACAAAGTCTATAAGAAGTCAGCCATGATGACCTCGGTGTCAAAAGGCGTGATTCCACGGTCCAGCGAGAAAACCGTGTCTGCGTTTTCTGGCTGATCGGTTAGCGTCCCTCTCGCATGGACGTGAAGCGAAAACAGCTCATGGAGCGTTGGCTTCACCAACGTGGTCAGTGCTTTCCCTATCCACTCCATCCCCCCGCTGTTTGCCTCTACATTGTTGACAAAGCGTGGGTGCGAGCGCAAGGCGACATCTGTCCAGATCACTTTACGTTCTACCAGATCGAGTATGACAGGAATACTGATTGAAGTATTGGACGCAAGATCGACCTTGTCCTGCACAGTCTGCGGTTCAAAAATTTCCCCTGACTGAGGCTCTGTACGGATCATCCAGCCTGCATAGCATTCTGGCAACTCGCAATACGGTTGATTCGTAAATGAATTCAGTGACATCACGACATATCGTCCGCCATACCGAATGATGGATTCGATATCCAGATCAATAAATTCACAGGCACCATTTGGAGCTTTCACGATATCTCCGCTATGGTATGCCTGATACTTCGCAGAGCGTAAATTGGTATAGGAGATATGCTCCAGGTACTTCCATTTCGCACTATACAGCACCGCTGACAAATCGACATCGACGCGACCTGTTGGCACACCATTCACCTTGCCTTCTCTCCACCATGTAAAAAAGCGGATGGTCCCACCTTCTGGAATTGCAATCCTGGAGCCGCGAACCAGTGTGCGAAGCGCCTTGCTTGCTGAACGCTGAGAAAACGGGACGAGATGCTCATGTAGGCGTGGGTCCATATAGACTTTTCCGAGTGGCGGCAAAGCTGCAAACCGCTGCAAAAGCACCTCGCGGCAAATCATCGCCGCCTTTTGCCGAATAGGTTCCTCCAGACTCACAAGCGTATTTGGCACCGCCTGTACTTTTGCCACTTCTCCTTTTGGAAAAAAGGTCCGCCATTTTCCGTAGGCTTCTCTTTTGACGAAATGGTTCATTACCTGCAGCAGCACGGGGGTGGATACAGATGCGGCGATTTTTGCAAATGACTCCAGCACGACTTCCCTATTTTCAGATATCCGAAGCAAATGGTCTAATCGGCGGGCGAACTCCCCCGGTCTCTCACCGAGGAGCTGTACAGCCCCGGCTACATCCCCATAAACCAAGGCTTTCTCGACCTTGCTGCCCATCGTCTCGATTTTATGATTGTTGCGTAATACGTCAAACGCTTCAGCCGTTTTTGGATACCGCTCCTGATACTCAAATGGGTGCAAAATTTCTCCGAGACGAATCCAGCGATTTTTGTAGCGCAGCATATCTTCGATTAAATTGGGACTGGCTTCTAGCAAGCGCAGGAGCAAGCGTCTCTCGGAGCGTCTGAATTTGCGAAATTTGGTCGGCGCAGCCAGGCTCACATCCCCATCAGACAGCGCAACCGCAATTCGCAGCACGTCGGTCGCCGTTTTGCAGTAATTCGCAAAAAAATCAATAGGAAGCTTGTCATGCTTCAGCAATATACTTGCTACGATGGCGACATTTTCTTTGTGCGGGATTTCCGGTGGCAAGGCTTCTGCAATTCCAGCACACTCCTGAAGCAATACGTCCAAATCCTCTTTGTCTTTCACAGATAACGAGCTTTTCGCCCGCAGCAAATTCATCCCTACCTGCAACAGCTCTTCATCCGTTCCCAGCTCAATCAGCTTTAGACGGGATTCCTTTATCAGCGGCAGTCTTTTTTTCACCTCATGCACAGGCAGCTGCCACGTCAAATAATGACGTATCGCTTGCAGGTAAAGCTCTCCATCGTTTGCTTCCATCACTTGCTTGGGAAAATTCGGATACATCGGCTTGAAGCGTCTGGATGCACCCACCTTTTCCTTGAGTACAGATACCACAGTGGAATAGAGCGCGAAAAATTCCCCTTCTGATAATGTCCGGATTCTCTCCAACAGCTCGAGAGAAAACGTATAACCGAGACTCTCAATGTTACGCAAGGCCGCAGCCAAATAAGAGACAGGCAGATCATTGCTACCGTGCTCTACCACAATTTTATTTTTCCGCCACAGGTAAACTTGATTTTTCATAAGAGCTAGCACCCATCCATTCTTCGTTACCGCAGCAGCCTGGCTACGACCAGTCTTTTGACCAAGTCCGGACTGCACGTAATTTGGGTATAAGAAAACCTCTATCGAAGCCTCCTCAATGAAGAGCGACCGCGTTTAGCGGAAAGTTTCACCGAAGTAATGCTGGGAGCGGACACTGAGGTACCTTGTCATGCGCTCCGGAATTCATAAGCGTCACGCTTATAAATCCCTATACGTAAAAAAATCAGGAAAGTAGTACCCCTAAGCTCAATTGGATTAGAAGGAAGGTGTACAATAGCCTGATTTTTTATGAACTTTGTTATTTTTACCGATTTTACCGCTTTTTTGGTTGTACGTAAAGTGTTATTGTTTTAAAATTATTTTAATTTGATATTGATTATAATTATTTCTCATGCTACTTTAATACCAGAACCTTACATATATGATAGCTCATACGAGGAGAGATTACGATGACAGCACGTATTGGACTTCCTGCACCTGATTTTACGATGGACACCGTTACCTTTGACAACGGCTTTCCCCTGCCCAAAAGCCTGGTAGACTATCGCGGCAAATGGCTTCTTTTGTTCTTTTACCCGTTTGACTTTTCCAAGGTGTGTCCGACTGAAATTTTGAGCCTGAATCGGAGCATCAAGGAGTTTGCGGATCTGAATGTCGAGGTGCTTGGCGTAAGCGGCGACAGTATCCACTCCCATAAAGCATGGATGAGATCCAGCGAAGGAATCGGTCCACTTTCTTTCCCGCTCGCATCTGATTATGGCAAGGAAGCCACTCTCGCCTACGGTGTATTGGACGAAGCAAGCAAAGCACCGCTGCGTGCGAGCTTTATCATCGATCCAGAAGGCGTCCTGCAATACTCTGTCATCTCCAACTCCAAAGTAGGTCGAAGCGTAGACGAAACCATTCGGGTAATCGAAGCACTGCAATCTGGCGGCTTGTGCCCGATGGATTGGAAGCCTGGGCAAAAAACGATTTCTACTACGTAAGATATAAAAAACAAGACGCGGGGGCATTTGATTGCCACCCGCTTTTTTGTTCCTAGCTGCCTACCTCGACACCGCCGGATAAGGAAATAAATCCACCACCCGCACACTTTCTCCGCTCTCGTTTGTATACACGACGTGCTCCCGCTGCAATTCTCGCGGACTTTCCAAGCCACAGGCCGCAGCCAATGAAAACAAGCCTTCTCGTAGCTGCAAAATGTAATTCATAACACGCCACTGTTTTTCTTCAGGGGCGAGCGCCTCCTGGTATTTGGAGTCGGTTGTCGTAATCCCTGTCGGACACTTGCCTGTATGGCATTGCATTGCCATGATACAGCCGTTAGCCATCATAAATCCTCGCGCCGAGCTGACGCAGTCTGCGCCCAGCGCAAGCGCAATCGCTACCTTGTCTGGTGTAACCAGCTTTCCAGAAGCAAAAATTTTGAAGCGATCGCGCACACCGAACTTCCTCGCTGTATCGTCGAGAATAAGCAAGGCTGGATACAGTGGCAACCCCATGCCATCTGCCATCGCCTTGAAGGTTGCACCAGAGCCACCCTCTGAGCCATCTACCGTAATAAAATCTGGATAAATGTCCATCTCCAGCATGCTGGCAAAGAACGGCTCGAGTCGCTTTGGATCACCCACAACAATTTTTACCCCGACAGGCTTTCCCCCTGCCTCCTGCAACGTTCCGATGAAGCGCAATGCTTGCTCGGGATTGGTCAAAAACTCAAAGCGATTGGGTGAATTCACCGTCTTGCCGACAGGAACCAATCGGGCAGCCGCTACCTTCTCCGTGACCTTCGAGCCTTCGAGGTGTCCGCCCCGGATTTTTGCTCCCTGATGAAACTTCAGCTCGAATGCCTTGATATTTGGAATCTCTGCCTTGCTCTTGTATTCTTCTATAGAAAAATGGCCCGTATCATCGCGAAAGCCAAACATGCCTGGACCGATCTGTGAAATGATGTCCACCCCTGTAGACAGGTGCACCTCCGCCACTCCGCCCTCCCCGGTATTGATCCACGAGCCGCCAGCCATATGCGCTCCGCTGCCGGTAGACAAAATATAATTTTCACCGACCGCTCCATACGAGGTCGCAGAAGCGCCGAACATGCCTGACAGCCGCCAAGGGTGCCGACGATTTTCGCCAACCACGATGACATCCGTATCATGCAAAAGCCACGGCGATACTTCCCCCGATATGAATTTTTCTCTACGCGTAAACAGTCCTTCGTCGGTAATGACATACTTTTTTCCTGGAACAGTCTTTTCATTATTGACCCGCAGCTCACTTGTCAATTTGGGAAACATGGCATTGGACAAATAAAAGCCGGGCTTCTCGTAATCCCGTCTGCCGCCAAATGAAATCAGATCCGTCCGATATTTTGCTGCATAGACAAGACCGACAAAGTCCGCACGAGAAAACGGCTTTCCCTCCGTATCGTTGTCAAACCAATACTGACGGAATTCAGGTCCGAGCTTTTCAAGCAAGTAACGAACCCATCCCAAAAACGGATGAGAACGAATGATAGAATGCTTCGGCTGCTTCGACAACATGTACATATAGCTAAAAAAGACCAGCGGTGGCAAAACAATTATGATCAGTACAATGACTAACAAAATCGTGTTTGTCATCTTGCAACTCCCTCCCGTAACACAGGTGTCCATGATTTACCTATACATAGAATACGTCCATTTCCAATTCTCATTCGGTCTTCTCGTACGTTTCCGTTTTTCAACCATCCTTACTGCTGATCATGTAAAGAGACAAGGCTATGCTTCGTGAGATGTCCGACTGCACGTGAAAAATAGACAAAAAATAAAAAGAGACAGCCCCGAAAGCTACTCTCCCTAGCTTTCGGTTGTCCCTTTTTCAAAATGATGAGGTCGTTGCATCCTCTATGTACGCCACTAGTCGTATTTCTCGTCTTCGATCCTCGTCTCGCCTTCTACGATCAGCTCCAGTTCTGTCTCGAAGTTCAACAGAATTTCCACTGGCAGCTGCTCTTCCAGCTTAGCCATATCCGGCAAAAGCAAGGCATCCTCCAGAGTTGTTGGCTTTGACTCTAGATTGCCAAACCATACCCGAATTTGCTCCATCAAATGATAAAAGGAAGCCTCAAATGTATTGGCATCATCCTCAGCTTCGTCTTCGTGGCTCTTTTTCATGCGCTCCCAATTGGCGAGCATGATATGTAGTGCCTTTTTGATCGTCGCATCCATACCTCGTTCCCTCCTCCATTTGTCACAATTTCTTCTCATTATGAACCTATTCCGCGCTGATTGCCATCGCGCTTTTCCCTCTCATCATTTCCATTTTTGTAAAATCGTTGCGATTTTTGACACGTTTTATAGCCCGGTTGAGTCATCCGAAATGAAAGCCGGACTGCTATGCTAAAAGTGGCTCGAACAAGGAGTGGAAAGGGGGAAGAACCCTGATTTGGAGATGGAAAAGTCGCCGTTTTTTCCGCTATCTGTCACTGGCAAGCACGGCCAGTCTCATCATGTTTCTGGTTCCAATTGGCATAAGGGCAGCAGAGGGCGCCAACAACCTGCAAGCCATGCTCGACCAGGCTCGCCCCGGGGATACCATATCCATACCTGAAGGGGATTACGAGGGGCCGATACAGATAACCAAACCCCTCGTCCTGCTGGCAAAAGGGAATGTGAAGCTGACAAATCCCAGTGATGAAGCTGCTGTTACGATCCAAAGCGACAACGTCACGATTCAGGGAATCAAGATCGTAGACAAACGGGTTAACAGTGAGGATGCGTCACTTGTAATCTGGGGCAATCAGAACGTCTTGGAGCAAATCGTAATCGAAACGATGGGCACAGGCATACAGCTGCGGGAGGCCAACTCCAATACGCTGCACAACATCCAGGTAATCGGCAAAGTAAAAGAAAGAGGCGCAGGTAGCGACCCAGGACACGATCACAGCAAGCACCTGACAAAAGGCCAGGAGACACCAAAAAGCAACGTAATCGCGCAAAAAGGAAATGGCATTGACTTGTACGATTCACACCAGAACCGGATTATAGCCAATCAGGTCACGAACGCATTTGACGGTATTTATGTGGAGCGCAGCAATGGCAATGAAATCACACAAAATCACGTAGAAAAATCGCGGTACGGCTATCATTTCATGGGAACCTCCGGCAGCATTCTTGCGGAGAATACCGGAAGTGAAAACGTGACTGGCGCCATGCTGATGGAGACGACCAAAGCTGCTGTTCTAGGTAATCAACTGCTCAAGCAGCAAAAAAACCCCAATTCCCAAGGTATCCTCCTCTATGAGGTGACGAATTCAAAATTGGAAGGAAATCAGATCGAGGGCAACCGGGTCGGACTTTATTTGGAACGATCTGAGGGAATAACGGTACGCCAGAATCAGCTAAAGCTCAATTTTATCGGGATGCAGCTCCTTAATTCGCGCGACAACGTACTGACTGAAAACGTGTTTGTCTCAAACGTCATTCAAGCACAAGCACAAGACAGTACAACTGATCGACTGGATGGGAACTACTGGGACAATCTGCAAGGGCTTGATGTTAACGGTGATGCTCGCAGCGATCTTCCTTATGAAATGAATCCCTTTTATCTCGGTTTGACGGATGCTGTTCCTCCCTACCAGCTGTTTTTCCAGGCACCAGGCTTCGTGTTTCTCGAAGGGCTCTTTACTAACGGAACGGGCACAACCATACGTGACGCTGCCCCACTGATGAATCCACCCGAAATTCGGGCTCATGATGTCGGGGGCGGCAGCAGCTGGCTGACAGGTATTTTAGGAGCACTCTTATTGCTCGGTAGTGGTTCAATTATATATACAGGAGTGAGAAAGCAATGAAAAAATGGATAACAACAGTAGGTGTGATTGTAGGAATTAGCCTCATGATGATCGGCTGCGGCAAGCAGGAAGCGCAGCCAGCCGAGATTGCTGCAGGTGTAGACAAATGTGATATTTGTCACATGCAAGTGCCAAATGACCACAACGCTACCCAAATCGTTCTCAAGGATGGCAAGGTTCTGAAATTCGATGATATCGGCTGCATGCATGAGTGGACCGAGAAAAATGGTACGGAAACAGTCGATGTCCAGTTTGTTCGTGACTACTATACGGCTGAATGGATGAAAGCAGATCAGGCTGCCTACGCCTATGACGCAACGTTCAAAACTCCAATGAGCTACGGCATTCACTCCTTTAAAGACAAAGCAGCAGCAGAGTCTTTCGTGCAAGAGCAGAAAAAGGGTGTTGTCACAGACCTAAAAGACCATGCGTGGGAACGCAGTATGAGCGGGCACATGAACAAGGACGGACACTCCTCCGGTGAGCACCAGCAGCAGGATGGCCATTCTACTGAAGGTCACTCTGAAGGCACACCAGCGGCAGACAGCAACACGCAATCAAAACACTAGTGTAAGGACGTGGAGAACGTGCACATCAATCTGATTGCCAAACGGGAAGTGAAGGTTGGCTTCCGCAATCCGTGGTCATACTCGTTTATGGCCCTGTTCTCCCTGTTTAGTCTCGGGCTGCTCGTCATCCAATCGCAGTCCTACATGCAAGGCTATACGTATACAACCGGCACTATGCTTAACCTGATTTTGTACCTGCTGCCCCTGATGACCATGCTCCTCTCCTCCTTTTCTCTCACTGCAGAAAAGGAGGAAGGAAGCTGGCAGCTGTTGTCTACGTATGCGATGACCACCTCTTCCTTTTTGCTGGGAAAATACCTTGGGCAAGCGGTCGTCCTCATTTCGATTGTTTCCTTTGGCTATGGACTTTCCGGACTTGCTGGCGCATTGCTCGGAAAAAGCTTCTCTGCCACAACACTGTTGTTTCTGTTCGTCTTTTCGCTCTGTATCATCCTGTTGTTTCTCGGGATTGCATTGTTGATCGGGGCGCTTAGTCGGAATCGTTGGCAGGCTTTGACGATGGGCGTTAGTATCTGGTTTTTCTATATTTTGGCTTGGCCTACGCTGCTCATTTCCCTACTCAGCTTTGTTCCATACACATGGATCAAGCCGATTCTTCAAGTCGTGACCCTGCTGAATCCAGCAGAGTTCGTCCGTGTCTTCTCTGTTGCCCGACTTGGGGGCGGCTCGATTTTTGGACCTGAGTACTACAAGTGGATGTACTGGGTCGATTCCCCGCTGGGAGATATGTGCTTCGTTGCACTTTGCCTGGCCTGGATTGGCGTCACACTCTATATCGCCATCAAAGCATGGGAAAGAAGGTGAGAAACGTGGACGTATTTGGACTGGAGATCGATCAGGTAGAAAAAACGATCCAGGGGAAAACGATTGTGCATCCTGTTAGTCTGCGGATTGAGCCAGGAGAAGTCGTCGCTTTGTGTGGCGGCAATGGTGCAGGAAAAAGTACGATTTTGCGCATGATCGTCGGGATTTTGCGCCCTACCTCTGGAACAATTCAACTCAATGGCTTGAACTGGAACGATCATCGGGTCGATTACTTGCAGCAAATTGGTTATATGCCCGATCACTTTACCTTTTCACCTGGACTCACTGCTAGTGAAACGATACGCTTCTACGCCTCGCTTCGTAATCGCTCTGCTGAGGAAGCAGATCATGTACTGGCAGCAGTGGGACTGCATGAGCATCGAAACAAACGTGTTTCCCAGTTTTCCAAAGGTATGCAGCAGCGGCTTCTTTTCGCACAAGCAATCTTGGCCAAGCCTGCGCTCGTTATTCTCGACGAGCCAACGAATGGGCTTGATCCGTATTGGATGGATGGATTTGTCGATCTGGTGCGGGAAATCAAGCTCGCAGGTCAGACTGTCATCTTTTCTACGCATCAGCTGCAGGTAGCCGATGCCATTGCAGATCGCGCCATCTTTTTGATGAATGGGCAAATCGTGCGTGACAGCCCAATTGAGGACTATCAGCAGCAGTATGGTGGCACGGGGCTGTACGGTGCGTTTTCGGAGCTTTTTTCGAAGGCGCAGGTTTAAATAAAAAGGCTCTGTTAAACGTAGTTATTGATTTTTAACCAAAAAACCCACAAACTAATGTGGGTTTTTTTACCTTTTGCTGAGCGATCGAGCCCGTTAGCGGAATGAGCATTATGATGACATACGGTATTGAGTAACCGTTTGGTTCCAGGTCAGTCTCTGCCCTCTCAAAATAACAAGAGATATCTTATTAATCCTACCAAAATTTATGGGTTTCTTTCACCCGTGAATCTCTGTTATTCTAGTTCATGCCAAACAAAACAGCCGAAACTTCCTCTCGAATGGAAGTGCGGGGGATCTTTTTTATTTGCAGATGAGAGATCTGCATGGGGTGAATCGCTAAAGTGCGTAGGGTTGTTTCCTCAATCCGAATCCGTCAACTAACCTCGTAGGCCAAAAAAAGGAGACGATGTGAATATGAAACGCCTTGGTACTATTGCAATCGCGACAATGGGATTGGGATTTGTTCTTTCCGGCTTTTCTAACACAGCTTCTGCCGCTACCACATATCCGCAATACGGATATCAACCATATATGCAACCTGTCCAACCGCAAATGCAAGCACCTTATGCAGCACCAGCGAATCTACAGCAGCCCGTTCAACAGCCAGTAAAACAAGCTAACCAACAAGTGGATGCTTCCGCAGTTGGGAAGCAAGTAACTGATTTGGTAAACCAAGAGCGTGCAAAAGCAGGTCTGAAGCCAGTCGAACTAGATGCTTCCCTGAACAAAGTTGCACAAGCAAAAGCGGCTGACATGTCCAGCAACAACTACTTTGACCATACAAGCCCTACGTATGGCTCTCCATTTGACATGATGAAACAATTCGGAGTATCTTACATGACCGCGGGTGAGAACATCGCCATGGGTCAACGCACTGCTCGGGAAGTCATGAACCAATGGATGAATAGTGAAGGACACCGTCAAAACATCATGAATCCTTCCTTCACCAAAATCGGTGTAGGCTTTGTGAATGGATACTGGGTACAAGAATTCATCGGATAATGAAATTGGATATAAATGCCGAGTCCTCTAGCGGGGGCCCGGCTTTCTTGTTTTTCCCCAGATAGGCAGATCCTTGCTGTATTTCAGCAAAAACATCATTTCGCTGTATGATTGGCGGCTTTCCACGCCTAGTTGATAAAACGGCAGCCATTTACGAAGGCTGCCGTTTTTCATGTGTATTAAGCTCTTGAACTCCGTTTATTCAATCGCAAGGCTGAACGAAAACAGCGATGGTTCTGTTCCACCACTGTGCTCTTTCATTCCGTTAGCAGAATTATAACTTGCGGGAGGCTGTGAAGGTTTTTTTTCCTTTTTTGTATTCGGATATGATTGCTTATACTTTCACTTCCATAAAGAAGACAGATAAAAACTTTCGTACGCTGATCCGGCATTTGGTTGTTTTTTCGCCCGCCTCCAGCTCTTGCATGCGTTGGCGGATTTCCTGAAAATCAAATAAGCGCGGAGCAAAATGCTCGAAGGTAGGGTTGGCATAGTCGGTTAACCCTAGTGATGACAAGTGATTGAATGCTTGGAGCACCATTCGTCTGATTCTCTGCTCCATCGCACGGACTTCTTTTCCCATCGACTGCTCATCCAGTGTACCATGCAGCTTCAGCAAAATCTGTGAGTACAGCTCCTTAAGCTGAATATCGCGAAGCTGATCTCCCCTGCGCTCTTCTTGAGCCAGCCACTGGATGATCAATACCAGATCAGGCGCTCCCGCTTCACTTGCGATTCCCAGCTGAAGCAAGAGCTGCTGTGCCTTTTGTGCCAAGCCATCCTGCTCGGGAAAGGAAGCTGGCTTTGAGGCAAAATCAGCTGGCTCCTGCTTTCCTTTAATATCTAAAATCTGCAGTGACTTGCGAATTGTGAGTAGCGACGCCTCCAAAGACAAGTAGTCCGCTACCCGCTTGAGGACAGACATGACTTCCAGACGATTGATTGGCTTTTGGATAAAGGTATCAATGCCTTGCAGGTACGCTTCACCAATCATCTCTTTGTTTTCCACCTGTGACACCATGATGAATCTGCCCGCAAAGCCTTCTGCTTGCAGCTTTTTAATGGTCTGAATACCGTCCAGCTCAGGCATCAAAAGATCGATGATAATCACGTCGACCCCATATAACTGATCAATCGACACCTGATTTCCATCACTTGCCTGACCTACGATCTCTCCCAGGCCGCTATCCTGAATAATTCGCTCCAACATTCTTCTCACGACCGCATCGTCTTCAATCAGAAAAAAACGGATCACGACACGACCTCCTTTCTGAGCAGTTGATCGGTTGGAATTTGCACCTCAAAATGCGTCATGCCTTCCCGATCGTGCAAAATATGCAAGCTGCCCTGCAGACTTTGGACAATCCCTCTTGCATGCGTGAGTCCAATTCCTGTAGATGAATTTCCTTGCGCATCGTACTTCGTCGTATATCCAGGCTGGAAAACCCATTCTCTTTCATCGCGGGAAATCCCCAGCCCACTGTCCAGTACGTGAAATACTATATTACGATCATCCAGCTTGACGAGCAATTCCACACTGCCAGTTTTATCAATGGCCTCTACAGCATTGGCTACCAGATTATTCAGTACAGAGAGCAGTGCGTAGATTTGGCTCGTCGACAGCTTCACCTGACAATTCCAGGTAAACTCAATTTCCTTGTCCAGCATTTCAGCATATTTTTGGTTCGCTCGAATCACCAGTCCGCACAGCTCAGACACTGGCAATTGTGGCGACAAGTCTTCCTGGTTCATGAGATTGGATAATCCTGCTAGCATTCGCTGCGAGTCCTTTTTTACCTCGTGTACATGCTCTGCAATCGTGAGCGCTGTAGGCGATTCCGCATGCTCCGACTCTCGCAGCCGACTATATAGCTGATAGCTTTCTCGGGTGATTTCTTCGAGCTGTGTCATCGATTTTCGCAAGTAAAACGCCTCTTCGTACAATTCGGTATTGATCATGCGCAATCGCTCCAGCTCCTCTTGGCGCACCGCTCCCACAGCTCTGACCTGCCTTATGGAGACACTGTTGTATAGACCTACCACAAAAAAGCTGCGCAGGGCACCAAAAAAGAGAAGCATGAAAGCGCTCTCTGCAGTAAGCATTGGGGTATCAGTAAAAATTTGACGAACTTGCAGCTCCACGATATTGGAAAGGAAATCTACCGAAGCCCCGATCAAGCCTACTAATAAAGGAAATTCCAAATACTTTCTCGCCCGAACGAAATAAATCAAGAGCGAAAAGCTGAAATAATAAAAGGCGGAGGGCAAATGTACAAAAAAGCTTTCTGCCCACGTCCGATAATCAATGAGCACGTCGAGCCCTACGCGAAACCCGAAAATAAAAGTCCCTGTTAAAAAGCCTGTCAAGAGTACTGGTACGGATTGAAACCAGAGCAGTCCGAAAAAGAAAGCGGCGATTCCGAGAGAGAAGCGAAAAGAACCCCCAAAGGGATTGACCTTCATTTCCCCGAAAAAAGCCGATGCCAGCATAATGACACAGAGTATCAATAAACGCTCGCGCATAATAGCTCCTTTCTGAGAAAAACCTGACTTACCACCAAGTCTAATAGCAAAAGCCGTCGTTATTCTTATACGTTTCCCTTATCCAGTCAGTAACATCAACCATCCTAAAGGAAAAGAAAAGATCTCCCATTCCTATTTTACAAAGAATCGGAGATCTGCACAAAACAGTTATGACTGTTTTCCCCTCTCGTCGGGGGACAAAAGTGTTTGACCACAAGCGGTCACATCCACTTTTATGAAAAACGTCGAGACGATTTTCACAGAAAAAAATTAAGCGTGCTTATTTTCCAAACGCTTGGAAACAATCGACAACGCATAGTTGACCACGAAGTACATGACCGCTACGAGCAGGAACGTCGGAATGACGTAATTGACATTGCGACCGTTAATAATTTGTGCATGATTCATCAACTCAGGCAGAGCAATGATGACCGCCAGCGAAGTATCCTTTAATAATGAGATAAACTGGCTAACGATAGGTGGTACCATCCGGCGCAGCGCTTGTGGAAGCACGACATGCCAGAGCGTTTGTACATAATTGAGTCCTGAGGAACGAGCCGCTTCAATTTGTCCCTTTTCCACCGAGTTCAATCCGCTGCGCACAATCTCCGACAGCATCGCAGCCTCAAAAATGACCAATGCCAAAACCGCAGCATAAAATTTATCGAGCTTGATGCCCACTTCTGGAAGGGCAAAATACGTGAAAAAAATGATCAAGAGAAGCGGTAGGTTACGAACCAGCTCTACCACTGTAGCGAGAATGCGTGAGACAACCGGAATGCGCGCGTAGCGAAGCACCCCAACCACAATCGCAATCGCAAAACTGAATACAATCGACAGAAATGCCACCTGCAAGGTGATCCAAAAACCTTCTAGGAGAAAGGTCAAGTGACTTGGCGTATATGCCCCGATGAAGTCCATGGTGTCCCCTCCTTATTAGCGGCCTTTCGCCAAGCGTCGTTCCAAGTAGCTTACGAACGAGCTTAACGGAAGGGTTAGAATTAGATAGAAAAGACCCACGAAAATGTACACATCAAACGTAACAAAGGTATCGGCTGCAATCAGATCACCGAAATACATCAGGTCGAGACCAGCAATTACACCCAAAACGGACGAGTTTTTGACCAGATTGATAAACTGGTTGCCCATGGGAGGAATAACCACTTTAATCGCCTGTGGCAATATGACGTAGCGCATCGTTTGCAAATAAGTCAGACCCGAGGAGCGTGCGGCTTCCGTTTGTCCTTTGGGAACGGCCTGGATTCCAGCGCGTATGGTCTCCGCAATAAAAGCAGCGGTATATACAGTAAGGCCCATTGTTCCTGCAAGAAATGGGTTTAGCACAATTCCGATGGCTGGTAGTCCCACGAAAAAGAGAAAGACTACGAGAATCAATGGAATGTTACGGATAAATTCCACGAATGCAGCGCCTATCCAGTTGAGTGGGCGAATCGGAGAAATGCGGAAGATAGCAAAGATCGTTCCTAAAACAAAGCTGCCAATCAGTGCAAGCAGGCTCGCTTTCAAGGTGTTTCCAAATCCCTCTAGATACATATCCCAGTGATCAATCAAGATCGAAAAATCAATCATCTCTGTTACGAACCCCCTCTGGCGTAAGAAAATAAGGGAATGAGCGGTAATTACAACCGCTCATCCGTAATGGAGTCGAACAGCATTATTTTTTCGGCTTTTCTCCAATCCATTTTTCGTAAATCTTGTCGTATTCGCCGTTTTCTTTCATTTCTTTCAACAGATCGTTTACTGTTTTTACGAATTCTGCATCGCCTTTGCTGATCGCAATTCCGTATGGTTCTTCGGTAAAGGTTTCTTCAGTTACACGGTAGTTCGGATCTTGTTTTGCCATTCCGTACAAGAGAGCGTTATCAGTAGTGAGCGCATCACCTTGACCAGCTTTAAGCGCTGTGAAGGCTTCTGCGTAGTTTTCGAATTCAAGAATTTCTGCATCCGGTGCACTCGCACGAATGTTTTTAGCGGACGTAGAGCCCTTTGCAGTTAAGACCTTCATTCCTTTTTGCAGGTCTTTAATGCCATTGATGCTGCTATCTTTTTTCACGAGCAAGGATTGACCAGCCAGGAAGTACACATCGGAGAAATCAACTTCCTTTTTGCGCTCTTCAGTAATCGTCATCGTAGCAATAATCGCATCAATTTCGCCGTTTTTCAGCATCGGAATCCGCGTTTTGGAGGTTACTTCTTTCAGCTCGATTTTATTTTCATCCCCGAGCACCTTTTTTGCGATTGCCTTGGCAATATCAATGTCAAGACCTTCTACGTTTCCAGTTGCCGGGTCCTTCAGTCCAAACAGATTTAAGTCATACTTTACGCCGACAACAAATTTGTCCCTTTCCTTCATTTTGGCAATTGTACCTGCACCAGCTGCTCCGGTAGACTGACCACCTGACGCTGCTCCTTCTGAGGTCTTATCGCCTCCACACCCTGCGAGTGCAGTTGCGCTCAGCATGAGCACCAATCCCATTCCAGCTACTTTCTTCCATACCTTGTTTGCTTTCATCTGAATACCCCTTTTCTCTCTTTATTTTAGATTCTAGTGGTTCAAAATGCGGCTCAAGAACAAACGCGCACGTTCTTCACTCGGATTGGCAAAGAACTGCTCCGGCGTCGCTTCTTCCAAAATTCGGCCTTGGTCCATGAAGACGATACGATCAGCCACTTCCCGGGCAAAGCCCATCTCGTGCGTCACGACGACCATCGTCATACCTTCTTGCGCCAGCTTCTTCATGACATCCAGCACTTCTCCGATTGTCTCTGGGTCCAGTGCGGAGGTCGGCTCATCAAAAAGCATGATTTTCGGCCGCATCGCCAGTCCGCGCGCAATTGCTACACGTTGCTGCTGCCCACCGGAAAGCTGTGTAGGGTACATATCAGCCTTTTCAGGAATCCCTACCTTTTCCAAATAGTACAGAGCGGTTTCGTCCGCTTCCTTTTGGGAGACACCGAGTACCTTGACGGGCGCGAGCGTGATGTTTTCCAGTACGGTTTTATGCGGATAGAGATTGAAGTGTTGAAAAACCATGCCGATGTTGCGGCGTAGCTTGTTTATATCCGTGTTTTTGTCGTTCACCTGTACATTGTCAACGACGAGCTCTCCACTTGTAACCGTTTCCAATCTGTTGATGCAGCGAACCATCGTACTTTTGCCTGAACCAGACGGGCCAATAACCACGACGACTTCTCCCTGGTTAATATGCAGGTCGATGTTCCTCAGGACATGAAAGTTGCCATAATGTTTGTTCACTTGATGAAAACTAATCAACCAGACTCCCCCTTGCTCTCTTTCCTAATTTGTATCGTAAGAACGTTCTACCCAAAACTACTGAAAAAGACTAAAGAAAATATTATTTTTCTTTACAATTTTCTAATAATAGGGGTAATTGCATGAAAATCTTGCGTAAATAGGAGATTTTTCCTTCGGATTTCTTCATTCGGGCTGCCGTGGTGGGGAGAAAAAGGGAGAAAACGCTCCAGCTTCTTGGAACACTTTCTCGGGTCATCCCTGGCAGGCTCCGTTGCAAAAGCGAAACCCGCGTCCAAAAGTGGTTGGTTCAGGAGGATTCTCAAAGTTGGACGCTAAGGGCGTGTTTCTCTTTTTCCACTGCGCCTTGGTAGGTGTTCCAAAGAGCTTCGCGTCCTTCTCTCTTTTTCTCTGCGAGCTTTCTGTTTTGCTCGTACTTTCTGGAAGACTGTTTTGGTAAAGCTACGATGAAAGATATCCTTAATCGATCTGAAGTGGTGGGGAGAAAAAGGGAGAAAACGCTCCAGCTTCTTGGAACACTTTCTCGGGTCATCCCTGGCAGGCTCCGTTGCAAAAGCGAAACCCGCGTCCAAAAGTGGTCGGTTCAGGAGGCTTCTCAAAGTTGGACGCTAAGGGCGTGTTTCTCTTTTTCCACTGCGCCTTGGTAGGTGTTCCAAAGAGCTTCGCGTCCTTCTCCCTTTTTCTCTGCGAGCTTTGGATTTTGGTCGTGTTTTTTGGAAGACTGCTTTGGTAAAGCTACGATGAAAGATATCCTTAATCGATCTGAAGTGGTGGGGAGAAAAAGGGAGAAAACGCTCCAGCTTCTTGGAACACTTTCTCGGGTCATCCCTGGCAGGCTCCGTTGCAAAAGCGAAACCCGCGTCCAAAAGTGGTCGGTTCAGGAGGATTCTCAAAGTTGGACGCTAAGGGCGTGTTTCTCTTTTTCCACTGCGCCTTGGTAGGTGTTCCAAAGAGCTTCGCTTGTTTCTCCCTTTTTCTCGGACAGCTTTTAATCTGTTTCGTGCTTATTTTTTGAATGATCCTCGTTGAAGCAGATACAGTTTCGCCAGAGAAGCATGTTTCCAGGCAGAGCGACTCGCGAAGTCCTACTCAGCGGAGAGCCGATTCGCGGGCATCAGGAGCGTAACTCTGAATGATCTACGAAGCGGCTACCACTTTTACGATCCCCCGCGAATCGGCTCGGAGCGGACAGTTTCACTCCCATGCAGGACGTAGACCGGAGCCGAGCATGGAAATCTGCTTCTCCTCACATCAGCCACGCCACGTTACGAGAACAAAAAAGCTGCCCCTTTAGCAGTTTTGATCTGCCAAGGAACAGCTTCATTTTATTAGATCTATCTCACGCACCAGTCTTCGCTACACCCAGATTCATGCTACCGCTCTTGTAGCCAAGCAAATCCATCGTCACGTAGGAATACCCGTACGCTTTAAGCTGATTTGTTATCTCTTCCTTATGCTCGAGTATGATCGGTATATCCGCAGACTCGACTTCGATTCGTGCGATTTCACCGTGTGTCCGTACACGCACCTGACCGATTCCCAGCCCTTTTATATACGCCTCAGAGCGATCAACCTTTATTAGTTTTTCCAACGTGATTTGCTCACCGTAGCTGATTCGCGAGGACAGGCACGCAAACGATGGCTTTTTCCACGTAGGCAGGCCCAGCTCGCGTGAGAGCTCACGGATTTCTTCTTTATAGAGGCCTGCCTCCTGCAAGGGTGCGCGTACACCGAGTTCTTGAGCTGCACGGGTTCCTGGTCTGTGATCACTCATGTCATCGGCAATCAGACCATAGGCGAGATTCTGATAGCCTTGCTGCTCCAGAATGGGCAGCAGATGCTCGAACAAGCTTTTTTTACAAAAGTAGCACCGATCGTGCGTATTCTCCGCATATCCCGGGATGGACAGCTCGGAGGTCTCGATCACCTGATGGGGAACCTCGATCTGCCTCGCCAGCTCTCTTGCTTCCTCCAGCTCTGATGTCGGATACGTTTCCGAATCTGCGGTCACTGCAAGTACGTTTTCTGCCCCCAAGGTATCTACTGCTACCCTCACCAGAAACGTGCTGTCTACACCACCGGAAAAAGCAACAACGACTCTTTCCATTTGTCTGAGCAAGCTTCGTAGCGTCTCCATTTTTTGTTTATGCACCGTATAATCCCCCTCCTATCTGCCACACTGGACAGACTGATCCTACTCCTCTACATAAGGTATGGTTAGCGGGCCTAGCGGAAGAACGGCTACGGTCATTTGCTCGCCGTACTTTTTCTTCAGCTCATTCAGGTTTTCCGTAATGTCGCGCGTCGGTGTAAACATGGCCAGCTCTACGGTTTCATCCGACAAGCTGGAATACACATGCACATCTGCCCAGACCTGAATAACTGCCTGCTTCTGCACCTGCCATTGGTCGAAGATTTTAAAGGAAGGATCATTGATCATGTCCAAAATTTCTTGCGGAGTCTTGCGCATTTTCAAGATGCTAGCGTAATTGCCATGGTTGGGAAGTCCATCCGAGCATTCCGCGGCGCAAATAATCGTTCCGCCTTTTTTGACAATTTTATGTGCAGCACTCATGCCTTTTACCGCTTGATACAGATTCTGGTCCAACGGATAACCGGAATTAGACGTGATAACTACATCAAAGCGGTGGTCGCAGCGAATCATGGCATGCTCTTTTGCAAATGCACAGCCCTGATCGTGTGCCTCGAACAGCTCACCTGCAAAAACAGCGGTTATTTCCTTTTCGCGATTCAAGGTAACGTTCAACATAAAGTCGGGCTTGCACATCCGATTGACTTCGCGAGCCATATCCTGCACCGGATTGTTCTCCATATTTCCCCACGTTGCCAGCGGGTCACCGATCATGCGGGCGTTGTGAAACGTCATGATGGTCTCGATACCAGCAATTCCAGGCATAATTCCTTTGGGTCCACCAGAAAATCCGGCAAAGAAGTGCGGCTCGATAAAGCCAGTCACGATTTTAAAATCTGCCTCGACGTATTCCTTGTTTAGATACGCATCACAACCAAAACGGCTTTCTCCCACCTTGACCAGCTCTTCTTTTTCGTGGCAGTGATGGTTGATGACGCGCACATTGTCCACCACCCATTCGCCCAGCATCTGCACGAATTCTTCCCGCGTCTGGTCCCGGTGAGTGCCTGTCCCGTTAATCACCACGAAATTTTCCAGCGGTACATGCGACAGCTCCTTCAAAATCCACGGAACCAGCTTGTGATTGGGCGTAGGACGCGTGATGTCGCTGATGACGATCGCTACCTTGTCTGTATTTTTTACCATGTCACGCAGTGGCTGTGTACCGATCGGAGCCTGGAGTGCTTGTCTTACCGCTTCCTCTTCGTTTCCGAGACCCGGCAGGTTTTTCGGTTCGACTATCAAGGAGTCATCTGGCACATCTATCGTCAATCCTTCTTTTCCATAAAGCAGCGTCGTTTTCATTCCATTCTCCTTTTCCAAACGATTTACAGGCTACACATTGATTGGTTTTCCTGCTGTATGATCCTCCTGTTTTCCATAAATCCCTCTCTTTTTCTGCCAGTTATCTATGATGATGACAGCGATCGAGCAAAGGATTGCTGTTGTCAGTGTAGAAATCGAAATTTGGGCCGTGGCGATCTGTACGAGACCCTGATAAGCTTGGGCATCTGCTGCAGACATCATTCCTGAGCCGGAAGCTACCGCGGCTGCCGCTGCAATCGCGGCTGGTGTTCCTACGGCGTTACCGGCTGTAGATGCTTCCGAAACAGGAGCAATCTGGCTTTTTTCACGGAAGATTTTGAATACAATGATACCAGTAAAGCCTGTCAAAATCGTAGTCATGAGACCAAGAGCAAGTCCTGCAAGAAGAACTTCCATTTTAAGGAAGGTAGCAAAATCCATACCGGTACCAAGTGCAAATGCGAAAAACGGTACCGGCAAAAATTCACCTGGCTTCAGGAAGCTCCTTTTTTCAACGCTTTACCACCGACACGCAGATTCATTTGGCTTCCACAACAGAAAAGGAACATGGCAATGAGAGCAATCGCACTGTTTTTGAAGAGAGCCTCGGCAAATCCGCCAATCCGCAATAACTCGTAATGTCCATCCTTGGTTGGAGCGACGCCAATCGCCTGTAACGCGTCCATCACAACCGGAATGTGCATTTGGTCAACCGTGTTTAACAACGCTCCAAATAACAACGGAACCACCATTAACCCACCGGGCACTTTTTCAATCGCCTTCTTTATTTGCGTGCAGCACCCCCCCTGTTTCTTTTTTTATTTGGAACGAAAGCCCGCGAGATAGGTTCTCAGCACCTGCTCAGCCGTTTGTGTCAAGAGCTCAGAAGCTCGGTTCATGGCCTCCTGCAGAGTCATTGGCCCACTCATGATACTGGTGATGCTATGGATTCCGAATTCGTACAGCGTATCTGTCCCTTTGCCGACCGATCCTGCCAGAACGAACACGGGAATGCCCCTTTTTTGTGCTTCCTGCGCTACACCCATCGGTGTTTTCCCAGAAGCAGTTTGAAAATCAATCTGTCCTTCTCCGGTGAATACGATGGCAGCATCCTGCATTTTTTCTCCCAGCCCGGTGTACTCGATGACGATATCGATACCTCGCTTCATTCTGGATGGAAAAAAGGCTTGGAAAGCACCGCCAATTCCACCCGCTGCACCTGCGCCTGGCAAATCGTGCAGCGAGGTCCCTGTTTTCGCCTGCACCAGATCGGCCCACTTGCCTAGGGAGCGATCCAATTCTTCCACGATTTCCGCAGTCGCTCCTTTTTGCGGACCAAAGACGTGAGAGGCTCCATTTGGTCCAATCAAAGGATTCTGTACATCGGATGCAATCAAAAAGGTGGACGCAGCGATTCTTGGATCAAAATGCTGATCATCAATTTGCTGAATGCGATGGAGTTCCCCGCCGCCAAAGCCGACCGACTTGCCATCCGTATCAAGCAGCTTCATCCCGAGAGCCTGCAGCATACCGATTCCGCCGTCATTCGTAGCACTTCCGCCGAGACCTACGATAAACCGTCGGCAGCCATCATCCAGCGCCCGCTTGATTAATTCTCCGGTGCCAAATGTAGTGCTCACCAAGGGATTTCTCTCCTCTGGTTTAACCAGAATCAATCCGGAAGCACTGGCCATTTCAATCACACACGTCACCTGGTCTCCTAAAATGCCATAAGCCGCTTTTACTGGCACATGCATCGGCCCCGTCACGTCGACCTCTACACTCCGTCCCTTAGTGGAGGCAATCAGGCTCTCCATTGTACCTTCTCCACCGTCCGCGACCGGCACCAGAACCGTCTGCGCGTCCGGCATCACTTTTTTAATCCCTGCTTCTATTGCACTAGCTGCTTCGGGTGCGGACAAACTTCCCTTGAATGAGTCGGGCGCGATGACTATCTTCACTCTCTACAATCACTCCTCTGTAAAGCGCTTACATTTTTATCTTTTCATCATTATAGGCTTGTGATAACTGAAATTCATCGTTCACGCCATACAAAAATACAGCTACAATCCGCTGATTTTTTTGTATATTATTTATAAAAACCTAGAAAAGAGGCATGGTTCCATGCTGACTGAGAAAATCGCGCAGGAAATCGTCCGCGAAACCATGAACCGCTTAAACCGCAATATCAATATTATGGACCACACCGGCACCATTATCGCATCCGGCGATCCAGCGCGTGTGAACCAAATTCATGAGGGCGCCTCGGATGTGATTCGAACAAAAATGCCGCTGCTGATCACCACAGACAATCAGGAGCAGTACAAGGGTGCACGCCCAGGCATAAATTTGCCCATTCAATTTCAGGACCAGATCATTGGCGTCATCGGCATTACTGGCCGTCCAGAGGAAATCCTCGAATTCGGCGAGCTGGTCAAAATGATTACGGAGATGATGATTAACCAGTCTTTCCTCGCTTCCCAGATTGAATGGAAGCAGCGAATAAAGGAATTGATTTTTGAAGAGCTGGTGAAATCGGAGCCAAACGATGACGCTGTGGAGCAAAGATTAAATCTATTGCATGTAAAATTGAAATCTCCCTTTCAAGTGTCCCTGATTCAAATCAAAGAAAATCCTCTCCCAAACCAGGAGCTGATTCAAAAAATGGAAGAGCTGCTCGATGCACAGCACATGCTAGTAGGCTTTTTCAAAGTAAATCGACTGTTCATTCTTACCTCGGCTACCCCCGAGCAAGCGCTCAAGCGAAAGCTGGAGATGGTAGGCGCATTTCTCCAGCATGTGGGCATCCAATTTCATATCGGCTTGGGCGCACCAGTCACAGAACAGCGAAATATTTGGAGATCGCGGGATGAGGCCAAATTAGCCCTGCTGCTCGGAGACAGAAAACAAAGGGTGACTGCTTACGCGGATATTGAGATTCTCGCACTCATTGACCGAATGGACCCGGATATGAAGCAAAAATATGTAAAACGCCTTTTTGCCCACCTCACTCCCAAATTTATCGACACCGCAGAAGCCTTTTTCGCAAACAATCTCAGCATTACTGATACAGCCAAATCGTTGTTCATCCATCGAAATACACTCCTCTACCGATTAGCGAAAATCAAGGAGCTGACTGGTTATGACCCGCAGCTATTCAAGGACGCCGTCTCCCTCCAGATCGCCGTTTGGATTCATCAAAATCGGACAAGCACGGAGGAATGACAAACAAAAAGCAGCCAGCTTCCCCTTACAAAAAGGAAAACTGGCTGTTATCTACTTTTATTAACGGAGGCGGTTCACCCAGAATCCGCCTTTTAATTGCTTTGCCTCAAAGGAGATAACAAATGCTTTGGGCGCTATCTCATTAATGAGCTTCCACAGTTTTTTTTCATTCGTCCGTTTGGTTAGTACCTGCATCATCAAGCGGTGTCCGTCGCGGCCTTCTGCAACCCAGGAGGTTACGCCAAACCCTTGCTCACGCAGCTTCACGGGAACTTCCAGATCAACAGAGTCCACAACCACCTGCAGCGTCACATAGCCCAAGGCCAAGTACTCCTCAATCTTGCTACCGATGAACACACCCATTCCCCAACCGATGCAATACGCGGCAAGATTCACCCAATTGTCCAGGTTATCCAGAACAATTGCCAATCCTTTCAAATAAACAAAAACCTCTACCATAGCCAAAATGGATGCCATCACGCGATAACCTTTGATCACCATTAACAATCGTAATGTAAAAAAGGACACATACAGAATGTTAATCCCGATGATGATCAAAACAAACTCAAAGCCCATTGCTCTCCTACCCCCACCCAAACCGGGCACTTTGTCATTTTGTCACGTGACTTCAATATAAGCGATCCATATGGCAAAAGCCAGATGAAAAACTAGGGTATTTAGCTATTTATGAAAATACCGCCTAAAGCCCCAACTACCACAATTACCCAAGGTGGAGTTTTCCAAAACGCAAGCAGCGTAAAGAGAATCGCGGCAAGCACAAAATTAGCAGGAGCCATAATCGAGCTAACCCAGATCGGGTCATAAAGCGCCGCCAACAATATTCCCACAACAGCCGCATTCACACCTGCCAAGGCACCCTGTATGCCACGCTTTTGGCGAAGTGTCTCCCAAAATGGCAGCGTCCCAGCAACCAATAAAAAGGCAGGCAAAAAGATGGCAATCGTCGCAACGGCTGCGCCTGCCCATCCATTCCTAACAGCGCCCAAGTAGGCAGCAAAGGTAAACAACGGGCCTGGTACCGCTTGGGTTGCTCCGTATCCGGCAAGAAACTGTTCTTTTGTTAGCCATCCTGCCGGCAAGACTTCCCTTTCTAACAGAGGGAGAACCACATGACCTCCCCCAAAAACAAGCGAGCCTGCCCTGTAAAAGCTGTCAAACATGGCGAGCCAAGAAAGGGAAAGCACTCCTTTTAAAACGGGCAGTGCCAAAAGCAGGCAAACAAATAACGTCAAACAAAGCACAGCAACGGATCGTTTTATTGGTACGCGAATGGCTGGAACGATCGAAGCCTGTTCTCTCCGATAAAAGAACCAACCGAACAGTCCCGCTAGGACAATGATCATAATCTGACTAAATGCCGTTTGCCACAATAACGCAGCGGCAGCAGCCAATACAGCGATCGTGGCCCGCTTTTTATCAGGCGCAAGCTTTTTGCCCATCTCGATGACAGCATGAGCAACAATCGCAACGGCTACGATTTTTAGTCCGTGAATCCATCCAGCCTGTGCAATATTCGATCCCTGCATAAACATAGCGAATAACACGAGGACAAGAACAGATGGCAGCGTAAAACCGAGCCAAGCTGCGATACCCCCAAGCAAACCGCCACGAATGATTCCGATGCCGATCCCAACCTGACTGCTCGCAGGGCCAGGAAGTATTTGGCAAACAGCTACCAGCTCAGCGTAGCTTTTCTCATCCAACCATTTTCTACGCTTGCTATATTCTTCGTGAAAAAAACCGAGATGAGCGATGGGTCCGCCAAATGAAGTTGCTCCGAGCTTCATAGAAACGAGAAATAATTCGAGGAGTCTTTTTAGCTTGCTGGATTCTGTATTTGGATGTGCCCGTTTTGTCTTCAATGTCGATTATCCCTTCTACAACACACTCTCTCCTATAAGAAGGTTTTTCACCCTATAGAACACGGCTCTATAAGTCCAAGAACAATTTGTAAGAATACCTTATTATTTTTGTTCCTTGATGTAAACGGAAAGCCTCAATTGTTACAATAACCTTACATAAACAAAGTAATAATTTCACTTGTAGAAAAGGGATTTCCTGACGTTGGTCTGGTATCCTGTGATTTTTTCCGAATTATCAGTCTTAAACAGACAAATCAAGCCGAGACTCCCCCGGCTTTCTATTATTCATAAACAAAGCAACGTGCAATCACGTTCAGCCCGCTATGCTGCTCTGTTAGTTCATCGCTCGCTACCTTTTCCTCTGTTTCCGTGAGCGTAATAATTTGTGGGAGAACCAATACATATCGATTCTCCGTCACGGTTTCGAGAAGGATTTGTCCTTCCTTGTCCCATATTAGATTACCTGCCAATATTCTGGTCTCCACACGAATCCTCCTCATCTCATCGCTCATGATTTATATTTACATATGAAGCAAAGACGGGTACCTTTTTACCCGCCTTTACAGTCCAAACAGCTTGCTATTGCTCTTTTTTCAATCGCGCATCCAATACAAAGTTTCC
The DNA here is from genome assembly GCF_947502445.1 of uncultured Brevibacillus sp. Lineage (GTDB taxonomy): Bacteria > Bacillota > Bacilli > Brevibacillales > Brevibacillaceae > Brevibacillus. The sequence goes on from NZ_CANMZW010000005.1 coordinate 194,954, forward strand.
AAAAGGAAGAAGGGATGCAATAAAAGCACCGATCACCCGAATGATTGACCATCTGTTTTTCAAGGTTACATGGACCAGTGCCAAAATGTAGAGTACAAATAACAGCCCATGAAGGGCACCAACAATTTTCACTGCGGCTGGTACATCGAGAAAATACTTCAGTGGCATAGCGATCCCGAGCAACACCAAATACGAGATTCCTTCCAGAATGCCAATTACGCGAAAACGTCCAAGCGGGGTATTCATCATGAGGGGTACCATCCTTGAAAGTAATTACCATCATTATAAACGAAAAACTATCGAAATGATAACAATTGTCCAATGTTCATAATTATTTCAAAATCAAATGCCAAACCCCTCTTGGCGTACACGATCAATCCACCGCTCTTCTGCACGCAGATGCTCGATCTCCCCGATCAGAAGGAGCCTTTGGCGTATTTGATATAGCAATCCATCCCACGCTGCTTGACCACCTGCTGGACTTCATAAGGATGCTTTTCGCCCTCCATCAATAGACCAAGAATGAGCAGTTTTATACTCATAGCCGCTTCTCCTCTAGTGATGCTCGGAGTTCGGCCTGTTTTCTTTTGATGGAATCAGTACACGTTCCTTACCCATCAGCACAATACATACGACCGCAAGGATTGCTGGAACCAGCGCCCACAAAAACGTATGAGCAATAGACGAGGCGAGGATATCCGTTATTTTATCCAGAACAGGAGCAGGAATCGCTGCACGTGTCTCTGGGGTGAGAATCGCACGCGGGTCAGTAATCGCTCCAATCCCTGTGTCTTGTCCCGCAAAAGCAGATGACATCCCCTGTTCAAACTGGTTACGCTGCAAAATCCCAAAGACTGTAATCCCCAATGTCATCCCAAGTGAACGGAAAAAGGAACCAGTCGAGCTGGCCGAACCGCGTTGCCGCATGTCGAAGCCGTGAATGGCTGCCATCCCGAGTACAGAGAACGAAAAGCCTACACCAAAACCGGTAATGATCATGTAAAAAGTGACCATGCCCCGGGAGATCTCAGGTGATAATGTACTGAGCAGGAAAATGCCTGGTACGAAAAAGACGGACGAGGTCAGCATAATGTTGCGAAAGCTCGTTTTTGTCGTCAAAAATCCACCCAGCTGGCTACCAACAACAGAGCCCAGCATCATCGGTGTCAACAGCAATCCGGAATTCGTAGCCGAGCCTCCGAATACACCTTGAATAAAAATCGGCAAATAGACGGTCGTAATAATAAAAGCAGAGCCGTACAATAACGCTACCGCATTGGAAGCAGCAAACAGACGTCTTTTAAACATCGTAAACGAGATGATCGGCTCTGGTACTTTGGTCTCCACGATCAGAAAAATCACGAACAGCACAGCAAAGGACACAAACAGTCCAATGATCTGAACCGAATTCCAGGCAAATTGATTGCCACCGAGCTCAAGCGCGAACATCAAGCTGACAACAGCCCCGACGAGTGTAACTGCCCCCCACCAGTCGATGCTTTGCTTGCGGTGCTCCAGTGACTCGCGGTAATAAACGGAAATGAACCAGAGAGACAGAGCGCCGATCGGCACATTGATGTAAAAAATCCAATGCCAGCCCACATACTCTGTTATGTACGCACCAAGTAACGGTCCAAATACACTGGATGTACCAAATACAGCCCCGAATAAACCAGTCATCTTCCCTCGCTTTTCAGGCGGGAATACGTCAAAGATGATGGTAAACGCAATCGGCATCAAGGCACCGCCACCGATCCCTTGAATCGCACGATAAATACTTAATTCTACGATGCTGTTTGCAGTACCGCAGAGAATGGAGCCAATCAAAAACACAATCAGTCCAAACACATAAAATCGTTTTCTGCCATACATATCTGAGAGCTTTCCGAAGATCGGCATCCCCGCCATCGTAGCAACCATATAAGCCGAGGTAACCCAGACGAATTTATCCATCCCGCCCATTTCGCCTACTATGGTTCCCATCGCTGTTGCTACGATTGTATTGTCCATTGATGCCATCAGCAGCCCCAGTAATAGCCCCGCCAGGACAAAATTCACTTTGCTTTCTTTCGCAATCAAGCAAGTTCCTCCTATCGTTCCCATGATGATTACTCTAAATATTATATTCAAATTTGACCAAAAGTCTGTAAAAAATTTACTTCCTCGTAAAAAGCCTTCGCTACATTAAAAAACCATCTTCTTTGGCTGAACACGAGGTTCACAAAGAAGATGGCTTCTATCTCTAGCTAGCTTAGTTCGTTTTCAGTACATCGTGGTCTACATAGCGCTCGCCATTCAGCTCACTGATGACATTGATCGCTACTTTGGCTCCATCGCCAGCTGTAATGATCGTATGTACGCTTACACCCGCACACGTACCAGCTGCCCAGATTCCATCCACGTTTGTTTTTCCTTGCTGATCTACATCCACTACCGTTTTGATGCGCGGCTCTGTACCTTCCTTGGTATTGACGCCAATCGCTTCAGCCAGCGTCACCACAGCACCGGTAGCCAAAATAACATGCTTTGCTTCAAAGGAGCCTTTTTCTGCGGTTTCAACAACGAAGCCTTGTTCGGATTTCGTAATATTGTTGACTTGGTCGGTGACCAGCTCCGCACCGAATTTTGCCGCTTGCTTCTTGCCTGTTTCAATCATGTCTGGTCCTGTCACTTCCATGATGCCGTAATGATTTTCTAACCAAGCACGTTTCGTCATGCTTTTGTCATTATCAATCAGCAATGTCTTTTTCCCCGACTTCGCTGCAAACAATGCTGCACTTCCCCCTGCTGGACCTGCTCCAATAATCACGATATCGAACATAGGTAACTCCCCTTTCCAAAATGCGTTTCACAACATAATTATATACTTAGTTTCGAAAAAGAAAAAGTCCTAAAACATAGTTGAAAGGCCCGCCTCCCTCCATGTTTAGAGGAAAAGCGGGCTTCATCTAGTATGTCAAGCAGGCCTAGATTTCACACAAGTTTTTATTGCCACCGCGCTCGTAACACACTTCTCCATTGATGATCGTCATCTCGATATTCGTAGATAATAGCTCATCGCGTTCGATCTCGAACAGATTTTTCGAATACACGGTCATATCAGCATACTTTCCTCTGCTGAGCGTTCCTTTGACCGCTTCCTCATTCGTTGCCAGAGCGCCGCCGTATGTAAAAATACGCACTGCTTCCTCAATCGTCAAATTCTCGCTCGGGTAGTATCCCTCATGTGTATCTTGTGGGGCGCGACGTGAAATCGCTGCGTGAATGCCCAATAGTGGCTCCAAAGGTTCTACGGGAGCATCGGAGCCGCCAGCGCACATAATGCCTGCATCCAGCATGCTTTTCCATATGTAGGCTTGCTTTGCCCGCTCTTCTCCAATCCGATCCGCAACCCACGGGAAGTCTCCTATAACAAAGCGGGGCTGAATATCCGTGACGATGTTTGGACTCTTCAATCGCTCCAGCAAATCTGGGCGAAGCAGGGACGTATGAATCATCCGGTCCCGGTACGCTACAGTCGGGAATTTGCCCAATGTGTTGAGCACATTTTCCAATGCCTGATCGCCAATCGTATGAACCGCGATCGGCATTTTGGCATCGCGAGCTTCCTTAAATAGCTGGTACAAGGTCTCATCGTCATGGATCTCGCTTCCCACATTCCCTGGATCATCTGTATAGGGCGTGGAAAGATATGCCGTACGACCGCCAAAGCTGCCGTCCGCAAATATTTTTACAGCACCGATCTGCAGCTTCTCATTTCCATAACCTGCATACATCCCGCGCTCAACCAGCCGTTTCACATGCGGGTAATAGATTAACAGGTTACAACGAAGCCCCAGCTTTTCTTCGTTTAACAGCTCGTCATACAGTCTCCAGGTCTGATCCAATCCGCCGAGACCACGTAAATCCTCTGTATGCACGCTAGTAAGTCCGCACTGCATCGCTTGCCCAATCGCCTTTTTCAGCGATTGCTTGAGTTGCTCATAGGTAAGGTCTGGAATATGCCTCTGGACAATATCGGCTGCTGTTTCCAGTAGCAGCCCCGTCGGCTTTTGTGTAAGCGAATCAAGAACGACAGTCCCCCCTGCCGGAATGTCCATATCCGCAGAATAGCCTGCAATCTCCAATGCTTTGCTGTTTACCAAGACGACATGGCCACAAACGCGTGTCAAAAGGACAGGACAATGCGGCGACACAGCATCCAGCTCCTCAATCGTTGGCAATCCACCTGCGATGAAGCGATTCTCGTCCCAGCCTCTTCCCTGTACCCATTCCGTTGCTAGTGTTTTGCTCGCTCTTTCCTTCACTAATTGAAGCAAGCCATCTTTGGAGGTAATGCTCCCTAGATCCATTGCCATCATTTTGGTTGCGATTGAGGATAAATGAAGGTGGCTGTCTATAAGGCCCGGCGTCACCGTTTTTCCATCCAAATCTCTCACGATTGCCTCTGGTCTTCCCCACTGCAATAGCATATCCCGATGGCTCCCCAAATCCACAATCTTGCCATCCTTCACTACGACAGCCTCAACTGTCGGCTGCGACTGATCAAATGTATAAAACCTGCCGTTGGTAAAAATCGTCGTCATAGATATCCCTCCTCCATCATCTTGTAAACGTCACTTTCTGCAGCCGCAATATCTGCCTGAGAACGACGACTAATTTGATTAGCAGCCGCTTGTGCTTGCCGGATTGCTTCTTTTTCATCCACTGTTATCAGCTTGCGGTTCTCCATAATGATCTGTCCATCGATCAGGACGGTCTCCACCTCGTTGCCCCGTGCAGAGTAAACCAGGTTGGGTACGATATTGCGGATTGGATCAGTATAGATCGGACACAACGAAGGCTCTTCCAAATTCAGAATGATGATGTCTGCCTTTTTGCCTTTTTTCAGACTGCCAATCTCATGCTCCAAGCCAATCGCTTTGGCCGATTCAATCGTCGCCAATCTCAAGGAGAGCCACGCCGGAAATACCTTTGGATCGCTTCGCTTTACCTTGTTCAAAATAGCGGCAAACTTCATTTCATTGAACATGTTGTTGCAGTTGTTCCCCGGAGCCTGATCCGATCCAAGAGCTGCCTGTCCTCCTGCTTCCAAAAAATCCATAATCGGGGGCACCAACCCATCAATGATGCCGATGCTCCCCGCACAGTAGATCATGGAAGCACCTCGTTTTGCTACCAGCTGCGTCTCCTCTTTCGACGCCTCCGTCAAATGAACAGCCATGAGACGAGAATCGAGGTATCCAAGCTCATCCAAGTAAGGAATGGAGCGTTTGCCGTACCTTTGTACCATTTGATTGATTTCACGGTCACCCTGTGCAACATGCATATGAATCCGGGTATCGTACTTTAGTGCTAACGCTTTGACCTCTAGCAGCAGCTCTGTGCTCAGCATGTCCGCACCTTGAGGTCCAAACAGGCAGGTGATTCTGCCGTTTTCCTGTCCATGCCACTCCTCAAACAGCCGGATACTCGCATCAAGCTTCGCATTGCCGATGGTTGCGTCAAGCGGATAAAGCTCACCAATGGAGAGGTTCCCGATGTCATCCGGCAGCTCATTGACCGTTTGCGCAACTCTGGCACGCGCCCCTACCGTTGCGTAATGCTGGACGATACGGTTCATACCGTGGTCAAAATCGCAAAAAGTGGTCGTACCCGCTTTGATCGCCTCTATAATCGTCACCAGGGACCCCTTTAGCGTTTCATCCTCCGTCGCATTTTTCATCAATGGCCACATGCCCTTTTGCATCCAGTGGGACATATCCTGAGCCATCCCCCGGAAGATCGATAGACCTGTGTGGATGTGTGCATCGATGAGACCAGGCATCACGAGCTTGCCCCTTGCTTCCATCACTCGCTCCGCCTGATAATTCGCCATTATTTCGTCGGTTGCTCCAACAGCCACAATGGCATCTCCTTTTATGGCGATGGCACCGTTCTCCACCATTCCGACACCCTTGCCTTCCATCGTCAGTACAAAGGCATGGGCAATGATCATGTCCACTTTCATCTACACGCCCTCCAAACCAACAGCTCGTGATTACTTTGGGGAAACGGCTAATGATTCAGTACCTTTGACAAAAAGTCTTTCGCCCGATCAGACTTTGGATCGGTAAAAAACTGTTCCGGCGAGGCGACTTCCACAATCCTGCCAGCTGCCATGAATACGATCTGATCGCAAATTTCCCGGGCAAATCCCATCTCATGTGTGACGACCACCATCGTCATTCCAGTGGACGCAAGGCCCCTGATCGCGTCCAGCACTTCCTTGATCATCTCCGGGTCCAGGGCAGAGGTCGGTTCATCGAACAGCATGACTTTCGGGTCCATGGCGAGGGCCCGCGCGATGGCTACCCGCTGCTGCTGTCCGCCAGAAAGCTGGCCTGGAAACGAGTCGTATTTCTCTCCCAGTCCAAGAGATGCCAGCAGTTTTTTTGCTTTTTCCGTCGCTTCTTCCTTTGACACCTTTTTCACCTGAACAGGGGCTATCGCTACATTCTCCACTGCAGTCAGATGCGGGTACAGATTGAACGATTGGAACACAAAGCCGATATCGGAACGCAATTTGTTAATGTTCGTCCGCCGATCATGTACGGATGTCCCATCGACGATGATCTCGCCTGTCTGGATTTTCTCCAGTGCATTCATGCTGCGAATCAGTGTGCTTTTCCCCGCTCCGCTTGGTCCGATCAGGGCATACACATTGGACTCGGGTATTTCCAGATTAATATCTTGCAGGACGTTCACACTACCGTAGCTTTTGTTCACCTGTTTGATTTGGATCACTGCCTGGCCTCCTTATACCGTTGATCAAGCGCACCCCTATTCGGATACCCGATATCGCCTCTCCAGCGCACTGATGATTTGAGATAGGAAAAATGTGATACAGAAATACATAATTGCCACAAACGTCCATACCTCCAGCGAGCGAAACGTCGTAGATACCAGGTTTTTGGCGACCAGCGTCAGGTCGACCACTGAGATGACGGATACGAGTGAGGAATCCTTGATCAGGGTAATAAACTGAGAAGCCATTGGCGGCAATACTTTGCGCATCGCTTGCGGCAGGATGATAAAACGCATCGCCTGCACGTATGTCATCCCGGAGGAACGAGCAGCCTCCATCTGCCCTCGTGGTACAGCTTGAATTCCTGCCCGAACAATCTCAGCTATGAAGGCTGCTGAAAATAAGCCCAAACCGAAGACTCCCGCCAAAAAGGGACCCATTTTCAAATACTTGCCGAGGACAAAATAGATCCAGAACAACAAGACGAGCAAGGGAACTCCACGAATAAACTCCACGTAGCTGACTGCCAGAAAAGAAACCACCCGATTTCCAGAGATTCTACACAGCCCAAGCAAAATTCCTACGGGGATACTCACGAGCAGTGCGCATGCGGACAGCTGCAGCGTCAACAATAAACCATCCCATAATAAATGCATATTTTGAGGAATCACATTCCAGGCGCTACCCATGTTCTACCCCCTTCCTTTCATCTGCTCCCATTTGAATCCACGTCGAATCTTTTATTGTTGCTGCACCTGATTGATCCACTCACTTGATTTGAACCATTTATTGACTGAAATCTGATCGTCCAGCCCATTCCGATACGAAGCCAGGAAGGAATTCACCCATTGAATCGTCGCCTGATCATTTAAAGGCAATGCGATACCTAGATTCTCTGTAGACAACACTTCGTACACACCTCGAACTGAGTCGGCATTCATGATTTCAAAAACGCGAACTCCGGGCTCATCAAAGACAAGAGCGTCTGCCTGTGCCTGCTTCACCGCCAGCGCAGCGTTGGTAAAGCCATCGAAATCCATAATTGTCGCATTCTTGAAAAGCTGCTTAGCCAGCAGGGCACCAGTGGAGCCCTGTCCTACAGCGATTTTTTTACCAGGCTGGTCCAGTTCCTTCCAGCTTTGTGTCGTACTATCTTTTTTCGGAACCATGAGGACTTGTCCCGATGAGTAGTATGGATCGGAAAAGCTGACGGCGAGCGCTCGATCCCCACGAATCGTCATACCGGAGATGACCATGTCGATATCACCAGTTTGCAGAGCAGGAATCAGACCGCCAAAATCGCTGTAATCCTTGAATTCAACTTCTACCTTCAGAGCATCTGCAATTGCTTTTCCCAAGTCCATGTCATACCCGACGAACTTCCCTTCCTTGTCCTTCATTTCAAACGGAAAATAACCGCTGGAAGTACCGATCACCAGCTTTTTCTTGTCCATTACTTTTTGGATCGTGGACGGACTACTCACTCCCGCCCCTGCCTCCTGAGAACATCCCGTCACGATCACCAGCAACAGCGCCAACCACATAAACGTCCATTTCTTCATCTCTTTACCCCCTAGTCGATTTTCAACGATTTGTTTTGCCATTTACGCATAAAAAAACGCGATAAGAATAAAAAAGCGAGTCCCTCCTTAACTAGGGTGGTACTGATTTATATAAGCCAACGATTGCTGGGTTATATACCAAGGGAGTCTTGTCCATACGATGAAAAACAGGAAGTTTGTCGCGCGGTAGCTGATCGTAGATGTGGGGGCGGATTTCACAGCTTTGTGGGTGAGAAAATGATGCAAGATGAAATACAGTTTTAAAAGACGCACATATTTACTTGATATTTTATTTCCAGCGTAATAAATAGGCAAGAATATTATTCTGAATATAAAGAATATTTATGTTATTGATTACTACCTATTATTAAAACAAATAAAGAGAGGGTAATCTTTCTTTCAAAAAGCCCCTCTCTTCTGCCTATAGTTCTATCCAATATCTTCTGACTACGTTGCCATCTTCTTCGGTATAATCAGATTCCAGCACTCCGCCATTTTTTAGAATCGTTTTTTCTGATGCCGTATTCCAGCTGTCACAAACCACCAATACCTTTTCCAGTCCCAGCTTTCTCGTTATTTCTAGGGAATGGGCCAAAATCGCAGTCGCATAGCCCTTTTGTCTCTCTGATGGTCTGATCCCGTAACCGATGTGCCCTCCTACGCGAAGCAAGCGGTCATTTAATCGATGGCGAATGTTGACCGCTCCCACGATCCGGCCATCCTCTCGTCTCAGCCAGTACGTAGTATGAGGGACAAAATCTGCTGGAAGAATATTTTCGTCCACTTCACTCTCCAAAAAATGCAGATAGGCTGCAAAATTGTAAGGCTCCTTCTCCACCACCCAGGGCACGATTGGCTCTTTGCTATTTTTCCATTCCTCATAAAAAGAAACATATTCGTCGTAGTATTCCCGTGATGGCTTCACCAATTGAAGCTGCTTCTCCATACTCTCACTCCCCTTTTCCATGATCTTTTGTAAATTCCGTCCATCTTACCATGCGATCGAAGTGCCAACAAGCAAGTACAGCAAAAAACCTCTCGGGATTTCCCCAAGAGGTTTTGAACTTCTTTTAGTATTTGTTAAAGGTCATGATCCAAATGGAACCAAGCACGATTGTCAAAACAATCACAAGCCCCAGAATCAATGTCTGTACATTGTAACGCGGCTTTTCTCCCTCGCGGATATGCATGAAGAAGAACAGCTGAATCACGAATTGCAAGACGGCCATCACCATGATGGTAATCAGCGTAGCTGTTTTACTCATCATCTGATTCATGACTAGCACCAGTGGAATAATGGTGAGCACAATCGACAGGATGAAACCAATCACGTACGATTTGAGCGATCCATGATTGTGATGATCCCCATGATTTTCATGTTGCGTCATCTTACATCACCCCCATCAGATAGACGACTGTGAAGAGGAAAATCCACACAACGTCCAGGAAGTGCCAGTACAAGCTCAGGTTAGTCACTTTACGGCGAGTAACAGGAGTGATTCCGCGACGTTTCAGCTGAATCATCAATGCTACCATCCAGAACAGACCAACGGATACGTGCAATCCGTGCGTACCAACCAGCGTGAAGAAAGCAGACCAGAAACCACTAGTCGCTATGGTTGCTCCTTCATGCACCAAATGCGTAAACTCGTTAATCTCCAGCACTACGAAGGACAGACCCAATACAGCAGTTACAGCCAGCCAAGCGATCAGTTCTTTTACTTTGCCTTTGTTCATTGCCAGGACAGCCAAACCACTGGTAAAGCTACTTGTCAGCAAGATAAAGGTGGAAGCAATGATCCCTGGGAGTTCAAACAATTCTTTACCAGTCGGCCCACCAGCGTAGCTATGCATCATTACCGCATAGGTGGCAAACAGCGAACCGAACAAAATGCAGTCGGTAACAACGAAGATCCAGAAACCTAGAACCTTAAGTTGTTCGTGCTCTTCATGACCATGGTCATGATCATGTCCGTGACCATGGTCGTGATGCTTAGCCATCTGTTGCATTACAATACCCTCCCCAGTGAAGCCTCGGTGCGTCGCACTTCATCCACCGGTACATAATAATCCGTATCATATTGGAAGGAGCGTACCCACATGCACGCAAACACTCCAATGAATCCAATTACTGCAATCCAAACCCATCCGAACGTGAAACCAAATCCAACCAAGAACCAGAACAGAGACATGATAAACGGTATGCCCGAGTTTTTCGGCATATGGATCGGTTCCAGATGCACAGGCTCTTCTTTATACGTACCATTTGCTTTCGCTTGTTTCGTTGCCCACCAGTCGTCAGAGTCTTTCACTGTTGGCACGACAGCGAAGTTATAGAACGGAGCAGGCGATGGAATCGACCATTCCAGTGTACGTGCATTCCATGGGTCACCTGTTTTATCGCGTTCCCCATGCTTGATGCTGTAAGCAATTTGCCATACTTGGAAGATGAAACCGATCCCCATCATGAAAGCACCGACGGTAGAAACCAGGTTCATATCTGCCCAACCACGATCCCAGCCATACGTATAGTAACGGCGAGTCATACCCATGAAGCCGAGTGCGTATTGTGGCATGAAGCATACATAGAAACCGATATTCCAGAACCAGAAACCCCATTTGCCCAATTTCTCATCGAGCTTGAAGCCGAACAGTTTTGGCCACCAGTAGTAAATACCTGCCAGGTAACCGAACACTACCCCACCGATCAATACTTGGTGGAAGTGGGCAATCAGGAAGTAACTATTATGGTATTGATAGTCTGCCGGTGCTACCGCCAACATAACCCCCGTTGCTCCACCTACGAGGAAACAAGGGATAAAAGCGATAGTCCACAGCATTGGTTGTTTAAAGGATATCCGACCACGGAACATCGTAAACAGCCAGTTAAATACCTTAACCCCGGTCGGAATCGCAATGACCATCGTCGATATCGCAAAGAACGCAATAACACTTGCACTAGTACCCATGGTGAAGAAGTGGTGAGCCCATGTAAAGAAGGACGCAACGGCAATCGCCATCAATGCCCAAACCATGGATTTGTAACCGAAAATCTTTTTACGTGAGAAGGTTGCTACAACCTCAGAGAAGATACCAAACGCTGGTACAACAACGATATATACCTCAGGGTGACCCCACATCCAGATGAGGTTCAAATACATCATCGGATTTCCGCCGCCGTCCATTGTAAAGAAGTGGGCACCTGCAAAACGGTCAAGGAACAACAGAGCGATTGTTACCGTCAAGATCGGGAAAGCAAAGATGATCATGATGCTGGAAGACAATACAGACCAGCTGAACAATGGCATTTGAGACAATTTCATGCCAGGAGCACGCATTTTCAGGATGGTTACGATGAAGTTAATCCCCGTAGCCAAACTACCGATACCGGAAATCTGAATACCCCAGATCCAGAAGTTTTGTCCTGGTCCCGGACTGAAATCATTTTGTGACAACGGTGGATAAGACAACCAACCAGCTTCTGGAGATCCACCGATTACGAACGAAAGGTTGAACAGCATCGCACCGAGCATGAACAGCCAGAAGCTGAGTGCGTTCAGGAATGGATACGCTACGTCACGCGCACCTAATTGAAGCGGAACTACCATGTTGAACAAACCGAACATCATCGGCATCGCCATGAACAAAATCATGATCGTACCGTGAGTCGTAAAGATCGCATTATAGTGCTCCGAATGTAGAAACTCCATATTCGGGAATGCCAGCTGCAAACGCATCAGCAGGGCGTCGACCCCACCACGGAATAGCATCAAGAGTGATGCGATCAAGTACATGATACCGATACGTTTATGGTCAACCGTAGTCAGCCATTCGCGCCACAGCCAACCCCATTTTTTATACTTGGTCAGTACGAACACGATTGCTATCATGGTAAGGGCAATCGAAACGTCCGCACCGTAAATTAGCGGGTCACCCGTTACAAAGAACTCGGATGCAAATTGCTTAATGTTCTCCCACACTTGGTATTCCTCCTCCCTCTCTAATGCTTCATACCGGAGTGATCCATACCCGGCATACTGCTCATATCAGACATTTGATGTGTCACACTTGATGTTTCTGATGACTTCTCACCTGTGACAGCAGGTTCTTTTTTCATCACATGATCCATATCATGACCATGGCTGTATCGAGCAAGAATTTCTTCAAACAAGCCCTCTGGGAAAGCGGAGTACAGCTTCTTCTCAGTCAATCCAGGCTTTTTCAATTCATTGTAGTCTTCTTTAGACATGGCTGGAGTCGTACCTTTTACTTCATCCACCCATTTATTGAACTCGTCTTGTGGTTTGGCAACCACCTTGAACTGCATATGAGCAAAGTCTTTTCCAGAGAAGTTAGAGCTAAAGCCTTGGAACTCACCTGGTTCATCTGCTTGCAAGTACAGCTCAGTAGCCATTCCCGCCATCGCGTAAATTTGACCACCCAGCTCTGGTACCCAGAAAGAGTTCATCGGAGCTTCTGCAGACACTTGGAAGTGAATCGGTACTCCAGCAGGAATCTCTAGGTAGTTAACTGTCGCGATGTTTTGATCCGGATAAGTAAACATCCATTTCCAATCCAATGCCGTAACTTGAATGGTCATTGGTGCAACTTCTTTATTAGGAGATTCTTTTAAGACATAAACATCTCGAACGGTAAAGTAACCCAGGATCGCAATAATAACCACCGGGATTCCCCACCAAATCACTTCGAGCGCCGTGTTATGAGCCCATTCCGGCTTGTACGGTGCTTTATTGCCAGGCGTATCCCTATAGCGATATACGATAAAGGCAGTAAGCGCAAGAACCGGAATGATGATGACCGCGCACAAAATCGTAGAAATAATGATGAGATTGTACTGTGTCTCGGCTACCGGTCCTTTCGGATTCAAGACAAGATATTCACTACCACATCCCGAAAGCAGGACGGTTGCTAGCGCTGCCAAGATCCAAAACTGGATTTGCCTCAGCATTTTTCCTCCACTCATTCTCCTAATCCCTCCTCTTTCACAAGCAGAAAGCATGTAACTCTTTTACGTTTTTTTCAATATAGGTGAACACGTCTCCTAATCGCATCTACATACTATCAGAGAGTGGCCTCTTTTGTACTTGTTTTTTTGCACGTTCAATATTTCGTAGTATTTCTGTGACAAAGTGTTCACATGGCAGTCACGAGTTGATCATAATATTGTTACGAATCTCCTCTATTACATATCGCCATCCATAATTGGCCGACATGCCCAATTCCAAAAATTCAGGAAACGCTTTCACTATGAATAAAAAACATGGCCTACGTCATCACAGGAAAAAGTACATTCCAACTACTGTGAAGGACTTTTCTGCAACACAAAAAAACCTCGAAGGATGTGTCCTTTTGAAAGGCACTTTCCTCCGAGGGGTACTGTTTCTTCTATATAAAATTGGAACGCTTTCATTCTTCTTTTCATGTACAACAAAAAACCTCTCATTCGCGTACACAATGAGAGGTCTGCTTATGGTTTTGTATTCATCTTCTTACACTTGTTGCTTGCGGATGTTCATCAGACGGAAAACGGTGCTCAACAGGAAGATGTTCATACCTGCGATCAGAAATCCAATCGAAACCATCAATGTGAAATTCTCGGATCTGAAATCGCTTACACTGAATGCCATTAACAATGCGCCAATGATCGTTGTCGTCCATGCCATCCATCTGAGCATATCTGCGGCTTTTTTCTCGTTATTCATATATCATGACCCCCGTCATCTAAGATTTTCGTTTCATCTGATATCTATATTGTAACACAAAATTCATTTGTTGGTCACGTTTTGTTCAAATTTTTATTAAAAAATTGTCAAAAGTTTTTACGTAAACCTATTGGAATAGCTGTTGTTACAATTTTCCTTTGTGTCTCAAATGTGAAAACGTCAAAATTACTTTGTTCAACAACTGTTTCTCGTCACAAATCTCCATAGCAAAAAAAGACCTCCTGCCATTAGACATACATGCGTAAGGGCATGTCCAATAGCAGTGGCCTTTTTTCCTTTTGTCTGATGAGTTACAGTATTTCAGGCTCGTCCTGACGAATTTTATCTTCTCTTGCTTTATCAGCCTTGCGCTTGAGGAAATTTCCAACAGCGATGACAATTAGAGCTAGAGCTACTGGCAAAATGATATGCAGCGCTGGCAGTATCTCTTCCAGAAATGCTCCTACCACTTTGTCGCCGACAATCATTTCACCTGCTGTATATCCAAGCAAAGCTGCGCCCAGAAGGACGATGATAGGGAAACGGTTCATCAGCTTCATTAACAGCTGGCTTCCCCAAATGATCAGTGGGATACTGATCGCAAGCCCGATAATCACCAACAGCAGATTTCCATTGGCCGCACCTGCAACGGCGATCACATTGTCCAGACTCATGATCAGGTCAGCAAAAATAATCGTTTTCAAGGCTTCCATCATATTGGAACCACCACCAATATGACTTTCCTCATCCTCGCCCTTCAGCAGCTTGATCGCAATCCAGATGAGCAAAAGTCCTCCTACGACCTGAACAAAAGGAATTTTTAACAGCCAGATAGCGATCACGGTGAGTATCACCCGTAACCCAATCGCCCCAAAGCTTCCCCAAAATACTGCTTTCTTTTGCAGCTCCGGACTGAGATTTCGACAGGCGAGCGCAATCACGACCGCATTATCTCCACTCAAGACCAAATTAACAATAATAATTTGCAATAAACTAAGAAAAAAATCTGTCATGATAATAGCTCCTTTCTTTAAAAATGAACTTGTAGGTCAATAATAGACCTTTATTTTTCATTCTGCATTACTAATTTCAGCATAATTTTCAATTTCTTTATAAACTCTTGTAGCAAAAAAGAAAAAACCTGCCCGTGCAGACAGGTTAATATAAAGAAATAATTATTTATTAATACCCTTTTTTTACCTATTCGTTATGCAAGCTGTTCTGATTTTCCGTTAATGGCGGAGCGACTCTATGCTTGGTCGCTTGCTCGAAGCCATAGGCGATTTTGAGCAAAGTTGGCTCACTGTATGCCGTACCTACGAATGTTATTCCCTGCGGTCCCTTTGTTATGTATCCACCAGGCGCGATTACTCCGTTTTCTGCATATCCACCTGGTACAGTAATAACAGGGTAGCCTGCTCGCGCCGCAAGATCTGGGCCGCCTTCATTCCCCAAAAACAGGAGTGCATCCAGCCGATGTTCAGCCAAAGCATAATCAATTCCTTTGTGACGAGCCATTTCCTTGTTTTTTTGCAGGCTATCCAGATAGTCCTGTTCTTCTAAAGTACCACTTGTTTGCTCACACCAAATCAGTTTATCTTGTCCATATTTCAATGCAATATCTGCATGTGTTTCATTATAGGCAATCACGTCTCGCAGTGAGCGAACGGGTACTTCTGCTGCTACCGTTGACAAATATTCATTCACGTATCGCTTGAATTCATAGCGAAGAACATTCCAGTCCCACTCGGTACCGTCACATGGAAGAGCAACGGGATCAACAATTGTAGCTCCCTGGTCTTTGAGAACAGTGATGGCTTCTTCCACAATCCGCAGCCTGTCCTCATCCAAATGCTTCATATAATAACGGGGGATACCGATCCTGGCTTGCCGCAAAAATGTTTTGTCTAAATACGTAGTATACACAGTGCCATCGTCATTCAATGCACCAAGGACAATCGCTACATCCGGCACTGTTCTTGCCATCGGACCTGCTGCATCCATGCTCCGGGTGAGCGGGATAATTCCTGACTGGCTTACAAGGCCAACCGTTGGCTTTAGACCAACGATTCCATTTTGACTGGCAGGGCTAATAATGGAGCCTGACGTTTCTGTTCCGATTGCTGCTGCTACCAGATTGGCAGACACGGCGACTGCGGAGCCAGAGCTAGATCCCCCCACAAAAAGCTCACCTGGTCCATATGGATTTAAGGTAAGCCCTCCACGAGAGCTGTAGCCTGCCCACATCGTTTGCGACATGTAATTAGCCCATTCTGTCATGTTCGCTTTTCCTAACAAAACGGCTCCTGCCAAACGCAGCTGCCTCGCAACAACAGAATCTTCGGATGCATAAGAATTCGCTAGGGCAACAGATCCTGCACTCGTATGCATCTTATCGCCCGTTCCTATGTTATCTTTTAAGACAATAGGAATTCCATGCAGAGGTCCCCGACTTCCTTTGCTTTTGCGTTCCGTATCTGACGCCTTTGCAATGTGCAGTGCCTCTGGATTGATTTCTATAATGGAACGCAGCCATGTATCATACTTGCTGATCCGCTCCAAATAGACTTCCACCAAATCTTCCGAGCAAAGCGTGCCCGCTTCCATAGCAGCTTGCATACTGGCTATATCCGCTTCCAAAATCCAAGACTCCAGCTTCTCTTTCATAAATCCACCTCCAGCCCTACTTTTGCCCCTTGTACCCATACACGGAATAGTCCGCTCGTACCTTCCGGATCGCTAGCCACACTGGCAGCCCTCTCGCTACCCAGCGCAGGGCAGACATAATATTTTGTTCATTTTCAAACTGCTCGACAATCACGATGGTCTGCTCATTCATGTACGCTTGAAGCTCGTCCCAGCCCATGGCGGAATACCGGTCTGTTCCGTACGTTCTCAGCTCCAAAAAATCTTCCCGCTTCGGATCTTTTAGCTGGATCAATCGGCGTATGGCTTGTGCGCACTCTGGATGAATGGACTGAATGCTTGGCAAAATCGTAAATCCCCTTCCTCGGACGTATTCTTTTGTTCATCGTTTGAAAAGAGACGTATCACTTCCTTCCACTTTACTACGGATGGATCAGATTGTCCTAGATGATTTCCGATATCAGCTTCGACATGAGGGAGGAATTCCTAGGCACCCCAGCTCGCTGATCTTTTCCTGCAAAATCGGTTGGATGCTTTCCCTGGACATGACGACCTGTTCCCCATCAGGCAAGCGTGAGGTAAGAACGTACTCGCCTCTTTCATTCCGTGATTTTTCACGATTAACTGAAAACTTTGAGCTAAGCTATGCTCAGAGAGAATATAAACGGTCTTCCCTAAATTCTTTATACTTTCTGATAGTACAAAAAAAAGTCGTTTTCCCCTATGGAAAGCGACCCAAAACTTCGCGCCCCTTTTTGGGCACGATCACAAACGGTATGAAATTACTGAATCGATCGGACGTCTACTCCCTTGGTTTTCCAGACACGCATAGCCACATCCAGACGAAAGCGCACCTCTGGATCGTTCACATCCATTTGCAAAATTTCCCCAATCCGCTCCAAGCGATACAAAACAGAATTACGGTGAATGAACAATTCCTCTGCGACCCGCTTTGTATTTCCGCCCGATCTGAGAAAGGCGCTAAGCGTCGCTACAAGCTCGGTGCCGTATTCCTTGTCGTAACCTACAAGCGGTTCAATCAAAATGGAGGTCAGCATTGTCAATACCGGGTGTCCCGCTGCATCCAACAGCAAATCCTCCACTAATATCTCATGAAAATGGATGATTTTTTGTTTGGGCAAAGTGTGCTGACCAATAGATAGCGCTCGATGTGCCTCCATACTGCTGGCGGGAACCTCAACCAGCATCTGGCGTGCTCCCCCAATGCCCGCAGTAAGCTGCAAATCTGCGAGAAGCTCCTCTTCATGAGGATGCAGCTCCTTTAGCAGTGCTTCTGCATCCTCTCTCTGCTTTTCCACTTCTCCATGGACAGATGAGCACAGGACGATCATCGAATCGTTGATGATGACTCCTTTACGGGTATTTACCCCTGGCCTGTTCACCTTTTGAAGAAGCTGATTGTAGAGAAGCGTATACTGTTCTTCCTGCTTGCTCTTGTCCAGTCCAGCCTTATTCGTAATCCGAACAACGATGACGTAATGAAAGGTGCGCAGCGACATTCCCAGCTGCTTCGCCCGATAACGAAGCAGGTCTTCCTGGTGAGATGACCCGGAAAAAAGCTCTACCATGAATGATTCCTGCTCACGTTCGCGCTGCAACTGCTGCGACTGGCGAATCGTAAACTCAATCGCCAATACGGTTACTGCATGATCAAGACACATTTGCTCGAACCGATCCTGTTCTTTTAATTCCCGGGTAATAACGAGGTAGCCCATGACCCTGCTTCCTACCTGAAGCACTCTTTTTTCCTTGATTTCAGCAGCTTGAAAATGGGAGGTGCAGCTTTCGATCTCCCCGTTTTCTTTAAGTACAGCAGTCTCGCAGGCGAGGAGATGTCCTATTAGAACTACCAGCTCTGTCGTTCGCCGATTTAAGACCAGATTCGTAAATTGCTGGTTCACTTCCCGAACCTCGCGCAGCATGAATGCCTGCCGATTAAGAATTTGGTCAATAACCGCATGGGTCATATCAATAAAGGAATTTTCCAATGGGATATCAAACAATGGAATTCCGTACAGCTCACTCTTGTACAGTGCTTCCTGGGGGATTTCCTGTATGACCTTTCTCGTTTTGATGCCGATCGCCGAGCAGCCAGTCTGATGCATTTCATCCAAGAGGCGACTGATAAGTGCAGGTTCATCACGTACGGAGTAGCCTGTCGTTATGATCAATTCATTCGGCCTAAGAAACCCGGTGAGATCGGGCATTTCCATCGAGGTCATGTAGAAAATCTCTTTATGGATCCCTGCGTGTCCTGCCATCACCTTTGCACCACGAAATACAGGCAGCTGTAAAAGCCGATCTACTGTAAACGGAGGGTTTTCCATTTTCCTCACCTCATTACTCTTACTCTTTCCATGATGCTACCACATTTTACTTTAAAAATGAGATGGAACTATGCCACCATGCTCGCCACCGCAAAACAAAAAAGGCCATCTTCCTGTTGATAGGAATACGACCTTTTGTGCTTTTGCTGACGGAGTTTTTCCGCTTTTGTTTTGGTCTGTCTTGCTCTCATGTCTGCAAAGGCAAAGATGCTTCTGTTTTGATCCGGGTTTCGCTTGCCTTCCCTCGCCAGCTTTTCCCGCTGCTTGCGCGCACTGCTTTTTGCCATGTGTTTCACTCCTTTGGTGACGAGCATTCCTGTGGTAGCATTCGAATGTCGTTCATGCTGTTATCATAGTACGCTTGCACGAACGATGCAACTAAAATAGGGGAATATCCAGTAACACTTGTCCATTCCTTTCTTTTGCCAGCGAATATGCTAGTAGAAAACCGGAGGGAGGAAGCTCGATGAAAAGAATTACTGCTGGACGAGTCGAAAATCAAGTGTATTCCAATCGGGTTCTGCGTTCGGAATTCGATAAAAACTGGCGTACCTTTGTGTCCAGAAACGGGTATGTTATTTATATCGCTACTGCCAATCGTGCCAAAGTAACTGTCCTGCTTGCAGATGGATCGAGAAAATTACTTGTCTTTAACCGCGGCGGAAGAGTTTTGGTCGGAGGCGGTGGAACTAGCCATTACAGAAAACCGCATATTGCAAGAAACCTGTAGGATCGCGAGTAATAAGGAAAAAGCCCTGTCTTCTGTGGAAAAAGAGCAGGGCTTCGTTACGCCAGCTTATGACTAGTACGTAAATTTATTGATCAAAAGCTTTAATTCCTCAGAGAGTACAGAGAGGGATTGTGCAGAAGCCGAAATTTCTTGCATCGAGGCAAGCTGTTCCTCTGTGGAGGCTGCTACTTCCTCAGCAGTTTCGGCATTGCCTTTTGCAATCATGGCTAGCTGATTCGCTGTCTCTTTTACCTCCTGTACGGCAGCTACGATCTGTTGGGCAATCACAGAGACTTCATCAATATGCGGTGTCGTTTGTTTTGTACTCTCCATGATTTGCTCAAATTTGTGGATTGTATCGGTAGAAAGCTCCAAACCGTTCGCTACATCCTGTTTGACCTTCTCCATGTTTTCCACGGATTCTTTCGTTTCTTTTTGAATTTCCGTAATCAATTCCGAGATTTGCTTGGCTGACTCCTGGGACTGCTCAGCCAATAGGCGCACCTCTGTGGCTACGACAGAGAAGCCTTTTCCATGCTCACCCGCACGCGCCGCTTCAATCGCTGCATTGAGAGCGAGCAGATTCGTTTGCTGCGATATTCCGCTAATCACTTCCGAGATGCTTCCGATCTCTTTGGAGCGATCATACAGCGACTTGATCATATGATCGGATTTCTCCACAGATTCGTGTATCGAGTTCATTTGCACCATGACCAGATTGACAGAGTTTCCACCTTCATTTGCCTGATCGGTTGTATGCTTGGCAAGTTCAGTCAGGAGATGCACACTCTCGACGATACGAGTAACGCCTGAAGAAATTTCCTGCAAGGAATCTACATTGTGATCGATGCGTGTCGTTTGTTTCTCTGCGCTGGTTGCCACTTCCTGCACGGCTGTCGCTACTTGCTCGGTTGCACTACTGGTCTGTTCTGCGCTGGCGGTCAATTGCTCTGAGGATGCCGCCACCAGCTCTGCTCTCGCTTCCACATCCTGAATGAGCGAGCGAAGATTTTCCTGCATCGTGTTGAAGGCTTGACCCAACTCACCAATCTCATCGTGCGAGCGTACTTCGATCGTTTCCGTCAAGACGCCTTCGCTAACCCTGACAGCATTAACTTTAATCGTACGAATGGATTGGATAATGGAACGCAAAATGATCATCATGAGAATACCACCCGCAAGCAAGCAAACCACGATGGTCAAAACTGTATTTACAAAAATTGGCTGTGCCGAATCATCCACCTCTGATGTATACATTGAGCCGGCAACCTTCCAGCCAGTCTCCTTGTTAGTAGTGTAAAACATCTCTTTTTCCTGCTGTTCCAGCTCATACTTCAATTTGCCCTCATTTTCCAGATACAGCTGATCGTAAAAGCTTTCGGTCGCCTCTGTTCCTGCCGCCATCATCGGGTGAACAACGTATTTCTTGTTTTTGTCCAAAATCATGATATAGCCTTCTGTGCCGATATTTACGGCATTGGCAACCTCTTTAATTTGTTCAATCCCGAGCGTGATACCGACGACACCTGAGCCGTCATTCGTGGCTTTGGAAATCGTCACTATGATATTGCCTGTAACCGAGGATACATACGGCTCTGTAATAAAGACCGATCCTTTGCTTGCCATCGCATTTGTATACCAATCTCTTGTACGCGGGTCAAAATCAGCCTTTACCTCTTGCTTTGGAGAACGGAAATACTGTCCAGCCTCCGTACCCACGCTAATACTCGCTGATTCCGGATGCATGCCCATATACAAGTCCAAATACTGCAGGATCTCGGAACCATCTGCTTGTGAATATTGGCTTTCCTTGATGAGCGTTGCGAGGTAATCTGCATCCTTCATTTTTGGCTCAATGGTATTCGTAATAATCGAATTGACCAGACTTACATTTTCATTGGCGCTTTTCATGATCTGTACTTCAATTTCTCGTTTGGCTGTGTCGAAAGCCAACGTTCCAATCACAACGGAAGGAACAATCAATATCAGCAGAAAAGCCGATATTAATTTGGTTTTGAAATTGCTTCTGAACCACCTATTCTGTCTCATGTTCACTTGTTGTCATCTTCTTTCTAGATTGTTTTAGGGAGTAAAAGAGTAGAAATAAATCCCAATGTCTTATATCGGTAAGTGACTTACAAAGCATTAGTGAAATGATTGTAAATATACTAAAATCATGTTCCATTCAGAAACAAAAGAAAGCTTGATCCCCCGGCAAACAACTCCCGAGGAATCAAGCAAACGGCTAGTAATGCTGCTTATTTGGAGTAAACGGCGCCTTCCTCCGCTTCACTCGCATGTTTTTGCTGATACGCAACAATAATCGAGCAAAATCCTTTGGCGGAAACTACCATGGCCCGCTCGTCAAAATCGAATTTGGCACTGTGATGCGGATGAACATCTGCTGGATTCTCCATCTGCGCCCCGGTAAAGAAGAAGCTGCCCGGCACCTTTTGCGTGTAATAGGAGAAATCCTCTCCCGGCATGACAGGCGGAGTCTCTACTACATTCGCGCCATCAACAGTAGTGAGCGCCTCTTTCGCAAGTCTCGTTTCAGCGGGATGATTGTACAGTGCATCATAGCCGCGTGCGTAGTTGACTTCTGCTACTGCATCATTGGCTTCTGCTACGGTGGTCGCAATTTTTATCAACGACTGCTCAGCCATGTCTCTCACTTCCGGATCATAGGTGCGAACCGTTCCCGTCAGCACAGCAGATTCCGGAATCACGTTAAACGCATCTCCTGCGTGAAATGATCCGATCGAAACAACCAGCTGCTTTAATGGGTCCACTTTTCGGCTCGCAATCGTCTGCAGATTCATCGCGATCTGTGCGCCAATGATGATCGGGTCAACTGTTTCGTGCGGAATAGCCCCGTGTCCACCCTTTCCCTTTACGGTAATCGTAAATTTGTCGGCAGCTGCTTGAATATAGCCTTCGCGGTAATACACATTGCCAAACGGCATCGTGCTCTGCAAGTGGCATCCGTAAATGACATCAACCCCGTCGAGGCAGCCGTCCTCAATCATCGGTCGGGCTCCTCCTGGTGCAAGCTCTTCAGCAAACTGATGGATAAAGACTACCGTCCCTGGAAGCTGGTCCCGATATTTCGTCAGCACTTTTGCTGTCCCGAGTAGCGCCGCCGTGTGCCCGTCATGTCCGCATGCATGCATCACACCAGGAACAGTCGAGCGATACTCCACGTCTTTTTCATCCTGGATAGGAAGCGCATCGAAATCCGCCCGCAGCGCAATCGTTTGCCCTGGCTTGCCGCCTATTAACGTTCCGACAACACCTCGTCCACCTACATTTCTTCTAACCTCCAGACCTAGCCCTTCCAAAAAGTCTGCGATCAGTGCAGGTGTCCGAACCTCGTGGAATGATAGCTCTGGATGGCGATGCAAGTCTCGACGAATCGCAATCATCTCTGCTTCTACTTCCTCTACTGCGATGTGGAGCTCCTGCAATAATTCTTTCATGTTTACCCATCCTTTTCTATTTTTAATGCAGAATATTACAAATTCAATACCTTCTTAGCCTTGCTTCATTTTCCCCAAACGAATGAATTGCTCATCTCGCTCATGCAGCCTTTTTTCAACAGACGTATTGTGATACGAGTAAATCCCTACCCCTGTTTTTGTTCCCAGCTCGCCTTTTGCTACCCGCTCCTCGATCAGTGCCGGAGCGCTTTTGGATGGATCCAATACAGGAGTCAAATTGTCCATGACGCGCTTCCACGTATCGAGGCCTCCGAGATCAGCCGTTTCAATCGGACCGACAAATGCCCAGCGAAACCCGATTCCGTCTTTCATCACCGTGTCAATTTCTTCGGCATCTGCGACCCCCGCTTCCACTAAAGAGAAGGCTTCCCTCATCAGCGCTGCTTGCAAGCGATTGGCGATAAAGCCTGGAACGTCTTTTTTCAACAGGACTGGAGATTTGCCTATTTGTTTCATCAGCTTTTGCATCGTCTGCACGACTTCTTCGGAAGTGGTTTCATGCCGTACGATTTCGACTAAAGGTACGAGCTGTGCTGGATTGAAAAAATGTGTAATGATAAATCGCTGTGGAGTTTTTACCTTTTCGATCAGGCGCGAAATGGAGAATGTAGACGTGTTTGAAGCGATGATCGCATCTGGTCTGGCGAATTCCTCTAGCTTCGCAAACAAATCCCATTTGAGCTCGATTACTTCAGGGATGGCTTCTGTAATGACCGCTGCCTCAGCTGCAGCCTGTTTCAGATCCGTTGTCAAAAGGATTCGTTCCAACGCCTCATGCTTTGCCTGCTCGGTGATGACGTTTTCTGTCACGAGCAGTGACAAGCTTCTCTCCACGCTCTTTTTGGCACTCAACAAAAGCTCGTCCTGCAAGTCGTACAAAGCGACTACAAAACCAGCCAGCGCATAAAGCTGAGCGATTCCATGTCCCATCACACCTGAACCGATCACCGCTACTTGCTTTGCCATATATCGCATCCTCCTAACGTATTACATTGATTATTATTGATTAATAAACTTTTCCATAGACAATAGGGATTTTCCTTTTTGACGCAGTAAAAAAAGCCATTGTCCTCGTCGGGAAAATGGCCTGATCATACTACTCCGCCGGATAATCACTCATGATGTCCAATTTGACTTCCTCGATATGCATTTCCATCAGTCGTTTTGCTTCTTCGATCTTTTTTGCCTGCATCGCTGTTATTATGTTTTTATGAAACTCGATTGCCCGATGCGGCCTGTCCAGGTTCCTGGTCATGATAATCCCGAACCACTTGACCTGTACCTCCAGAGAATCCATGATTGCGATTAGTCTGGAGTTATCGGAATGACTGATCAGCGTGCGATGAAAATTGCGATCGTGAGCAAAAAAGAGATCGGGGTTGCCCTTCCCTAGCTCCGCCTCAGCCTGCTCTGCCTCTTTCAGGAGAGCGAGATAGCTTTCCTCGGAAAGATGTGGTGCTGCTAGTTCCACCGCAGTAGATTCTAGCGGCTTCCTTACATTATAGAGGTCTTCGATGGCTTTTTTATTGGGCGTGCTGACAAAAGTACCAGAACGTGGCCTCACTTCTATCAAGTTATCAATCTGCAGTCTATTTAAGGCATCGCGTACAGGAGTACGACTAACACCAAGCTCCGCCATCAATTCGTCATAGTCAATACGAGAGCCTGGCTTCAGGTTGTTATGTACGATTTTGTCACGTAGATAAAGATAGACGCGCTCATGCAGATTTAAATTATCAAACATCCCTGATTTGCCCAATCCTATCATCCTTCAATCCGTATTTCTTCCTTTATTGTAACAGATTAGAATCCTCTCTCCCATCTTAATGCCATGCTTTGGAAAAGAAGCTGCGATCACTTGGGAATCTTCCCCACTTTAGCAAAATCACAGGCTATCAACAAGCCATAAATCGTGACTTCACGTAAATAACATGCACATAGCTGCTGCCCTTCATAAAAAAACCTCTATCGAGGCTTCCCCATTGAGGGCGACCGCAAAACGACGCGAAGAGCTTCTCCGCGTCGTACCGTATTGAAGAGGCGTTTAAAATTGCAAGTCTTTCATTGGGATATTGTGCTTTTCACAGTATTCCTTGTACAGCTTCAGCTTGGTAAATACATCGTCCTGATAGGTGATCTGGTCGTTTTCATCCAAATATTGAATCACGCCTTGGAGCATGAACAGCGTAATCATCTCTTCTTCCCCATCTACAACGAGAGTATGGATGTCACCTGGTGGCTCATAAACGAACGTACCTGGCCTTGCAACCCACTCTCTTTCCAAATAGCGCCACTCACCTTGCAGTGTGAACGCCATGACTTGTCCACCCGAGTGACGATGACGGTTAACAGCCCCGCCTGGTCTTACTTTCAGCAAATTGATCCAGCTCCCCGTTGCGAGGTCAAACCGCACTGGCTTGAACCATACACGGTCCGATTGTGGGACCCAAGGAATCTCTGTGCTGTCAATCGCTTGATCTGGCAGCTGCATCATTTCGGTAAATTGATTCAATGTCATTGTCATGGTAATTCCCTCACTTTTTTATCGGATTTATTATGTTAAGCAATAGGTGTTGCGGGTGGGTAAAGCATCGGATCACCAGCAAGCAGTCCGCCGTCAATCGGGAGAACAGCTCCGGTCACAAAGCTGGCATCGTGTGACGTGAGAAAATCAATCACGGCTGCCACTTCCTCTGGCTTGCCGTATCTGCCTTGCGGTGTGCGGGATAAAATCCGTTCCCGGAAAGCCGGGTTTTGCGTAGCTCCGGAAGACAGCGGCGTTTCGATATACCCTGGACTGACCGAATTCACACGGATGCCGTACTTCGCCCATGATACCGCCAAAGATTTTGTCACCTGCACGATCCCTCCTTTGGAGGCTGCATACGAAAGCAGATTTTCGCTGCCATAATGGGCAAGCATAGAGCTAAAGTTGACGATGGCTCCCTCGCCGCCCTGCGCCATATAGGGCTGAACCGCCTGACACATGAATACAGTGCCACTCAGGTTTACTTGCAAAACCGCCTGTAACTCTGTGTCTTTGACGTCAGTCGCGGGGGTGCGCCTGATGATTCCTGCAGCATTCACCAGGATGTGGATGTCTCCCAGCGCTTCGAACGCTCTTTTGGCAATATCGCGAGCCTGCGCTTGATCTGTCACATCTCCTCCGATGAAGTGGACGTCTGCCCCCTTCTCCCTGAGCTGATGCGCGATCTCCTTGCCTTTTTCCTCCGCCAAGTCAACGACTGCAACGGCATACCCTTTTTCAACAAATCGGTTCACAACGGCGAATCCTAGGCCAGAGGCACCGCCTGTAACAATAGCAGCACGTCTTTTTTCCATCGGAAGCCCTCCTTAACAAGAGTCATCATGTCATTATTGGATGATTATCTGAAATCTAATATCTGATGTATCAGTTTGTTATTTCATGATTATATTACTAGCCCTGTTTATAAACTGTCAATGAATTTTTAAAAAAACCTCTATCGAGGCCTGCTCGCCGAGGAACGACCGCGTTTTAGTGGAAGGTTTTACCGAAGTTATGCCGGATGCGGACGCTGAGGCACTTTGTTATGCGCTACAGAATTCATAAGCGTTCGCGCTTATAAATTCTTATACGTTAAAATATTTCGGTTTTACTTCAAAAAGATAGCCGTACCCTTCGTTTTTCACCAAGGATACGGCCTCTTCTCACCTGTTTGTTATACAAGTGATTATAAAAATCTCCGGTGCACCTTCTTGCCATCATACGTAAACAAGACCTGCCGATCCTCCACAATCGATTCGAGATGGACATTTTTGCCCCAGAGAGTGTAGATGTACGGCAGTGTTTTCTCCACGTATTTGACATCTAGCTCAAGTCCCTCAAAATGATGCTTCAGCAAAAGCTCACCCGAGCGCAGGTAATCCCCATCGTGGACGAGCACGTATGGAAATCCGCCGTTGACCCTGGTGCCAGCCAAGCCGTCCCGTACCTGCTCCCACTGCTTTTCAGCCACGACCCACTCGTTGCCCTGCTTGCCGAACATGTATAAATCCAGATCACTTACCAGATCCTTGGTCAAGAAATTGCGAATGAAGCTGATGTCTGATTCCAGCTCACGCACTTCAAAAATCTTGGCACGCCCCTCACCCGGCTTTCGTCCATAGCGCTCCTGCTCTTCTTTGGTCGGTTTATCCCACCGTCTTTCAATATCCTCGAAAATTTTAAGTCCAAGATGATATGGATTAATGCTCGTCGTCGAGGGTTGAATAACAGAAGAATGCAGCTTGGCAAAATCAATCGTTTCTGCCTCGGTCAGCTCCATTTCGCGCAGGATACGCATATGCCAGTAGGTCGCCCAGCCTTCGTTCATGATCTTCGTCTCCAGCTGTGGCCAGAAATACAGCATCTCATCACGAATGATCGTCAGCACATCACGCTGCCAATCCTCCAGCACAGTACTGTACTCCATAACGAACAGCAGTAAGTCCTTTTCCGGGACAGGCGGGAATTTGCGGACTGCTTTGGTTTGGTCAGGCTCTTGTTTTTCTTTGCGATCCAGTCCCCATAAATCATCATAGGGCGAAATTCGTTCTCCCGTTGTCTTTTTGGGAGGGACATCCCCCTCCTTTTTCCAGCGCAGCTTCGGCCGGAGCAGACTCGGGTCGATGTGCTCCTGGACGGCCAGACTCGCATCCAGCAGGTTTTCTACGGCTTCTTTTCCATATTCAATCTCATACTGGCGAATCCGCTCACCGCTGGCGGCCATACTCTCCACCATATCCCGATTGGTGTTGGAAAAGCGCATATTGTTTTTGAAAAAATCGCAGTGTGCCAATACGTGAGCGACAATCAGCTTGTTTTGGATGAGTGAGTTGCCATCCAGCAAAAACGCGTAGCACGGATTAGAGTTAATCACCAGCTCGTAAATTTTGCTCAGGTTGAGGTCGTACTGCAATTTCATGCGATGGAAGCTTTTTCCAAAGCTCCAATGCGAGAATCTCGTCGGCATTCCATAAGCGCCGAACGTATAAATAATGTCCGCCGGGCAAATCTCATATCGCATCGGATAAAAATCGAGGTTGAAGCCCTTGGCGATTTCCGTAATTTCGTCAATCGATCGCTCGAGTTCTTTCCGCTCATCATTGGTCAAGACCGTTCCCCCCCATTTGCCAAAGCCTACTATATGTATATGGGGATGTGGTGCAAAAGAAGCCAGATTTTCATAAGAAAACCTCTACGAGGCTTCCTCAGGGAGTAGCGACCGCGTATAGCGGAAAGTTTCCATGCGCTCCGGAATTCATAAGCATCACGCTTATAAATTCCTATACGATGAAAAAGCGCCGATTGATAAGGGACGCACAAAAAGAAAAAGACGCATTTACGCGCCTTTTCCCTTTCCAATGTTACTTTTTAAGCAACTCATTTGGAACCTTCGGGCTATTCGTGAGCCAAGGAGAGGCTACATTGACAGTGGTGACAGCAACGACTGACAAGAAGCTTGCAAATCCAAAGGTAGCTGCTTTCGTCATTTTCTCCATCATTTTCCTCATATTTTTCACCTCCTTTTCCTGATCAGAAACAGTGCTTGTACAAACAAAGCTTTCGTTATGACAGGCGAGGCAATGAATACACTCGCACAGACGATGGCTATCGATATTGCTTTTAATAGCGGGTAATACTTGCGGGGAATACGCGACTGATTTTCGATTTTGGATGGAGCGAACCAGGCTACAAGAATCAGGCTGATCCCACTCATGATGTAGCAGAGGTTGTCCGTTACAGGAATAAGCGGGATGACGGCGGCCAGTGTGATTGATACGATTGCACAGCCAAGTGCAGTCGATAAATGATAGCCTCCTGAGACCTGTCTCAAGAGGGCAAATGCGATCAAAAAGATGATCGTTTCCTGCAATGTTCCCAAAATAGCCCCGACGATTAGGGAAGCGATGGTGACCGTTACGCCGTTTAGCAAAATGATTAATGCATACTCCATCCGCTCCACTGATTGTGGCACTTCCGGATTTACACGCTTGATTCCCGTTGCAATCTTTAATGCTATGGTTTCTATCAATGGGCTCGCCTCGCAATTATGTATGAAAAAACAATAATAATAAAAAGGGACAATGCCAGCATAACTACCATTTCTTTGACGTTCCCCCCCGTAATGAGCAGATAATAACCCATGCTAAAAATGAATATGAGACTGACAACGAGCCCAAGTAAAATAAAATTCATTTTGTTCTTAAAAAAAACGGTTTTTCCATGGGGTACATCGAATCCTTTTATAACGGAACTAATGACTTTCGAAATGAAGAAACTAGAGATGATCGTAACTGCCTGTAACATATAGTAGGAATTCTCCCTGGCGAGCACCTGGTCGAGAGACAAAACATGCAGCGCTTCTAGGACGTTCAAGACAACAAACACTTGCCAAAAGCCATAGATGACATAGATTGAGCTCAGTAGAATGGAGTAAAGAATATGGAAGTGAAAAACACTACGAAGTAAGAGGGAGAAGATTACAATTTGAACAAAGGAGGAGTATTGTTCTAGTTGGAAGGCATATCTCATCGCGAATGAAACGAAAGTAAGCATCAGGCATGAGATAAAGATTTCAGTCAAATACTCTCGAAATCCTGGTTTAAAAAAGGAAAACATGAAAGCAAATATCGCCATATATTCTAAAACAGAACCAACGACAAACAAAATAATATCCATGTTTATCAATAATCCTCCTTTAGCTACCAAAAGTATACCGCAGGAGTTTTACAGATACTGTCGAACGCTGTCACGAAAAACAAATTTACTTACATTTTTACCAAAATATGAAAAAATGACACAAGTCAAGTCAAACCGATCAGGAAAAAAGGCATCCCCACCAGGAGACACCTTTGCGTGTGATTGAACAGTACATTAATTTAGCAAGAATAACCTTCCGCTTATCGCTGGAACCAGTCGCGTACACCAGTATAAATAAGAGCACCCGAGAAGACCAGCATGGCAATCAGGCCAATTCCATCGACCAACGGATTCAATCCGTTCAGAAAAGTACCATCCAACGGCGTTTTTAGCAAAGCATATCCACCAACAAGACCACCTGCAAGAGAGAGCCATTTGTTCATGTCGTTATTCACCTCCCGATCCAGCGGCATGACAGTGATTCCGCTGCGATACTTCAATTTATGTCGGGAGTTGACAAGCGGTCTGTACGCGAGTCCAACCTGTGTTCATCAAATTGCAATTGGGCAGGGGTAGTCTGGATACGGTAAAATAGATATCGGACACATGTGTAGGTTTGAATCCAAAAAGGAGTGACTCACCCATGAAATTGTTTTTGATGCTTGGGAGTATCAGCGGATTTCTCTCTGTTGCCCTCGGAGCATTCGGTGCCCATGCACTCAAAGAAAAGCTGGATGAGTATTCGCTTGGAATTTTCCATACGGGCGTTACTTATCAGACGACACACGCGCTGGCACTCGTGCTGGTTGCGCTCCTGCTCAAATGGTATCCGGATTCTTCTGGGCTGGTATGGGCTGGTTGGTGCTTTGTCGCAGGAACGCTGATTTTCTCAGGAAGCCTGTATACGCTGGCGATGACAGGAATCAAAGTCCTGGGAGCCATCACACCGATAGGCGGCGTGCTGTTTCTCATTGGCTGGGCACTACTCGCCATTCACGCCTGGAAAACAGTCTCTTAAATATGACATCATAAGTGAGCGCCCAATCCCTGCAGGAAGCAGTTGATTCGGGCGTTTTTCTTTTGAAATGGAAAGGGTGCAGATCTTGCAGGAAAACAGAGAGGAGCAAAAATTTGTACTGCGGTCTATAGACGAGCTGGAAGCCGTGATCGCAGAGGAGTTCCGACTGCCTCGTCTCCCCCATCCGTGAAGCAGTTACCATACTGAATGCGATGGGCGTAGATTTATTCTCACAGGAAGACTGATTCGCTCATCCGCACCCTAGCAGAACGATTTCCATATACTACAGGGCTAGCACTTATCAAAAGGAGCATAAGCCTATGACAAAGCCCTCCTACTTTTACGGCATGCCTGATGTATACATGCAAATGGGATATTATCCGTTCCCCACACCGCCCCAGACAGAGCAGCTGCCCAGGAGCGTCCACGTTCCTTACGCCATGTCGATGGCCTCCCAATCCAAATACTACATGGGGCAAACCGAGAAAATCGCAGCTACAGACAAGGACCAGGGCTTCGGAGCTTTGATCAACCCTTTGCGCTCCACCGCTCTCCTGTACGTCCAGCATTGGTCGATTACGAACAGCACGCCCCAGCCTCTGGTCGCACATATATGGTTTGGAAAAGCAGAATCAATCATTGGCGGCAAGACCTCACGGCAGGTGACACCAGGTTTTGTTCAGCTTCCTCCCGCTCCTGCTTCACAAGGTCAAATCCTCTATGGCTCAAACAGTGCAGACGTCACGCGAGACGGCATCGTGGCAAGCACACGAATCATTCCTCCTATGACTACGGATGGCGGGAATTCAAACGGTCAGTGGATTATCGGGCCCGGGATGGCGTTGATGATCCATGTGCCGCAAGCGGAGGAAGCCTCAGCATTCGTTTTTTCGGTGGATTGGTGGGAACAATCTGTATACGGGTAAGAAAACCGCTTCAGCGAGTTTTTTCTTTTCGCAGCTTCTTGTTCAACTCTCAGTGGTCCGCAGCGTTTTTATTACTTTTTACGTACAATTCGCCTCTTTTCCTGGAATTCAAAAGGATTTATGCTAGCGGATGAAGTAATTAAGTAGGAATATGCCCAAAGCATTGTTTCATAATAGTAATGGTAATGAAACCAGAATAGGGTGAGAGGTTGAATAGAAAAGTAGCTTTAATCACTGGTGGAGCCACGGGAATCGGTCATCGGATCGTCAAGGAAATGGCGAAGCACCAATTTGATCTCATCATTAACTATCGATCAAATGAACAGGAAGCAAAAGCTCTAGCCGCCTTTGTAGAGGAGCACTATCAGGCCAAAACTCTCTGTGTCAAAGGCGACGTAGCAAACATAGACGATGTAAATGAAATAGTTGATCGATCCCTCGGAGCATTTGCCACCATCGATGTCTTGATCAATAATGCCGGACCGTTTGTATTTGAGTATAAAAATCTCGTAGACTACGAACTCGATGAATGGAACTATATGATAAACGGTAATCTGAGCGCCATCTTTTACCTGACGAAGCGCATTGTCCCGATCATGCGGCAAAACAAATGGGGACGAATTATTAATTTCGGGTACCATCTGGCGGAAACAGCTCCCGGCTGGACGCAGCGGGCAGCCTATGCGGCAGCAAAAACTGGTCTGGTCTCGCTAACCAAAAGCCTCGCAATCGAAGAAGCTCCCCATGGGATTACCGTCAATATGGTCAATCTCGGTGATATTGTCCATCCATGGAAGGAAGCGAGCATACAAGATGTCGCAGGCTTGGACAGCAACAATACCCCGATCGGTCGATTAGGAACGGGCGAGGATATTGCACGGGTGGTCGAGTTTCTCACACAAGAGCGCTCCGATTTCATCACAGGAGCGGTTATTCCTGTGACCGGCGGAAAAACAAGCTTTATTTAGCTGTGGAACACTATACCTAGAGAAAACGCAGGGAATAAATCCTGCGTTTTTTGCTGTTTGGCTAACACATAGTCTGTATACACAATGTAATCACAATGTGTATACAATTTCATTACGGATAATGTATGATTACACTATCCCTATAATCAGGAGGTTTTCATTACATGGATGCTAATTTGCACATACGCATGTCAAAAGAACTAAAAGAACTTTTTCAACAGATAGCGAAGGAAAACAATAAAGATGCCTCATCTCTAGTGAGAGACTGGATTTCGAGCTATGTAGCTGAACATCAGAAGTCTGACGAAAACGTAGCAGCTGATTTGTATCTGGTTGGGTACGAGCTTCAGCAAGCAATTGGGGGAAGAGAAAAGGTCAGTAAGGAGTTTGCACAGCAATTGCAAGAATACTCTTTAACGAATCAAAAGGAATTCACAGATCTACTCATCTCAACCTACTTGGACCTTAACTTGACCATTCCTTCCATTGTTTCAAAAACGTCCAAGGGGTTCGCTTTTTCACAAATGTTTTTGTTGGGTTTATTAGGTGACAAACCAAAAGGAAAATCAGAAGCGAGCATTACGTAAAACAAAAAAGCGGAATGCCTGAACAGGCACTCCGCTTGCTATTTATTCATCGTCGTTAACAACACAAAAAAATGTTCGAAACCATGTTGAAAGTCCAACTTTCATATGCTAAAATGGAAATTGGTCTTTTGGTGCACGGTTTGAAACAATTCATTTTATCTCCAATATAATAGTACCATATACAATGCTGGTTGTCAAACCTAACCTTTCGACCAAAAATGGGGAATGAAAAAGGAGCGGTTCCATGAACGCGGCTGACCAAGACAGGCTACAAGAGCAACAGCGGGTTGAGCAAGTGATTTCAGAGATTCACAAGCGGATTGACGATCTAAAGGAGCATGTCAGCGAGGTAAGTGCTGATATCATCGGCATCCGCAAGCATTTTTGGGATGATGTCACCGTCAACTTCGAGGATGCTATTGAAGCGGTAGAAACCTACGCCAGCATCAAGCAGCAAGCGGAAGTACTGTCTGAGCGAGAGCGTATTCACCGCCATGCCCAAAATCAGTTGCGAACCCTGAACAGATTGTTGCACTCTCCCTATTTTGGCAGGATTGATTTTCGGGAGGAATTCGAGCAGGAGACTCTGCCGATTTATTTAGGGATTGCTTCCTTGCTCGATAAAAACGACGAAGACTTTCTCGTGTATGATTGGCGTGCACCGATTTCCAGCCTGTACTACGATTATTCGCCCGGTCCTGTCCAATATGAGACACCGAGCGGGACCGTCACAGGTGAAATGACCGGCAAGCGGCAGTACGTCATTCGGGATGGTCGTCTGCTGCATCTGTTTGATACGGGTGTAACGATCGGTGACGAGCTGCTGCAGGAAGTACTCGGCAAACAGGCAGATTCCCAAATGAAAAGCATCGTCGCTACAATCCAGCGCGATCAAAATCGTATTATTCGCAACGAGCGCAGTCGACTCGTCATCGTATCAGGGGCAGCGGGCAGCGGAAAAACATCAGCGGCTCTGCAGCGCATTGCCTACTTGCTGTACCGTTATCGCCAAACCCTGCGCGCCGAACAGATTGTCTTGTTCTCACCCAACTCGCTTTTCAACAGCTATGTGTCTACTGTTTTGCCAGAGCTGGGCGAGGAAAATATGCAGCAAACCACTTTTCAGGAATATACGGAGCATCGGCTTGGGCACCAATATCAACTGGAAAGTCCACTGACGCAAATGGAATACGTACTGACCGCGATGCAGCTTCCCGGCTACACCGAACGCCTGGAAGGAATTCAATTCAAATCCTCTGCCCTGTTCATGCAGGCCATTGATCAATATGCATCACATCTAAAACAAGCAGGTATTCTTTTTTCGCCCATCACGTTTCGCGGCAAGGTTCTGATTAGCGCAGAGCATATTCATGACATCTTTTACTCGTATGATACCTCCCTGCCTATTCCCAATCGGATGATCCTCGTCGCAAAGGCGCTCTATGGCGAGCTAAAGCAGCTGGAGATTCGCGAACGAGCAAAGCCGTGGGTGGAAGATGAGATGGAGCTGCTCGATAAAGATGCCTACGCTGCTGTTTACCAGGAGCTTCGCAGGAAAAAGCAGTTCCGTGAAGATTCGTTCGATGACTTTGACAAAGAGCAGGAATTGCTGGCTGCCAGGATCGTGAAAAAGCATTTCCAGCCGATTCGCAACTCCATTCGTGAGCTGCAATTCATCGACACCCCTGCCATTTACAAGCAGCTTTTTTCACAGCCTGCGCTTTTGGCGACATT
Organism: uncultured Brevibacillus sp.; assembly: GCF_947502445.1. Classification (GTDB taxonomy): domain Bacteria; phylum Bacillota; class Bacilli; order Brevibacillales; family Brevibacillaceae; genus Brevibacillus. The sequence continues at coordinate 230,147 of NZ_CANMZW010000005.1, forward strand.
ATTGTCAACTGAAAAAGAGCTTCCCAGCCACTGGGCAACCATTTGTGAGCAAACACTGGAGAAATTGGCGACAGGCGAGCTCGCCTATGAGGATATCCCTCCCTATTTGTATTTGCAGGAGCGACTGGAGGGCTTTCAAACGAACAATCTCGTTCGCCATGTATTTATCGATGAGGCACAGGACTACTCACCATTCCAATTCGCTCTTATCCAGCGACTCTTTCCACGCGCTAAAATGACGGTATTAGGTGACTGGAATCAGGCGATTTACGCACATGCCTATCAGAGTGACAGCTTTGACGCCGTAAGCTCATTGTATGATCCCGCTGAAACGGAAACATTCGTTTTGACGAAAACGTATCGCTCGACACGACCCATCGTGGAATTTACTCGCCAATTGATCGCTGGCGGCGAGCGGATCGAGCCGTTTAATCGAGACGGGCGTAAACCAAGCGTGACCCAAGCTGCTAATCCAGCAGAACTGAACGAGTTGATCGTTTCACGAATCAAGGAGCTGTCCGCAAACGGTCATCAAACCATCGCCGTTATTACCAAAACGGCAAAGGAAGCACAAGCTGCTTACGATGCCTTGCACCAGCAGCTGCCTGTGCGTTTGATCGGAACCACGACGACCTCCTACGATGCGAGCACATTAGTCATTCCGTCCTATTTGGCAAAAGGGGTGGAATTTGACGCCGTCATTATTTACAACGCGTCCAGCGCTTGCTACGGACAGGAAAGCGAAAGAAAGCTGTTTTATACGGCATGTACACGCGCCATGCATGAGCTGCACCTTTGCTATATTGGTGAAAAAAGCCCATTCCTCGCGGCTGTCACATCCTAGCCGCTATGCTGAACATCCTCTTTACACGAAAAAGACCTGGCTGACGACTCACACACGTTCAGCCAGGTCTCTTTTCTGTTCGTTTTACCCCCACACATACGGTGACGGCGAGCAGGATCAGATCAAATTCATAACCACTTTTTCCCGAACCACCGAGAAAGCCATTCTTCCATTTGACCGTCGCAATCGCGCCCGCCATAATAACCGCAAGCCCCCATGCCGCGTAGCTCGCCCCTACCCCCAGTATCAAGGCAAGCCCACCCACCAGCTCGATTGCAAGCACTGGATAGGCAAGCCAACCGGGTAAGCCCTGCTCCACAAACATGGTCGTAACCGTATCCATCCCTCTTTGCAGCTTGGCGAATCCATGCATGAGAAAAATGATGCCGGTAACCATCCGTACTGCTACGAAAGCTTTTTCTTGGGCCATACGATCCCCCCTCCTCATCACTACTTTATGCCAGCAAGCGGACAATCAGTAGAGGCTCGTCATTATTATCAGAGCAGCCTACACTCTTTTGCGGGAGATCAGCCTGAAGGTACCATTTTTACAACGGGGGCAGCCTCGCTTCTTCAATTCCTCGATCGTTTTGAATGCCCCTTTCATGCCTACTCGAATAGCTTCATCACAACGCTTGCACCGATAAGTACGCAGCGTCTGCTTTTCTTCGCCTGTATACAAGGCATCGTGAAAAGCCTGTGGAATACTTGGCGTAGTCATCTCAGTTGTCGTCAGTACAATCATCTGTCCCCGGTTCCCAATCATCTGCGCCCCTTCGTATTCATTGAAATGGCTGATGACCTCGCGTACGGTCAAGCCAGCACGAACAAATTCTCGCTGCATGGCGAGCGTAAAATCAGGAGACTTGTGAGCAAAGGAAAGATAAATGGACAGGCCCTTTTGCTTCTGCAAACCGCTGATTCCTCGCGACAAAAAGAGTGACATCCCCGAGAGTGTATACGGCGGGTCTGTGAAAAAGCAATCATACTTGCCGCGCAATCGCTTGGGAAGTGGCTGCCGCAAATCAGCCTGATGGCATGTAATCGGCAGCTTTTGCTCTGCTGCTATCGATTCAATATATCCTAAAAATCGCTGATCAATATCAACCACATCGATCATGGCTGCTTGCTTTTCGGCAGCTGGATACAACCGTCTGAGCAGCAAGCCGAGCGCTACGCTTACGAGATCATCATCGCCTACACATAATATTCGTTTCCCAAGCAGCGCCTGGTCACGCAGGCATAGGAGAGCACGGCGCAGGCTCGTCTCCACTGTACTTTTGGACTGATCCAGCTGCACGTCTACTTGTGGCCTGGAGGAGAATATCTTTTCCATACTCGTACGTACATCAACGAGCTCTGTCCTCCATGCATCGTCCTCACTTATCAGCTTTTGAAACAGGACATGGTCTAGTCCGCCATAGCCCAACGATTGCTCCACATATTCACGTCCATTGGCACTGCAACGAACACCACTTCCTTGCTCCAAAGCTCCTGCCTTGATCAATTCTTTTTTGATCGCCGTAGCAACAGGGAGCGGCAGCAGTACTTTTCTCGCGAGCTCTTTTGTTGAGATTTCTGGATTCAAATAGCACTGAATAAGAAACTGCTCAATCACTCGCTGTCCTTCTTGTATTTCTACACGTTTATATGTTTCTTCGATATATTTTTTCACAGTATGGGTAACCCTCTTTCAAAAGGAATGATGCCCACCAGAACACAAAAAGGCAGAAAATGAACAAAGTTCACCTTCTGCCAAATGAGGAAACTGGGCTACGCCATGCATGCTTTGGAGAGCCTCTGTTATCCTACAAAAAAACCGTGCCTAAGAGCACGGTTCTGGTAGACATAGAGATAGGTAGATGACCGCTGTTCTTAACTAATCAGGTCTGGTCATTTTCCGCATCACAAACAAACCACTACAATCATGGTTTTTCGCGAAAAAATTGGACCAAGCCATATGAAATTCCTTAGTTAAGAACGACCACCGACAAAAAGACATCCCCTTTGAAAAAGTTACTTCTTAGTATAGTAGAGTTCAGGCAGCGAATCAAGATTCAAACATCTTTTAGCTGGCTGTTTCAACCACCACGCTGCCTCTTTGCTGCTTTTTTTCATGCAGTCTTTGTCCCAGCCTGTAAAAAATCAGACTTACGAGAGCCAGCCCTGCCATGACCAGGAACATCGCAGGTCCTCCATACGCAGACAGAACCATGCCCCCTGCCCAAGGCCCGAGGAAGCTGCCGAGGTTACTGATGCTTTGCGCTCCATAATACGTCCCTCTCATGTTGGCCGGACTAATTTGGTCGATTTGGGCGTATTCGGCAGGAACAATCAATATTTCTCCCAAAGTGAATACGACCATTGCAGCAATGAACCAGCTCCACGATGACGAAGTAGCAAAGCCCACCTCACCAACGGCCATCAGGATCGCCCCTCCCGCAATACGCGAAAATAAGGAGAATCGCTCCACAAGTCGCGTCAAAGGAATCTGCAACAGCAAGACCGTCATCCCGTTCACGCTCATCACGACACCAAACAGAGCTATGCCTTCTTCAATATTTTCGCGCAAATACTGGGACAAGGTGACAGACATCTGTCCATGCACGGTCACTAAAAGTATTCCTCCGAAAACAAAGGTAAGCAAAACGACATCCCTGCTCAGCACTTGCCACATCTTGCCCAGGCTCGGCTTCTCCGCTTCTCCTTCGCCCTGCTTTGCAGTCGTATCGACGATCGCGTACTTTTTGCACGCAATCGCGAGCAGTACAGCAAAGCAGACATACGAAATCGCCGTAAGCAAAAAAGCAGTACCGCTGCCCGCAATTCCTAAAAAAGCACCCAGCACTGGCCCAATCGCCACACCGAGGTTAATCGCCAAATACCGGTTGGAGAACACTCGAAATCGCTTGTCCTCAGGTGTTAAATCCCCCATCATCGCCTTTGAAATGGTCCCATAAAAGGATGCAGCGAGTCCTAGTGCCAGACTGATGAAAAGCAGCGCCAGTGGCTGGCTAAACACAATAAAGCAGGCAAACGCGATAGCCATCATCAGCATGGACAAAATCATCAGCTTGCGTCTGCCAAACAGGTCTGACAAAATTCCTCCAACAAAGCCGCCGAAAGTCCCTGCGAGCGGTCCTGCACCAACAATGACTCCAATATAAGCCGGAGAAAGTGTCGTCGTTTCGCTGAGATAGATCGCCAAAAACGGCAAGCTCATGCATTGTGTAAGCATGACAAATACGGTTCCGCCCATCAAAAGATGAACAACGGGATGATACGCCCCCCATGCTTGCTTTAGCTTGTTCATTGCTGTTTCCCCCCGCTTTCCAAAAAGGAACGCAACAGGACAGGCAGCCTGTCTACAAATTGTCCACGCAAGCTATAGTAAGCGATGGTCGAACTGCCAGTGTAATGAGCACGGATCAAACCAGCCCGACGCAGTGCCGTGACATGGTGGTGAACCGTACTTTTTGCAAGGGATACTTGCTGCTGCAGCTCTCCCAGCGTACATGTCCCATTAGACAGACAGCGAAGAATCAGGAGTCTTTTTTCATCTGCCAAGCATTGCGTGAGCGGCAGCAGCTCTAGCAGCGGCTGGGGGTGCAGCCTTCCCGCATCTTTTACAGGGTACAGACAGGTCGCGATTCCACGATGAAAATCAAGTACCGAAGTAGGTGCGCAGTGATATTGCGGGATCAGCACAACCTCCTGCAGCTCGTTCATCTGCTCGATCCAGATGCCATGCGTAACCTGATCGATCGTTTCGATCGCAGGCAAAGTTTTCGCCAGTTCCTCCGTTTCCCGGGCACTCTGTTTCAAGCTTTCCAAAATGCGCGGCTCGACCTTGGAAAAGTAGTGCTCGTTCCAGCGCTTCAGCAGAGAGAGGCTATGGTCACGTATTTCACCGAGGTTGAGTGGTATCGTCTCCACCCATGGAGCGAGTAGCTCGTAAATTTCACCTGGCGGGATAAGCTCAAGCCATTCCAGAAAATCAGTCACCGATGCTTTACGAGGTGACTGTGCCACCAAAAGCACGAGCCGATGCAGAACCTCCCAACGCTCATCAGCGAGCTCGACCGCGAATGAATCAGGCAGCATCCGCGTCGTTTCTTCTTTCCAAGCACTTCCCAGTTGCAGGTGCTTTCGTTCTTTTTCATAGATGTACGCATACAGACTAATGATACATTCGTAAGCGGCAGACCATTCTACTTTAATAGAATATATAGCATTCATTCGATCACCATCGAATATTTATTTTTATCAGTTTACCATCCTATGGTTCATTTTGTATAGCCCTAAACTTGAAAAGCTGGGAAAGATACGAGTATTCGGGCTCCCTAACGAGGTCTCTCTTCCTTCTTTATTTAACTTCACACCAAATGGTAAATATTGTATAGTTATTTCAGGAGAGTGATGTTATGAAATATCAACGCTTCGCCGAAGGTCTTTCTATCGCCTCTGAAATGTTGATTTGGTCGCTTTATATCCTTACTTTGTCTACATCTTGTGCTTTTGTGTTTAAATTGATTTTTTAGCCTTACTTGCCCCCAATCGGGGCTTTACACAGCTTGCTTACATCATTTCTCTATTGAGAAAACGACGACCATAATTACAAATTCTCTTTTGGTAAATTTGATATCTGGCTCCTTTTACTGCCCTGCACAATCACTGGCTCTTTGACAAGCCGCGTCTCATGTATTTGCATCTTGAATCTGTAGAACCACCCTTAGAGTTTGCAATTAAACTACGACGTGCTTTGGATGTACTGAAATAACTGATTCTAGAGGCGCTAAGCGAATTGAAGCTTCAGCGCCTCTTTCGTTGCCTCTAAACTACCACTTCTATGTCGTAGATGATTAACAATCCGCCTTCTCGCTTACTACCCATTTTGTTCTTTATCCACTAACGCACAGGCAGTTTAAACTCTGTCCTCATAACATTAATTATCACGGCGAAAGGAGATGATGTATTAATGGATCCTATCGAGCATCACCGAGAAAGAATGCGCCATCATTTAAGGCAAGCAGAACGCTTTCGCGCTTTAAGTATTGCACATAGGCACGACCGAATGATGCATCACACGTTCGCACAAAGGGAACATTTCCATCGGATGAGGGCGCATCACCATAGAATGATGATGCATTCCCTTCGTCGTTAATACCATCACCGGCTCCCTTTATTTGGGGGCTTTTTATTTTCCTTGACTCCATAAGGTAGACAAACACCCATTTCGCAGCATTTCCATATCTGTCATATTCACTCAAAAGAAGATAATCATATCCTATCTGGAACGTCGGACACTCTAGCCGACCTGTTCAGACACATATGCTTAAAACTGCTTTCCCAAAAGGATGTGAGAAAATGACACGTTCAGCGAAAAGCGCCTTCAACAGCTCTATCAAAATTGATGTCCTGATCCCAGCTATTGAGAAAGACCTTGGCACTCTTCCCTATGTCATTGACAGTATCCGCAAGCAAGTGAAGCATCCCATCGGTAAGATCATGGTTATATCGCCACCAAGCAAGCGAATCCTGGCCCTTTGCCGGCGTAAAAACTGCATCTTCATCAATGAAAAACGCGTCCTACCGATTACAAAAAAAGACATTCACTACCAAACCAAACGCACCAATCGCTCAGGCTGGCTGCTCCAACAATTGTTGAAGCTGGCGGGAGGAAGCTTGACTAGGCAAAGGTATTATCTTGTGATTGACGCCGACACTATTCTCATCCGTCCTCATGTCTTCCTCGTCAACGGGAAAACCGTTTTTTACTGCCGCAACTGGAGTCGTCCCGAGTATTTTCGCACCTATAAGAAATTACTAGGGACTAGGCCAACTGCCTCCCGCTCTTTCGTTGCCCACTATATGCTGTTCGACAAATCGAAGCTCTCCCGGCTGAAGTATAAAATTGAGGCCAGGCATAGGACTAGGTGGTACTGGGCGATTATCAAGAATACCAACAAACAGAGTTATGCCGGCTTTTCCGAGTTCGAAACTTACGGTAACTTCGTGAAAGCTCACTACCCCGGTCATCTGGTTGTTAGAAGTACCCTTAACAAAAGCTTCACCTCAACACCTGCCTCACTTACACGTAAACGAATCGACAGACTGGCCCAGAATTATAGGTCCATCTCCTTTCATAAACGCAGATGGTATATCCGGAAGAAGGGCGTGAGAAAATGAAGACCTGCTGGGCCAAGGAGCAAATCATCGCTCACCACAACGCTCTTCTTTCTGTATTTGGCACCGCTACTAATCGAATAACCGTGACCAGCTCGGACTTTATTTAGGTGAGATCGTACCCTTGTAATTTGCAAGGGTACTTTTTACTTTACACATCGTGATAAATAAATCCGGCATACTTTTCCAAACCAACGCAAGACAACATTATTGATTATAGCGCGTCAAACAAATAACAACTAATTCGAGGTGAAAAACATTGTGGATGAAGCTAACTGCTGTCGCCTTGAACATCCTCTTTGGAATCGCAGGAGTCTATATTCTCATATTTGTCATAATGACTGGTGGTGCACTTGATGGTAGCCGGTCTCCAAGTACTAGCCCCTTAGGGTATTTGGTTATCCTGATTTACTTGTTCATTTGTTTGGGAACGAATTTTCTTTTTGCCCGAAAGTCGCCAAGTATCTGGAGGTATTGCCTAACCAATGTTTCCGTATGGCTCGTTTCATTTTTCCTAACCATTCTTTTATAGGGCATTGCTTATCCGACATTAAAAAAAGCCTGCCGACGAATCGACAGGCTCACTTACTCTATATCCCAATGAAATTACGCTTCTTCCGTCAAACGCAGGAACTCTTCAATATCTGCTACAGCCAGATCAACCGCTGCTTGCCAGAAATCGACGGAGGTCATGTCTTCTCCCAGATGCTTTTTCGCCAAATCCTCGACCATCAAGCGTCCGGTGTCTTGCAGGAGCGCATCGTACTTCGCAGCGAAGCTCTCGCCTTCTGCCAGTGCCCGTGCATAAACACTCATGCTGAACAGGTAGCCGAACGTGTACGGGAAGTTGTAGAACGGATAGCTTGTAATGTAGAAGTGCAGCTTGGAAGCCCAGAAGTGTGGCTCGTATTCTGCAAGCGCTCCTTTATAAGCACTCTCCTGCGCTTCGAGCATGAGACGATCCAGCTCAGCTGCACTGACGAGACCATTTTTGCGCTGCTCATAGAAGTTTTTCTCGAACAGGAAACGAGCATGGATGTTCATGAAGAAGGCCACTACAGATTGCAGCTTATCTTCCAGCAAAACGAGTCGCTCATCGTCATTGACTGCATTTTTCACCGCAGCATCAGCCAGGATCATTTCCGCAAAGGTAGACGCTGTCTCCGCTACGTTCATCGCATAGTTTTGTGCGAGTGGCGGCAGGTCCCACATCACTTGCTGATGATAAGCATGCCCCAGCTCATGAGCCAATGTCGAGACATTGCTCGCATTGCCAGCGTAGGTCATGAACACGCGGGACTGCTTGCTCACCGGGAAGCTCGTGCAGAAGCCACCTGGACGTTTGCCCGGACGATCCTCTGCCTCAATCCATGCTTCGTCAAAAGCCTGCTGAGCAAACGATGCCATATTTGGATTGAAACGGTTGAAATGCTCGACAATCAATTCTGCCGCTTCATCGTAGGATACCTTTTTGTGTGTTTTTCCGACTGGAGCCGAAACATCGTACCAGCTCAGCTTTTCAATGCCGAGCAGCTTCGCTTTGCGCTCCAGGTAAGCAACCAATCGATCCTTGCGATTATCGATCGCCTGCCACATCGCATCCAATGTTTTTTCCTGCATCCGTCCAATATCAAGCGGCTCACGAAGCACGGAATCCCAGCCGCGATGACGATACAAGGACAGACGGAATCCGCCCAGATGATTCAGAGCCTGTGCACATAGCTCGGTTTCCTTGCCCCACGCTTTTTGCCATTTTGTAAAGACTTGTGCACGAACAGCGCGATCAGGATGACTCATCAGGTTGGCAGCTTGACCCACCGACAGCTGTTTCAGCTCTCCATCCAGCTCGATCTCGATCGTCATGCGTCCTACAACTGCATTGTACAAGTCTTGCCACGCATGGTACCCATCCACTGCCAGGTCATTCGCCAGAACCTCTTGCTCAGGAGGCAGTTTTTCCTGGGCGCGGCGACGTCTTTCCTCCAGCACAAACGCAATTGGCTGCAAGTCTTCCTCTGCTAGCAGCGCTTTCCAGTCTGACTCCTCGATGCTTACCAGACGCTCTTCCCATCCTGTCAAAGCCGCTCCAAAATTAGCAGAGATCGTTTTTACTCGTCCGCCGAGCAGCTTTGCTTGCTCGTCTTTGACATTTTGTGCAGTCAGGCAAGAGATATATGCCCCGGCTTGTCGCACGCGCACAGCAATGCTTTGTACTTCATCCACGACTTCCAGAAACGCATTTTTTTCGTTCCACGCCAGATCGGATTGGTCGACCCGTGCCTTTAGGCTAGCAATATCTGTTTCCAGCAGCCCAAGAAACGAACGAAATGGTTCCGACTCGCTTCCACCTGGAAAAAGGACATCCAAATCCCAGCGTTGTGGCAATGTTTTTCCCATATGTATCCCTCCTGATCATCTCAATGGCTCGAAACCAAACAAAACTCTAACGATCAATTAATTTCTATAATAATCCTTTGATTCCTTCCCCGTATCAGCTGTTTCCTTCCGTAGAAAAAAGACTGCGAAGTACACAGTCTTTAGCACTACTTTCCTGGCAATGAATAGGTTTCCCCTTGGCGCTCCACTACAATCCGGTCTCTTTCTTCTCCCGCCGCAGCAAGCAGACGCTCGATCGGCTCTTCGACAGGCTCCCGGGAGAGGACGAATGTATTCCAATGAATCGGCACCAGCCATTGCCCGCCGCTTTGTTTAAACATTTGCCACGCTTGCTCCGGTGTGCAGTGCGCCCTCTGATAGGAATCTGGCTTATACGCACCAATCGGCATAAAGACGAGATCAATTTTGCCGAACTGCTGCGGATAGTGCTCCATGGAAATGTACGCTGTATCACCGGGATACAAAATGCGCACGCCGTTTTTTTCGATCATGTATCCATTGTACCCGTAATCGTGATTCCACGGAAAACGATTGCCCCAATGGCGCACGGGTATTGCTGTAATGGTTACGCCTTCTTTGGTGGTTGCCTTATGCCCTGGCTGTATTTCTTCGTACGACCCAAACGGCATTTTGGCGATCAGTCTACTTGTATTTTGCGCCGTAATGACATGGGTAGAGCGACGAGCCAGCTTGCGAAGACTCGGCAAATCTACGTGATCCATATGCGCATGAGACAAGAGAATCAAGTCAATTTCACCTAATTCATCAAAGGTGAGGGCTGGAGGAGTAAAACGTGTCGGGCCAAAATGAAGCACCCCGGCAACACGCAGTCCCAGCTTTTCTCCGATGACCGGATCAGTGAGAATCTTCGTACCAAATAGATTGAATAAAATAGTCGAGTGGCCCACCCATGTGAAGGTTACTTCATCATCGCGCCAATCCGCTGGTTTCGGCTTGGCATCCAAATGCCGATACGGTGGTTTGGGAAGCTGGCCCATGTGGTACCAAAAGCGATAACCCACATATCCAATCAACGCCAAAATCAGCACTGCAAGGAGGGAACCAGCCCAGAGAAAAAAAGTGCCAAGCATGGAATACCTCCTTTTATCTAAAACTGACTCCCTCATTATAGCAAACAGCAGCGTTGATCTAGCAAGGGTAAAAGCGGAGCAAACTGTTGAAATGGCAAAGATTTCCTGAGTGCAAGGAAGCCAAGTAAAAAGCATCTGTTATCCATCACATGTACGGATAACAGATGCTTTGCTTTGTTTGTATGATATACTGCTAACTGCGATCATCATGATTACGTACGGCCACATATGCCACAATCAAGGAGGTTCTCATGATTCTGCACAAGGGAGAGGTACTGTTTCGCCAAGGAGAAACTGGGCCGCTTTTTCATCTGAAGAGTGGTTTGCTCAAAATCAATCGCGTACATGCTGACGGAACATTGACCTTGGTGAATGTCATCATACCAGGCGAAACTATTCCTCATCACTCGCTGCTCAGTCCGAATCCTTATTACGGGACAGCCGTAGCTCTCGTCACCTGTGAGGTAGAGGTTCTGTCCGCTTCGGACTGGTACCTGGGGCTGGAGCATAACCACGCCAAATGTAGAGAAATCGCTTTACAGCTGCAAGGGAAGCTCCGCATGATGCAGCAGCGTATCGATCAGCTCTCAGAGGTATCCCCAGCTGAAAGACTGAACAAGCTTCAGCGCTGGTTTCAATCGTTTGTTCCTGTTGCCTCCCTATCAGAGGTGCTAACCCAAGACGAGATCGGTCAGTTCATCGGCCTGCGCCGTGAGACAGTCAACCGACTTTTGCGTGCTCAGGCTCAGGCAGAGAAAAAATAGCCGTGCATCTTTACAGGTGCTCCTTGGCTTATTCCAGACTTCCAGCAGGACCGAAGAATTCATAGTGAATATCTGCTGCTGGAACTCCCCATTCTTTCAGTGCCCGATTCATTGCTTTCATGAAAGGGACGGGACCACAGAAATAGAAGCTCGATTCTTTTTGCGAAACGACACTCTGCAGCCAAGGCAGGTCCACATATCCCTCTTTATGGAAGTCATTTTCCTCGCGATCGCGATCAGTTGGTTTCTCATAGCACCAGTAATACGTCAACTGTGGATGCCTTTTGGCCAGCTCCTCCACAGCGCCTTTCATGGCATGCAGATTGCCATTTTGTGCAGCGTGGATGAAGGTTACTGGACGCTCTGGGTTCTTTTTCAGCGATTCTGTAAGCATACTGATCATTGGTGTCAAACCGACGCCACCGCTGATCAGAACGAGTGGACGCTTGTCATCCTGATCGAGTGTGAAGTCCCCTGCCGGAGCGGACAATAGCAAGACATCCCCTTCACCTATTTTCTCCGCCAAATAGACGGATACTTTTCCTGCCGGTTTGTCGCCCAGCACGTCTTCCCGCTTAACCGAAATACGATAATACGCATTTCCCGGAGCATCCGAGAGAGAGTACTGACGGATATGCGTATTTTTCTCTCCAGGTATATCTACCTTGACGCTTACATACTGCCCAGGCTCATAAGCGGAAATCTGCTTGCCGTCTTTTGGCACCAGATAAAACGAATGAATGACGTCACTTTCTGCGACCTTGCGCTGTACCACGAACTCCCGGAAATCTGCCCATCCACCTGGCTGTCCACAAGCCTGTTCATACATCTTCGCCTCTACACTGATAAATGCATCAGCAATAACTCCGTACGCATCAGCCCACGCCTGAATGATTTCATCTGTTGCAGCGTCTCCCAGCACATCCTTGATGGCAGCGAGCAAGTTTTCTCCCACGATTGGATAGTGCTCTGGCAGAATACCGAGGCTGCGGTGCTTATGACCAATTTGCTTCACTACTGGCAAGATCGCTTCCAGATTATCTATGTGCAAAGCTGCTGCATAAACCGCATTTGCCAGTGCGGTTTGCTGTCTGCCCTGTTTTTGGTTTGCGTGGTTAAAAATGTTCAACAGCTCAGGATGCTTCGCGAACATCATTTCATAAAATCGCTTTGTTATCGCTGTCCCGTGCACTTCCAAAACGGGTACAGTAGATTTAATCACGTTAATGGTTTGTTGGCTTAGCATGGGGACCCTCCTTGATTTCATCGTGTCATCTTTATGACTCAAGTCTACCGGATGGTCCGGCTTGCTCATGTGATTGTAATCACAGGAAAATGTAACGATTTGTGACGATAGACTTTACTGCCCCTCCCTGTGGCTCTTGTAAAGCTTGCGAATGTAGACGATTTGACCGATATGAAAAGCGTTATGTGTTGATACGTTGCCGAGTACCGCCCACCAAGGCACAGGCTCCCCGAATCCATGTACGTTACTCGCCACCTTTTCCTCCGATAACAGGGGCTGCCACTTTAGCAGTACTTCTAGCAGCTTTTCTTTTAACATCGCAAAGGTATGATTTTCAGGAATGAAAAAGCTCTTGTTGTTATCTCCGATGGACGGCACTGCCTGAACGTCGTTTTCTATGTATCTGGTTTGCCACGTCTCATTCCAATAGATGAGATGCTGCGTAAGCTCTGCAATACTGTTGCTATCCTCGCTTGGCTTCCAAAATGCTGCTTCCTCAGATACATCCTTCACGGAATCTGAAAAAGGGAGATACCAGCTCGGATCGTTCGCATTGGCTAACAATTGATCGGCTACTACATCTTTTGCATGAGCCATGTTTATCGCCACACTCCCCTGCGCACCTGCGTCGTTTTATAGATTGAATCTTCCCATAATAATGGTGTTGTAGTAGTTGCCATCAGCAAGGATTCGGTCGTTTTTTAAAATGCCTTCGATTTGAAAGCCGAGTCTTTTATACAAGTCGATTGCTTTCTCATTGGTCTCGACCACACTCAACGTCATTTTTTTGATCCCAGCTGCGTCTGCCCACTCTATTGATTGCTTTAATAGATTTTTGCCGATCCCGTATCCCCAAAATTCCTTACATACACAGACGCCGAACTCTACTTTGTGCGCGAATCTCTTTAAATTAACGCCTTCGCATCTGGAATAACCGACGATTCGATTATGAGCGACAGCAACAAGAAACAGGTTCCCTGGACTTTCTGTATCCGTCTGGATGATCCGCTCGAATCCAGGTACATCGATAAACGCCTCTCCTGGTTCCCTGTCCATATTCTCCGTTTCGCCATCGATTTGCACGCGTAATGCAGACAATTCCTGGGAATCTGCTATGCTCGCAGAGCGAATCGTATAAAGCAGCCCATTTACTCCGAATTCTTGTTTGTCTACGACCATGACGTCCCCCTTCCTGCTAGATCACTGCATAAAAGACAAATCTGATATTATTCGCTCACCTTGGCTTGTAGGAACGAGACAATCGCTTCGATATGGTTGATGTCAAAATGTGGCAGCCCTGTTTGCTCTATTGCGCCCCAGCTCACGATACCGCACACATTGGTAACGAGTTGGAGCAGCTCCCGATCCTCTGGTTTGCGCAACAGGACGAGCTTGGGATAGCTTTCTCTCTTGAAGCCCTCCACGAGAATCAGATCAGCCCCGGCCTGTGTCAGCCGCTCGACGAGCACAGCAAGCTGCGTCGGCCGCTGCTCTACAATCGCCGTCTTTGTTTTCGAGGTAATCGCAACGAGTGAAGCCCCTGCTTCCCGATAGCGCCACGTATCTTTTCCAGGCTGGTCCCACTCAAAATCATGCCCGCCATCATGCTTGATCACGCCTACTCGTATGCCTGATCGCTCCAATAGCGGAATCAGCTTGGTCAAAAGCGTTGTTTTCCCACTATTGGAGTAGCCCACCAGCTGCATGACACAAGGTATTACTGCCATAACCTACCCCTCATTTCTCCAGCTCGGCGTGGCGTGAGAAAGCACACTGACCAGTTCGCCTTCCTCTTTTCCGCTGCCGCCAGCTGGAATCACAATGAAGCACTCACTGTCTTTCAATGTCCCCAGATTGCCTGCCTTTTCGTTGAAATCAGGACGCGCAAAAAGCTCGCCCTCACGCACCAGCAGTCTTCCCCGCAAGTAACGCGGATACGGACATGGCTTCGTATAAGGTACATCTAGCTTCGCTTTGATCAGGCAAAGCCCTACCTGCTTCACGCCAGATAATTGCTGAATAGCCAAGCGAACAAAAAGCTCGTAACCGAGAAAGCACGCTCCCGGATTTCCTGAAAGTGCGATGTAAGACTTCCCTTGCAATATCATCCCGGTAGTCGGCTTGCCCGGACGCATCGCAACCTTGTTAAACAGCAGATCGACCTCTGGTTCGTCCACCAGCGAAGCGATCACATCAAAATCACCCACAGATACTCCTCCGCTGGAAACGAGCAGATCGACCTCCTGCAAGTGCTCGCCAATGATTTTTTTGGCCTTTGCCAGCTCATCGGGCAAATCGGGAAGCAGCACCGGAATGCCCCCCGCCTCCTTAATCAAAGCAGCTAGCATCCACGAGTTGCTGTTACGGATTTTTCCTGCCACAAGTGGCTGATCAATTTTGAGCAGCTCACTGCCTGTAGAAAAAAGGCCAACACGGGGCTGTCGAATCACAGAAAGACGTGTACAGCCGAACGTAGCCAGAATAGCAATAGTACCTGCGTTGATTTTCTCGCCTGCCTCCGCTATCACCGTGCCACTCACGATTTCTTCACCGCGCTTGGAAACATTTTCTCCAGGCTGTAGCACCCGCTTGACGCCTACCATCGCTGCATGCTCAGCCGGGTTTTCGGTTTGCTCGAACATAATGACAGCATCGGCACCAGCTGGCATCATTGCCCCGGTCATGATCCTCGTCGCACAGCCTTCTGTGACCTCCAACTGCGGAACCTGCCCCGCTGCAACCGTCTCCAGAACACGTAAATAAACAGGCTGCTGGGCGGAGGCACTGATCGTATCGGCAGCCCTCACGGCAAATCCATCAAGCGGTGAGCGGTCAAAATGCGGCAGCTCGTATGTGGCATAAACATCTGAAGCCAGTATTCGTCCGTATGCCTCCTCGATTTGAACCGTCTCTTCCCCAAGCTGAGACAGACTTTTTATGAGTCTGTCCACCGCTTCCTCTACCGTGACCATTTGTCGTGAAAAACGCATCTTCGTACCTCCCCGGATTTGAACATCCGCTCCTGGTGTCTCTTGTTTAGCTAATGTTTACTTCCAAATCTTCTATCGGTTTCTCTTTGTATTTCAAATCCTTATTCGCATAAAACGTATCTGCTCGCTCAATTTTGACAGCCGTATTGTATTCCGGAATGCCTGCATACGATTCATAAACACCCTTTGGAATCAACGCGTTGCCTTCTGGCCAATACACCTGTACATTGCCCCTGGTCGTCCGTTCGAACTTGGCACACCCCTGGAAGGTTCCATAGCCATTATACACGACAATGTTGTCTCCTTCTTTAATCCGCAAGTCACGGGCATCCTCTGCATTCATCAAAACGTCATAGCGCTCTGCGTTGTTGAATGGATCGACATTGCTGTAAATCATCGAGTTGAACTGCTTGCCCCTCCGAGTCGTAACGTAGAAGTGACCCTCTGGCTTGTTCAAATCAGGAACCTCGATGGGAAGTAAATTGGCACGGCCGTCTATTGTCGGACATACTCCGTCTTCACAAAGCCACGCGCCTCCCCATTGAAACACATCGCCCCGTTTTTTCAAATGCTGAATGCCATCGTAGTTTGGATTTGCCAAAGCGATCTCTGCGCGAATTTCTTCCGCAGTAGAAAAATGCATGAGATGCTTTTTCTCCGGGTGTACACGCGCTGCGAGGTCGACATAGATTTCCCACTCCGCACGCGCCTCCTCAATGCGAGGTCCTTCAATTTCTGCACTGAAATAAACCATTCGCTCGGTACTCGTAGACGTACCTCCACCTGGCTGTTCATAGCGCGTCATGGCAGGCAGGACGATCACTTCTTCTTTGGCATCAACGAGCGTCGACGTATTGAAAATAATGTCCTGATGCACGCGCAGCTCTACGCTCTCCAGACATTTTTGCATAAAGTCAGGGTCTGGCATCGTCTCCAGGAAGTTCCCGCCGCTCGTATAAAACATTCGAGTTTTTCGCTCATGTCCGTCTGGTAAAACCGCGTTTTCCAAGGAGATGCCGACGATATCCCCTTGCCATTTCGGTATAGGGAATTTCCACAGCCCTTCGATGCGCGTCCATGCTTTTTCATCAAAATCCCCGCCAGGCAGACTAAACGGATCTGCTCCCATTTCGCCGGAGCCTTGTACCCCTGAGTGACCCCGTATTGGCATCACTCCACAATTTTTTCGTCCCAAAAACCCGCGCAAAACAGCCAGATTGGCTACCTGTGAGATGTTGTCCGTACCAAAACGGTGCTGCGTCAAGCCCATGCTCCAAATAAACACACCTGATTTGGAATTAGCCAGCAGCAGCGCGAACTCCTTCATCCGCTCGCGTGTAAGTCCGGATGACTTCTCCAGCTTTTCCCACGGCTCGCTCATGACATGCGTGCGGAGCTGTTCGAGTCCGTTGGCGTGTTCTTTGACAAAAGCAAGATGAATCGCAGACCCCGGCTTTTCTTGTTCCATTTCAAACCAAATCTTCATCACACCGTTCATGAACGCAATGTCTCCGCCAATGTTGACCTGATAAAAATCGTCGGCGAGCTTGGTTCCGAACAAGGCGCTTTCCGCTACAGACGGAATCCAGTAGTTTTCCATCGCTGGCTCCCGGTACGGATTAATCAGGATGATCTTGGTTCCGGCCTTTTTGGCAGCGTACATGTACTTCGTCGAAACAGGCTGATTGTTAGCTGGTACGGATCCCCAAAATACGAGCACATCCGTCCCGATCCAATCCTGATAATTGCAGCTTGACGCCCCGATCCCGACCGAGCGCTTCAGGGCCGTTTTGCTCGGTGAATGACATATCCGTGAGGCGTTGTCAATGTTGTTCGTGCCCAAAAACCGCGCCATTTTTGCCGCTGTATAATACACTTCGTTCGTAATCCCGCGCGCCGTCAAGAAAAAGGCGAGCTGCTTGGGACTGATATCCTTGATCTTTTTGGCTACGCGATTCAAAGCATCATCCCAGCTGATGCGGGTAAATTTTGTTTCACCTGGCTTGCGAGACAGTGGATACGGAATTCTCCCTAATTTGCGCAGCTCTACACTAGACAGCTTTTTGAGTGCATGGACGTCTTCCAGCCACTTTGGATCAATTGCTGGCATCGTATTCAAGCGAAGAACATTCAGGCGTGTGGTGCACAAATGCGGTCCCGTCAGCGTCTGGTCATATAATCCGGATACACCTAGCGCGCACCCGTCACACACGCCCTGCGTCAAAATTCTGTAAGCATATCCCAGATTGTCCCTGTTTTCATACATAACCTTCATCGTGTCACGAATATGATGTGGCTTTATTTTTCCTAATCCCATCGGCATCATGGAAGCCCACAAAGAAGGCTGCAAGGATGTGTCCAGCTTGATTGGTCCGCTGTGCTTGGTTTTGCCCATATGACGTTTCTCCTCTCATAGCGTGCCTATGTGCAAAGCTCTACAAAAAAACCACCATAAACCGTCCTTATCCGAAAGAAAAGGAGCATGTTCACGGTGGTTGTCTACGGCAGGTCCGCTACCTAGTCCAAGCTTCGTGTTTGTTGCGCGAGTTCCGTATGGTCTAATCCGCTGAACAGGAGCACTGCTTCGCCATAGACTTACGGTTCAATTTTCCATTTTTTCTCGATGTCCTGATCAAAAACAAATATGGACATCCCAAAATCACGCTCGATGTCAATATCGACGAACAGATCGATGAGTTTGGCACCCAGAAACGTTTCCATGTCTACTGGTTGATATTTACGATACATGTCTTTGACCATTTCGGTTCGGGCAGCTCGTAGTGTCTGCTTTCCGTCTTCCGAAGTGGCAATAAACTTTTCCACCGGCGAAAGGTTACCCTCCATCTCACAGATCGCCCAGTTCTTGCAGAACGTGGTATTGATCTTGCTGGGTCCTTTTCCCATATGCCGCTTACGGAAAGCTCTGACTAAATTACTGAATTCTGCTTCGAACTTATTCATCGAGAATACTCACCTTTACTTCAATCATTCATTACCTTAAACTTTACCACTAGTCAACCAGCCAATTCAACTGGCTTTTCCTTTTGTTTGGCTTGTTCTTTCAGTTTTTTAATATCTACGCGAATCAGAAGGGAAATGATAAAGGCAATGACGAACATACCTGAGAACACACTCATCGTTCCCGTATAGCTTTGCGTTGTATCGCGTACCCACGTCGCAAAAATCGGTCCTGCGAGCCCTGCTGCTGCCCAAGCGGTCAAAATATAACCATGAATGGCTCCTAGCTGCTTTGTTCCAAACAAATCGCCGATGTAAGCTGGGATCGAAGAAAATCCACCGCCATAGCAGGTCATGATGATGAACATCGCGATCATGAACAGCACCGGATTAGTCAAGTTTGGCAACAAGAAGAATAGCACCATTTGGATCGCAAAGAATGCTGTATACGTATTGGGGCGTCCGATATAGTCAGACAACGATGCCCAACCGATACGTCCTCCGCCATTAAATAGGCCGTTTAGACCGACCATGAGAGCCGCTGTTGCAACAGACATTCCCACCATTTCCTGTGCCATTGGAGAAGCGACGGAAATTACTGCAATTCCACAGGTTACGTTGATAAAAAGCATGAGCCACAGCAAGTAAAAGCGGCGCGTCTTGATGGCTTCGTTCGCCGTTAATTGGGACAGATCCTGTTTCATTTTTTTGGTACCCGCCCCTTCAACTGAAAAGCCCTCTGGTAGCCATCCTTTTGGAGGAGGAGCAAGGTATTGTGCGGCTGAGATCATCACTACAAAATAAATAATGCCCAGGATGTAAAACGTATTGGCAATTCCTACACTTGTAATTAACGCGTTCATGATCGGACTTGCGATCATCGATGCAAAACCAAAACCCATAATAGCAAGACCTGTTGCGAGACCCCGGCGGTCCGGGAACCATTTTACCAGAGTAGACACCGGTGTAATGTAGCCTACTCCAAGACCAATTCCACCTAGCACACCGTAGCACAGATACAATAGCGGCAGGCTGCTCATCTGAATGGCAAATCCAGAGCCAACGATTCCTAAGCCAAAGAAAATCGAAGCCAGAATACCTGCTTTACGCGGTCCATGCTTCTCTACGTAGTGCCCCAAAAAGGCAGCCGACAAACCCAGAAACAGGATGGCAATGCTAAAAGTAAATGTGACATCTTTCAATTCCCAGCCAAACTGTGTCGTAATCGGCTTCGTAAATACGCTCCATGCGTAAACCGAACCGATCGAGATGTGGATACCCACAGCCGCCAGCGCAATCAGCCAGCGGTTCTTTACCTTTTGCTCCATACAACCATCTCCTTAATTAGAATAAGAGCGCCTCTCGCTTGGATTTGGCAGTTCTTTAAAAAAGAAAAACTGCTGGGCCCATCCATTCCCTCTTTACCGGACATACGGAAAAAGGGAATGGATGGAGCACAGCAGTTAATCAGTCAGGCAGGTTCGCTACCTCAGCATTAACGAGCAAGTGTTCATTATATTCAGGTAGGGAAGCAAATGAACCGGTGACAGGGTCGCTGTTCCGTGCAGATTTGTCCCACCATATTCAATTTAAATAGATTTCGGTTCATAAAAAAATTTTGTGATGGAATTACCTCACATAGTATAGTACCATGTAAGCGCTCACTCGACAATAAGTTCCTTTGAAACAAGGAGGTCGTCATGTCAGGACTAACAAAAACCATCCGTCGCAGCGTACTTAAAATAGATGCTGACAAGCACATTTGGGAAGACGATGAAATCGTAACAGAATATCCTCTGACCATTTTTCTAGGCGATGAGGAATTTGCCACGATCGTCTGTACTCCCGCTGATCTGGAAGAAATGGTGATCGGTTTTTTGGCAGCAGAAGGAGCTATTCAATCGTATGCGGAGATCAAGCAGCTTACCATCGACGAAGCACAGGGCTTCGCCTACGTTGATTTGCATAAGGAAACGATCTTGTCGCAAAGCTTTTATTCAAAGCGACGCATTACTTCCTGCTGTGGAAAAAGCCGGCAGTCTTTTTACTTTTTCAGCGATGCCCGTACCGCTAAGCCTGTAGCAGGCACTGCCACTGCCACACCGGCTGCGTGCATTCAGCTGATGAAGGAGCTGCAGGCGTCTTCTTCCATCCACAAACAAACGGGTGGCGTGCATAATGCTGCGCTGTGCACATCCGATCACCTGCTCTTGCAATACTCGGACATCGGTCGGCATAATGCGCTGGATAAAATCTATGGATACTGTCTACGTGAAAATATCACCACAGCTGACAAGATTCTTGTTTTTAGCGGGCGCATTTCTTCCGAGGTTTTACTAAAAGCGGCGAAAATTGGAGCCGGCATCATCCTATCCAAATCGGCGCCGACGGATCTGGCACTCCAGCTGGCCGATGAACTGAACATCACGGCTGTAGGGTTTGTCCGTAACAACAAGATGAACGTGTATACACAAGCAGAGCGAATCATTGTTTCCTGATCATAGCTAAAACGGGATATGCTTAGCGCTCTCCCGTTTTTCTCTTTTTCTCCTCGTTTTTCGCTAGCTCATACTCTTCTGGCGTATTGGCATTAAAAACGGCCCAGTCGTCCAGCAAGCCCTCTGGAGTTTTGCGCAGCCGCAGCTTGTCCAATGTAGCCATAAGCCTCAGCTCGTTCTGTTGCAAAGCCTGCTCCCAACATGCTTGTGACCTCCTATGATAGACAGCACACAGTGGATGAAGCCTTCCATTCACCTGCGCTACTACGACGTCCCATTCGCACTGGCCATTCGCATAGGCAATTAATTTATTCATTTGCTCTCGGTCCATAAACGGAAGATCACAGGATAGGACCAGCAGCATCTCTTCCTGACAGATGCGAAAGGCAGTGACAAGACCGCTGATTGGGCCAGCTGACGGAACGAGATCTGGTGTGATTTTTACACCTGCTGCGTGCCTTATTTCCGCAGGTAAGCGCTCCGGATGGTTGGTTATGAGGAGACACTCCATGCCGTCCTGCGTAGCTTCCCTCACCAGCTCTGTAAGAAAGGTCCCCTTTCTCCATGCAAGCAGCTCTTTCGGAGAACCCATTCGAGTGCTGTTTCCACCTGCCAAAATGACTGCGCTTATTTTTTGCATGCTCGTTTTGACCTCCCTCATGTCCGCATGTTATCAATCTACTCCTTCTTACTTTTCCTGTCATGCTCGTCGTTGTCAAGGCAAAAGCCCGGACCAAAGCCCGGGCTCAGCATTTTATTCCATTAGCCAGTTACGGTTGTAGATATCCGCTGATTCTGTGCATCATCAGTTTTGGAGTCAGCGTCGTCTTCAATCTCACAAGCCATCTATCATCAATCAGTCTTCGTCTTCCTCGTCGTCGCCGTCTTCTTCGTCGCTGTCTTCTTCGTCTTCTTCGTCGCTGTCTTCTTCGTCTTCTTCGTCGCCGTCTTCTTCGTCTTCTACGTCGCCGTCTTCTTCGTCTTCGTCGCCGTCTTCTTCGTCTTCTTCGTCTTCGTCGTCTTCGTCGTCGCCGTCTTCTTCGTCTTCTTCGTCTTCGTCGTCGCCGTCTTCTTCGTCTTCTTCGTCTTCGTCGCCGTCTTCTTCGTCGCCGTCTTCTTCGTCTTCGTCGTCGCCGTCTTCTTCGTCTTCGTCGTCGCCGTCTTCTTCGCCTTCGTCGTCGCCGTCTTCTTCGTCGTCAGATTCGTACTCTTCTTCGTATTCTTCTTCGTCGTCCATTACTTCATCGTCTAATTCTTGAAATTCCATTCTTACACCCCCTCTGCTCCAAGCTTAATACTATTCATACGGTGGAGTTCTGCATTTTGTTTGGATGGCTGTCCTCTCTCGCCTGCCTGTTTCGAGAAAAATTTTAGCCCGATGTGATACTCAAGAACGAGGCAAGCGGGAAAATTCAATTGGATACATCGTTCTTTTCAAGTTGACAAAACAAAGCATTAATTTATAATTAGTATCAATAAATAATAATTATCAAAAAGGAGATATTCTATTATGGCAACCGTAACTAATCTTGTAAATAAACAAGTAGCAAACTGGACTGTCCTGTACACCAAGCTTCACAATTTCCACTGGAATGTGAAAGGACCTCACTTTTTTACCTTGCATCAAAAATTCGAAGAGCTGTACACAGAAGCCGCTGGTCATATTGATACGTTGGCAGAGCGTGTTCTCAGTATCGGCGGTAAGCCAGTTGCTACACTCAGCGCAAGTCTGCAAACCGCAAGCATCGCTGAAGCACAGGGAAATGAATCCGCAGAACAAATGGTCGAAACGGTTGTTCGTGATTTCGCCATTCTTCTGGAGGAAACAAAGCTTGCCATGGAAGCTGCAGACCAAGCAGGCGATGAAGCTACAGCGGACATACTCCTCGCGATTCGCAGCGGTTTGGAAAAACACGTATGGATGCTGCAAGCCTTCTTGCAATAAGAAAACTTCTGTATTAGAAAACTTGGCTACGCCAAGCCTTTTGGCGTAGCCTTAGTTGCACTTATACTATCATCCTTACTAATTTTATACTCTCCGATAGTACAAAAAAGGCGACGTGCTTATGCACGATCGCCTTTTTTTATTCCGCAGGCAGGGAGAAAATCAGCTTTCTTCCGTCCTTTTCGACTTTGACCTGCGGCAAATATTTAAGTGACTTTTGTACCCCGATATACGGGCTTGCGAACTCCACAGAATGTCTGCGCTTTAACTCATCACAGAGCTCGACTAACGACATAGGGGACATCGTTTCCCTTAACAGGCTGTCAATTTGCTTGGCTACCTCTAAATAATCATGACGAACATGCGCCTTTCTTACCTTCATGCGCTTCGTCAGTTCAACCGGAGCTTCTTCCGTAGTAGTTGCCACTTCCTGTGCGTACTGGTCTTCCTCGATTCCTTCCTGGGCGTCCATCTCCCGAATTCGACTTAAAATCTGCTTGATGTCTGCGCCAAGCTGCTTGTCCTGGTCTACATATTGCCTGCGCAGCACCATTCTTTGTTCCAGCAAGGCCTGTAATGTCATTTGCAATGCTTTCCGCTCGTTAAACATCGCCTTATGTTTTCCCCTTTGCGATAAAAGTAGAATTCGTGGAATTATCATTAATAATAATATAATTCCATCAACTTGAAAATGAGGAAAATTAGGCGCACAAACAATGGGCAGCCGCTTATCTTAACAGTAGGCTTTTCATTTTGAGTAACAGAGGATGTTGTTGCTGGATGGACTTTCATTTAACGATTGTTGGTCTGCTGGTAGGCTTTCTCGTCGGCCTTACCGGAGTAGGCGGAGCGGCGCTTTTAACTCCCATTCTCATTTTCCTGGGCATTTCGCCTACCATAGCTGTGGGGACCGATCTCGTATATAATTCCATCACCAAAATATTTGGTACATGGCAGCACTGGCGCCAAAAAACCGTTCATTTTTCCATTGTCCTCTATCTCGCTATCGGCAGCATCCCTAGTGCTATCGCTGCTGTGAATGTCATGAACTGGATTCATCTACACGTTGCTGGCGCCGATCAGATTTTTAAACGCATTCTTGGCTTTGCCCTGATTTTGATCCCTATCGCCATGCTGGTCAAAAGTATTTTAGACCGTAGAAACCCCCAGCTCAATCGCTGGCAACAAATGCCGATCGTCCAAAAACACTCTATGCTTATTGTCCTTGGAGCCATACTCGGATTTCTTGTCGGCTTGACCTCGATTGGTAGCGGTTCCTTATTTGCCATCGCACTGATGCATTTTTTCACACTTTCTGGAAAAGAAGTCGTAGGAACCGATATCGCTCACGCCTTCTTTCTCACCAGTGCGGCAGGACTTGCCCATATGAGCTTTGGAACCGTTGATTTTCTGACGGTCGTACAGCTCTTGCTCGGTTCGGTTCCTGGTGTACTGGCGGGGAGCATGCTCTCCTGCAAAGTCCCAACAATCTGGCTCAAATGCGTCATTTCCGTAGTCATTATTATTAGTGGGATCAAGATCATCCAGATTTGAGCAGGAAAAGAGCAGGATACCTGATCCACTTTCAGTTAGAGTCGGGTGGGACTCCTGCTCTTACTGCGCCTGTGCCAATTATTCATCCATCTTTCTTTCATGAGCCATGATAAAATTGTTTAAAAAGAATATGGGAGGGATTTTATGAAACTAGTAGGACAACGAATATACCTTCGACCTTACAAGATTTCTGACGCCAGTGAGTTAGCTAACTTACATACGAGAAATCGCAAATTTTTTCAACGAGTTTGCCCAATACTCCCAGAAGCCTTTTATACAGAACAACATCAAAGAATGCGCATTGAACGGGTATTAAAAATGACAGATGAAGGGCAAGCATATGCTTTCGGAATCTTCTTAAAAGCAACTGATGAACTTATCGGAGACATTTCATTAACTCAAGTTGCCAGGGGAGACGTCCAAAGCTGTTGTACGGGATTTACTTTAGATAAAGAATATAGTGGAAATGGCTATACAACAGAAGCTCTTCAACTTGTTGTAGACTTTGCTTTTAGAGAATTAAAACTACATAGAATTGAAGCAGGAGCTATGCCTGACAATATAGCATCTATTCGTGTATTGGAAAAAGTAGGGTTCCAAAAAGAAGGTATCGCTAAAGAAAATCTAAAGATTAATGGCAAATGGACAGATCATCAAATATTAGCTATCATCAACAGCCTGGATGTGTAAGCTCATTTCACTTTCAAATTGCGATGTGAAAGAACCCCAAACGAGTAACTGCTTACTCTTAGGGGGTTCCTTCCTCGCTATTAAAATTTGATCACCAAACCGATTTCATCTCCGAACGTATCTCCATTGAGGGTAAAGCCGAGTCTCTTGTAAAATGCAAGCGGGCTGTCTTCTCCCTCGCCACAGCTCGTGACCAGCTCATTCATCCCCTGTGCTTTGAGCTTATTGATCAGCAAATCAATTGCTTGTTTGCCGTATCCTTTTCCTTGATGCGGTCCCGCTATCATGAAGCGCCATAAAAAGGCTCCATCAACATCTATCTCATCATCGTAATCGGAGGCAATATGCAGCATGACAAAGCCAATCGGCTCCTCATCTGCGTAAATCGCTCTGAACCACGCCTGCTCTGAAAAATGCGCCTGGGCGATCGACACCGCATTATCTGCCACCATTTTTCGCTGGGCAAAAGAAAGCGTATCGCTCAAATCGCAAATCGCTAAAACGGTTTTGGCGTCGATTCGGCGAAAATGCACTTCTGGCTGTTTTTCTTGCACGTCCATCTTGTCCCTCCTGATCCCTTATCCTCTTCAGTACCTCATCTATGCGTTGCCTTATTCCTGTAGGCAGAGGAGGCATGTACACTAGCTCATGCTCCTCTGATCGATTCGGGTCATCTTCAACTCTCCTTTGCTCAGTTAGTTCGAGAGACTCTGCCAGCAATGTGCGTGCCCGATGTAACCGGGATTTCACAGTACCCTCAGGGACTTTGATCATGCTGGCAATTCTCTTAATCGGCAAATCCTGATAATAATGAAGCTGGATCATGACCCGAAGATCGTTTTCCAGGCACGAGACTGCTTCTCTGATCTCAACTGTCTCGTAGGGGACCTTCACGACACTTCCCTGTATAATCGCACTTTCGATTAGCCGCATTCGCTTCTGATTACGCAACATATGCATACATTCGTGAATCAGAATACGCAGCAGCCACGTTTTAAAATGTTCGGGTTCTTTCAGACCTTGAATCGCCCGATACGACTTATAAATCGTTTCCTGGATCGCATCAAAGCAGTCCTCGTCCTGTTTTAGATACAACCTGGCCAGCCCGTACAGATTGCGTTCGTAGCGCTTGATTAATCTGGTGAAAGCATCACTGTCGCCGTTCTTGGCACGCAAGACATCCTGTATCGCGTGGGGTTCGCTGATCACATGTCAGAACCTCCTTTGGTTTTTATCGTTTTTCCATACATTAGGTTAGATGGTAGAAAGCGGCGTCTGGTTCACGAGGTTCAAAAATTTTTCTATCTTCAATTATATGGTAATCATTTTTAAAGTCTAACTCATGCCAGCCTCGTAGTGCTTGTGAAGATATGGATTGTACAAAAAATCCCCCTTAGAATCGTACGGAAGGTTTCTCCCATGCGGCTCTAAGGGGGACTGACTATTCTTGCTTATACAAACATATTTGCGATCAAGAGACAAATCAGACCAACAAACCAAGCGATCGTCGTAGGGACAGACCAAACCATGATCTGCTCTTTCACGTTTTTGATGCCCAGCATGCGGTTAACGACCCAGAACAAGCTGTCGTTGAAATAGGAGAAGATCATCGAGCCCATCGCAGCCGCTTGAGCTGCCAGCGCCATATTGACCTCCATATTCCCCAAGATCGGCGCGGAAATGGATGCGGCTGTTACCATCGCGACAGTACCGCTACCTTGGACCAGTCGTACCAGCGTCGACACAAAGAAAGGAATCAGGACCGCAGGCAATGGCAGGCCAGCAATTTGTCCAGCAATGAAATCTCCTGCTCCACTTTCACGCAATACGGCTCCAAGTGCACCACCCGCACCGGTAACAAGAATGATGATCCCGGCTGTCTGAATGCCTTCCTCCATCCGATCGAGCGTTTCGGAGCGGCTCATATGACCCGCCAAGGCGTAGATTGCAGCAATCAAACCAATGCTTACAGCAATAATCGGTTTACCCAGGAAAATCAGAATTTCAAAAAAGCCTGTCTTCAGCTCCATAGCGGAGAGCGTAGTGTTAAGGAAAATGAGAATGATCGGTATCAGAATCGGCAGCAATGATCTCGCGAGCGACGGCAGCTCTGACGACTTTTTATCGACGAGGTTAACAAATTCCTGATACGCCATTTTTGTATCTGGTCTTGTGAAGCCTTCATCCGAATCATCTGGAATTTGATAAATTCGATTCCCCAACCATTTTGCATAAAGAACGCCTGCGATCATGATCGGAATACCGAACAGCAAGCCCAGTCCGATCATCACGCCAATATCGACTCCGAAAATTCCTGCTACACCAAGCGGACCTGGAGTAGGCGGCACCATCGAGTGCGTAATCACCAATCCTACAGCAAGGGCAACACCTATCGAAATCACGGATTTACCCGTTTTCTTTGAAAGCGCTTTAACTAATGGATTTAAAATAACAAAGGCAGAGTCCACGAAAATCGGGATGGACACCACATAACCTGCGATCGCCATCGCCCATTCTTCTTTTTTCTTCCCGACAAAACGGATCAGGGAGTACGCTAATGTTTCAGCAGCTCCGGATACTTCCAGAATCCGCCCGATCATGACCCCCAATCCGATAATAATCCCAATCGAAGCGAGCGTACTGCCAAACCCTGCGGAAATGGTATCTGCTACTTTTCCCGGAGGCATGCCTCCTACAATACCTGCAATCGAAGCCGCAATAATTAACGCGAGAAAAGCATGAATTTTCGTTCGTAGGACAAGAAAAATCAAAACGATAACAGCCAAAACCAAGCCGACAACCATTTGCGTTCCTGAAACGTCCATAATCCTTCCCCCTCTACACGAAAACGGTTTCATCTGAATGGATTTGTAATGAAGGAGTTTCAATCCTCCTTCATTACAATTCACGAATCCTAGCTAAGCAGCTAGACTAATCCAAGCTTATAGGGTATTACTTGTAAATTTAGGCGCATATTGAGCAGCCAGCTTGATGCACTCTTCCATACTGATGCTCTCTGCTATGTTTTTCCCTGCGATGTCAAAGGCTGTACCGTGATCGACAGAGGTACGCAAGAATGGCAATCCATTCGTAATCGAGATGGTTCGATGGAAATCTGTCATTTTTGCGGCGATATGCCCTTGGTCATGGTATAGGGACAGCACAGCATCATATTTTCCTTGCAGTGCCTGGAAGAATACAGAATCCGCCGGAACGGGTCCTACTGCATCAATCCCTGCCTGCTTGCCTGCCTCTACACCTGGCCTGATCTCTTCCACTTCCTCCATGCCAAACAGTCCGCCTTCACCACTGTGTGGATTCAGTCCAGCAACCGCAATCTTTCTTGTTTCGACGCCTAAGCGTTGCAGTGCCTGGTCGCAACGAACCAGGTAATCGAGCACTCTTTCCTTGGTCATCTGGCCAATGGCATCCTTCAGGGACAAATGGCGTGTCAGGAAGAAAATTCTCATTCCATTTACCTCAAACATGGTCAACGGATCTTTTGTGTTGGTGAGCTCTTCAAGCATCTCTGTATGTCCGATAAAAGGCACCTTCGCCGCTTGCAGCGATTCCTTGTTGATTGGAGTGGTCGCCAGCGCTTTGACTTCGCCGTTCATCGCCAGCTCTACAGATTTTTTGATGTATTCAAAAGCACCTTGTCCACCCTGTGCCGATACCTGACCGTATTCCAGTTTGTCGATATCGATATTGTTCAGGTTGATTACATCAACCGTTCCAAGC
This sequence comes from uncultured Brevibacillus sp., assembly GCF_947502445.1. Taxonomy (GTDB): domain Bacteria; phylum Bacillota; class Bacilli; order Brevibacillales; family Brevibacillaceae; genus Brevibacillus. Next base: position 259,051 of record NZ_CANMZW010000005.1, read on the forward strand.
TCGTATTTTCCTTCAGCTGGCGAGGTCACTTCATTGATTTTCAGATCCGCATTGACGATCGCGATTGCTTTTTCAAGTACCTTGGCATCGCCGACTACAAGCGGCTTGCATACATCGTAGATCTCTTTTTTAGTCAACGATTTCATCGTGATTTCTGGTCCAATCCCTGCTGGGTCACCCATAGGAATAGCAATAATCGCTCTCTCGGTTGTCATATGGTTCTTCCTCCTTAACATTTGGCCAAAAGAAATTTGATACTCGTATAGATTGCTTTCGCATCACCTGCCATACCGCCTTTGGTTACAAGCGGTATGCCATCCAGATGCCCTCCGATCAGGTGACCGTAAGCCACCAAGGGAAGTATTTCAACCTCCAGCTTGATCCCCTCTGCTCCACCAACGGCACAAAGCGATGCGGTCACATCTCCGCCGCTTGTAAAGCATCCGCCGATTTCATATTCGCTTCGTTGAATCACAAAGCGCGTGATTTTGCCCAATCCGTCAGCGATGCGTTTTGCCAGAGTATCCTGCGTCGTATTTTGCTCTTGTGCGACTTCCTTCAGGTTCAGTGGTTCCGCAAAAGGCGAGTTCGTCGTGATAATCAGGATGGACTGCTTTTTCATTTCCTCCAGGACAAGCTGAATTACGCGATCCGTCTCTTCATCCCACGTTTGCGTCATGCTCGCCAATTTCTTCGCGTCCACGTAGATCGGCTGGGCACCTGTTTTTTCCGTCAGATATTGCAGCTGCTTGGCTGCATTCGAAGTGATGCTTCCCACCGTCACGATGATCTTTTTATCCTTTGCATGTGAACGGGTGTACACTTTGGAATAGGTCGCAGACAGGGGCCCGGGATCGACAGGAATCATCCGATAGTCCTTAATCGCTGCCATAGCTTTGGCAATCGATTCGATCTCCTCGTCTGTTACGGCATCCAGAACCAGAATCCGTACGCCCTGCTCGATTTTCACCCTCATCGCCTGTTCAATGGTCTTCTCACCGGCTAATACGGTTTCCAACCCGATATAGGAAACAGAGTGGCTGCTTTGTTTTTGTACGATGGTCGGCACATATGATTCTGTGATCGGCGCCACCGGGTCCTTTGCCACATCGGTTGCTTGCAGGGGTACTCCATTGACCAAGAGATAGCCTCCCGAGGTAATCCGCCCTGATTCCGGATAAGACGCAACTACTACTGCGATCGCTTTTTCACCAAGCTCAGTCAAAACGGTATCGAGCTCCACCCCGATATTGCCCCGGACCGTACTGTCAATTCGTTTGCAGATGACATGAGCTCCCCATTCTGTGAGATTCTCCAGCACGGTCTTGACTCTCATCTGGGCTACTTCTTCTCTCGCATAACGACTGTCTGTATCGATACATACCGCATTATACGCATCAGATGTAGGCAGATTGTTATAGTGAACCATCGTTGCTGCGTCAAAGCCTTGCCGGGCGAGTCTCACTCCAGTCGCGTTAGCCCCTGTCAAGTCATCTGCAATGACTGCAATTTTCATGTGGCCTCTCCCGCCTCTGCTGTTACAACTCTCAGATGCTCTTCTAACTTATCTTTGTCTTCTTCTGCTAGCTCATCATCTGTAATCCAGCCATCGATGCTAGATAGATCGCAGACCTTAGTAAAAGCCTTCTGGTCAAACTTGCTCGAATCTGCCACTAACCAGGTAGTCTCTGCTGCTGCTATCATGAGCTTTTTTATAGAAGCCTTTTCAAACGTAGGTACGGTAACGCCAGCGTCGAGATGAATAGCATGTGCCCCCAGGAAAAACAAGTCTACATTGATGTTTTTCAGGATTTGCTCCGTCAAGGGTCCAAATAAAGCCCCGACATTATTTTGCAGCTCTCCGCCTGCCACAATGATTTTTACCTCACTGTCCATGAGCTCGACCGCGATTTTAATATCATTGGTAATCACTGTGAGATTTTTTCGATGCTTGAGTAATCTGGCAATCTCCAGGTTCGTCGTGCCTGAATCCAACAGGATGGTTGAATGATCCTGAACGAATTCCACGGCTCTCTGAGCAATTTGCCTTTTTTGTTTACTGTATTTGCCTTCTTTTGTGAGAAAGGGAGTTTCGTGAATCAAAGGCTTGTTAAGAACAGCCCCTCCAAACGTCCGAATAATTTTCTCTTCCTCTTCCAAGGTAGACAAATCTCTGCGGATCGTCATAGCTGATACATTCAATCGCTCAGCTAACTGGTCGATATCGATTTTCTCGTCTAGGCTTAACTGTTCCAAAATCCATTTTCTTCGCTCTTGTGGTAACAAAGACATCACCCTTTGTTAATTTAGAACATCTCATGATGATATTATGTTATTTTTGAACAAGTTTGTCAATAAAACAAATCGATAAGTGTTAAAAACGAACATAAAACTCGATTTTTTCGCTCTCTACTGTGATTTTTGAACATTGCCTACTTATTGGCTGTACTGAAAAGACCCCAAACAAGTACATTCATACTCGTTTGGGATTTCGTTTGTCATTTATCCTCTATTCGATTGCTCACTCGTTACTGCGCCTTTTCGCTATTTGTCTGATACGTAAAAATTTCAATTTTGACCGTATCCTGCTGTTCTCCGCTCGCGACGATTTTATAAGTATGATTCACGCCATTTTGACCTGGTGTAAAAATAAAGCGGTATCCACTTGCTGCCGCCGGATTCCAGTACGTCATTTCCCCTGTTGTTTCATCCAGAATAGCCAGGCTGCTTAATACAAAAAAACCCAAACAAGTTGGCGTTACTTGTTTGAGGCAACGAATGCTAACTGAGCCTTAATTCCTACTTGGTTTCCTTTTTTTCAAAAACGTAATTTTGACTGTAAAGATTATCATCATGCAGCGCAATGATCAGGATGTCATAATGCTCGCTGGACAAGATGTTTTTCAAGCTGAATTCAGGATAGTAACGATTGTCGTAAACCGTAAGCTTGTTGAAATTCTGCGCCAAATACGGCGTAATCGGGTTCATGAATGAATCCTTCAGCAACAGGACATTCAGCTGATTGCCAGCTTTCGGGTTCTCATAGATGATTTTCCGTCTGTCCCCGCCAAAGAAGGTGCCATACGTAACCGGATTCTGCCCTTTTTTGTAGCCATAAAAATCGTTAAAGTCTCGAATCGTTTGGGTCCCATCCCCATTGATCACTTCGAATTTTTGAAAAGCGAACGGCACTTTCGGTTCATAAATCATCGTTCGATCGGCTGTTTGTGTATCGACTGCGAAGTTGCTTTGCCTGTTGTAGCTGCCATCGAAGCTGCCCTTTTCAAATGTAGACACATGAATATCACTGAGGGACATCGGCTCCCCTTTAAAATGAGCCGACCTTTTTGAGAGCTCGCGAATCATTTCTTGATAAGCAAGAAACGCACCCTTGATATTCCAATGGTGGTCCGTTTCCAAATACAGCTCTTCCAGCTGCGCATTTGTAAAGGAGCCCCACTTGCTCCTGAGATCCACGACGTTTACATGTTTCCCCAGCTTGGACAAGAAATAGTCTCTCGATCTAACATAAGCATCCGTTTGCAAATAGGGTGGATACAAATGCATCAGCGATATCGTTCGGGACGGATTAAAGACGAAAAAAGCTTCTGTTTTTTGTGCTTCGGCAAATGCTACTGCGTCATTTAGTTTTGCCGTTGCTGCATCTATTTCGCTTGTATGAACGACCTTATCGGGAAGTGGCAAAATCCACTTGCTATTGATCAGCACCAGATTGGACACGACTCGTGAATCCGTTACGGCCGTGCCATCCTCTGGCTTGTGCTGCGTAGAGTCGCGAAGCATGTTTTCAAACAGCATGGCGTTAAACAGCTTCGAATTTTGCTGCTTCTGATAAACACTTACCATTTCGTTTCGCAGTACAACCTGGTCATTAAAATACTGATTCATGTCTTCGAAAAAACGGGGTGTGGTAACAGCCTCCAAGCTGACATCAGGCAGCCCGCTCAGCTTTCTGTTTTCAATCGCAGAAACTTCTTTATGCGGTGAAAAGCCACTGGCAATGGCGAACCCAAAAATAATCGTTAAAAAAGCGACCATATAAGCGATTGAAGCCGATTTACTCATTACGCTACTCCTCTGGCTGAACTAGAATCGGAAATACAAGAATGGGTTATACGTTGAATTAATCAAATACAAGATGACTTCTGCAAAAAGGAAGCAGTGAAACACTAGGGCAAACGCAGTTTGTACGCCTGCGAACGGCTTCCCCCATTGCCATTTTTGCAGCTTGGGAAATACAGGTGCGGCAATGATGATCGCGATGGCAAACTGAATCCAGTTCATCGATAACAGCGCAAGCGCCTGGGAATCGAACAGCTCGTTTCCGCGTGTATGGAACATCGCCCCGATGTACTCCGCTGCATACCCAAAGTTGTCGGCACGGAAGAACACCCACCCGATCATGACGAAAAGCAGCACGACAACGTGGTTTAACGGATAAATCCGGAACAGCAGCTTTTCCAGACCAGCTTTTTCCAGAGCGATCAGGACACCGTAGTAGACGCCCCAGGCAATAAACGTCCAACTGGCTCCGTGCCAGAACCCTGTCAGTGCCCACACGATCATTAGGTTCCTGTAGATTTTCCATGGCGCCACCTTGCTACCGCCGAGCGGGAAATAAACATAGTCCCGGAACCAGCTGCCAAGCGAAATGTGCCAGCGCCGCCAAAACTCGGAAACACTTTTGGAAATATACGGGTAGTTGAAATTCTCCGCGAACTCGAAGCCAAACATTTTGGCTAGCCCAATCGCCATATCACTGTAGCCCGAAAAATCATAATAGATCTGCAATGTATAAGCAATAATTCCAATCCAGGCCGCGCCGGTTGAAAGGTCCACCGTAGACGTAGCGAACACGGTGTCTGCTACGTAGCCCAGAGGGTTGGCCAAGAGCACTTTTTTCGCCAGACCCAATATAAATCGCTTGATCCCCTCTGCGAATTGGATGGATGAAAATACGCGTTTGCTGAGCTGCTCGGCGATCGAGTTGTAGCGAATAATCGGACCTGCTACAAGCTGTGGGAAAAACGTGATATAGAGCGACAAATTGAACAGATTTCGTTGTGCTTTTTCTACTTTTCGGTAAACATCAATTAGATAGCTGAGTGCGTGGAACGTATAAAAGGAAATACCGAGCGGCAGCGGCACAGGTGTCACATGAATATTCGTTTGCAGCGCCTGATTCATTACGTCTACAAAGAAATTCGCATACTTGAAAAAGCCTAGAAGCCCGATATTGGCAATAATCGCGAGCGTTAAGACTGTCTTTTTCTTTTTCAGATGTTCATCTGCCCGATCGATCCATATTCCAAAGCCATAGTTCATGATGATGGATACAATCATGAGAACGATGTACCTCGGCTCCCCCCAGGCGTAGAAGAGTAAGCTGAAGATCAGCAGAACCGCATTTTTATATCGAAACGGAACAGCAAAATAGAAGGCAAAGACAAGCGGCAAAAAGAAAAACAAAAAACTGATGGAACTGAAGACCAAAGTAATTTCCTCCTGGTGTCGGCAATTCAACTATTTGCGCTAACAAACATAGAAAAACTCATGAAAGTAGACTGAGAGGCTTTCATGAGTCTCTTAGCATTCTATTTGGTAGATAGGATATAAAAACAATAGGTAGAGAAGATTCGACACTATTTTTATTTTTCCTTCCAGAAAATCCAGGATTAGACATGAAAAGTATAAGAGGGATTTTGGAGAATCCCATGCAAAGAAAAGATTAACTTCAGGAACGCCTGACAGTATGACGTCAAACCTTTGTGAAAGGTTACGGTTTTGCACTTTGGAATTGGCTAGGCTGAGAAACTCGAGTTAGTAGGCTTTTGTTACATAATTATATATGGAGCAAAAAGAACCCCAGATGTGTTTTGAGTACTCATCCGGGGCATTACTTCGTTTTTACTGTTTTCTAGTTGAACGAAGTGGCTCATACATATCAGCAACAACTTTATAAGAATCTACATCTGCTAGCTCATAACTTTCACCAATAAACAGTTCTTCCAAAAGCCATACAAAGAAATCTCGAGGATCTGATGGCGCGTCAAATGGCGGTAGTAAAGAATAAAATACTCCTTCAAAATCAACTGCAGGTTTCGTTAAATAGTAGCTAAGTGCTAATTTTGATTTTTTCTTTACCACTTCCTCAAGGCTATGAAAATGTTCTACAAGTGTTTCTCTAATGACTGCTTTATATTGTGCCTCTGTCCGTAATTCTACATCTTTGTAGTGTTCAATAGACTCGTTGTCATCAGCCAGCCCTGTGATTGGAACTAAAAATTCATCCAAAAAATGTGGGTTTACTACTTTCATTTTATTCCTCCAATGCGGCCTTGTTAAGCGTGATCAAAGTGGTTCCGTTTGGAGTCTTACTGTTAGACTCTATTCATCCATATACGTATATTTTTCTGGATTCAATACATAGTCACGTGTAAGAACACAATCATCTGTATCAAATGACACCGTCACTTTTCCAGTTGCATGAATACCTAATTGAGAATAACCTCTAGGCCAGTCTAGTACTCCGCCAAGATGATATTGATATTCTTCAAAATTTAGAGGCTTCCCCCAGCTTTTTGTTAACTTTATACAATTCTCATGGTCGATCTTAATAAAGTCTTTTCCGTTTGGTTGATATAACGAAACCTCTAATAGACCGGACGTCACACCTTCGAAGCTGATAGTAGCAATTCCAGATACATAGTAATCTTTGGTGTTTTGTGTCTCTATGAATGCAAGGCCCCATACTTCGATAGCTATTGACGCTGGTAGTTCTCTATGACCGTTGAAGAATAATGTCGCTTCCGTAAAATCTACTAGATCAAATAGTTTACCAGTGACATCGAGTACTTTTTTAATTATTGCTCACCCTTTTCTTAGTCAAAATCCAATTTTTATAGTATTCATGAGATAGTGGTTAAATAATGAACTCATTCGTCCCCCAACTCTCGCCAAAATGCTTTTCCACAATGAACTGGTTTTGATATAATTCCAAATGGCGAATGAAATGAGGAAAAAAGTTTGCTTTTTTCTCTTCGAAAGTCTTTTTACTTTTAATCATTTGCAGTTCATCTTTAAAATCTAATACTCGTCCTAATCTCATATCTAGTACTTCTAGTTTTAAGTGATCAGATATTAACTAACACAATTTCATCGTTTTTTAATAGGTTATTTTTTGTTATGATTGAGAATACTCATGACAAACCAATACGTTGATAAACACCCGATTAAAATAAAGGATAAAGATGCGTATGTCGATTCCGGACGAGTAAATGTAGTTCCAGAAGATGTTCCCCTTCCCCCGATATAAATTTCTCCAATAATTAGACCATCTATTCCTGAATAAATCATATATAATCCGAATAGGAAACCGAGTACTGTATAAAAATTCTCAGTAAAATAATTCAATATTCTTTCACCACCTTACTCTTATGAACGTAATACCTCATGTACTTGTTTACGCTAAATTTATTGTAGTGTATTTCCTCTATACGTATATTGTGTGAAATTCATGATACATCTTTGAAGGTTTACACAATCATTTGTTTCTAATGGCACTATTACTTTTTCAGTTGCAATTATACACAGACTATCATTCACACGAGAATTTTGGGCTTCAAAAGGCTAGTCTATAGAAATAGATTTATAAACGATTCCTATCTTAGATAAGACTTTGGACTTTTCTAAATCAAACGCAAAGTGAACACCTTTTTCCGAAATATAGTTCACTTGATATTGATCAGACATTAATACATCGGGTTCCCATGATACACCCTTCTCTGTTAATAACCCCTTAACAAATTCAAATTTGAGGAAGTTCCTTTTTGGGAAATTTTCCATATTAATACTACTAGGCATCTTCAACGTTTCATCATGAAGAGTAATTACTATGGTCTCAACTCTGTTTTTACGAAGTCGAAATTCTAAATCTCCATAGATAATATAAGAGGGATACGACTTTCTTTCAGGTGTATAAATTTCGGGTTCGCCGATAAGATTCACTATTTCCTCTTTTGATTCTCCTCCCTGAAACTTTCCTACGACTCCTGTAGTTAGTAATTCCAAAAAATCAATTGTCATTTTCATTTTATATTCTCCAAATGCTGTTATTCAGTAAATACTCAATTAATAATAAGTTAAGTCTTTATCGAATCATCTTGATGAAAACTGAACTTCTCCCTATTCCAACAACAACAATTTTAGTTACTACCAGCTGTTGGTACTCTCAGATGATTAGTCCTTCATATAATAAAATTGGCTAGATAGCACAGGTCATCCACAATTTTAAGAGACATTTGATCTAATTTGCAAACTCCAATATATCTTCTTTTATTTCTGCTAATAAATCATCTACGTTTGTAAATTTTTTGGTCTTATTTGTCCGTGTATTTTCACTTTCAATCACGATACCATTGTCCAAAGAAACAATAAGTTTCGTGATATATTGTTTGACTGAATCTAGCATCCATACTCACTTCCTTACTCATCTCTTACCAACAGTGTATGGTAGCGGTTGATTAAATACGCTTGATATTTGTAAGTTCAGACCATAATCCTTTATATCTAAAACGATCCATGTACTCTTTAAAATTCTTAGAATTCTCCTCTTTAATGTCACTTGATTCCCACATCGTGTCACATTCATCACAAATGAAAATGGTCAAATCATGATTAACAACAGTTGCTTCATTCATTAATCCTTGTCCATCACAAAATGGGCAATAGACCATTTCTTACCTCCAATATTGTTTACGCCATCACTGGAAATGCAGAAGCCACCTTTGAAGTACCTTGCTCAACTACAATCCTACTCAATTGTTCGCCATTATACCGATGCCTTTCACAAAAATTGCATAATTACGCCGTAGCGACCATACCTAGATCAGCACTAAAACAGCCTATGAAACCACTCATATCTTCTCTTTGTCCTGTGATATCGTGAATGAACCCAAGATGAACATTTGGTTACAAAGCTTCAAAACATTTATTTGACCAACTGACCATCTAGTTTAATGTTATTTTAATTTTTACAGCGTTAGGAAATCTCCCAATACATGAATGTATAATTTTCTATGCACGATTAACTCAGCAGTTGAGTGGAGACTTACCATATAGAAAATAACCACATGGAGTTATTTACTCACATGTGGTTAAAAATTTGATATTCGCAATTCTTAAAAGAGCGACAAGTGATCATCCTCTACGTCACCAGATAAATTATAGACTACATTATACATTCCAGCATGTTGTTCTTTGTAATGCATTCTGATGTCAATAATTACATGATTATAACCATCATCAGGCCAGTTGGTAATTCGAAGTGAGACACAATCTATGAATAACTCAACATGGTTAACGTCATAATCAGGAAACTCTTTCTGAAATTCTTCACTATATTCATTTTGATAGTTATTAAAATAGTTCCAGAATCCTGTAATACTTCGTTCTTCCAAATTATGTTTTAGAACAAAATCCTTTATAGCCTGAAAATCCATACTTTTACCTCCGTATATTAAGAAGATAATGGCAAGAAATGACTTCTAGTATAGAAGCCATCTTTCTGACAATATTACTTTTCGTTTACTCAGAAAAGCTTGCGGGTTAGGATAACTTTGAGCCTTAGAACTTTTGCCAAGTATACACGATTTCTCTGTTGACCTTATTAGATTTATAGCAACTATTCCGTAATTTTCTCTTTCGTTAAAATGTTTTGCTACCCATAATTCCGTAATAGTGCTTATTCAAGGATCCTTTTTTAACGCCCTTTCTTCAGTAGACCAAAGTTAAACATTATTTTCAACGCTCCATAGGCCATTTATTTTCTTGACCACAATTCCTTGCCCCCCACATAATGTGCCACCTCTCTTCGCGATTTTTTCATGGAACTTTAGGCTTAATTAGAGGGCAGATGGCTAACCTTTAACACATGACAATACTAGTGGTCGACTAACTGTGACTGCTAAACTAAAGTGGACAGTATCCGCTAGATAAAATTGGACACTCAATTCCCAATTTTCACTCCATACTA
>NZ_CANMZW010000006.1 GCF_947502445.1 uncultured Brevibacillus sp.
CAGCGCGTCACTCCGCGAATCCGGTGCCGAAATTGAAATGAGTGACTGCGCTCGGAGATGCTCATGTATCGCTGTTTTCGGACGGGGGTTCGAATCCCCCCGCCTCCACCTACATATTATTGATTTCATGCGGTCTGGGCTTTTCTTTTGACCGAAATTGTAGACGTCTCGTAGACGAGAGTCGCGAATGAGTTGGATTTCCGTAAATCTTGTAGACGAGTTGTCTACAACTTGATCGTTACAAGTTTTTTACATAAGTAAACAATAAGGTGGCCAGTTATGGTCACCTTTTTTATGGTATGTTTCATTATTGAGTATGACATATGCTCGGTAAATTTGTTCAAAAATTATAGTTGTTTTTAAACCCAAGTCCATTTCAATTGAGTAATGGATTGATACCTCGTCAGGGGTTATAGAATCTACACCTACTATGTGGGAGACCGTTGATTTTCCTGATACACCCAATTGCTTTATTTTCTCTGCGAGTAAAGATATATTCAGATACTTTTTCTCTTTGCTGTGTACATCTTCTTAACGAAATAATATTGAGAGTTAGAAATTCTGAAATATTTAAGAGCTGTTTTATCACATCGTTTATAAGTACATGATGAAAGAAGCTAAATGGGCAGGTGTCATTAAATGATGAATCCAAATTTACAAGACATGCTGTTTGAACGGTTCCCTTGGGCTGAAGTAAAAGATCCGAATACTGGTCAAGGGTTAGGTTATCTAACTCCGTGTTGGTGCTGAGACGGTTGGTTTCAATTGATCTGGAATATGTTTGAAGAGATCGAAAATGTATATAAAGTCAAGGGGATACCTATTGACGTGGTAATCTGGGAAATAAAAGAGAAGTATGCATCCATGCGGACTATTATTTGTAACGGTGTTTCAGAAATACACAAAATTACATGAAGTATGAAAGGCTGTCTGAGGAGGTTTGTGAATCGTGCGGAGCACAGGGGAGAGTACGAGACATGTTTGGATGGCTCACTGTCTATTATGATCCTTGTTTCGAGAGATAGTGAGAGAAAACCAGCTTTCAGGTATTTTGATGCAAATGGTAATTGGATTCAGAATGACGGTCAGGTTTATCCAACAGCTTTACCATTTAGTTATTTTGATAACCAGGGTAATTTACGTGTAGGTAAAGATCAGATCGCAGTTCGAGGACCTTTATTTAAAGGAATAATCAAGGATAGTAAATGAAAAGATTGCTTTTATTTCTCGCTCTTCCAAGTTATATTCTCAACGAATTATCAAGTATGGGAGGAAGAGCAAATGAACAAATTGACTCGTATAACTAAGGAAGAGATTATCGAGAATTTCCCTTGGGCAGCAGAGTTAGATTTAGCGGAGGAAATGAATAATGAAGAAGAATACTTCTACGACCTATCCAGATGGCGGTTTGGTAACGGGAGAATGAAGCTAATACATGACATGCTTCAGGAGATGTCAAATTATTTTGAGTCAATCGACAAAAATCCAGGCGTAACCGTATATGAGGTAAAAGATGTATTTGGTTATTTGAGAGTAGACTTGTTCAGTGCTCACCAAAACATATATTCAATCAAGGAGCACTATGAAAAATTAAGTGAGGTCACGTGCTCCGAATGTGGGGATTCAGGTACCCTTAGAATGTTGAAGAACGGTTTGCTAATATTATGTGAGTCATGTCATTATGATCGTTTGCTTTAACATTTTGTAATGATGGATGATTTATCAAATAAAGTAGCAGTTAAAATTTGGAATAGTGGTTATTATTCTAGCTATGGAACGAAAAAGTCAATTTTTTTGCCGATTTTCAACCTTCACGGAGGATGGGACAAAGATTTTTATTTTCTTCTGGAGTTAGAATTAATTTATCATCTACTAGGGGATATAAAACATTTTAAGTGAAGGAGTAGGATTGAAACAGAAAAGTCGATAGTCGATGATGGTTACGGTTACTCCACAACAACAAATCAATTCAAGCAACTGTATAATTCTAAGGATATTAAAAGGTTTCTTCTATTGGATAGCCCGCTACCATCATTCAATATGCCAAAATGTTCTAACCACTTGCACCACTAACACCACAACCAATCTCATACAAAAGAGAGCCAGGATTCTCACATCCGAGGCTCTTTTTCTATTTCAAAACAAGTTGTACGGGAATAAACAAAAATTTTTCATTTTTTACCGTTTATTTTCTCTCCGAACAAGTCTTAGGTTGATATGAAAATACGTTGGGCGTAACACACAAATTCAAAATGGGAGTGAGAGTGTACGCCATGCTGGACAGTTCATAGGTCAATCAGAAAGGGATGAGATGTGAGTTATTTGTATCTACAAGAGAAAAAGTACCTGACTTGACATTCGTCCTACAAGAGTTGCTTTAACATGAGAGGGTCTTTGAATATCTGAGGTGTGTTTCATTTTATGCGATGAAAAATTTCAAGAGATTTTTAATGGTGTGTGTGAAACGGTATATCTCCGGGGGTAAAAGTTCCGTTTTGCTTTGGTCTTTAAAAAAATTTAAATTACAAATCTTAGGATGGAGGCTTTATCTTATGAAAGAATTTACTGCTGGTACGGAATACAAAAATGACTGTATGGTACCAAGTCCTAATCAGGAGGCTTCGAAGCATTCATTTGAATTTGGCAAGGAGGAAAAAGAGCGTCAGAAGGTACAGAAAGAAGCTGAGAAGGCTTTAAAAGATATACTGAATCGTCCTGCTAAAGTGTTGGCTTCATCAGAAGAGATTATGAATTACGTTGAAAATTACAGTTTTTACTGGAACATTAGTGTGAAAAAAGGGATTAGTCCAGATTTCATTTACGGTGTTTTTCTTGTACAGTTCACTCATTTAGAAGCTGATGGTTCGGAAGGGGTAACGATGACATTTCTTCTCCATGAGTTAGAGAACGGTAGCTGCACTGAAGCTATCCTGAAAAAGCTAAAGCAATTTGCTAGGGCAATCGATAAGGAAATGCTAATCAACATGGTTGCCCATGCGGTAGAAATGAGAAAGCGTGGTGAATACGAGATGATCGATGAAGACGAATTAAACTCATTGTTAGAAGAAGCAATGGATCGTAAGTTAGCCGCAGCCATATTCCGAAAGTTGGAGAACAGCATAATTGCGGAAATTGAAAATTTCGCATCTGTTCAAAAGGAAGAGTATGACCCTGCAATCCATTACGGTATTTTACTCGATACTCCAGAGTTAAAGGCTAAATTCGGTAAGGATGCTGTGGGGGTAACAAAATATACCTTGATGGAGCTGTTTATTTGGAAGGATGAGGTACCTGTAAGCAGAGAGGAGTATTGCTCCAACGGATCAGACGGAGAGCTTAAAAAGATCCTAAAAGGTTGGAAGGATGCAGGTTTACTCATCAAGAAAACCGAGTTTAATCGCATGAATGAATTCGTCAAATACAATTCAAGCGGTGACAGGGAGCGCTTTTACATCGTGAAGTGTGCTCGTGTCTTCAAGGAAGTGGTTCAGGGAGAGGAGGGTGCTAACAATGAGTAATGTTCTTTCCTATGGGGGTTCCGAGAAAGGGAACTCCCTCCCCTTGACCTCCCATACGAACCGACCAATCCCTTGGTCGATGTTAGACAGGGATAGACTGTCAGTAATTCCGTATACAGGGGGAAAAGCTGGCTTGGTTCCTCAACTCATTCCACTGATAGAGTGGGCAGGAAGAGAGTTTAATCTTGACACTTATGCAGAAGCGACAGGTGGGGCATGCAGATGTCTTTTGAATATCGATCCAAGTCCAACCCTGTTCAAACATAGGATTTACTCAGATGTAGATTATCCTCTATGCAGTTTATTCTATGTTTTGAGTGATGAAGAATCAACAAATCAGTTAGTCGAACGGTTGTTATATTTGGACTATAAAGAAAATGTATTCAACGAAGCGGTAGCCGCAAGGAAGAGAGATAACGATTTGGCAAGATTGGGTAAATTCGAGGAAACGTCAGACTATGTAACTGCAGCCGCTAATACTTACATTGCAGCCATGATGAGTTACGCAGCAAATATGAAGTCATTTAACTGGACACGAGCGTACACCAAGCGTGATCAGTATTACGACCGAGTACGTGAGCTGCATCGTTTCAATAAGATATTATCAGGGGTAGATTTCTTTAGGAAAGATTGCCGAAACATAATCCGAGAGATTGAATTGGGACAAGCTGGGTCTCATCCAAAGCAGTGCTTAGTTTTTGTCGACCCTCCCTATGACCCGAAGGCGATGAAAGGAGCAGATAAACACTATGAATACTCTTGGAATGCTCAAGACCATATCAACTTCCGTGAACTTATCAAGAATACAGAAACTTACATGATCATCTGCGGATATGCCAGCGAAATCTATGATGTATTATCGGAGAATTATGGCTGGGATAAAATCTTTCTAAAGTGGAAACATGTTTCAAGCTCTGGAAAGGGTCGTAAGGCAGAAGAGTGGGTTTATGTCAATTTTAAGATCTCACCTGAATTGCGTCAGTTGATTTCAGCGTTACAGTAAGTCATACCACTACAAATATAAATGGGTATCGGAGAATTGCAATTGGTTGGTCGCCCCGAATCAGTTGTTTCTGCTCGATTTGGGGTAGACCACCTTCAATTGAGGATGAAGGTGAGGCATAGATTTATTCCTAAACGGAAACTTCCAGTTAAACGCTGTTCCTGATTACCAGGAGAGGATCTTTAGTATTTCGTAGAAGAACAATTCAGGGTTAATTTCAGTCTAATTCGACTCACACTGACAGCTTTTGTCATACTACCCTTCTAAAAGAACACGTTAGAGGTAATCAATCATTGGGCAATTCAGTACCCATGAGAAATTGAGAAAAATTTTGATGTAACGAAACCGGAACTTAGCATATGGTTTCTTCAGTATCGGAAAAGTACAGTTTTCCCGAATAGAAGTAAATGTAAAAATCTGGGTACTGTCTCCTATTTAGGGGTCGTCCTTTCCCCGCGCCCAAGGCCATTCAAAATTGCTCCTAAAACGCCTCACTATTTCTTGGTATTTAATTCTCCCTTACCCCTCCATGAAAATCGGTACACGGTGGCGTACAGGCTGCCACGTTGTCTGCCGTTAAGTATGTCAATGGGGTGGTCGGTTTTTCTATATCCAAAAATACTGAAAAAAAAGCTGTATTTACCGGTTAACTAAAGCTATTATGCCAACACGATTGGTTACAAAATTTTACTATATGTCATGGGTTGGGGTTAGATTGGACAGTGGCAAGGAGAAAAGGAGTGTTGTCTTTGGAAGAAGGGAAAAGTAGAAAATTCAGTTTTGATTCTCCAAAAGAAGAGGTCGAGAGAATTTTAAAATGGTCATGTATGAAAGATATCGAAGAGACTCTTGAATCAGGAGCACCTGATAGAGCCATCGATAACATTGGTATCTATGACAGGTATAAGGACGGAACAAAAGTCTATGTTAAAAAATTTATGAGGGGTTCTGGTGAGGAGGGTGAAGGCTAAATGCTAAATGCAATCCCAAAAGACGATGAGATACGATGAAGAAACAGATCGTTGGTATGTTGAATTTGAAGGCAGAAACTATGGGCTTCACTGCGGAGAATGCCTTGATATCTATATCGGAGGTCAACTGGTTTCATGTCGCTTAGAAATGGATTCCCAATGGTATGTGATCATGGAAGATGCCAGCTTTGAACTACGGAAATCGAGTACTTATTTGGTAAAAGTGTAATAAGGTTATCCAGTAAAAAGATAGGGGGTAGAATCATGGCAAGATTCGGATATGCTCGTGTTCTGCGTAAACAAGAAATAGAGGAGCTTAAGCATCAACTCAACGTAGACAAAATTTATATCGAGCTAACTGACGAGTTCGGCTTTTGTAATAATGAGTCGTTGAAAGCAATGCTCGAACAAGCAGGTAGTTCGGATACAATTGTTGTTCGTAGGTTGAATGATATTGCTGATGACATAGGTCAATTATGTAGTTTTTTATCTACTTTGAAAGAAAAGGGCACAGAACTCGTATTGCTAGACCCAATGCAATCGGGAATCTTATCCGATAGGGGGTATGAATTACTTTCATTCATCAGTAATTTTACCAAGGAGAAGGAATCCTGTTTTAAGTCCAAGCAAAGTAAACCTGGGCGACCCGTCAAGTCATACCCAACCGGTTTCCTTGACGTTTACAGAGCATATAGGGAAGATATCTTCAATGGAAAGGAAGCAGCGAAGAGATTATCAATTAGTTACGATAAGTTCCGTGAACTAGTAAAGACATTTGAATTTACGGTATAAAACAATGAAAGGGGGTAGGATACGATGCTAACATTCAGTATCAATCCTTCAGTTGAGTTGATATCTAAAGCTGGTGCAGCCGTATTAAAGAAAAAACCAATAGCCCAGTATACGGAACAAGAGCGCATTGGAGTTAGTGAGGCATTTGTCAAAACAGTGGATGGGAAACAAACGGGGTCGAATGTAAATATTTGCGCTTATGGGTATGTTGTTGAACGGAATACGAAGATGGCTATCAGAAAAAAAGAGATAGCCATCATTTCTTTAGACGAAGAGAAAGATCGTGAAATGGGGGTTGCAGATACAGTTTTCAAAATGGATTCACATGTGGAAGATGAGAGGTGGCTAGAGTCCTTAGATTTTGACTTGGAAGCTTTTCTAATTACTTTCGAACTGGTTCAATGTCAAGTTGGATTGGACCAAGGGGAGAATCTCAGAAGGCATATCCAACTTGCTCTCACTGCCAGCCCGAAACATGTAAGTCGGTTAACGGTACTAATCGAACAATACAACGATTTTGGTGATCTTATAGCCCTAATCCGAGACAATAAGCCGGTGCCACCGAAATTAAGTTTGAAAAAAGATAGGGATAGCCTCGTGCGTATACGTTCAATGAAAGTAAGGGAACAGATTTCACCCGAATTAGAGGAAGAGATGTCCAGAAGACGTTCAAGAGTGTTGAAATCAGTAGTAAAGCTCGAAATGATTAACAGAGTAGTTAGCTTTTTAGAGCACAATGATTTCAAGCGAGTGATTTGGACTCTCCTTGATAATCCTGATGTAGCTAGAGCTTTAGGAATACATTAGTGGGATGTTGGCGGTTAGATTTGATTATGAAGAATAAGTCGTTACTAGTAATAGTCGTGAAGCGCGGTGTCACTTAGATACCTCGCTTGTTTATTTAGGGGGTATCAAATCCGTTTGTTTGGTTAATCAAGAATAGACGAGTCCCGAAAAAAACGAGTTCTTCGGATTCAACGGGGTACCAGTGGAAAATGAGAAAACGTAAGAACCAAGTCCCAAGATCATTTTATAAATCTTGAGCAGTCTCTCCATCAGTTTTATAAATACAGAGAATATGTTATAAAACGTCACTTAAGTAAGCGCCATTTTTTATAAATTAGGGCTGGAATCAGCAACATTTTTATAAATTAGGATCTGAATATCCAACTTCTTTATAAATGGTGACTCTGTATTTGAAGCGTTTTATAAAATTTGAGAGAATCTAGACAATTTTATAAATCCAGGATAATTAAATCTCGGAACAAATGGATAGACCTCAATTTATCTTCTTTATGGTTATTAAAGCCGACTTCCACAAAGTAGATAAAACCCGAAGCCAATATAACCGCATATCAATAATCTTCAATGGACATTCTCCCCTTTAACTCAGATATGTCCGAATCACAATGCTTTATTCTGCTGATATTTACGTATTTGATATTTTTTCTTCGCTCAATGGCTTAATTTAAGACGTTATGTACACTTACTGATCACCACATTCTTTTATCAAAATGGAGTTGAAAAAAATTTAGAAGAAAATTTGATGCTTCATGGAAAATTCGCAACTTTGAGGATCAGAAAGCGAAGCAGAATTTAGATTCCTTGAAACATGAAACTGTGAGAAAAAGATCGCCAAATTTACAATGCCAAGTTTTTTTCTTGATTTTCTTTGGGACGTATGTGCTACAGGAAAAACAAAATAAGCCAAAAAAGTATTTTCCAGTTTCCTTTTAATATTTTCTCTAAGCGGTGTATACACCATGTCTATTTTGTTGTTTTATATCGACTTGATTGCTTTTTGGATCAAAAATTTATCCACTGGTTGAAAGGATTGATCAAAATGTTGTTATGGGAAAACATCGTGAGTGCAGTTTATGTAATGGAAAAAAGATTGAAGGTGCCCTCACTGACTTCAGAAGAAAAGGAACTAGAATTGTACAAATTAAATTCTATTGCCGAGATAGTTTACTATGTGTATCACTTCCTTTTTTGGCATAAGACAAGTGAAAAATTGGTGGAGCAATATAATATGTGGCGTAGTAAAGGACGAACTTTTCAAGTGAAAAACAAAATGAGTAAGTTAGAGGAGCAAAGTATGATTTCTAACTTTAATAATCTTATGGAGCAACGTGTAGGTAAAGACACCATTGATTTCATATTGAAGAGTACGTCAATCGAAGCTGTTCAAACAGTGGTAGGAAAATTCAGACGCAGTACTAGAATCCGCAAGCTGAAGGCGTATTTGCTGGTAGATATGTTATATCACTGTTTGGATGAGTCAGTTGCAGGAACACCAGAGCAAAAGTATTTAGATTATTTATCGGTAAGGGATAGAAAAAAACGGGACTTTGGTAATCTGGATCAGGAGAAAATATCATTATTAGGTGGGGTAATTGATCACGCCGATCTAATGTTCTCCCGCACTAGAGATGGCTTCTTCCTCTTCTACAACGGTCAAATAAAGTTTGAAGAATTTCTTGTCGCAATAATTGAAGATTTGATTGGGCTAAGAGATGAACAGAATGACACTGAATTAGAACCGATAAGTATTCTGGAGCAGTTTTAGTCACATGTGACGGTAGGAGGGTTGCAATATGCCTAAGAATATCTTTAGACGACTGACAGAGGCACTTGACACCGTCAGTGGTAAAATCCATTCTGGTCATCTGCATGAGAATGAACTTGATCTTGAAGAAAAAAAGCTTGCTGCATTGGTGGAAATCACTAAATACGTCAAGTCGTTGGATTTTTTATCGCATGAAAAGACCAAGGAGAGATTGCGTTATTTCTTTAATTCAAGGTTCAATTATCGGAGTACTGCTCTCTATTTCGAATGTGGTTTGAATAAAATTGAGTCAGCAGTTTCTTATGCAGGGAAGACGTTAGAAAGAAAGATCGGTTCCGGTACAATAGAAATGATTTTAGAATCCAAAAATGAAAAGACGATTAATATGGCAATATCACAATTTCGTATTGGGATAGGGCAAGAACAACCTGATGAATGGTTTATTTCGGATATGGCAAAAAGGTTTCCAAAGGCTGAAAAAAGTAGTTCATTGACCATAGAGGAATGTAGAACAGAGCTAGCTTTCTTAGGGTATTGCACAAAGCATTTCTATGAAAAGGAACTTGCAAAACTAGATAAACGAAAACTGGCTTTTCTACTTTACGTGCTGAACAGCGTAGATGGGAAGGTGGCGCTAGAAAGGTCAATCTTATTGGGTTTTATTAAAGGGAAACTTGAGACGATCCGTGGCGTGTCTCTCAATGTAGGTAATCAAGTGGATGTGGTTATTGGTCTATTACAGTTGGAGAATCCACTATTTATCGAATGATGTTGACTAGATAGGACTTTTCAAGGTAAAGTCCAAGCGAATCGTAAAAGATGAAAGTATAGAATCTTCGGACAAGTTAAAGAAAGTAAGTCCTTTTATTTTTTGTTGTTATTTTGCGGCTTTCCTTAGTTTTGAGCGATTAGTACATTACAAATGATGAATTATGAATAGGGGTACGGAAATAGTGGGATTTTTAAATGAAAGTGAGGAGTTTCCCCATTGCGGAATCAGTTTACAAGGAGAACCTATCCCTTTAAAAAGTTGACTATCTTACAACAAGTTTACTTATTTCAGCAGGAAAATAGGTATATATATTGATTCGTTTGACAGAACGGATCGATATATATGTAGAGATTGCGGTGGGGGATGGGATCTTGAGTCTCACCTATTTAAGGGGGTTCCTTCCTTGAGATATGACCCTTCAAACCCGAGGAATCGTGGCAGTAGAATCGTAGGCAAGATAAAGATTGGATCTATAGAAACGGAGATACCGATTGCATGGAGCAGGGATGATAGTATTTTCATGGAGGAGTTTTTGAAAAATACCAAAAATGGCTGGGTATTCATCGACAACCAGATTAATATCAATAGATTGGGGATGAATACAGTTATCTTTGACTATAATGCACTGAATGGTCAGCTATATGATCATCTTAACAATAGTCTTCATACGCCGGAAGTAAATGAATCACTTAATATTCGGATTACCACTCCCGAAGAGAAAATGAAATTCCGTATCTGTTCTGTTTATCATAAGAAATTTGATGATTGGAAGAGTTACAGGCAGTTCTTTCATGAAGAAAAAGATAGGCATGAATTTGTTGATCATTTACGTCACAAAAACGAGTTGAAACGATTGGAAAATACAGAGGTATCTATTTATCATAACTTCCTAACCATATCAGTATTTCAGAAAACCAATGAAAAAGGGTGCAATTTAATCGTACAGGCAAGGCTAATAACAGAAGACGAATAACCATGTATCTCTCGTATTGTGAGGATATTTTTTTTGCTCTCGAAAATAAGACAAGATTTTGTAGTTAAAAGTTCCGCCACGATAGTTTGATGTCGTGGCAATTTACGTATGGAGTTTTAAAGGGCTATCTGAAATCAAATTTCATATTGGATAACTCAGCATCATTCCTATCAAGCTAAGAAAAATTTTTCAACAAATTTTCTAAAAATCAAACAAAAAGTCATTTTGATGCAATGGAAACCTGAGAAAAATTACACAACTAACGAGTTAATTTGTTGTTAGTTGGGAGGCTCAGGAATGCTGTGAACTACAAGAATCTTACATTCGGAATTGAGATTGAATTTACCCGTATCCGAAGGTCAGAAGCAGCTACTATCATAGCAGACTTCTTTGACACAAGACCTGTTCAAAGGGGAGGGTGGGGACACGATACATATGAAATTATAGACCAGTCAGGGGGAATATGGCAGATTGTAAAAGATGCGTCGATTGAGCCAGAAAAGAAGGACAATGGAAGTATAGTCGTTGCATCAGATGATTTTCAATGCGAACTCGTTTCTCCTGTGCTTAAATACAGCGACATTCCCCTCCTTCAAGATCTTATTCGTGATCTAAGAAAGGAAGCTAGTACAAATAGAAGTTGTGGAATACATATTCACGTTTCGGCAGAAAACTTCTCGCCCAATGCATTGAGGATATTGTGCAACATAATGTACGCAAAACAAGCTTTATTAAGTAGGGCGCTTAATGTGAATGATCATCGCCGTAGGTACTGCTTGCATCTCCCAAATGAATTTATTGAGAAGCTAAACAAGAAGAAGCCACAGACTTTGGAACAATTTGCTGAAGTATGGTATTACGGATTCAATGCTAATCCAAGACGCAGGAGGGATCGCTATAACGACTCAAGGTATCGTATCCTAAACATCCATCCCTTGTTATCGGGAAGATTTAAAACGGTAGAGTTCCGTCTTTACAATAGCGCATTACATGCTGGAAAGGTCAAGGCGTATATACAATTGAGCTTACTCATCGTCGCTCAAGCATTAAATCAGAAAAAGGCAACAGTTCGAGTTACGGAATCAGAGAACGGAAATGACAAATACACTTTCAGAGTATGGCTCCTACGACTAGGGGCTATTTCTGATGAATTTAAGACCATGCGATATCACTTGCTAAAGGAGTTAGAAGGAAATTCGGCTTGGCGTGTCCCTCCTGATACCTGATGCTTGGGGTATGTGAATGATTTCTTATATAAGATGCTGGTAAAATACACTACACAAACCGCTAGATTGTACGGTAAAGTAGCAAATCAAATGTAGAAAAAGGGTGATCAGATTATGAATAATCGTCAGTTATATGCAGCCTATGGGAGTAACCTTAATATTGACCAAATGAAAAGAAGATGTCCTGAAAGCTATGTAGTCGGGGTGGGGGTGATCGAGGGCTATGAACTGGAATTCAGGTTTTTTGCAAACATTATTAAATCGCAGGGGCATCAAGTTCCGGTTGTCATTTGGAGTATTTCGCAAAAAGACGAGAGAGCATTGGATCACTACGAAGGCGTTGCAAACCGACTGTATTACAAGGAGACGCTCAAGGTAACACTTGAAGGCTTTAAAGAGAATGGTCATGTCGGTGAAATTGATGCGATGGTTTATATCATGCATGCTGGTGTAAACAGACCAATTCAGGCACCCTCGCTTTCCTATTACGAAATAGTTCGTCAGGGCTACCTTCAGAATGATCTTGAGCTTCGGTTTTTGGCAGTAGCAGCCATCAAAGCTGGGGCAAAACTCGATGAAGATCAAATTGTAGCGATGGGATACAAGTAGGAATATCGGATCTATGATACTTTAGATGACTTCTTTATGGGACGTCAATTTTGACAAGGCAATTTTGAATGTGTGAATTCGACAGAACTTCTTTCGGATTAGTAGCTTTTTGACGGGGTTCAAATTTTTTAAAAGGTCTGGGTTAATTTTTTCTAGCTGTTCATGTGCAACAAATGAGTATAAAAACATTGTGTTATGCGGTCACAATTCATGACGAGAAGTGCCTATTTGCTAACCCAATTTTCGATTTACTGATAATAAATACAGTATATAAGGAACGAAAACAAAGGAATACAAAGATGAGATCTTACATTCGCTTAGACCTTTACAACCCGACAATTCAAGCAACAAGGGAATTTTTATTATATAGGACATTCAGTGCGGCATTTTCGCTGTGCTGGGTCGAATTCTTGAGAAACTGCACTCATACATTGTTTGTAACTTACAAAAGGGATCGAGTACGGGAATGAATTTCTTGCTACCAAAAACTGCACATTGCTGATGTTCAGTTTTTGGAATCATTACATGATGTCAGAAAAGTGGCAGACCAAAAAACTTCTTATAATTTTGGAACGAATCAAGCATTTAAAAATTGAATAAGCGAAAGGACAGAGCCGACCATCACCAATGGTCGGCTAAATTTATAAGCAGATATTCCAGACATCCACCTTTTTTTGCTTCATGGGTATATAGATGTGATGTTGTGCTAGAAATACAATTGATACATCTATGAGAATAAATAGTAGTATATGGAAAATAGTTGGAAAAATGAAGGGGATATGCAAGTAATTGTCGAACTTTAGGACTAAAGCTTCTAGTACGAAGGAAGTGAATTTATCATTGTTACCAAAAATGGCTAAACAGAAAAATGATGATACTAAGACCAAACTTGGCGATATTTATCATTATTATGTTGTTCTTGATTATTGTCTTGAACTCAAAGAGAATGAAACAATTTTGGTAGAAAAGTATGGTGATATCTCTATCGTCTCCGATGAAGATTCTAGAAACATAGAGGTCAAGCATCATCAAGATGAGCATATATTGAGTGATCGTCATCTTGATTTTTGGAAGACTCTTCGTAATTGGATAACATACCACCAAAATATGCGGCAATTTAAAACACTGATACTGTATACGACCTCTACTTTCGGAGAGAAGAGCAACTTGAATTTATGGAATAGGTCAAAGGCGTATGAACGGTTAAATATTTTGATGAAGATCGGGCAAGAAGTTAAGAAGGCTGAAGAGGGATTCCGTCCAATATATGAGTCTATCTTCAAGCATGAAGTTGAAGATATTTTAACTATCCTTGAAAAAGTTGAACTTTATACAAGTCAGACTGATATTGTATATATCGAGAAAAAAATAATGAATAGTAGTTTCTTTAAAAGTATTAGAAAAAATGATCGGAAACCTTTTATAGATAGTCTAATGGGATACATACTTACTCTTCCAGTAAATAAACACTATAAATGGGAGATCTCATACGAGGACTTTGTATCCCTTGCCTGTGAGGTGAGAGATAGATTTACAAGTACGTCTGGCGGTTTGCGTTTACCACCAAACATACCGGCACACCCCCAAGATGAAGAGACTTATAAGAACAAGAGATTTGTTAAAGAACTCAAGGATATTAAATATGATAGTAAGATACCTAGCGCAATATCATATTATTGGCGTGCGCAACAAGCAATTTTCTATTCGTCCTTGAATAACCCAATTTTTAATATAGACTTGGGTGAGTTCCAAAGCGATATAAAAGATTCATTAGTTGAGTTCAAATCCTCATTTAAAGACGATTGTGATAAAACAGATCCAGAAGATGTAATCCATAAATCTAAACGATTATATGACAAAGCTATGGAAATGCCGGCTAATGATTTTAATTCGGTTAAACCTAATCGACCATTTTTTCAGAGAGGGATTATTCATAAAGTGGTTGAGGAAAGGGGCTTTTCATGGAACATAATGAAAAAATAACAAATGAGGAGTATGAATATGTTGACCATATTCAGAGTATTACTTTAAACCCGTTTTTCATGAGTAGAATTATTCATGCATTTGTCTCGGGGTATGAAAAGGCGGAAAAGGAAGTAATTCCATTCAACCTTTTATACATTGTCTTGCCAATTATTTATTATCGTCCGTCTCGGAAATTATTAATAAAAGCACAGAGTAGAAGTTCTTTGCGAAGCTTGTTTGTCGATGATTTAGAAAAGGCTGCTGCTCTCGGTGGGCTTCAAGAGCGACTGTTTTATTTTTATAATTTGACGAACCAGTCGTTTATCATTGCTGCAAATGAAGGAAGAGTTCGTCTTAATTCGGATGGATGGATTGAGCTTTCTAAAACCATAGATTACAAAGATGTTTTGAATAAAAACGTTAGAGATTTTATCAGGGCAGCTCATTACTTGGGATTATTGTGTTCGAAAATGGAAGTCTCGAATGTATATCGACTGCTGGGGGTAACACTTCTATGAATGTTTATATTAAATCCATTCTCGCATTTAATGTGGAAGGTGAAAAGAGACATGTAGATTTATCCGAGGGATTAAATGTAATAACAGGTGAATCTAAAAGCGGTAAGAGTGCATTGTTAGAAATAATCGATTACTGTTTTGGAAGCTCGAAATCCACTATTCCCAAAGGGGAAGTGACGAAATTTGGTTATTTGTTTGCTATTATACTTAAGTTCCCGAAGTATCATCTAGTTGTAGCTCGTAAGGGATTCGAAAATGATGGTAAAAAACAAATGTATTTGTATCGTACTTCCCAAGATATTATACCGAAAGACTTACAAAAGGATCTCTTCACAGAAGAGTATGCATTGAGTTTGGATCAAGCAAAAATTGAATTAGGTAAAGAGTTTGGCATCACAGTTACTAATTCAACTGAAAATATTGATGCTGCAAAAAGTGAACCAAGACCCTCAGTTAGAAATATGACCTCGTATATGTTTCAACATCAAAATTTAGTAGCAAGCAAATTTGCTCTTTTCTATCGTTTTGAGGATTCACAAAAACGTGAGCAGACAATCAAACAGTTCCCAGTCTTTGCCGGTTGGGTAGACCAGCAATATTATAATTATCGTATAGAACTAGATGAGCTGTTAAAACAACAAAAACGTAAAGAAAAACTACAACAATCGTATCACAAATCAACTGAGATAATCAGAAGGGACTTGCTGAATACGTATAAACGTTATTACATGTTGGTTGGTAAGACCTTAGATGATAATTTATCATTAAATAGATTACTGAGTCTAAGAAGCAGCCTACCTGACTTTACAAGAGAAAGTTATTTATCAGAAGAGATGGAACGCAGATATGAAGAATTAAAGAAGCAGCGTGAAGAATTGAAACAACAAAGATATGATTTAGAAATGAGTATAAGCAATTTAGAGCTTAGTCATGGATATGGACAAAGCTACTCTTCTAACTTAAAGTCGCTAAAAGCAATATTAAATCATTCACTTAATCATAACGACTCATATGATTGTCCAGTTTGTGGGCAAGGTGTTGAAGTTCTGTCCCAAAAAATTATATCCTTAAAGGATTCCAAAAGGTGGCTCGTAGAGGAGCTTGCAAGCGTTAAAGGTCAAGGTAATGAGTTCCATTTACAGATTCACAATTTAAAATTGGAAAAAGATAAAATTAACGATGAAATTAGAAGACTTGGGAATGAAATCAGCAAAATCGAAGAAATTACGGACAGATGGAAGAAAACAAAGAAGCTGGATAATGAAGTTGTATATGCAAGAGCTGAGATTGATATTGAGTGCAAAAGAATTGAAGAGCAACTTATCAATCTAAGTAAAAATGACAATGAAACGGATATACGGATTAATAAACTTAACAGACTAATTGATGGTTACAATTTACACTCCTATTACTCACAAGCGGAAACTTTCTTTAAAACAAATATAAGCAGGATCATTGAAAAATTGGATTTTGAAGAAGAGTTCCGACCAGCTGATTTGAATTTTTTACTAGACACATTTGATTTATATCATCACGATAAGGGGAGTAAGTCAAGGGTATATCTTAGCGAAATGGGGAGTGGAGCCAACTGGCTGGCTTGCCATGTAAGTTTATTTCTATGTTTTCTTCATTTCTTTGCAATACAGGAGAATTCAGTAATACCGTCGATTCTATTCTTTGACCAACCAAGCCAGGTATATTTCCCTGAAAAAATATTTATTAATGCAAAAGAAAAATCGAACGATGTCCAGAAAGTAGAGCAAATTTATAAGACAATCTTAGAAGAAATTGAGTTGATTGAAGAAACAACTCATTATAAACCACAAGTCATCGTAACAGACCATGTTGGCGAATTGGACATTGAAGGCTATAAATTTGAAGATTATCTGCGTAAAAATTGGAGAGGACATGATAATAAATTTATTTAGCTTTTATTTCAAATAAGTTTGATGCTTCAAATTATCGTTTAGGAAGCTCTTATCCTCTCCAAAGAGAGCCATAAGATCTTTTTGGTAAATTTACTGCCAATTTTCAAAGTGCATCAAGGGCTACTGAGATTTTGTGAGAGAGAATTTTGAGGTAAAAAGAACAGCAGTTTAGAACTCGAAGCTGAGTCCATTACTGCTGTTCTTTATTTATTCCACAATGTAGAAGATTTGAGAGAAACGTTCTAACAGCTTCTGCATGCCATTTTTCATTATTTCCGTTCGATTTGGACGGTATAATATACCAATAACAGATTTTGGAGGAGGCTAAAGTTGAACAGTTTTATTGACAAGATCACTGGGAAGGATAAGTTGTTAGAACAAATCAATGACCTTACGAAGCAATTAACTAAGGTTGATGCTGAACGACGCAAAATATGGGCTGATTTGAATAGACTTAATGGTGAGTATAAAGTCATAAAAGATGAAAATAGTAAATTGGCCAAACTCTATGATGATACGAAAGAGAATTATCGGAAGGTTAGCCAGGGTTATAACAAAATCGTTCGTGAGTTAGAACAATTGCAGGTGGAATATGGCACTTTATTTACAAATGCCACTTACTTGAATAACGAAGTTAAAAACTTAAATGTTGAGTTGAAAAACACCAAAGGAGAGTTGGAGACAAAGCATAAGGAACTGGCTTTCTATGAATCGAGGTTTGGTCCAATTCTGGAATTATCTGCTACGGATAATCCAGTAAGCATTACTGATTGGGATTGTAGCTTCTTTGAAGCGATTGAGAAGATCAAGGGAAATCCGTTCAATGAAAATCAAGTCGAAGCAATTCGATATGACAAGGAGAAGCATCTACAAATCATTGCTGGAGCGGGAAGTGGGAAAACCGAAACAATCTGTGGGAAAGTTGCATACTTAATTCAAATGAAAAATGTCAATCCAAATCGGATTTGTATGATGACATTCACAAAGAAGGCAAGAGCGGAGATGGAGAAAAGGGTAAACGAATTCCTTGGGGTGGAAAAATCGAAAGTGAATGTCAGCACATTTCACGGTACTTTCATGAGTTTGTTCACCCAGCTTAAGAAGCAAAACCCCGCATATGCTTCTATAGGAATCCAAGGGGATGATGCTGATCAAGGAGAGTTGCAGTATAAGAAAGAACTTAATCAATTGATTTATAAATATGGGTTATCAAAATTTGACAAGTGGAACGATAAGACAATTATTGAACGAATAAGTTTTTGGACGAATATGGGGTATTCAGTAGAACAAATGGTCGAGTATGTTGGGAAGCATTTTGATAGCATTGATGAAAAGGCTGATAAACCAATCAGTTTGCGGTTTAAGGAAATGATGGAGGAATTATATCAAATAAGAAAAGAGAAAGAGACTGTTGTATATGATGACTTTCTAGTTAATCTTTTTGAGGCTTTGCAACAATATCCTGCAGCAAGGGAGTTCGTGCAGAATAGATTCGATTACATTTTTATCGATGAGTTTCAGGATGTTAACCCACTTCAGATGGAGACAGTCAAGCTTATTTGTCCACCTGATGCT
Organism: uncultured Brevibacillus sp.; assembly: GCF_947502445.1. Classification (GTDB taxonomy): domain Bacteria; phylum Bacillota; class Bacilli; order Brevibacillales; family Brevibacillaceae; genus Brevibacillus. The sequence continues at coordinate 18,420 of NZ_CANMZW010000006.1, forward strand.
TTTTCATCCAAGTTGGTAATCGTGGGGGATGATGATCAATCGATCTATGCATTTAGGGGTTCCGATCCAGCCTACATCAAAAACTTTTCTAAGACCTATGATACCAAAGAGATAAGATTAATGAAGAACTACAGATCGAAACCCAATATTGTAAATGCGGGAAATTGGGTTATAACTGCGAATAATCATGACCGTATCATTAAATCAATGGAGCCTTTCCATAAAAATAATGGAGAGGCATTGATCGTTGCGTGTCCTGATACAAAGGAAGAAGCCCACTGGATCTTATCTAGAGCTGAAGATATAGGTAAAATAAAACCATTTGAGTTTAAAGGGAAAGTGGAACCGATTAACTATACAAAATCAGTTATTTTGTATCGGTCAAAAGGGCAACTTCAAAGTATGTTCCAAGCTCTAGATATGAGGGGTATTCCTTATGTATCAGAAAAAATAGAAGATATAATGGGTATATTCTCAATACATGATTTCCATAGTGTATTCCGAATGTGGATAGAATTATTAACTTCTCAGGGGAACCAGTTACCATTATGGCGTCCGATACTCAGAAATATTTTTGGTCACTTCTATGTCACGAAGAATGCAATGGAATATTGGTTTAAAAACTTGGAGATAGTTGATTTCTCGGGTTTAGTAGAAGACGTTACGGGATTAATTAAAAAAGAAAAAAGAAAGACTGATAAGGATGTTGAACCCGTGAAGCGTTACTTAACTCTTTTGGGTGATCAGAAGCAAGGCGAACAAATTAAAATGAAATTACTTCTGAAGAACTTTTTTGATTTCATAAAAAAAGATAGCATTTCAGAAGAAGAAAGAGATTGGATCAACAAGGAGCTGGATAAATACGGCTCTTGGTCTGAATTGCTTGGATTCTATGAGAGAATGAAATTGCGTAGAGAAAAAATGAAAGAGAACCTTGAGAAATATCACAAAGGCGAGTATAACGCGTTGTACTTTTTAACGATACACGGAAGCAAAGGTTTAGCCTTTGAGAATGTATTTGTTATCGGTTGTTACGATGGGGGGCTACCTTCAAACAAATCGGTTGAACTTAAAGAGGTTGACATACAGTCATGTAAAGAAAAGGCAGAGCCGCCTACTACCGTAGAAGAAGAAAGACGCTTAATGTATGTTGCTGTCACAAGAGCCAGGGAGAGGGTATATGTTATTTTTCCAAAGAAAAAACAAGATAAACCAGTTGGTAGGTCGAAGTTCTTAAAAGAACTAAATTTACCAATAGTGAATTGTGAAGAGATCAGTAACAAAGTATTGATTCTTAAATAAGCTTGGTGCGAGGAATTCACCAGCGATGCTCAATATATAAAAACGGCAGTACAGAACTTGCTTGAGGAGTTTTGTGCTGCCGTTTTTTGTATATGTCGGGAATTAGATCCTAACTTTGAAGGAGCAATGAAAGGTATGTTGAAATTAGTAATAATTTGAAAGTTACTAAAGTACAAAATCCCTTGAGGGGTTGAGAACATGATAAAGAAGAAAGTTACTTTAACCACGAAAGAAGTCTCAGAGATGTTAGGTGTGTCCAGCACAAAAATTTATGAGATGGCAAGAATGAATCAAATTCCGCACATTAAGATCGGAAGTAGGGTCATGTTTCACGAAGATGTATTAAGGGAGTGGATGGGTGCATCAAATGTCACACCTAGGGGTCCTCTATTTACTCTATTGCCTTCAGATCAGAATGATACGGATAATAAGTTGATTGGAACTAGATATGAAATGCACCTGACAGGAGAAACGATACGCTTCATACAAACCGTTTTGGAAGTTCAAGAAGCCGAAATAAAGAAGCATTTGGACGAAGTGTTCGATGAGAGTGCAACGAAGAGTGTGTACTACAAAGACAGACCTGGGGATTTAGAAAAACGAAGAATGTATGCTCAGAGACGATACCATGCCCTTATTCTTGCTCATGATGAACTTGACCGAGAACTTAATAAAGCTCAGCAGAGGGGACTAAGATGATTGGTTATGTGATCAGGGGTGAAAAAGAGGCAAGCAAGTGGTATAACGGTTACATGAACTCGAAGCAAGCAGCGGAGTATCTGGGTATTTCAAGATACATGCTTCGTAAATTAATAAAAGAAGATAAAATCCCGTATTCGCAGAACTATAGGGAGGTATCGTTTCATCAGACAATATTGGATGCTTGGATGCGAGGGGAGTTCATTCCAGGGCGAGTTAATACTTGATGAAGAAAAAATAGAATATGAACATCATGATGCACTGCAAGAGCATTTTCAAAGGTATCCTGAGTTACTTGAGAATATTAAGGAGCGGGCAGAACTACAAATTCCGAAAGTAAGTTTAGAATATAACTTTGATGTAAGTCCCGCTGGGGTATCAATAACTCTAGGATCAAAGCAAAATATTACAGTTCAGTTATTCTTAAGTAATGAAACAATAGATCAGTTAATTCAATCTGTCCAATTGTATCGGTCAGGTCAGTATAAAATCACAAAGAAGTGATTTCTAACTGGGGTAAACATGCTGTATAAACCTTAGAGGTGTTATAGCCATTTGAGCTATTGTTTACTCTTTTCACTCAGTTTATTTTCATGAAATATTAATTTTCTTGTTTGATATAATGAATGTTGGAGAATTTGTTATTCGATGAAAGATAGGTGAGGAGTTTGGCGTCGAAAAGTCATAAAAGTTTTGTGGCATTGATAAACGAGATTGATGCAAAAAAACATGAGCAACGTGATAGAGGAACATTATTTGAGTTATTAGTCCTTGCTTACTTAGAAAAAGAACCAATGTACGCTCGATTATTCGATAAGGTCTGGAAGTTAAACGAAGTTCCTACGAATTATAATATACCGAAAAAAGATACGGGTGTTGATTTAGTAGCTCAAAAACGTGAAACTGGCGAGTTAGTTGCGGTCCAGTGTAAATTCTATTCCAAAGATACGACAATTCGAAAAGAACATATTGATTCATTTCTTAATGAGGTAGGAAAGCAATATTATACAGAAGGAATTATTGTCACATCAACTGATAAATGGAGTGCTAATGCTGATGATGCGTTGAATTTCCGTGATAAGCCAATCGTTCGTATTTCTTTATCTGACTTGCAAGAGAGTAAAATTGATTGGTCTTCGTATTCATTTAATAAACCAGAACAAGTTAAGCTTCAAGATAAGAGGACTCCACTTCCGCATCAAATTCCAGCTATTGAAGCAGTGGTGGAAGGATTTAAAACTGTAGGCCGTGGAAAGTTGATTATGGCTCCTGGTTGTGGAAAAACCTATACATCAATGGCTATTGCAGAGAAAATGGCAGATGAGAAGAAAGATGTTTTCCGGGTTTTATATTTGGTTCCAAGCATTCAGTTGTTATCTCAGACATTACGTAGTTGGACGGCAGATACAAATTTCAATATGGATTCCATTGCGGTATGTTCAGATAGAAAAGTCACAAAAACCAAAGGAGATAATGAGCTGGAGGATATAGCAGCTGCTGATTTAGGTTATCCAGCAACAACAAATTATAAGAAGCTATTGGACTATCAAGTTAAAATTGAGAATAGCGATTCACCTGGTGATTTTTTAACAGTCTTCTCAACTTATCAGTCTATTGATGTAATCTTTGAAGCACAAAAAAATGGTTTCTATAATTTCGATTTAGTTATCTGTGATGAAGCTCATCGAACAACTGGTGCGACTGAGAGTGGCAAAGAAGCAAGTGTTTTTACGAGAGTTCACAGTGATAGCAATATTAAAACTGGGAAACGTTTATATCAAACTGCAACACCGCGTGTATATGGGGAAGATGCGAAGCGTAAAGCAGAAGAAATGTCGGTCGTTATTGCCGATATGAATGATACTGCAATTTATGGAGAAGAATTTTATCGTATTGGTTTTGGTGATGCCATTCGTAAAGATATTCTAACAGATTATAGGGTAATGGTTCTTGCCGTTGATGAAGAAGTTATTGCTCGGAGATTCCAACAAATGTTGGCTCGTGAGTCTGAATTGGAGTTTGATGATGTAACGAAAATCATTGGTTGTTGGAATGGTCTTGTAAAACGTAAGAGTAATTCGAATGAAACACTCGGAGAACCTATGAAACGTGCGATTGCATTTGCTGGAACGATTAAGGAGTCTCAGCTTATTGCTAATATGTTCTCGGAAGTTGTAGACCAGTATATTTATCAGAGTGGTGACAATATAGACGCGTTTCGGGTACAAATTGACCATGCAGACGGTTCAATGAACGCACTTGAAAAGAACGAAAAAATTTCATGGTTAAAAGCTAATGTACCCGACCGTACATGTCGTATCTTATCCAATGCAAGATTCTTAACGGAGGGTGTAGATGTACCTGATTTAGATGCAGTAATGTTCTTAAAACCACGTAAATCAAAAATTGATATTGCACAGGCTGTTGGACGTGTAATGCGTAAAGCTAAAGGAAAAGACTATGGCTATGTGATTCTTCCTATCGGTATTCCTGCAGGAGTTGATCCGAATACCGTTTTAGATAATAACGATAAATATCGTGTCATTTGGGAAGTCTTGAATGCGTTGCGTTCTTTGGATGAACGTTTTGATGCAACCATCAATAAATTAGAATTAAACAAGAAGAAACCAGACCAAATTCAAATCATTGGTGTTGGTGACGCACCTGAAGATGGGTTGACTGTCAATAAGCCTGAAAACGTTCAATTAACGTTATTGTTTGATGAAGAGTGGACTGAACTGGAACGTGCACTTTATGGAAAAATTGTTAAGAAAGTCGGGAATGTGCGTTATTGGGAAGATTGGTCTAAGGATGTCGCCGACATTGCGCAACAGCATATGACTCGTATCCGTGTAATGCTAGAGGATACAAATAGTGAGGCGTATAAAGAGTTTAAAAGATTCATTAAAAGTTTACGGCATAACATTAATAATTCTATTTCGGATAATCAGGCTGTTGAAATGTTAGCACAACATTTAATTACAAAACCAGTATTTGAAGCATTATTCGATTCATATAGTTTTGTTCTCAACAATCCAGTTTCAAAAGCAATGGATTCAATGTTGAGTGTGTTAGATGAACAAGGGCTAGTTAGGGAACAGAAAAGACTTCAGGACTTCTATGATAGTGTTCGTGTTCGTGCTGAAGGAATTGATAATCTGAAAGCAAAACAAGAAATCATTGTTCAACTTTATAATAAATTCTTCAAAGTGGGATTTAAGGAAACAACTGAACGGTTGGGAATCGTATTTACGCCAGTTGAAGTTGTGGACTTTATCGTTCACTCTGTTGATCATGTATTAAAGAAACACTTTGGTAAATCATTGGCGAGTAAAGGGGTTCACATCATTGATCCATTTACTGGAACAGGAACATTTATTACTCGTGTTTTGCAAAGCGGCTTGATTCCTAAAGAAGATTTGGTTCGTAAGTATACTCAGGAACTTCACGCCAATGAAATTATTTTGCTTTCTTACTATATCGCAGCGATTAATATCGAGGAAACATTCCATAACTTGTCTGAAGGTGAGTATTTACCGTTCGAAGGAATTGTTTTAACGGACACGTTTGAAAGTACAGAGCATAAGGATTCATTTATGGATGAGCTGTTTGATGAGAACCATGCTCGTTTGAAGAAACAGCAGGATGAACCGATATTTGCGATAATTGGGAATCCACCATATTCTGTAGGTCAGTCAAGTGTAAATGATAATAATCAAAATATCACCTATCCGATTTTAGAAGAAAGAGTAGAAAATACCTATTCAAAACAATCAAAAGCAAAATTGAAAAAAAGTTTGAATGATACTTATATTAAAGCCTTTAGATGGGCCTCAGATAGAATCGGTGATAAAGGTGTTATAGCATTTATAACAAATGCGGGATTTATCGATAGTCAGAGTGCCGATGGATTAAGAAAATGCTGGAATGAGGAATTCAATTATTTATACATCTTTAACCTTCGAGGAGATCAGAAACGAACTCAGGGAGAACAATCTCGTCGTGAGGGTGGTAAGATATTTGGTTCTGGTAGCCGTACTCCTACAGCAATTTCTGTCTTAGTAAAAGATGATTCAGATAATCATGAAATTTATTATCGCGAAGTTGATGACTATTTAACACGAGAGCAAAAATTGCAGATTTTAAGTGAACTTATTTCAATTGAAAATGTGGAGTGGAAGAAGGTTGTTCCAGATAAAAATTACGACTGGATAAATCACAGAGATAACACATACGCATCTTTTATCCCATTTGTTGATAATATGGATAAGAAAAACGGGGTGTTCAAAGATCAGTATACTGGTGTTTATCCTGCGAGGGATCTTTGGGTTGTAGGATTCTCAAAAGACAAAGTAAGAGCGAATGCAAATCAAATGGTTGCAAACTATAGTGACGAGTTAAAAAGATTAGCAAACGTTAAGAATCCGGAAGAACGAATTGAGAAAGTAAATAAATCTGAAAGTTTTATTAAGTGGAGTAGAGGATTATCAGATAAATTTAAAAAAGCGCAAGAAATTAAGCTAGATAATAGCAACATTATTTTGTTTATGCATCGACCTTTTACTAAAAAATGGCTCTTTTACGATAAAGGTATTATTGAAATGCCTAGCCGATACCATCATATATACAATAATATGGGGAATGTTCTATACCTTCAAGGTCAAGGTTCAAAAAAAGAATTCTCTTGCATTGCTACGGATTTGATTCCCAATTTACAGCTAATTCATAATGGCAAAGGATTTCCAATGTATTCGGGGACAGATTCTTTTGGCACTGTGTCTAATATTTCGGAATCATTCCTTGAAAAACATAATTTGTCCTTGGACGACACTTTTTATTTAATTTATGCTTTACTTCATTCAAAGGAATACAAAACTAAATACTCAAATGATTTAGCGAAAGATTTTCCACGGATTCCAAATTTAATAAATAGAGATAAGTTTATTGAAATTGGACGCAAAATTGTTGATTTGCATATTAATTACGAAACCATACCAGTTTTTGAAGGGGCATCTATTGAATCTAAAAATAACCCTTCATACAAAGTAACGAAAATGAAACATCCTAAAAAAGGAATGATGGAAACGATTATTTTTAATAGTGATATTACTATTAAAAATATCCCTAAAAAAGCTTATGAGTACACTGTTAATGGAAAAACTGCAATTGAGTGGATCATGGAACAATATCAAGTAATTTTAGATGAAAAATCAGGAATCAAAGATGATCCGAATGATTACTCAGATGATGAGAAGTATATTTTCAACTTATTACTTCGTATTATTAACGTGTCCGTTCAAACAGTGGATTTAGTCAATAGTTTACCAGCATTAGAAATAGAAGAATAATGAGAATTAAAATGAGCAAATTTATGCAACAGATGAAAACAAGTACTATGTGGGAAATCAGAGATCAATTTATAACTGCCATGGAGGAATAGGGGTTCGACTAGGAGGAAACCTTTATTAAGGGCAGGCAACAATCCTCATCATCAAAGAAACCATGGGGTATTCGCCGCATGGTTTTTCTTCATTCTCTTTATACTTATTATAAGTATTTTAGCAGACTTACGATTACGAGGCTTATAAAACGTTCCTTGTGTTATATTAATAGCTGCTTCGTCGCTTACAAGCCGTTTTACAGTAAAAGAATGTTGTTCCTAAATAACTCGAATGTAAGTGTCTATTATTACTTTTATAAAAATTGCTCTGCAGCTAAAAAGGACTATCGCTATTACAACTACTATAGAAGGAACTCATTTTGGTGATATTATTGGGAAGTATTTCAATTGAGCGGTTACACCTTATTGTGCTTGATAATAATATGGTCCAGGCAAATAACAATTAATAAAGGCAGTATAGAACTGGGCTTTCGAGTTTTATACTGCCTTTATTTTTTCAACTTGTAAAAATTGTTGCTGGTATGTTTGAGATCAAATTGAAATTTGGCAGCTGGCCGTAAAGGTATTTAACAGTAAGTATGGTACTGGTTTAGCCGCTCATCACTAAATCTCCCAATTCAGAGGAAAACTTTAATGTGTTATCTTTTTAAAAGAATAGATTTCCTTTAGTATCTGTCAATATTAGATTGTTTAATTAGGTACTACAATAGGGTCATTTCTCTTGAGTTTTGCCCCTCTTGACTACGTCCGATTTTGGAACGATAAAATGCGGGTTTAGTCGGTGTCATAACTAGGGATCATAAGTAAACTAAAATATCGTAGGGTGGTGGTCGGAAACATGCCGAAGTATGGCTATGCTCGAGTCAGTACTGTAGGTCAGTCAAAGCATGGGAATAGTTTGGAACATCAAGTCAATTTATTACTGGCTGAGGGGGTCGATCAGTCTCTTATCTTCATCGATAACTTTACTGGTTCAAAAATGGATCGTCCACAATTCTCCAAGCTGCTTCAGATTTTGAAGGCAGGAGATACATTGGTAGTAACGAAGCTAGACCGTTTTGCTCGTTCAACTATTGAAGGTGAGAAGATAGTAAAAAGTTTGCTCGAGCGTGGTGTAAGGATTCATATCCTCAATATGGGTATACTGGACAACACTCCGACTAGCATCTTGATCAGAACGATTTTCTTTGCTTTTGCAGAATTTGAGCGAAACATGATCATTGAGCGCACTGCAGAAGGTAAAGCAATAGCAAAGCAGAAATCCGGTTTCCGAGAAGGACGTCCACCTAAGTTTACGAAATTACAACTGGATCATGCGATTGGCTTACTCCAAACTCATAATATGAGAGAGGTTGTAAATATTACTCGTATCAGTGAAAGCACTATTAAACGTGAGCTTCAAAAACGGAGGCGTCAGAATGGACAATTTTAACTTATTAAAAATGGAGTTTAGGTAGTAACAATGGTTGATTTTGATCAGATACGTAAAACCGATGAAGTGATCGCCGCGGCGGTTTATATAGCAGTTATAAACATGATTCAAGAAGAAGCCGAACGAGTAATTGCCGCGCAACTTCAACAAATCTATGCTTTCGCTGATCATCACGACATCGTCATCGTTGAATCCTACATAGAAAGGAACGACCCAATGTCAGAGTGGAATCGGTTGCTTGAAAACTGTGGAAGGTACCGAGTAGTCCTCCATTGCGGGGGTATCGGCTCTAATATTCAAAAACATGCGACTGATATCATTAATGTAACTATGAGTCGGTTATCGGAAACCGGTATTAATGTAATAGGGAAGTAGGTCGTATGAAGAAGTCAAGTGTGGACGGTGAGTATTGGCGATTTTTGAAAAAATCGAGTCCTTTAACAAGAGTGGAGTTAACGTAGGAGTAATTGTACCATATGAATTGAAAAATCAGGTACATGGTCTGCGGAAAGCTATAGGCATGAAAAAGTTCAAGGATAGTGGTAGCCAAAATGAGTTGGGTTAACTAACTCATTTATGCGGTCGAGTATGTTATGATCTGATTCTCAAGCTAAACTCTCCAATGCAGCACCTGCCCGATCTTTAATTTGGACAAGTCTTTTGTAGATAAATGTTGAAGGAGTTGTGCGAACATGATGTAAAATCTACGGTTCTAGAACCCGATAATCTTCTTGTCGTCTTAGTGTTTGACAAGTAGACTAAAGTGTATGTCAAAACAATAGTAGGAAATTACAGTGAGTTTCTACCTGTGACAAATTTACTGAATAATCAATAAGTAAATTGATGGGGATGGATAGGTAATCATGCATTTCACGATAGCAAATATTCAAACTCAGATACACTTAAAATGAATTTCCACGCCTTGTTGCTGAGACTAAATATAAAAACACGACAACGTATGCAAAGAATGATACGAATCAAACAGAGAAAGATCATTGATGAGGTCACCCTGATCAGAAAAGCACTTTCATTCACCTCCATCCCTTCAGCGTCTCTCTCAAATTTACTAACTCCTAACGGTTATTGTAAAATAAGAACAAGTCAAAATTTTTCCGTGAACGTTACTAAGGTCTCAAGTAACATGGAGGTAATAAAATAATGCCAAGAGGAATGAAAGTTAGACGAATTGACTATAACTTGAAAGAAATGATGGAAAAGAGTGAAATTTCAGTTAAACAGACGTTTTATAACCATATCGGAAAGTTCTATGAATTATATGGTTTTGAAAAAACAGATTTCAAACTAGACAAATCAAAGAAAGCGGATTATTACTTCCCTGCTGATTTTGCAGAACTCCTTGCGTTAATCTTGAAAAACAGTGGTAATCATCCGTTTAGTAGGGCAAATCATGCCAAAGATAAAGTTAATGCAGCAGAGATACAAAAATACAATAAATTAATTTGTGAAGGCATTGATAATGAGCTACATTCAGTGTTCCGTGATTTAATCTATACCATGCCATCTCACCTTCAGTCAGTTAAGCTAGGAGATTTGACTACAGTTTTAGTTGAGCGTCTAACGCTATTCATAGTGAGCATCACCAAATTAGATCATCAAGGAGTAGGAGATGCAATTGAGTGGTTATGCAATGAGTTAGATAAGGCAAATTATAATTTGTTCAGGGGGAACTTTCTAACTAAAATTATTCTCCAATCTAATGAAGAGTTCGCCAATCAGCACTATAAAAATCTTCTGGATAATTTATACGGGGCTACTAATGAAAAAGTAGATGATTTAGAAAAACGAATGACGGTCGCAAATAACAGTATCGATTATGCAATCGCTTTACTGATTAAACGAATCCTTCTTGGTACAGATGACTTGTATTACGCAGATAAAGGTAAAGAGTTTTTGGATTTTGACAATGAAGAGTTACTTTTAATGTTAGGGTTACGAGCAGTGCCAGCAGATAAAAACAGTTCGAATAAAGATGAAAACAATTATATAGAGCGAGATATATATTATAGAGCGATTTCTGATAAGGTGAATCATGGAAGAGTTGCTATGGCTGAGTATGTATTAGATGATTACAAAAACAAAGTGAGGGCGAGGAAATCAATTATTGATAAGATTAAAGATGGAAGTTTCCGTGAAGCGAGCGAAATTAGCATTGACGAAAAGAAAAGAATTTTAGAAAGCCAGATAAAAGAAATGCAGGATGAATTGGTCAGCTTAGATGCAGATTCGTGTGAATCAGAAGATCACGAAGGCAGTATTATGGCTTTGATGCATAGTGATTATTTGGCATACTGTGAACAAGTACATAACAATTCTGATAAGTTAAAGGAGATAGTAGATAACTTTGTAGGGCAAGTGCTTATTAACTTCATGAATACAAGAGATGAAGAGTAAAGGCTTTTTTTATTTGCTTTACATTTCAACCGTACGCCTTTTTTGAGTTATACAATGGAAGCATCTTATTGAAAGAAGGTGCTTTAAGTATGAAGCTGTCTTCGAGGAAAAAGAATTGCAGTCGGGATGATATTCTACTGGATATGTTAAAGCAATCTGATGAGCAATTGATGCTTGATGATAAAGGTACAGTTATCATCTACACTGATGCTTCAGTTCAATCTCTATTAAATAATGAGTACAGGACAGGTTTAGGTTTAGTGGTCTTCTATCGAAAAAAGAAAAAGTTCGGTGTTAAACTAATTGCAGAATGCGAGTACAAGCCTGAGAAGGATGATATTGATAAGGAAGAGTATAAAGCCTTAAAGCGAGGAATTGCAGAAGCTATGGGGACGTGGGAATTTAATCAGGCATACGTTCTTTCTGACAGTACTTCTGCATTAAGGCGACTAACGAAAGAAATAAAAAATGATACGACCATTCCTTTTGATATAAATCTTTACTGGGTGGAAAGCCACAAAGGAATTTTGTTAAACTCCTTAGCGGATCATTTAGCAAAGAATCGGAACATTGAGCGATTTTCACAACTTGATGAGGCGCTGGTAATACCGGATGCCGATCCTTTTGCTAAATATCAGAGTTATACCGGGATAAGTGGAGGAATGAAGAGAGCATATTTCTCGAAAGAACGCGAAAAGGCGTTTCGAAGAATGCTAAGAACGAAATTAAACACACATTACTATCCAAGTGTACTCTTAAGGTAGTTTAGATCAGATATTTCCATCGATTTGAAAATGAACCTAACAGGGGTAATGATCGTTTATTATAAGAAGGGGGATGTCATATGAGTCTAGAGCTTCCTATTAGTCATCAAGATAATCTTAAATGTAAAAACTGCAATTCGACGTTTAATCATACGTTTATTATCGGAAACCTTGAGTATGAGAGCAATGATGAAAGAGGTATGGGTGAAGAGATTCAATACAGCTTTACCGAAGAGGTAACTTGCCCGAGTTGCAATCACAAAGGTGAAGTCATTGGGGAAGTGTGGGAATATCCAGTCGGAACGGTAAATCTTATCCAATTGACCTAATCGAAGCAGAGGTGATGTCTATCCAGGCATCATCTTTTTCTTTATCTAAACAGATTGAGCAATACAGATCGCGAAGTATTCTTGACCACCATACCCCAAAAAATTTTAGGAGTTTATTTACACCATTCCTTTTGCCATAGTTGTAAAATATAGTCATCTACTATAAAAGGTGATGACAAATGTTCAAAGCAAAGGCACAAAATGATAACACAATCGTTAACCTCAAGAGCAAATACTGGAAAGATAAAAGAGAATCATTAAAGCAAATCAATCGAAGTCAAGGCTTTGTGTGTCAATCATGTTTAAAGAAGGTAGTGCTTGCTTGGGCTGCGAATCCGAAAACAGCACCACATTTTAGACATAATCCAAAGAACATTGATTGTGATCAGAATGATGAGTCCACTGAACATGCAAAAGGTAAGGAATTGCTCTACGAATATTTTGCAGAAAAATACAAAGATATTGCAGAAGAGGTTGATATTGAGCATCAGATCCCTCAAACGGGTCAAATTGCTGATGTTTACATCAAATTCAAGAATGGACAAGAATGGGCAATCGAGTATCAAAGATCAAACATGTCTCTGGATACTTTGATTAGACGAAGAGAACTATACAGAAAAGCAAATATTAGAGACATATGGATTGTTGGAGAAAACCTAGCTAGGATACAAAAAGATGACTCTGTGAGTTTTAAAAGGATTAGTCAAGAATTGATAAGTAACACTTCCTTTGGAAGGAATTGCATTCTCTCTTTCAATCCAACGACCATGAAAGTCGGAATCTATAGAAGTATCAGCAAGATCAACTCAAGAAAATATAGAGCATACATGCATTTTTATGACTTAGAGAATATTGAGTTTAATTTGATAGGTGAACCGTTTGGATATCGAGATGTAATTGACTTTAAAGGAATAAACTATGACTTTGTTCACAGTTCAAGGCTTACTATGCCAGATATAACATTACAAAAATCGGATATTCCTGCATATAAATTTTTAGCTGTACAAGAATACACTGGTCAGATTGACGAGACATATATCAATATACCTAATGCGTTAATGAAGTTCATCCCAAAGAGATGTAGCGAAATTGACTTAGAAGTTGAAATTGTTTATAGCCATAAGGATATTCATAAAGTCGGTCAGTTTTTCCCAGTGAAAGTATCTGCTTCTAGGTGGCGCAGTAAATTGAATGAGAAAAAAATGGATAGATTTAAAGAAACTGATTTTACAAGATGGTGGTATCCTATCTCTCAACTTTATTCAATGGCAACTCTAGAAAGTAGATTTGCCTGGTTGGAGTCTGCAGTACCTTTTGCCAGACAAAGGCGTACTTTATACGACAAGAAGATCATAGACCATCTGTATAAACCTACTGATAAAGTTGAATTAATACCCTTACTTTCTGCTGTCATGTGTATATTGAAGGTTCAATCGAAGGATGTTTTAGTAGAAGCTCTAGATAGAGATTTTATTAGGAAGACGGACGAAGAGATTTCAAATGTATTTATTATTGAACTCATGAAGAAAGTTGAAGTTATCTGTGTTGAAAGGTTCAATGCTCTTGGAAAAGGGAGAATTGATTTAGTGTTTTAATTGTTCAACAAGAGTTCTGGTTCTGATATTAATTAATCTCAGTTGTCCAATAATGAGACTGGTATACAACAAAAGTCGTAATAAGGTCCAAGGGATAATTAATAACAATCATTTTAGCCATACTTGAGCTCTGAGGTTTATGAGTGGTTGTTGATTGTCGAAAATTAAGCGAAGGCTACAAAGCTGTATGTTGGAATATAGAAAAACTAGCATATGGGTATCGAAATCCCGTTCCCAACGAGTAAATCGCATTTAGGGTTGAGAATTCCCACGGGGAAAAGTACAAGGGGGTAATTGTATGAAGTTTCGTGCGACACTAACAAATGAACTGCCGTTTATGATAGAGCTTCCTGATGGTGAATTTGAAGTCAATACTTCCGTCGGAATAGTGAGATTAAACATTAATTCAGACTGGTATTATCTCAATACTGCAAGGTTTGCTGAGTATTCTGGAAAGGATTTATATGTTGGAGATAAAGAAACGCTGCAGAACATTATCCAAAATAATGGCATTTCAAACTATGCTTTTAGTGATTGTAAGTCTTTTGTTAGCTGCTCTTTTGAGGAAGAATCCTCAATAAATGAGGAGGATTTCAAAAACATCACTGATGATCAGTGTATAAAGAAGATTAAATCAATCATGGTTAGGAATGGTACTACTTACACTGATAGTGACGACTTGCATATTAAGGCTAATAAACAATTTGAAAAATTGCCAGAAAAACAGTTGAGAAGTATTAAAGAAAGAATTTTAAAAGAAGCTAGATTAGCGAATCTTCATAAGGTTTATGCCTATTATGATGCTCTAAATACATTAATAAGGCATTATTCTTACTTAAGAGGACACTTTTGGGTTCATAAACTGGATTCGAATATTTTGCAAGGAACATTAATTCAGGATTACGTTGATGATAAATTCTATGATAGTACAACATTTGCAGGTTTGGTGCCAAGTATTATGCCGAGTAAAAAGAAATTTCCTGAAATTGAGCCTGCAGATTTGATAGCACTGAAGGGAAGATTGAAAAATAATACTGAGATGCCTATAGAAGACGAGCTAATATTGGTGGCAAGAAGTTTGTGGTACAGACTAGAATATCGATCAGCTGTAATTGAAAGTTCAGCTGCTTTAGAAATCACTGTAGAGAAAAAATTAATAGAGAAAATGACTGCCAGAGGGATGACCGAAGCTGAGATCGAAACAGAATTGGCCAAAACTGAAACGAATTTCAGACAGAGATGCGATGTTTTTCTAAAAAGGTGTACTGGGACATCTTTCGTTGGTGATAATACCACATTATGGGATTTGATAGATCAACACAGAAAGAATTATCGTCATAAGATAGCTCATTCAAATGTTATGCCTAACAGAGAAAAAACAGAGGAAATAGTAAATGATTTTCAAAGAGCTATTGAATATGTAAAATCTCTTTAATTTTAAGGATTCAAGAGAAGAGAATAGGTCGAAAAGTTACCCTAACAAAAATTTAAAGTGGAGGCGGATCTTATTGCTACTGTCCAGCACAGAGAATATAGTCGCAATGGGGGGATTTTATGGCGAGTATCAACGAACTTATTGATGCAATAACTCTAGTGCTTAGAGAGGAAAAATCATATGACTTACCGACAGTTTGTACTAAATATGGTTTGGAAAATGGAGATGAATCCGAAGCTCATCAGAGCAGACGTGTTTATGTCCAAAGGAGATTAAAAGGTAAAGATCAATTATTCCTACTAGACTTAGCAAAGCGTGTAATTAGCGACTACGGTTCAAAAGCTAACTCATTGGCAAAGTTGGTCCTTCGTCTCAATCCAACAGGACTTTTTACGATCAGTGAGATAACAAGGCGGAATATCATGGACGAACTGCATGTCAGAGGTAATATCCAAGGGAGGCATGACTTAATCGGGTTTCTGAACAGAATATGGGATCTTGACAGTATGCCTTCTACGGATTCAAGATTCAATACAGCTTCAGGTGATATATGGCAACATATGATCAACAATAATGATTTTGATGAAGTTTACTTATATGAAGAGTATTTGGAGTTATTTATTGCAACTGATGAAGTATTTATTAAGTTTCTGGACCAGGTCGTACACCCATTGGTGCGGCAACAGAATGAGCAAGATGAGTATATTCAGTTTATCAATAGACATTTAGTAAACGATGGTTATAAGTTCTCCTTGGCTGATAATATCTCGGGGTTTCCTGTCTATAAAATAGATAAGGTGCATGACGGGGTTAAAGGGAATGTGAAGAATCTTATATTCGCCGCGGTTGGTCAGAAACCTGAAATTGTGATTAGTGACTCAATAAATAACGACATTAAAATTGTGAAGCATGAAGAAAACTGCTTAGTATACGATCGCAATATTCCCAATACAGGTCTTTATTGGGCTGACCTTGTAACGTGGTGGGCAGATATGAATAGAATATCAGAGCCTAATAGAGACACAGAAAAACAACTTTATCGGCGTTTGTTTCAAACATTAGCATCCCCACCAGAAAAGCTGCTATTCAAAAGTTATTTTAGATATTTCAAAGAATTGTTTGACAGAAACTTTCCCGCAATAATACCTCAAGTCTATTTACATTATGATCCATATACGATAAAGCAGCGAACGGGAAAACCTTATTTATCAAGGCAACGTATGGACTTCCTCCTACTGTTTTCAAACAAACAGCGAATCGTCCTTGAAGTAGATGGAAAGCAACATTACTCTGATGATGATGTATCTAGCCCAAAAAAATATGCTGAAATGGTGCAAGCAGACAGAGAATTAAAACTTAACGGGTATGAGGTCTTTCGATTCGGCGGTTATGAATTGATGGAAGAAGAAGCGGGGGCAAAGGTCATTAAAGAGTTTTTCGAAGGATTGTTCAAAAAGCACGGGGTTAAGCCTTCATAACAATCGATGCAGAGTGACTTTAAAATGCCGATAAATCTCGCAGTTAGTTCATCGGCATCGAGTGTTTTATTGCTATTCGTATTTTAACATTGATTTTTCTAGAAGAGAGTATTAAGGATAATTCAACAATAAAGAAGGTGATTGTTTTGCGGGGGATCGATTTAGAAGATGAAATAAAAGCACTGATCTTAACTGGTCGAGAAGATGATTACTGGGACTTCAAGGAGAAGCACCATTCCAATAAAGCTAACCTGCTCCATGACATTATCTGTATGTCAAATAACCGAGTTGACAGAGACGCCTACATTATCTTTGGTATTGCTGACGGAACCTTCGATGTTGTCGGGGTTGAGAATGACGAAAATCGAAGAAATCAGCAGCAGATGATCGACTTCTTGAAATCCAAAAGATTTGTCTCCGGCATCCGACCTCGGGTAGAGCTACGAACTTTAATGCTTGCCAGCCACGAAGTCGATGTCTTGATCATCAAGAACAGCACCGATACACCCTATTTTCTGACCGAGGACTTCTCCGAAAATGGCAGAAAGGTTCGCACCAACTATATCTACACCCGAGTTGGCGACACCAATACCGATATTGATAAAAGCGCGGACATCAATAATATCGAGTATCTATGGAAGAAACGATTTTTACTGACCAGATCTCCTTTCGAGCAGATCATAAAGCGTCTTGAAAACAAGGACGAGTGGAAAAACGATGAATATGTTTACTACAACGTCTATAATCCCGAGTTTACCATCACACTTGAGGATGACGATGAAGGACCAGAACTGATACCCGAGTTCTATGCATATGCGATGAGCAATTCATCGACCATGTACCAAATGTTGAGCATCAAATATTTTGGGACACAGCTATATGGTAAACAGATAGTGATTCTGGATAGCGGAAGGTATACTACGCCTACACCTGAATGGGAGTTCCTCTATTTTGGAAAATACAGGACACACGCGGATTATGCTCTTAAGTATTTTACCAAGGATAGCCCTTCTTTCAAGTTGAATAAGTTTCTTTATAATGAGGAGAACCATGAAGAGGGCTATGCCCGAAGGCGCTTCTTCGAGGTCGTGTTACTATTTGAAGATACGCTAGAGAAGGATGCATTTCTTGAGTATGTCCACCTTCACAAAAACGATTTTCAGAGTAGATTAGCAGTCCTAGACGGCGAGTATTCATGGATCGAGTCCAACACCCAACGTCAGCATGAGCAAGTCGTAATCCGCTTGAAAACGGGGAGAGTATTAATCCAGATGCTTAAAGAGTTCCGACAATTGAGTCGATGAAGATGAAAGGACAGTTGTTAGAGGCGGGAGGGGTATCAGTGGATTTAAGTGATTTTATTAACCATGAAGAAGTGATCCTACAGGAGTCATTACAAAATAATCAAGATATTCTTACTAATGTTGAAGATTTAATCATGCTTCTATCGGATGTCGTTATTTCAGAGGACAAGAGGGCAGGCAGCTTTTATCTGCTAAGCAGCCAAGTCAGAAACGATTTATTCCTTTGTATACTTTCATCTCTAAGGAGACATGAGACGCAGTCAAAACTGATGAAGCGTCAAGCCATTGAGAAGGCATGTTTAGCGACTTATTCACTAGTAGAACCGGATTTCGATAAATTTCTAGGGCAAGATGAGAACTGAGCAAAGCCTATTCAGAAAGCATTAGATCGTTCATTCAAATACGTAAGTAATCAGTTCCCTTCTCATTCGGACCGACTTAAGCAGGTCAAAGATATGATCAACGGTTTCTATGCACACGGCAATATATTCAACTCGCTCAGAAATGAGGGTCACTTTGGTTTCTTTGATAAACAGGATGCACTCATCCACAGGACACTTCTTTGGGAGATCGGGTATCTCACAAGCGTTATTTTCGATTTATGGTATCATGCTGTAGCTCGATGTTCGTTCGCCAAAAAGAACGAGCAGAGTTATCAGAGGTTTGTTCATGCTGTCGTAATCAGCCAAAAGTTTCGAGAAGGGTTTGCCAACCATGAACGTTTCGCCAAGTATAGATCGCTGTCATAGTGATTATCGAGGGGGTAAATCATGAACCACCCATATAACCGAGAAACCGAACTGAAAGAGCGTTTCAACCGATTCATTGCTGACAAAATAACCGGCACCGCCGAAGATTACTATTCTAGGCTGAATGTTGAAGATTTCGAGAATATCAAGACCACCCTTAAGGACATCCATAATATCATTACCTACAAGACCACGATCCGCTTTATTGATTGGGTGAGCGACCGATTCCCATATGTAAAAGATAACTATCAGGTATATTTGGATCAGGTTCTAAACACCAAGCCAAGCGATAACGGCTACGACCTCATAGTCAACGGAGATGTCACCATCATAGCCGAGATCAAGTGTAATAAGCCGATAAATAATGGTTACAAATTCGGTTCTAAACAAAGAGAAGGTATTATCAAGGATATTCGGGGTCTACTTAATGGTAAATCCAAAGTGAAGTCGCTTGACCCGTCTGGAGCCTTTAAATTTTTGGTGATCTATGACTTTGGAGAACATACTTTATCCGCCGTGCAGCACTTAATCAAGAATTTATTAGCTAATCTGAAGGACAAGGTAACGGTTTACCAGGAGGGTCAGCAGTTGACGTTTGACAAGGTCTATATCGTATTCATCAAATAACCCGTAAATGCCCTGTTATGGTGTAACCATTGCTTAATCATTAATACTTTAGTGATGGTGTTTAGCCGATCAATTGCTAAGTACAGGCTACGCTTCTTTATGCTAGGATGTATAAAAGTCCTAGAAATGAGGAAGGGAGATGTTAATTCCCGATATACAATATGTAATTGATACGGTAGGAAAGAAGTATAACTGCTACTTGCAGAGTATCACGAGGAAGAAGATTATGTTTCAAGGGGTAAGCAACGGAAAACAGCTGGTCTTATGCACTCCTGAATCGAAGCTTCATGTAAAAGGACATGGTTGGTTTGATCTAACAACCAAGCAAGTCGAGTTATTAGATGATGCTGACATTGCGATCTTAGCTGTGCGTTTGGAAGGAAACAAAGTTTATTATGTTGATTTTAAGCAACTACGTAAGCTAATAGCTTCTGTTAAGTCACTCAATTGTTCACCTGACGAAAAGTGGCGTTTATACGTTTGGGACAATTATATTACCATCAGAGGTAATAGCACAAAGTTCCTTGTTGAGCCTGAAATAATTAAAGCGGTGTAAACGTACCGGTAGCCGTTCTTTGCCCTTCAGGGGTATCCAACGGTTTTTATTGTTCAGTGGTTTAATCGTCCATTGTAAGGGAGAAGCATTGGATATTTTCCCGTGCCCACACCGCCATAGAAAATCGGATTTTCCTTTGTCTCTATGAAGCCGCCATTAAGAATATGATCCTGCATAAATTAACTGCCTTAATCTACATTTTTAGTCTGCCATAAACACGTCTAAACCAATTCTTGTCCAATCGAATCGACTATGCTCTAAAATGTAGAAAGTAATTGAGCTCAACAAGACAGGACAATCTAACCAGTGAGTTTGTCCTGTCTTGTTGATTAAAGTATAGAACGACTGTGATATTATTCATCTAAAACAATGAATCTAAATTGTCATGTGAATGCCGCCAGATAGCTTCTGGCGGCTTTTTGGTTGTCTAGTGACGGTATCATTTCACTCAATGATACTTATAGTCCGTCGACATTTAATTGATTGTTATGGTAAATTCGTCCTATATAATACAAAATTCGACAATCGGGGTTGCTATATGAGTATTCTAAAAGATTTTGGTCTGCGGTTAAAAGAGTTAAGGGCTCGAACCGGCATGTCTCAAGATAAGCTAGCACTTCGCTCAGGTTTAGATCGATCCTATATTGGAAGTGTTGAAAGAGGGGAGCGAAACGTATCCATAAAAAACATCGAAATTCTTTGTAATACGCTCGATGTTGACATTAGTTACTTCTTTGATGACGAAAGGTTTTCCCTACATACTGAATTTTTAAAACAAGAACATACCAAACCACTTTCTGAGCGGTTTTCCTTTACAGTTCATTATGACAAGCAACTATTATCATGGCAAGTTAAAGGTGTTCTTAAGCCGGAAGAAGTCATTATGATTTCAGAAACTCTAAAGAGAGCAAGTTCAAGCCTTCCATCAGGAAAGATAAAGCTGTTCATAGATAATAGAACCATGATGGCAAATGGACAACCATACGTTTTTGTCCCCGAAGTCATGGGGCTGTGGGAGGAACTTCAACGTTGGTTTATTCCTCGTTGTGAACTTGTTATTGTCCTATGCAATTCGAAACTTATGCAAAATCAAATGAAGAGGCTTGCCAATAGAAGTGGTATTAACAAAATACAGAAAATCTTACATGCCGAAGATAAGGAATGGCTACTCCAAGAAGGCTATAAGCTACTTGAAGCTCATAACTCAGAGCAGCCTGAGAAGTATATTGCTACACATTAGTGATATCCTTAACGCAGTTATAGAACAGTATCAAGCTTTAATCGTTTTCGCTACCGGTATTGGGATGCTTTTCATATTCGATTTCTACAATTCGGAAGAAGTCAGAAGGTTTAATTTTTAGCCCGTCGCACAATTCAAAAATTTTGCTGACAGAGGGTTCATTTCTACCAACTTCAATCATGGATATGTACGATCTATCGACTTCACATAGTCCAGCCAGATCTTCTTGACTTAAATCTCGTTTGACACGTAATGCTTTAACGGTTTTACCGATAATCTGTTTTATGATAATGGATTGGTTATTCAAAGGAAATTACTCCTTTTATCTCCATTATCAAATTGGTATAATTCGATAAACAGATAAAGTATTCAACATATTGTAAAAAAATTACATTAACCTGATTCTTTTTGATCTTCAAAATGGGGTGATAAAGAAAACGAAAATCGAGAATTTTCTTTGTTTGTTTTACAAAGCTAAAAGTAAAGGAGACTTTCAAAAGCAAAAGTTTATAAGAGCATTGTTATCTATCGTAATGGTGCTTGGGTATGATGCCTATGGCATACGCAAAAGAGGATATCGAGTATCTGCCATATAATCTGGTTGGTCCGATAAGTGAAGGTCTGGCATGATATTGGCACATAAGCTATGATCTGGACGGGAAAGACCAATATGGCTTTATTGATACCAAAGGAAAGTAGTAATTGAGGCTAAATATGACGAGGTAAGTGGTTTTGGTTTCAATGAGGTTCTGGCTGCCGTTAAGAATAATTGAGAATGAGGTTAAATGGGGATATATTGATAAATCAAGTCATTTCACTACAGTATGAAGATAAAAATAGTGGGGTGTATGCAAGGTATCCACAGGTACTGTTTATAAAAATAGTGATGAGAATGTAGTAAAAGTAACTAAAGATGGCAAGATCGCTGTTAAAAAACCGCTAAAAAAGGGGATAAGGCAATTTTCACTAAAGCCTTATGACTCAAAATTCTAAGTTAAGGAATAAAAGTAGGTACAAAAGAGATTCCATTCAAGATTGGGGAAAATGATCAATGAACAGAAAATTTTATAAAATTTCAGTTATGTTTGTGTTAGCCCTGTTGGTTTCATTCGGTACATCTATCTCGACATCTGCAGCAGGGATAAAAGGAAAGGAATTGAATTTAATCGATGAAAAATCGGGTTATAAGATTATTATTCCGAATTATATTGAAACGAAGAAGGTACAAGCAACGGATTATGACGACCAACCATTTGAGGCAAATGTCATCGTGATGGAAACACCTAAAAAAGACAGTAATGATATGTATCCTATCTTTGAGATTGTAACCTCTGATAAATCTGCTTATTCTATAGTCTCTTATCCAGGAGACAAAAGAGGCGGACAAGTGGGGAACTTTGAAGGTGAATTTAAAGATGGTCATGTAATGTATTCTCCATATTTAATACGATATGAAGATTTAGAGAAAGAGAGTGAAGGTGCTATTTTGTCCTTTGGTTTCTCTGTAATGGATAAAAATTCAAACGAGGTATTCTCTGTAAGTAATTTGGATTTTATGTTTGTAAGTAAAGCTAATGGAAATAAATCAACCAACGAAATAGCTGTTTCAGCGACGCCATCATCTTCAAAAGTTTTGGTCAATGGCAAATCAATCTCATTTGATGCGTATAACATCAACGGCAACAACTATTTTAAATTGCGTGATCTAGCAATGACTTTGAATGGAACAGGAAAGAGTTTTGAAGTGAGTTGGGACAGTTCAATTAATGCCATCAATTTATCTACTGACACTAAATATACCCCTGATGGAAAAGAGCTTGTAGTTTCACAAGAGTCAATCTCCAAAAATGCTAAACTAACAAACTCTAAACTATATCTAGATGGTAAAGAGGTTCAGCTAACTGCATATAACATAGATGGAAACAACTATTTTAAACTGAGAGACATTGCAAAAGTAATTAATTTTGGGGTTACATGGGATGGAACAAGCAATTCGATAGGTATTGATACGAAGTCCGTCTTTAAGGAATAGGAAAAACTTAAATATAAGCACTTGCAAGGGGATAGAGGGTTTATAAAGCTCCCGGCAAGTGCTCTTTTGGAATAAAAACGGCAATGGGTGATATTACAGGCAGACAGTAACATTATTTTCAATCGAAAGGAGTCCGAAGTTAATGCATGCTACATTTTATAAAATCGGTTGCTTCATACTTGTTTTTAGCTTACTTTTTAACGTTTTTTCAACAGCATCAGCTGCTCAAACAAAAAAGGAGGCATTAGAGGAGAAATACGGACTCTCTATTTCGATGGAACAAGGGGATTTAGGCAAGGATTATCTTCTCGAATCTATTGACACGGTGTTTTCCCACTTCCCTACTGGTTTAATCAAGGAAATGACAGATTACTATAAAATCAGGGGAATCAAAACGGTAATTAAACTTACATACAGGGACGACATTTTTTGGGAAGGCACCTTTGGTATTGTCAATAAAACTGCACTGATGAATCTATATCTGAATTCAAATTATGATTTTGAATCTATCCTTGCTCATGAGAGTGGTCATTTTCTCCATGAATATTTAAAAGTGAAATATGGAGCCGCTAATCTTCAGAGGGAATGGATTGCCTTGAACGAAGGAAAATCCTACAAAGGGAACAACTGGAGAGATGCGACACCCGAAAATTTATCAGTTTTTTCACGGGACTACGGCACCATGAGCTATAGTGAAGACTTTGCCACGGTAATTGAAGAATTGGCGGGAAATCCGGAAGGGTTACGAATTCGTTTATTTCATGAACCAAACACACCATTTGCCAAAAAAATCGTTTACCTCAACAGAGTATTGGAACAGGCAACAAGGAGTGTTACCCCTGCAACAAAGGTATGGGAAAGAGCTATACCGCAAAATCCAAGCCCCTGGGCGCGAAGTATCTATAAATCGGCGTTAGACAAAGGGATAATCCCGCAAAACGAGAGCATGCAATACCACGGCTTGCTTTCTTCAGACAGATATCGCGGGTTATTTACCTCAAGTATTACCCGAGAGGATTTTTGTGGGTTGATTGCAAACTTGATCGAAGTTGAAACAACGATGACGTTGAGCGACTTTACGAAATCGAAAGGGAAAAACAATAATTGGTACGCCAATCGCTACATTAATCTGAAAGGTGAAGAGGTAGTTGAGGGAACCAATTATCCATTTACAGATACTGAGTTTTTTGAGGTGTTTGATCTGTATGCTCTGGGTGTAATAGGCGGTACCGGAAACGGAAAATTTGATCCTACCGGAAAAATAACTCGGGAGCAAGCAGCTGCTATTTTATATAATCTTGCCCAAGTACTCGGGAGAGATACCACCTCGATGAAACAAGAGTATGCAGATCTGCAAGCAGTTAGCCCTTGGGCTAAAGAGAGTGTAAACTACGTATCCACCATTGGGATTATGAATGGGACAGGGAATAATAAATTTTCTCCAAAGAGCTATTATACCTATGAACAAACGTATGCGACGTTAGTTAGATTTTTAGAAAGTAAATGAAGATTGTATGAGTTATCCACAAACGATCAGAAAGAAGGAGAACGATGAGAAAACAATTATCAATTTACATAACATTTTTGCTGGTGCTGGATTTGTTTTTAAATTGGACGGTTCCCTTGGTTGCATCCGCAGCTGAAAGCGGAGATGTGATAGGTATATCAGCAGGCCACTCTAATTACCTGACTTTGAAAAAAGACGGAACAGTTTGGGCAATGGGGCAAAATTATGCTGGTCAGCTTGGCGATGGGTCGTTCGAGAAAAGAAGTTCACTGGTGCAAGTGCAGGGATTAACTGGAGTTACTTCTGTTTCAGCAGGGACTTCCCATTCTTTGGCTCTTAAAAATGATGGAACGGTCTGGGCATGGGGAAGTAATAGTCTAGGTCTATTAGGAAAACAAAATTTAATTAATTCAAATACCCCCTTAATAGTGGAAGACATAAAGGATGTAGTGGCTGTAGCGGCAGGGGAATTTCATTCCTATGCAATTAAAAAAGATGGGACAGTATGGGTATGGGGAGGTAGGCTGTATTCACCAACGCAAGTTCAGGGACTAGCAGATATTGTTGCAGTATCGGCAAACGGACTTGACGCAATTGCATTAAGACGGGACGGCACCGTATGGGGATGGAATATGTCAAGAAATCCTTCTGCTGATAAGGTAGCCTCTACATCTCCCATTCAGATTAGTGGCTTATCTAATGTTATTGATATATCTGGACAAAGTCGTGTCTATTTTGCACAAAAAAATGACGGGACAGTTTGGGAAATAAGTGATTATAGTAAAACTCCGGTTCAGGTGCAAGGGTTAACCAATGTTAGTGCTATCGCTTCAGGGAAGACACATTCCTTGGCATTAACAAAAGACGGTACAGTTTGGGCATGGGGGTATAACACAGTCGGTCAACTAGGTGTAGCAGCTGATCTCTACGTACCTTTAACTAATAATGCCAAAAAGTATACTACTCCGGTGAAAGTAGCAATAAACAATGTAACTGCAATAGCCGCAGGAGCAGAGAGTTCTTACGTTCTGAAACAAGACGGAACTGTATGGGGATGGGGCGGACCCATAGTGGGGATCAACCAGGTGACATCTGTTCAACCGTACGCTATCCAACCGCAATTTGATACAGCAAGCAGCTTTAGCGAAGGTCTCGCATTTGTGTCTGGGGGAAATTTTATCGATAAGACAGGGAAAAAGGTATTGAGAATACCTTATCAAAGATATATGGGGGGAGGATATTCTTTTAATGACGGCCTAGCTCAGGTTAATATTAACGGATTAATAGGGTTAATAGGCAAGAACGGCAAAGAGGTGGTAAAACCGCAATATGAATCAGTATACGATTTTAGCGAAGGTCTGGCAGTGGTTATTAAGGATAAGAAATACGGATATATAGATAAAACAGGAAATGTTGTTATAGGGCTTCAGTTTGATAAAGCAAACAGTTTTAAAGAAGGACTGGCTCCGGTGTCCAAGGATGGTAAATTTGGATTTATCGACAGAGCCGGCAGAACAATAGTGAATCCTCAGTATGATCTGGTTGAGAATTTCAGCGAAGGACTTGCGGTGGTCTCTAAGAATGGAAAGTACGGCTTTATCGATAAAGCAGGTAAAACCGTAATAAACCTGCAATATGAACAGGTAATGAGTTTTAGTGAGGGGTTAGCATTAGTTTTAAAAGGGAACGATTGGTTGTTTATCGACAAAACAGGAAAAGTTATTTTAAAGCCACAATATGACCAGGTTTACAGTTTCAGTAACGGTTTGGCTGCAGTTCAAAAGCATTACAAAGTTGGATTTATCGATAAAAAGGGGAAAGAGGTGATAAAGCCTCAGTATGATAACGCGACGGTTTACTCTGAATTTAGTGAAGGATTAGTTCAGGTCCATAAAGATGGAAAAATAGGATATATTGATCAGACAGGTAAAGAAGTCATACAACCTCAATATGAACGTGCCGCAGGTTTCAGTGAAGGGTTAGCGTTAGTATCTAAGAATGGCAAATATGGTTTTATTGATAAAACAGGTAAAGTACTAGTTAATCTTCAATATGAATATGCTACCGATAGGTTTAGTGAAGGGCTAGCTGGAGTTCTAGTTAACGGAAAATGGGGCTATATAGCGAATCCGCTAATTACATCGATCCCATGAAATGAATAAAGAAAGGTTATTCGGATGTGTAGTTATATAGTGGAAAGCCCTGAAGATGGTGTCGCTAATAGCACCATCTTTCTTTTATTCAGAACAGAGTGATTTAGTTAATCATAGAACAGAGAAGTTTTTAATGTTGAGATCAAACCAGAAATATTGAGAATGCTATCTTCCAACTTGAATTTCAACTGTTGAGCCTTCCAACACAAGTAGATTAAAATAATAGGATAAATATGCCATAAGCCAGGAAAGGATTGGGGAAGTCAAAATGAACCAGCCCTACAATAGAGAAGTTGAACTGATGGGGAGATTTAACCAGTTCGTTACTGATAAAATAACCGGCATCAGAGATGATTATTATTCTAGGCTATCAGTCGAGGACTTCGAGGACATCAAGACCACCTTGAAGGATATCCAAAACATCATTACATACCAGACAACAGTCCATTTTATCGATTGGGTAGGCGAGCGGTTTCCTTATGTGAAAGAAAAGTACAAGGTCTATTTGGAACAGGTTTTAAGAACCAAACCGAGCGATAATGGTTACGATCTAATTGTAACTGGCGAGGTCAACATCATAGCTGAGATTAAATGTAATAAACCAATAAATAATGGGTTTAAGTTTGGCTCTGCACAGAAAAACGGTATCATAAAAGATATTCGGGGGTTGCTCGAAGGCAAGTCCAAAGTGAAATCGATCGACCCGAGAGAATCGTATAAATTTTTGGTCATCTATGATTTCGGAGAACATACTTTACTGGCTATACAACACTTAATCAAGAATATTTCGGATGATCTCGAAGAGAAGGTTGAAATTTACGAAGAAAGCATTCCGTTAGCAATGGACAAGGTATACGTTGTATTTATCAAATGATCCTAGTGAGAGGGCTGACTAATGAAAGTTAGTGAATTGATTTCAAAACTACAGAACTTGCAGCAGGATGTATCAATTAAAGTCGTAATCCCAATTGAGGGAAGAGCTTATGGCGATTTCCTGAAAGAAGTAAGCGAAATATCAGAGACGTTCGACCAGAACACCAATAAATTGTTTTATACGATTCAGTTGGCTGGAGATGAAGTAGAGTAGGGAACTAATTTCCATAAAAAGGAGGGGTGGCATGGTTTTAAAAAAGAATATCCCAAATAGTAAAAATTCCACAAATTCGATTAAAGAAATTCATAAAAATATGAAAGCTTTAAAAAGAAGAGAGAAAGAGCAAACAACTGGTAAGAAGTCATATTCGATGACACCTCAAAATAAGGCATTGCGAGATCTGGGTGATAAAATTATTAAGGGTATGTCAAGGAATGATCGCGAAAATCTCAGTTGCAAGTCAGAAACACTGCACTTTGTAAGATTGCTGGGCTTGGATTCAAAAAGAACCACACGTACAGTATACAAGAACGGTGAGAGAATATATGACAGCGGGATAAACGGTAGCCCAGTGCCAATAGGTATTACCTTACGTACTGATGATGATATCAATGTACCAGTAATCGACGTAACAATTAATAAAGATACTGGAATTGACATTGAAAAAGAGCTTTCTTATGACGTAGTAGAATCTGGTAAAGAATTCCAATTAACACTTTACGAGTTAATGTTCTTAATGCTAGAGGACAAATATGCTGGATTTTTCGAGGTGAATGGTGACCCATTCGGGGTAAAAATGGAGCTAAAAACAAACCAGTTTATTCATGTAGATGAAGATGGAAATATTGAAATAAAAGTTATTGAAGACGAGGAAGGAATCAAGAAACTGAAACTTCCTACTCCCACAGTAAAATTCGTTGAGGGGTCTATCAGAGAGGGAATAGTAGCAATTGATGAACAAGGACCTGATGGTTTATGGAGAATTAAACAAGGATATGAGAAGTTCGATAAGTTAATAGTAAATAAAAAGAGTGTTATAAAGAAAGCCCAAAGGAAGGCTAATAAAAGCAATACTCCTAGAAATAGTACTGTGGCAACTAAACCAGCTTCAAATAATTCGGTGAATAGTGGTTTTGTTAAGCAGGTTGATACATTCAATTATTCTGAAACGACACTTTTAGCCGTTGCACTTCAAAAAGCATTTTTTGAGGATCAAAACAAACGCAATTCGTGTAAAGATGAAGCGGCGTTGTTAGATCTAGGGCAAAGTACTGTCAGTTCTATGGATCAGGGAGATAGAACATTATTAGGAAGTAAATCTGGGACATTGCACTTGAAGAAAGAGTTGAATTTCATAGGTCACGTTAAGAATAGGGCAGTTGGAGTGACATTAGTTTCAGATGAAGATATTAGAATTCCAATAATTCCAGTTACTTTGGATTACTTTGATGAAAATTATGTGAACAGTATTAATCCAGTAAAGATTGATTCGAAAATAGTTAATGCTGGAGAAGAGTTCGATATTACATTGTACGAATTTATGTTTTTAATAATCCAAAATCAATATGCGGGGCATTGCGAAGCCTTTGGAGATCCTAAGGGCATTTGCTTCGTGCCAAATTTAAAAAGTTATATCAAAGGTAAAGTTAAATTGCCAGTTCCAAGGATTAAAGGCACTCAAACTCTCGAACGAGTAAATATTTCCGATATAATTAACGGTGTTACCCAAATTAAACCGGAGTATATTGAAAAATTTTGCAAGTTACTTATATAGAGATATTACGAACAGGGCTAAATAGCTCTGTTTTTTTTTGAAGTCATACATATAGATCTTTGCTTCGCCAATGGGGGTTGTTTTAAGAGATTCAGATCAAATGATTTCCGCTAAAAGTGGAGGTTATGCATATGCAATTGCACCATGATATTTACTTAGCGGTTTGGGTAAGGCGTAAGACATACCTAGGAGTTGGACGAAATACCACACTTAATATTGTGATGATGATCTTAGTTTGATTATTCAAGAGTTCAAGAAAGAAATTACGAGTTGCTTTCAAGAGATTTGTAATAGTAGTAGCTAATCTGTTCCTTGAAAATAAAATACGATAGTGCCAATCAAAGCAACACATCTAACAACCGGTAAAAACAGAGGAAAGGGGTGTAATCTAATGACAGCTAATTTCAAAACATCAGCAGTATTTCAGTTCGAGTCGGATAAGAGCCTCTCTCACGTCTCTTAGATTTCAGGAATATTGAGGGAGGAGTGAACGCGCAAAATTCGATCGTTTGAAGATGATCACATATTTTAGGCGAGATCATTTTGAGTAGACTTGACTCCCCTCGTATTGCATGGTAATACATCATACAATACCAATTAAGGGAGGAATTACAAATTTGAAATGAGGGTTAAGTATGATCAAATCGAATCGTCTGTTCTACACCGTTCCAGAGCTTGCGGAGATGATTCCTCTAGGGAAAAACACGCTGTATCGGCTTGTTAGTCAAAAAGATTTTCCAAAGTTGACCGTTGGAAAGAAGATCTTGATTCCTGCGGATGAATTAGAAAAGTACCTGGCTGACAAGCTCTATGACAAGATTGCTCTCTAATTCAATATTTGATAGGGGACTTATTGCAAGTCCCCATCAATAAAACATAATGAGGTGATGACAAATGGCAGCAAGCTGTAGCAAAGTTGGTAAAAAGTTCCGAATCACATACGAGTACGGGAAGGATGCAAGTGGGAAACGACAGCGTAGTTATGAGACTGTCGAAACCGAAGCAGAGGCAAAGAGGTTAGTCGCAGAATTCAATTATAAGCAGCAACGTAACCTGCTCGTTATGAAAAATGATATCACATTGGCTGATCATCTGAGACGTTGGATGGAGTTATATGTTTCAAGTAATTGCCAAGAGACCACTGCGTATGGCTATAAGAATATTATTGAAAATCATATAATTCCTTATATGGGTGACACCAAACTTCAGGATTTGCAACCTGCGACAATTCAGCAATATTATCACGATTTAGAAGTAAGTAAGCATTTATCTCCTAATTCGGTACGTAGACATCATGCCTTACTCAGGAAGGCTCTTGATTTTGCTCTAAAACAGCAGTTTGTTTATCGGAATGTTACTGAAGGTGTCGTTCAACCTAAAAAGAGAAAGCATATGGGGAAAAGTTACACTCCTGAACAAGTGAAATTTTTGCTCGCAAAAGTGAAGGAAACAAAGATGGACGTACCAGTACATCTTGCGGTTTGTTTAGGATTGAGGCGAGAAGAGATTACCGGTTTAAGATGGGAACATGTAGATTTGAAGAATCGAATCCTGCGCATTGTAGAAGTTCGCACAGCGGCTGGTAAAAACAAAAATATTATCAAAGAACCTAAGACACCGAAGAGTAGGAGGACGTTGTACATAGTTGATGAGGTATATGATGTGCTGGTTAAGCATAAAGAATGGCAAGTGAAACGGAAAGCTTTTCTCGGAGATTTGTATCATGATTCCGGTTATGTGTTTGTGCGCGATGATGGGAAGCCTTATCGAGTTAATTCTGTGTCTGAACATTTTTTAGATTTCCTTAGAAAGCATGGATTGCCGAAGATCAGGTTACATGATTTACGTCATACCTTTGCCAGTGTGATGTATGAAGCTGGTGTAGATTTAAAGGCAATTTCTGAAATGATGGGTCACTCGGATATCGGCACCACGAGCAGAATTTATACCCATATGTTCGACAATACGCACAAAGAGAAGTTGAGTGTTATGAGTAAAATTTTATCAAGCTAATTGATCTAGGCGAAGTTCCTTAATAATGGGGCGTTCGCCTTTATTTTTTTTCTTCGAGGTTCATTTTTGAATATTTCGGTACGGAAGAGCCCTTTGTTTAGTTTGTGTTCTACTAAGTCCATGGTGTACGGCGATAATGCGAGAATCCCTTTTTCCATAATCTTACTTGCTATATAATAAAGCAGGACAGACAGTATTATTTTCTAAGGAGGAGACTTAATGATAGCCCCTGGAATTATAGTTTTCGATGAAGATCATATATCTTATGAAGTTTTAGAAATGGTAGGGCATGGAGGGTTTGGTTTTGTGTACAAAATCAGAAAGACGATTGATGGTTCGTTTTATGCTTTAAAAACACTTCCAACCAATTTCCATTCTACTCAATCATATCAAGCATTTATTAACGAATGCCAAATGGCTCTAAAGGTTAAACATACGAATGTTCTACAGTACATTTATGTTCATAATGGCGATACTCACAGCGGGCTTCCTCCATATTTGATTATGGAATATGCAAATAACGGTAACCTATTGGAGGCAGTGAAACGACATAAAGAGGCTGGGACTTTCTTCGAGATCGGTGAATTAAAGAATTTATATCTGCAACTTATTGAGGGAATGAAGAGCATAAATGAGAAGGTTGTTCATAGGGATATTAAATTAGATAACATTCTAATAAAAGACGGCATATTAAAGATTGCTGATTTTGGTATCTCAAAGGCGACAAATGAGGGGACGCGACAGATTACCTTCAAAGGGGCTGGACATCTTAAATATACAGCTCCTGAAAGATGGAGGAACGAAACTAATACTGTTCAGAATGATATTTACTCAATGGGAATTGTCTTTTATGAATTGGCAACCCTACAACATCCATATAACGTTTCGGTGGATGATGCTTATAGTTGGCAACAAGCACACTTTTTTCAGAATGCAAAGCCCATTAAGCAACTGAACTCTAATATACCTAACGGGATCGTCCAAATGATTGCTTCCATGATGGAAAAAAATGTTGTGCGTAGATTTAAAAATTGGAAAGAAATTGAGGAGGCAATACAGATTGATGATATACCAAGTACCGTTAACTCAAGTTTAATTGACAATTTGGTCAGCATAAGAGTGAACAAAGATGATTCTTCTAAAACACAACAATTAGAAAGAGAAAGAATAGAAAGAGAAAGAGTAGAGTATATCAAGGAAATTAACTACCAATTTCACCAAGAAATATATTTACCACTTAGAGAATTTATTGAGGAATTCAATAATAAATATGCTGGTGGAAAAATCACGCTAAATATACTTGATAATTTCGAAAGAGAGAGAATCAACCTCAACCTCAATTTTCCGTCTGGAGCAAAGGGAGTCATGGAATTTGAAACATTGTTTGATAAAGATTTTGAAAAGACGATTGAGGATCGTTTTCTTGAATCAAAGAGAAAGGTAATTCAACGACCGAAAGTAAAGAATCAATTAATTGTGGCATGGGGTCTGATAGAGGTTATTAAAGGAAGAGGGTTTAATATTATTCTAACAAAAGAAGAAGGAGACTTTTATGGGAATTGGTATTTAATGAAAAATAAAGTCTCAGGTTTCTATCAGAAACCAAAGGAGTTGGCTGAACCTTTTGCAGTAGATCTTAATGAACTAGAGAAAGTTATTAATGAGTTGAATGTTATTGGTGCTAAAGTCGATAGTGAAATAGTTGGTGGTGACAGCTTCATTCAATCGGTAAATGAAATTATCGCACAATATATCTAAATGAATAGTGGATGAGGGCAATTCTCTTTACAAACTAATTAATATATGAGATAGCTCATATATTAATGCTACGCAATTCTGTCCGTTAGTTTAGTCCCATATTTGCTCTGTACATTAACATCGAGGCTCTCACTCATTAACTTAAGGCTCTATTAGAACTGAAATATTCAATTTTATGCGAAACGCTGTAATATGAAATAATAAATTAGAGGATCTGCTCCGACTCCTGTCCATTCCTTGTAGACAACTGTAGACGAAAGCCATAAAACTTGATAATAAAAGGTAAAACTCAATGAGACGAAATAAGAATTTGAACTTGAACAAAGTGTTACACAGCGGGACACTATGGGACTTGGTATGTAATGACGGGAGATAGGGGACGCTTGTTCGAATCCCCCCGCCTCCACCTAATAAATCCACAATTTTGATCTTGAAGATAACATCTACATGCTCTTTGTAGACGATCACCTTTTCGACATAACTACCGATGAACTTCTTGATTTCAGGAATGTTTTTCTCAGCTACATAATACTTGAACATGCCAAACAGTTGTCGCAGGATGTCCTCCGTGATGACTGTTTTTTTGTTGTTCAATTCCAGCTCTTTGATGCTGAACGTAAGTTTGTTTTTCTGTTCCTCCAATTCCGTCATTTTCTCCAGGAAAGACGTTTGGGTAAAGCCTTGGGCAACTGCCGAAACGATATTGTCGAGCTGCTTGCTGACGTCTTGCAGTTTTGCTTTTAGTGCCGTCAGTTCCTCTTGCCTTTCGGTATTCAGCGAATTCTGGTGTTCGTTTAGCTGCTCGACCAACTGGGGAATCACATCATCATTGAAAATTTTACTGTGCAGCTCTGAGATGACGAAGTTTTCGATGTGTTCCCTTCGGAGTTCCTTGTTGTCACAGTTCTTTTTGTTGTCTCGATTGCCGCAGCGGTAGGTGACGTACTTCATTTTGTTTCTGCCAATCGGGCGGCAATTGCCCATCATGGCAAAGTCTTGACCTAGCTTTTCCAGGCACTCGCCACAGATGATCAGGCCGCTGAGCAGGTATGATTCCTTTGCTTTATACGCGGCAGGGGAGCGCTTGTTTGCCGCCATTTTTTCGACGACCTTTTGGTAGTCTTCGGGAGAGACAAATGCTGGCATTCCGTCAGGGACACGGATTACATCATCGTCGTCTTTGATGGCATGTCCATTTCGCTTGCCGAAAGCATTCTTGCTTGCGGTTTTGTTGAAGACGTACACACCGGAATATTTTTCGTTCCTTAGGATGTCATGGATGCTGTTTTTGCCGAACGGTTTGCCGAGCTTGGTTCTGTATCCTTTAGCGTTCAGGGCGTCAATGATCTTGCTGTAGCCATAGCCGTCGAGGTACATAGAAAATATCATTTTGACAGGAGCGGCTTCTGTTTCGTTGATCGTGTACTGTTTTGTCACGGGGTCTACATTATAACCGAGGGGAGCGAGGCCACCTGTGTGCTTGCATTGGTAGGCGTTCTCCCGCATGCCTTTCATCACTTCACGGGCAAGGTTTTTGCTGTAGTATTCAGCCATTCCCTCCAGTAGGGATTCGAGAATGACACTTTCCGGTGAGCCATCCAAGTTTTCTGTTACACTGATCAGCTTAATTCCGTTTTGCTTCAACTTTCGTTTGTAGGTGGCGCTGTCGTACTTGTCACGGCTGAAACGGTCCAGCTTGTGAACGATGACTACTTCAAACAGGCCGAGTGAACTATCATGAATCATCTTCTGAAACTCGGGGCGCTTGTCCGATGTGGCGCTTTTGGCACGGTCGGCGTAGACTTTTACGATGTCGCATCCGTTACGTTTGGCGTAATCCTCGATTGCTCGGATTTGTGCGTCGATCGACTCGTCACGCTGGTTGTCGCTGGAGAAGCGAGCGTAGATGGCTGCTTTTTTGTTCATTTCTGGTTTCTCCTCTCTTGAAATAAATTCCCCTCCCAGTCGGGAGGGGATGAATGGTTAGTTAGCGGTTTAGGTCTTGGTACATCTTGCCGAGAAGGTTAACAGCAGGGAAGTAGTAACGCCTTTCAGCATCATGGTCGCTAGGTTCTACCTTGATCAGCGTAAGCTTGTCCGGCATGTACTGGCAGCTTTTCAAGTTTTTGCGTAAGATGGTTGCTTTGTAAGACTGGATCATGGTTCGTTCCTCCTTGTAGGTAGAGCTTAAGAAGTACATATTTTACAGGGACACAGATATAATATATATTTGATTAATATGAAAGTTCGAAAAAATATAAAGCCCCAAGGTTTTGTTTGTAGGAGCGACTCAAAAAGAGGAGTCGCTCTTTAACGTAGCCGAAGATCGTTTGCACTACTCAGGTAGCCGCAATAATTAAGGGCTTTGGTTGTCGTTCCAATCATTCCCAATAATTTTCCGTCCAGCATACTCAGGTCTTGGTCATCTACTAAAGAACAAAAAGCGTTTTGTATCATTAACCCTTCTTTTATGAACTCATTTGCTAGATTGTTGCAGATCTGCTTTTTAGTTGCGT
Source organism: uncultured Brevibacillus sp. (assembly GCF_947502445.1). GTDB lineage: Bacteria > Bacillota > Bacilli > Brevibacillales > Brevibacillaceae > Brevibacillus. Next base: position 54,370 of record NZ_CANMZW010000006.1, read on the forward strand.
CGGAAAGTTCATCAACATTGAGCCTTAAAGGGAAGATCAAGATACCGCTAGCAGTATGATTACCTGGGGATACCATGGTAGTCAAAGGGCTTTGGAAGAACTTGCTGATTATTGTTCTTCGAATCAAGGCATCCAGTTCTTGATTCTCTATTTCTGAAAGCAATTGACTGTATAATCCGTTAGCAACTAAAGTGATCTTCAACAGATCGTCGCCTAGAGGAAGCATTTTGGTATTTTGCATGTTCAAATCTACCCCTAACGTTTTTTATGTTTGCAGGAAATTGATGTAGTTTTTAGGGCAAAGAGGGCTGTGCCCTGATTGCCCAATTTGCCCGACACAGTTGTTCAAAATTGGAAGCTAGATGGTAAAAGGAATGGTTATACGTATCCATTCGCTTTTTCCATCTTTCATTCGCTCGGCGGTTATCTTTCCAATTACATCAGGATTGGTATTTGGATCTGATTTCGGGTTGCGAACAGTTTTTTTAATCACAATCAAATTTTCATATTCATCTTCTTTTTGCATGTCGAGCCCGTGTTCATCAGATTCATATTCATCATCTTCATTTTCAAATTCTAGATCTTCGGAAGATGATTGCTCATCGTCACTCTTATCGCGAAGCTCAATCTCATCATCCGAATCATACTCATCTACATCAGCCTCTTCAAAATCGTCGTCACTCTGAATATCATCTGAATTGCCACTGTCATAATCCAAGGCATCAAAATCGAACTCGTCATGTGCCTCATGTTCCTTAGTGGTTGTCAAGGAAATGTTACGTTTTTTTCGCATGGTTAGTTCCTCCCAGCTTGTATTTTCGGATCTTTATTGGTTATCATGAAACATAGGTAGATTTTTCAGATGGATTCAGACAGCTGCAACTGCCTGAATCCTTTTTTTGAGGGCTTTTAGGGCGGTACAGGGAAAGTTACGCCATGAAAGCCCTTGTCTGTTCCGATCCCACACGTCCTCATCCTTCTTCGTCGCTTGCCATTTCTAGGACGTTGCGATGGAGGTGAATAAGACGTAAACGGTTATCTTTCGTTTGTTTGACGCTAGGGTGATCGGAAAAGGGAATCTTCTTTTTCGGTAACCTTTGTATCTTGCCGTCTTTATCTCCTTCGGTAAAGATCATCTTTGCTTCATCAAGCTGCTTCCAGAGTGTACGTTCTGAGAGTGGAACTGCCTCTGAACGAGCAGCAAGGAATCTTGCAAAGTGTTGGTATGTAGGACCGGACAATAGGTAGTAGAAATTGTGGTCAAACCAACCGATCATTTCACCCGATATACTGTGGTCGCTCGAGGACGGATGCAGCGGTTTCACGAACACTTTTCCAGTCGCAAACAGATCGGACAAGACTTTTACGAATGTCTTCGCCGGGTTTTCACGATCCACAGCCTTACCATGTTTTTCAACGATTTTACCTAGAATGGCCTCAGATTGGCTCGCTAGCTGTTCCGAATGCTCGCTGGTTATTGCTTCCATATCCACCATGTACGAAAGCATCGTGCGAAATCCAACTTGTAGCCAAGCTGCAGCTTCACCTAAACGTCCATGCTCAGCTTTCTGCTGGAAATAGTCCCTAAGCTCATAAAATTGATTGGATAATTGTTCAGGGAGAGTATCCATCTGTGGAATAAGCCACTTAATGTAACCGGTCATGGATTGGGCAAATATATTGATTGCTTTTTGAGCTTTGGATAACTTGTTAAGATCAACATCACCGGGGGAAATTTCCAACGGTATAAAACGTGCGGTTGACGAATGCCCTTTTGGAATATCCTCGCCCGTAACTAATGCCACGCCACGAGGAGGGTACTCCCGCTGAAATTCGATAGTACTTTTCAACCTACCCCTGGCTATTCGGTCACCGTACATCCGTAGAAGCCTTTGAGCTGTTTGTTCCAGTTCCCGAGCATCAGTCTGCGACTTTGCGGGATGGTAGTCGTCCACCAACAAGAGAGTATCCTTTGTTGCAAATGCCTTACGCTCCAAGGCATTCACCGTATCCTTGAAACTGGCAGGAGGAACTCTTGTGAAGCGCCCGAAATGTGACAAGAACGCCAGAGACAATGATGTTTTTCGACTACCTGTTCTACCGTTCAGCCAAAGCAGGAAGTTAGGCTCTATACCTGCTCGCTTTAGAGGTTCGACCAACGGACTTAGGTACACCAAGGCGTACATCGGCATCGTAATCTCTCTTGGGGCTATGCCCATCAGGGATAGGCTTGCCTGCGCGTTTCGTTTTGGGGACTTGTTCTCCAAAGGCAGCGAGTAATTTTGCAATATTTCTTCAATCTCGACCGAAATATTTTCCGCACCTATACATCCTGTGGAGTGGAGGTAGATCCACCTTCCGTTGGGAAGCTTTCTCCACCCCAAATGGGTATAGATCCGATGCTGATCAACCCGTCCTGCCATCACTTGGATAGCGTCACGGCATTGGTCCTTTTTGCTCTGACCCGCCCGAATATTAGGAGAGAACCCCCAGTGTTTCATTACCCAGCTCATACCAGGAAACTCTGTTGCGGGGACATCTACCGCTGGTAAGGGGTGGCCACCTGAAAGAATACCCTCAATACGGAAAGTGCGATCTTCACACACTCCGTCGTCGCGGATAATTTCCTTCATTGGCTTTGCTACGAAATTGGCAATCTCCACAGGAGCCCCTTTTCTATCGAAAGTGCAAAGCTTCCCGTGTTCGTCTACCTTGTAATCCCTCACTGTTGCAAGAGTTTGGACATATGGGCGGTAAATCGGTTCAAGAGGAGGAAGCAGGCGGTTCATGTCTCGGATGAAAAATCCCGGACTGTTCGTCGCTTCTCTTTTGTCGTTCAGATTGACCGTGTGGAAGCACTTTTCGATCTGTTCCAAGCTGCACCCAAAGGTTGTACAACGGACCATTGGTCCAGTCCCGCCTTCTACATCGTCAATCATTTGGACGATATACTGTTCACTTTTCTCGTCATGCTTGAAGGAAGCTCCCGAAAAGGCACTGGCAGCCTCTGGATGGCCTGTATAAATTAACAGCCTTACCCAACGATTCCAATCTTTTTTACCAATTCCATCGTCCTGCTGCGTTTGGAGTGCCTGACGAAACTTAGGGCACCTTTTGCAGAGGCGTTCAAATACTTTTGATGAATCGGTGCATGTATCATCCGCTTGTTGGTTCATCGCGTTCACCTCCTTTCTTCAGTTGTCAATGTGCAATGCTGAAGCCACTCTTTCTTGTTGTTACACTTTGAATTCTAGTTGAAAAGAATGATTAAATCGAAACACATTCATTTTTCCGTATTCATCTTTAGGGCAGTTACGACTCTCAGGAAAGGACGAATTGATATTTACCTACTGACGATAATTTAAAAAAATAAGCGAATATGGCCATACACAATTAATTTTGGGGAACTTAATCAACCCAATTAATTATGTCGCATCCTCGCTTTTTCTTAGCTGTTCCAAGTATCTGATGATTTTCTGTTTTTTCTGTTGACTAATCACTGTTGCTCGTTTATTTCTTTTATCAATCAGTTTCAGGTCTGACAACAACTGTTTCTTTAGTGATTTCAAGGGGTGTAACTCCTGTGAATAAGGGGGAAGATAACAAACCTGGATGTTTCTCTTGGCCTTTTTGTTTGTTATTTTCGCAAGAGATTTTTTTGAGAAAGAATTATTACTGATAAACAGTACAACTTCATTTTTGCTACTTCTTTTCAAAATAACTTCTAACACACTTTTAAATGCCTGTTCTTCTTTTTCGTATTTGCTCTTATAGTGGTAAACAAACTCATGGGTTTTAAGATTTTTTGAACAAAGAACAATTACTTTATGTGCTGGTTCCTCAAGATCGATTTTAGCCGCTTTTATTTCTTCTTCCGTTTTGACTAGATCCTCTTCCAAATAGGGGTATAACCCCCTGCTGTTTTTTCCTCCACGATATCTCCCGAGATAAATATCCATAATTACCCATATATCTGTATTATCGTCATTTAGTACTTTAGATAATGTTTCTTTAAAAATCTTCCTTTGTTCCATTGGATTCTGTTTTACTTTTAATCGTTGGTTGCTTGCTAAGATTTTTCTGCAGCTTTCTAACGATAGATTTGCGTGGAAAAGTTTCTTAATGTGCTTTCTTAGTACAAGTGCTGTCCAATCCGCAACAAAATAGCCACAACGCAACGGGCCCTTTTTAATATCTTCTTTTAATTGTACCATCTGCTCTTGAGTTAATTTTTCGATATTACCGGGTCTTGAAGTTTTATGCAAATAGTTGGGTCCTAGTTCATTAAAAGCGGAAATATGGCGTTGGATCGTCCGTGTACTTATACCTAGTAATTTGGAAATTTCGGATGATTGCATCCCATTTAGATAATGGAATATAGTTAGCAACCTACGTCTTGTGTAAACTTTTTGTCCTTCCTTATTTAATTCTTGATTAATCTCGTTTAGAATGTTATCTGTATTTTCGTTTTTCATATGATTCACCTACATTAAGTAATATCTCATATACGTTCTTGCTACATAATTTTTATTTTAATCATAAGGATATATTGAGGCATAGAGAGTGTATTGGACTCGCGCTATTGATTTTATACTGATTAACTTGTTGTATCAATAATACAAACAAGTGGTATTTCAATAATCGATCTATACACCTTCCGTAGGAAATTGAGTAATAACTAACAATAGGCTGATTGAATCAAATGGGTATTTTTGTTAGTTTATAAACAAGACAAGAATCAAGGATAGTTCCAGAAAAAAAGTACGATCAAGTGGAGGGCAAAGAGGGAATAGCCCTCTTTGCCCTCAAAAAATCACCAATGTTAGCATCTCCACATGTAAAAACCGTTCACTTTAAATGTCCAAGATAATGCTGTATTGATTCCGATATCAGCCAGCTGTAGCTAGGAATGTATCGCTCCTTTTTCAAATGTTCCATCTGCCGAACCAGTTCTTTATCAAGGTAAATCGTCACTTTCTGTTGTTGATCAGAAAAAGAAGGGCGTTTTGTTAGGGGAGGGGAGTACTTTTTCGCTTTCCTAGTATCTGTAAACTTTGGCTGATCGTTCTCTAACCTCGTCAGTTCAGGCTGATCTCTCGGAACCCAGATGGGGAAACTATCGTCTTCAATTATCTCTTCCGATGGTAAATTTTTACCAATTTGATCGTCAGGGGAAAGGTTCCTATGCGTCCCCCAGTCGATTCCGTAAGTTGACCTATTTTCCTTTTGAAAATGTTCATTCAAACCAGACAGATCAAGATTGCGTTTACGTCTTTGAAACATCGTGATCCCTCCCAAATAGTGGTGAAGTCGATAACGACGTCGACATCGACATCGACTTTTATCAAAATGTTTCTCTGTGTGTGAATGCAAAAAAAATCCACGCCATTAAAAATAGGCGTGGATCGCTACCAACCCTACAGCAGAAGTTGGTTCAGTTCCAGTGGGTCGATACCATGTTCATTCGCTACTTGAGCGATGGCTTGTTCTCTGCTCATACCCTCAAGCACCAATTGGGCAATGGGCCAAATCAGGTCGATTAATTGCTCGTCCAACATGCTATCCTCCTTTTCTTGACTTCCTGTAGGGATGGTATTACCATTCACTCGGGAACATCATCGTACTGTAACTATCGGAGTCGACTACCCATATCGTAACAGCGTTGAGCGGTGTTTCTACCCACTTTACGAAAAATGCCACTTCAAGTGAGGGCTCCTCTTGTCTATTCAGGACCTTTTGTAACGGTTCACCATCTTTCCACTCGATAGACAATTCAAACACCTGGAGATAATCCAGTACATCGCCACGTTCTTTTCGTTCGTCGATGATCTGCCACAACGCCAACTGTAGTACAAGTGGCACCTGTTGGCTGACTCCTCTTGTTACGTATCTTGCTGACGAAAACGGCTTATCATTTGTCATGCCTACATATCTCCTTTTTCTTTCATGCTCCAAAACGCTCCTTCGGTACCGACGATGACGTGATCCAAAACTGGAATTCCGATCAGTTCTCCAACTTGTTTGAGTGAATGGGTGACATTGATATCTTCTCGACTTGGGGTTGGATCGCCGGATGGATGATTGTGACCTACGATGATTGAAGAAGCGTTTGCCAAAATGGCTACCTTGAAGACCTCCCTGGGATGGACGATCGATGCGTCAAGGGAGCCGATGGATACCGTGTGAATGGCAGTTGGCTGATTTTTGGTGTTCAGGCAAAGTAAAATGAACTGTTCCCGATCCGATTCGGCCAAAAATCTGAGAAACAGTTCCACAACGTCTTTTGCCATTCTCACCGTTCTCTGCGGGTACAGGAGACTAGAATCCCGTACCATCTGAACTCGTACAATATCCACTCGTTTTGCGGCTTGCTTAGTAACGGTTATCATTCCACATGCGCCTCCAGCCAAGTTTGGATTTCTTCATCATCGGTAATGGCCTCCTTAGGGAGGTAGAACGCCATCCCGTACTCATTGGTGTAAATCACAACAATCTTGTACCATTGCTCTTGATCGCATTCGACCTTTTCAATGAATTCCGGTAGGCTGCCGAGCAAGCCGCCATCTAGTCTGTTCAGACCAACGATGCTGAGATCGCGTAGATTGTCACCTTTCTCAAGAACGACAATGAAGCCGTGCAAATCCAGAGTGAATGCTGTGTCCGCGCCATCGAAATCGAATGCTTCCTTCAGTCCTAAAAACTCATCTTCCAAATACTTGGTGAATTGATCCGAAAACACTCGTGCTTTTTGCAAGATACGTACATCTTGGATGGTTTTGATGGTTCTCATTTTCATCCTCCAAATTGGAAAAGGCACCTTCCCCCAAAGTCGTTAAGGGGGAAGGTGCCTCTCTCGATTTTTGTTGATTAGTAGAAGTTGTTATTTGCTGATCCACATTCGTCCGTTGGCTAGTACATCCATTTTTTGTTTTCCATTATTCTCCTTTCCATAAGTATAAAAGAGCCATCCGCTTGAGGGTGAATGGCATTGCCGGTCAATCGTGTATTTGCAATACATCGATTGCAAAATAATAATATCTGCTTGAATAATACTTCATTACATATCGAGCAAGAATAAGGATCAATAGAGGTTTATGACCACAGTAGGTTAGTTTTGAACAAATGGCTCCCATACTTGTTGTCCTCGTAGTAATATAATATGCCCATCTTTAAAACCTACTTTAAAGACTTCCGGCCCGGAATCTGTATCAAACTCAAGGTTACCTTCTTTAAAGTGCCAAAACTTATTACATATAGAGCAAGATGCTCCATGAGGAATGATCCATTGATCGCTTTCGTCAAACATGCCATTTTCGTAAAGAGTAAGAATCTCATGCCTTTCATAGTTGGCCCATTGACCGATAAAATCTTCTGGAGTAAGTAAATAAACAAATAGAGACTTACTATCATTTTCTTCGGTAGGGATACCGAGTTGCGTTTTGTACTCACTAAATGAAATTGTTCCGTTTGGAGAGTGAAGGAACATGTCACCATTAGTAGTATCAACAATATAGGAAATGCCTTCTGCTTTTTCAGATCGTGAGACAGGATCGAAGGAATAATATTTTTTACCATCGATCTCAATTGTAGGGCCATTTGTACTTAAGGCTAATCCAATAGCTTTCTTAATAATAGTCTCTGCTTGCTCAGTTGAAAGTTTAGTAGTTGCCTGCTGTTCGTTGTTTTTTTGTTCATTTGCAACTGTACTTGAGTTAATATCCGGTTTGGTAACAGTTGAACTGGGAGATGTTTTTGGGGCGCTAGTTTCTGATTTCTCTCCAACATCAGTTTTTGTTGCAAAAGGTGTATCTGACGAAGGGGCATATTCCATATTGGCAGAAACGATCATCACAACAAAGCAGACAAAAGAAAGGAATACATTTCTTTTAGTAGTACCTTTTCTTTTAAACAAACTAATTACAGCCAGTATGAAGAAAGCTACCATCGCAATGAAAGCTAACAAAAATATGAAAATCCACATTATTTGGTACTCCTTCTATAATTTGTTGGGAATAAATACGTTGATGTAAAGAGAAAAGCCGACCTACTGGTCAGCTTTTCATGATTTCAGTAACTAACAACTATCGTTAAAGAATATCAATAGCTACCACTACACCATCTACAATCGTCAAATTCAGAAGCATGTTTGCTTGGAGCTTTGTCCACTCGCTTGGATGACCGCTTTCGGTAACTTCAACATTTGATGCTACTGGGTACTCCTTTTCTTGGTCATTTACAAGAACGACAACCATCCCTTCCGGAAAGGCAACAGCTAAGCCCTCAACAATTGTTTCAGATGGGGAGCTTACAGATGGACTAAAATCTGTTGCTTGTTGGTCAGGGGTGTTCACCGCCGTATTTTGGGTTTCGGAAGTTGTTACTGTGTTCGGCTGGTCGGGTGTAACCTGAGAATCTGTTGCAGCATTTTCAGTCGCTTCAATTTCTTTACCCTCAAACACTTTCGCCAATAATGCTGCCTGCATAAGTTTGTTTTGCGGTATGTCATTGAAACCAATCGTATGGATTTCAAATGATCCTGATTCGGGTTTGACGATAAATTGCATCTTCGCCTTCACTTGTTGCTGTTGATAGGTAAAATCCCCTGTAAACTCAACAATCATTTGCCCAGTGTCTGAGTTGAACGCTGTCCACTTGGGTGATCCGAAAAACTTGTCAAACGAATCACCGATTTTTTGGTTAGGTCTCGCCTTAAAGTTTCCTTCCCTTACAATATCAACGTATTTTTGTTCGGCAGAAAACTGTGAAATAAGATTATCAATGGGGGTAGCCAAATCTATCCCGATCCATGAGAGAACTTTCAGTAGGAACACAAAGGCAACAATTGCATAGAAAATTGTTCTTACTAACTTGAAAACCTTTTTCCATGCGGGTATTTTTTTCTGATCATTAACTGGTTCGGTGGGTGTTTGTGAAGTCATATTTTCTTCATTTTGTTTTGTATTCATGACAGTTGTTCCTTTCTGCGTGATCTTAATGAATAAGGGAGGGAGCTACTATCTTTTGGAAATCCAATTGTTAAAGTCTTTCTCTATGTCGGAGTACGAGCCGAATTCCTTGTTGAAAGCTTTCTCCCAAGTGGATTCGCTGCTCATGAGCATTTTGTGAACTCTGTTTTCTCCATAACGCTCATACAGGAAGAAGGAGAGAACAGTACCATCGGCATATGCATCTCTAGCACTGATTCCTTTTGAAGAGAAGGTGACCCGACTCTTATCTTTCTTAACGTTGTTGATCAAAATGTTTACGGAATCCATGTCATTGCCATAGTGGAAACCGAAATACTCCTCAATCCCTTGTGTAAACCAGTCAGGTGCTACATAGATGTCATTCCACCCTTGTTTCTTTTCACGAATTACTTTTCGTAGGGGGATTGTCATGATTTCGTGAACAGTTGTCGTACGGAAGTAGGTATCATCAAAGGTCTTTCCAGTGTTCGTGCAGCAGTTAGACCAGTGAGCATCTTTTGCAAGCAAATGCAATGTGAATGACCCGTCATTATTACCCCAGAGGCTCCATAGACCAACATCAGCCAGATCTGTCGGCTTGTCATAAAGAATGACTTGAACAGGTTTTGGTTCTTTCAACCATTGTTCAACGTTGCCCAGTTTACCAAACTCCTCCTTAGAGGACTTCATAGCCAGTTCTAGATACCTATACATTGCATCCGCATCTTTTTTGTACCCTTTTGGATATTCAACAGTGAAGTATTCGTTCTTAAGAGGGGCGTTGTCCTGATCGCTTCCTCCACCATTACCGTTTTCAAGCTCATGGATTCGTTCCTTTAATCGTTCAATCTCTTCTTTTAGCTTCTTGTTTTCCTCACGAAGTTTTTTGTTCTCTTCACGAAGTTGATCGATCTCTCCGTCCCCATTACCTCCCTCCGATACATAATTAATTTCCTGAGTTTTGGTAGAGGATGAGGTGCCGGTATTAAAGTGAACGATCATTGTCCCGAGAGAACCACCAGTGTTGTCTTTCAGATTTTTAAAGGCTAGAAGGAATTCATCTTTCTTGGTAAGTGAGGTTTTTGTTTTCACTTGGATGTACTTCTTGCTGGAATTGTATGTAACGGCAACAGAATGAGATTTACCGTCTTTATTGGTGATAGTGACATTGTTTGTGTTTACAGTAGAACTATCAATGTCCTTATCAAACACTACTTTCCAAGTGGTCTTGGTTGAAAGATTGCTGAAATCGTAGGAGTAATCCGAAGTAGAAGAAGAGTTTTCTTTAGCGACAGCGGTGCTTACGGGATTTAGGCTTGTCACTGTTGCAAATAATAGTGTGAAGGCGGTTAGTACGGGTAGAAGGCTCTTAAACAAGTAAATATTCTCCTTTCAAATGTCGAAATTTGGAATGTTTTAGCATATTTTCATTATAAGAACTTATAAGTTCTTTAACAACAAAAACCGATAGTTTGGTATTCTTTTGAGCTTGCAACACCCCTTTTACCATTGGAAATAAGGGGTGATAAATGTGTCTGACCTTCGGAAGTTAGTAGGTGCCCAAATTCGCGTGTTACGAAAGCGGAAAGGGCTCTCTCAATTAGAATTGGCCGCAAAGGCCGGTCTTCAAGATACATACGTGGGTGGAGTGGAGAGGGGTACCCGTAACATTTCCCTTGAAACCTTGGAAAAGATTGTTGGCGCTTTGGAGGTTGAGCCAGCGGAAGTGTTCCATTTTGGGAACATTGATGTGGAGACTGAACTGCACGAAAAGAAGCAGGTCTTGGATGTTCATCGTTCATTTTTAATGAACAGAAGTCTGGAAGAAGTGAAAATGGTTCAACGAGTTGTCAAGGACATGTTTAGCACGATTGATTCAGAAAAACAGAAGTGATTACTGCTCCATTAGTTGTATTGAGAGGAACAGATTTTCAATCCGAATCCCCAGTACGTTGTCTTCCAGACTCTTCTCGATGGCCTGTATGGATGAAAAGATTCTTTTTGTGGCACAGAGATGAAGCGTTTCGTTGCTGTGTCTGACAAAATCCAGCAACGCCACGACCAGTAGCTGGCATGTGTCGATTTGCTTCAGCAGATCATCTTCTTTCATGTGTTTTCCCCTAAGGTCTTTCATTTGCTATTCCTCGCTTTCTTTTCCCCATCGTTAAGCTGATATTTCGGGTTTATGGCAACTGATTCGTCTAAATTCTGCTTCCAAAAATTCATGTTACGAGCCGAGTTGTTGGCTTCTTTGGTGAAGGCTTCTTTTAGGGCCGGATTGTTCATCTGAAAGTAATCTCTGCCTTTTTGGCAGCCGAAAAGGGCAATCATGGCGTACTGGTAGCTTGCAGGATTGCAGATGCCCCCAGTGCCGAGAGGGATGAGTTCGGTAATCTGGCTGATCGTCAGAGTCGCGCCCGCTTGATCGCTTTGCTCTAATGCGAGCAGAAGGCAAGCGAACAGAACGTCGGCGTTGGAGCGGAGCTTGATCTTGCTCAGGTCGAACCGCTTTGAGGACGCCGTTTCCCAAGAAAACTCGCGGATTCTCGGCTCGATCGTCCGGAAAGCCGCTGCTACGTTCCTGTAGGCGTGCCGATTGCCGTAAGCTTTGAGGAAGCGATCCAACTTGTTGCGCGAATCCGATCCATAGGGTAGCTTCGGAAGGATGAGCCGGAAAAACTGGCTGTACTGCTCCAAAGCGGCGAACGAGAGGGGATGAGGATGCTCGCCCTCTGGGAGTCCTGCTGTTTTCATTAGCTCACGCATGGCGCTGATCCGGTGTGAATCGACGATCTCGATAGCGTCAGGGTGCATCAGGTGCAGGAGGAATGCGACGGCGTTGAAGCCGTTTTGCCAATCCGTGAGTTTCTGCTGCCAGAAGCGAAAGACTTGCGAAGGCTCGAAAGCTGCCTTTTCGGCAAATTCCGGCCACAACTTGATGAAGGCAATGATTGTCCGGCTGTGCGCCGAAGGCAAGTCATTTCTTGCCCAGCCGCCGAGGGGCCACCGAAGCACCTGACGGAGCGTTTCCACTGGGAGGGATTTCGGATCGGAAAAGGTTCTCCTCCAGGGCTCCAGCGGCTCAGCCGGGTATCTGGCGAAAGGGAAGTGTGACAGGTGCTCGTCGATCCGATCTTGGATGAGAGCTGAGATTGCACGTTTTTCTTTCTCGATGAGGTTGATGGACATTTTGATCACTCCATTTTCAAATTTAAAAAGCGAAAGTACCGTCTTTTGCTCCTTTGGGACACTTTTTGACAGTGCTTTCGCTTTCGAGGAATGTTGCACGGCATGATAAAGTTATTGATGTCACCGGGATCGACTAAGCGACCTCCCAAAACACCCTGAGCAACACGCGATAGCGAATTGTGGTTTTGCCTGGCTAGGGTTTTAGTATTAGAACCCTTGGATTTCAATGTTGTTTCAAAGAAATAATATATGTTCCAAAGCAGAATCGTTTCGGTAACGAAAAAATCCCCTTCGCTCAGAATGAGCAAAGGGGAGTACGTTGACTGATTACCTTCTTAATTTGTTATTCATTTCACGGATTTTAAAATATTTTTCTATTTTTTCTGCAATAGAGGTCTGAAGAAGTTGATCAACCAGATCGTTTAAGAACGCGTTACCAGTTAGTACTTTCAAATATGTGCTATTAATATTCTCTTTCTTAATTATTGCAATCATTACCTCAGTCAAATCTTTTTTACTTAAAAAATTCCGTACAAACACCCAAGCTTTCGGAGTTAGTTTTAACGCCATAACCGCATTTTCTTTTGTTGGCTCAAACAAGAATAGTTCGCAGGCCCTCTTTTGACGATCCGTGAAACCGTGTTTCAGATAAACATCTCTGATTTTTTCAATGTAACTGCTTTTCTTGCTGTCCTGTAATACACTGCTCAGCACTTGCAAATTTTTGGTCATTTAATTTTCATCCTTTCATTTGAAATGTTGTAATACTTTTTTCAATGAACACAAAAAAACACTCATTACAAAAACATCCCAAAGTAGTTTTGAGATACTTTTGTAATCAGCGTTATTATCCAAACCTAATATGTAGGTCTTACCAAATAACTTCGTCCTGCCTTTTGGTTATCCTCAGCTAGTTAGAGGTTGTCCACTGGCTCCGGTGCTGAAGTGTTGTATTCATCTTATTGCTAATAGTACATCCTTTTGAAGAAAACTGCAATTATTAAAATACGGAGATGTATGAGATGAGTGGCTTTAGTTTTAATAGTTAACAGTGAGAGGGGACTGTAAAAAAGGAATATTTGATCCATAGGTGTTTATAGTAAAATAATTCCTAACATTGTAGAGATAGATGTAAGTTACAAGGGTACTTTTGGTTGAAACTTTTAGCACCTAAAGTGAAAAGGTCATGATAGTCATAGGTACCGAGGGCAATGCTTTTATGATGTTTTTGCACTGAAAAAATTATTACATAACAAGGCTTGATCAGTACTTAACGGCAAAGATTCATTTTCTTATGCTAGAATGTATTTATGTGGAAAAAATCAGGTCAGGATAAGATTAACCAGGTGAGGAGATAACCATGTCGGCTAACGAACCAAACAGTGAATATGATATTGTGGAGCCAAAAGCGGATTCACTAATTCATTCTATTAGGTCATTTGGTTATGATTTATCGACTGCACTAGCAGATTTAATTGATAATAGCATTACGGCACGAGCTAAAAATATTTGGGTTAATTTTCAATGGGACGGAGCCGCATCTTGGATTTCAATTTTGGATGACGGGATCGGAATGACACAGGAGGAATTGGTAAAAGCAATGACCCTTGGTTCTAAAAATCCCCTTTTACCAAGACCAGCAAATGACTTAGGACGATTCGGACTCGGTTTGAAGACAGCAACTTTCTCTCAGTGCAAACGATTAACCGTGGGAACAAAGGTGAAGGACGGAAAAATAGCCGTCAGGTGTTGGGATTTAGATTATGTTTCCGACTGTGGTCAGTGGCGTTTGTTGAAAAAAGGGTCTGATAGTTTAGGATTTAATTCTATTGGAGATTTAAATCAAGGTACAATTGTATTGTGGGATAAACTTGATAGGGTCATCGATGAAGAGATTAGTGATAATCGCGCGCATGATCATTTTTTAGAGAGAGCTGCTCGTGTGAAGAAACATTTAGCGATGGTTTTTCATAGGTTTTTAGAAGGGCCTAATCCATTAAAGATTTGGTTTAACGGTAGACCAGTAACTCCTTGGAATCCGTTTTTAATCAATCAACAAGCGACGGAGTTATTAACAGTTGAACCGTTATTTATAAACGGTAAACGGATTGAGGTAAGGCCATACATATTACCACATCACTCTAAAATTTCACAGGAAGATCATATAATAGGTGCTGGAACAAAGGGGTGGAATGATCACCAGGGTTTTTATGTCTATCGCAATAAACGTATGCTTGTTGCTGGCGATTGGCTTGGTCTGGGTTTTCCAAAGGAGGAACATTTTAAACTTGCCCGTATTCAAATTGATATACCGAATAGTCTTGACCAAGAATGGTTGATAGATGTTAAGAAATCAAAGGCCCGTCCACCACAAAATATAAGACAAGACCTTAAGAGAATAGCAAAGTTAACTAGAGACAGGGCCTCAAATATATATAGGCATCGTGGAAAAGTAGTCTCACGGATCAGTAGTACAGAATTTGTATACCTTTGGCAACAAAGTGTTAAGCATGGAAAGATATCATACAAAATTAATCGCGAACATCCGTTAATTCGTGAATGTGTTAGTACCCAGAATGATACCAAAGCTCTCGACTCATTATTGAAGATGCTCGAGGAAACTATTCCGATTCCAATGATTCTTCTTAATTATTCAGAGCAATCGGATAATATTAAAGGTCCATTTGAAGATGAGCCGCCAAAAGAATTAATTGCAGTCTTAGAAGACAGTATTAAGGCATTATCAAATCAAGGATTAGCAACTTTAGAAATAAAAAAAAGACTTTTGGCAATGGAACCATTTGATTTGTATAAGGAGCAGGTCGTAGCTTGTTGTGAAAAATTAGAGGAGGGTAGAAAATGAATTCTAATGTAATGGACATGGCTAAAAATCATGTAATGATGGTTTTGAGGCAACACCGCGTTGTTACATCGGATATTATAAAAAGTTCGATTAAGCCAGTTGTAGCTATGTTAAATACAATATATCCTGACCAAGAGATTGATGAAGAAGCGCTATATAGAGAGTTGTTGAGCATTAACAACGTATATGTTGCAAATGAAACGGAGCTTACTGCTAAAGACGAAGAAGACAATCATAAAGTTTGGCTCCCTGATCGGAAAAGCTCAATAGAATGGGGTTTTTGGAATCGGTACAGGCACTACTTAGAGGATGTGAAGTCATATCCGGAAATAGTGGTTACCAAACTTCATGACCAAACTGAAAATATCTTAGGAAAATTAGAAGATCCTGCAAGGGCGGGGAAGTGGGATCGTAGAGGTATGGTTGTCGGATATGTACAATCTGGAAAAACCTTAAATTACACGGGGTTAATATGTAAAGCTGTTGATGCAGGATATAAATTAATTATTGTATTAGCTGGTACACATAACGATTTGCGAAGTCAGACACAATTGCGTCTGGACGAAGATTTTTTGGGCTATGATACACGCCTTAGTAGGGCATATAGTAATTCCAACAGGAAAATAGGCGTCGGGAAACTTATTGAGCATGGGGATTTGGTTATACATTCTTTAACAAGTAGTGCCGAAGGTGGGGATTATCGTACTCAAGTTGCCCAAAATGTTGGATTTATGCTTGGAGGGGACCCTGTTATTCTGGTTGTAAAAAAGAATGCATCTGTACTAAATAATCTTTTAACCTGGATTCAAAGTGATGGAAGGGATGATCCAGAAACTGGAGAGAAAACACGGGAGAATATACCATTCTTATTAATTGATGACGAAGCAGATAATGCTTCAGTTGATGGTAAGCAAGCTAAAAGGGATGAGAATGGGACCGTACTGGAAGATACTAACCCTACAACAATAAACCGATTAATTAGACAATTGTTAAAAACGTTTCAAAAGAGTTCGTATGTGGGATATACAGCGACTCCATTTGCAAATATTTTTATATATCCACCTGATGAAAGTGCAAATGTAAAAAAATATGGAGAAGATCTATTTCCTCGAAGTTTTATCATTAATCTCCCTGCTCCCACAAATTATGTAGGTCCAGTTCAAGTCTTTGGATTGGATGATAATGGTGAACTGGGGTTAGATGGCCATCCGGGATTACCAATAGTAGAAACAATAAAGGATTATGAATCTTATATTCCTGATGGACATAAGAAAGACTATTTCGTCAAATCCCTACCACCTACACTTAAGAAAGCAATTAAGGTTTTTGTTATTTCGTGTGCTGCGCGTATGGTTAGAGGTCAAATTACTGCACATAAATCGATGCTTGTTCATGTCACCCGTTTCACTGCAGTTCAAGAAAGGATAAGAGATTTGATCTTAGAAGAAGTTACAAGACTCCAAAATTTGTTAGATTTTGGGTCCGGCAATTCAACTTATCAATTAATCGATGAATTAAAAAAGATATGGGAAGAAGACTTTTTGGATGTAACTGATACAATCCAAGCAGTGATCGATGATCCTCAGATGACAAAGATAAAGTGGGAGCAAGTTGAAGAGCATCTTTATGACGCTGCGGCGAAAATTCAAATTAGAGCTATTAACGGTTCAGCAAAAGATGTCTTAGACTACAAGGACCATCCGAATGGAATGAGTGTTATAGCAATTGGTGGTGACAAGTTATCACGTGGTATTACATTGGATGGATTAAGTGTAAGCTATTATCTTCGTGCATCTAAAATGTATGATACTCTAATGCAGATGGGGAGATGGTTTGGATACAGGCCAGGATATTTGGATCTATGTCGCCTTTATACTAGTGAGGAGCTTATTGGCTGGTATAAACATATAGCAATGGCCAATGAAGAGCTACGCAAGGAGTTTGACTACATGGCGGCTACGGGTGGGACACCGTTGGATTATGGTCTTCGAGTCCGTACTCATCCAGATGGACTGCAAATCACTGCTTCAAACAAGTTAAAACATGGCACGAAAATGGCAGTTTCATTTTCCGGTGGAATTAGCGAAACGGTCGTGTTCTACAAGGATAGAGATATTACGGAGAAAAACCACGCACTGGTTAACAATTGGCTTACAAAACTAAGTACACCGGAAGATGTTAATGGTTCTTGGCGATGGACGGAAGTTGATGGTAGTAGAATAATTGAATTACTAGAAGGATACAGGACACACCCGTTGTCACGAAAAGCTGAACCATCAACATTATGCAAATATATTCGGAAATTAATGCTTGAAGACGAGCTAAACGAATGGACTGTTGTATTGATATCCAACAGAAAAGGAACCAAGCAAGAAACAATTGCAGGTAGAAATGTAGGACTTATAGAGAGGAGAGACGATAGTAAGGAAGATCAAAGGAAGTGGATGCTACCAAAAGGAAGATTGCTCAGCCCTGTTGATGAATTCAAATATGATTTGGATGAATCTCAGAGAACTTTAGCCTTGGAACAAACCATTTCTGCATGGAGAAACAATCCAAAAAGAAGAGGGAAGGAAGAGCCATCCCAGCCTAGTGGGCCATATATTAGAGCTGTTCGACCTAAGAATAAAGGGCTACTTTTACTTTATCCTTTAATTACTTCTTTTTCCGAAAAACCCGTAATCGGTTATTCCATCAGTTTTCCAAAAAGCCATAAGTCCGTAGAAATTGAATATCTGGTTGATACCACTTATTGGAGAAATGTATATGGGGAAGATGATTGATATTGAAGCTACTTGGCAGCAGATTGAAGATGTTGTCAAGTTAGAAAGTAGAAGTGGCATTATCAAAAGACTTATAATGCCGCAATGGAAAAATAAGATCTTTCTTGGTGTAGAGGTTGAGTCTGGAAAAAGGCTTTTTGTTTTAGAAGCTCCTTATAAAATATTACGAAACCTAGGTGCCTTGCCTCAAACAAATGGGTTTGAGGCAAGTATCAGGTTTTTGGGTGATGAAGCAGAGAATTATCTTTCTCTCTTCCTGATTGTAAAAAAAACGCAATTCCAAGATTTGTTTGTATCGCTAATTAAAGATATTCTCGAGCATATTGATTCTCAGGATTCTGAGAAGTCTGTTGAAATTATTATCTCGAGGCTACTGAGATGGCAAAAATTCTTAGAAAAGTTTCACTTTGCGGGTCTAAGCGAAGAAGCACAAAGAGGGCTTTATGGAGAGCTTTATTTCCTTAATCATCTAATTGAAGAAGGGTTGAAAATTAATTCTGTCGTTAAAGCTTGGAGAGGACCGGAAAGAACCTCCCATGATTTCATATTTCAGGGTTGTTCTATAGAAGTGAAGACTTCAATAAGTAAACAACATCAAAAAGTATATATTTCAAGCGAAAGACAGCTAGATGACAGTCAGTCTGGAGGGTTATATTTATGCCATTTCTCCTTGGATAGTCAGTCCAGCTTGGGATATTCTTTGAATCAAATTATTCAAGTTATTAGGGAGAAACTCCATAATACCCCACGAGAAAAAGAAGTGTTTGAGGAAAAGTTGTTCGAATCAGGTTATTTGGATACACATTCTGAGCGTTATAACGCTCCTTTTTACAGTATTAGGGAAAATAATTTATTTAAGGTGTCTGAAGGGTTCCCAAGGATCGTAGAAAATGATTTGATTGAGGGCGTTGGCGACGTAAAGTATTCAATAATGATATCAGAGTGCAAACATTACTCAGTGCAGGAATCCGATGTGCTTCAAGTGATAGGGGATGCTGATTCAAATGAGTAGGGATTTATTGGAGTTTGCGCAGGACTTCCAACAAGAAATTATCAGCTTGTCGGAGTTAGAAGGAGAAGAGAATTTTCGTGAAGATCAGTTCACGAGACTATTCATGGACTATTTATGCGAGTTCGATGAAATAGAAGACGGTGATGTATTCTCTTACCGTGGAAGAGGTATGCAGGTTAATGGTTACAGTTTTTCCGAAGAACTTGATAAAATTATTTTCTTTGTAACCAATTACACTGCAGCTTGTCCCCCTGAATCAATACGTAAGAGCGATTTAGAGGCTGCAATCAAGAGAGCTGTAAATTTTTTCAAAAAAGCATTGTCCGGACTGCATATTTCGCTTGAGGAAGCTTCACCTGCTTTCGACTTGGCCCTACAAATATATGAGTCCAAGGAGACGTTAACTGAGTTAAAGATAATATTTATAACGGATGGATTAGCAAAATCGGAAGTGCCTGAAGAAATGGTGTATGGTATTCCTGTAAAAATACAAATATGGGATATCGAGAGACTGTACCGTTCATGGAGTTCGGGACAGAAGCGGGAAGCAATAGAAATTAATTTTAAAGAACATGGTCAATCTATTCCCTGTTTACCAATGCCTGAGAAAAATCCAAACTATAAGACTTATTTAGCTATATTCCCGGGGCAAGTTCTTGTGAGTATATACGGACAGTATGGTCCAAGGCTATTAGAACGTAATGTCAGGTCATTCTTACAGGCGAGAGGCAATGTTAACAAAGGTATCCGAACTACTATCCGTTTTGAGCCACATATGTTCTTGGCATATAATAATGGACTTTCCGCTGTTGCCGAGAGCATTGAACTTGAGAATTTAGAAAGCGGATCAATTGCCATAACTGCTGTTAAGGATTTACAAGTCGTTAATGGCGGCCAAACAACTGCATCGATTTACCACGCTTTTAAAAAAGATAAAGCGGATTTAACAGAACTATTTGTACAAGTTAAGCTGACTGTAATTTTAGATTCAAGTAAAATTGATGAAATAGTTCCTCGTATCTCTGAGTATGCAAATAACCAGAATAAAATTCAAACTGCTGACTTCTCAGCAAATGATCCTTTTCATCGCAAAATGGAAGAACTATCTAGGACTATTTGGGCACCTGCAAATAATGGGGTTCAGAGACAAACTAGATGGTTTTACGAAAGGGCTAGGGGTCAATACATGGATGAGAAAGCTCGTGCCTCTACACCAGCACAAAAAAAGCAATTTGATAACACTCATCCAAAAAATCAGTTGTTTACAAAGACAGACTTGGCTAAATTTGAAAACACATGGAATCAATTACCTCATATTGTAAGCAAAGGTGCTCAAAAATGCTTTAATGAATTTACTGTATTGAATAATGAAAAGTCGTGCGTCTCTATTCCAGATCAAAGATATTTTGAAAAACTTGTAGCAAAGGCTATTTTATTTCGCAGGGCTGAGAAACTTATTCAGGAACAGAAGTACGGAGGATATAGGGCAAATATTGTAACCTATACATTAGCTTGGTTGATATACGCAACTCAAAAGAGGATAAACCTTGATAAAATTTGGAAATCGCAAGAACTTTCTCCTGTATTAGAAAAAGTAATTGTTCAAATTTCTGAACATGCTCATCGTCATATTATTAATGCACCAGGAAACGGCAACATAACTGAATGGTGTAAGAAAGCCGAGTGCTGGGATAGTTTTAAAAAGTATCATATTCAACTTCCAGATCAGCTTTTTGAAGAGTTGATTGAAGTTGAGCAGAATGAAGTTAACGGTGATAATAGCAATCAATCAGAAATAATTGAGAATATCAAAAAAATTGATTCGCAATTATGGTTTGATATAGCTGCTTGGAGTAAAGAGACAAATAACTTGTTACCTTGGCAGAGAAGTTTAGCTTTTAGTTTGGGTAAAATAGCAAGACAAGGAATTCCACCTTCACTTAAACAAGCGATTCAAGCTGAAATAATATTAAGTCGATTGGTTGAGATAGGTTATATCTCAAATGATGAAAAGATTACTTCTTAATTACACGCAGTATTTCTATTTGTTTATTTACCTGGTATAATGAGTTATAATTTGAATTTTAGGAGTATCGTCTATGAATTTTATCGACTTATTTGCCGGAGCAGGTGGTTTATCAGAAGGATTTATACGTCAAGGTTTTGAACCTGTAGCCCATATTGAGATGGATGTTTATGCCGCTCAAACTTTAAAAACACGAGCTGCATATCATTATCTTAAAGAAAATGGCAGATTAGATGTATATCATAGCTACCTTAAAAATCAGATAACCAGAGATGAATTATATAATGCTGTAGATCCTAAGGTATTAAAGACTGTATTGAATAAAGAAATATCC
Organism: uncultured Brevibacillus sp.; assembly: GCF_947502445.1. Taxonomy (GTDB): domain Bacteria; phylum Bacillota; class Bacilli; order Brevibacillales; family Brevibacillaceae; genus Brevibacillus. The sequence continues at coordinate 75,543 of NZ_CANMZW010000006.1, forward strand.
ACTGATAGTATTAATGGGATATTTCAAATCATTGATGAAGGTCTCCGTAATCAGCAAACATCGGAAGTTGATGTTTTGATTGGTGGACCTCCATGTCAAGCGTATTCACTTGTTGGTCGTGCACGTGATCCATACAACAAGGAACATGATCCAAGAAATTATTTATACCATCAGTATGTTAAATTTTTGGAGAAATACAAGCCTAAGTTGTTTGTATTTGAAAACGTACCTGGTATTTTGACTGCCGGAAAGGGAAAATTATTCGAGGATGTTCAACGGATAATGAATGAAGCTGGGTATTCTATTGAAGCCCGAATTCTTGATGCTACATCGTTTGGAGTATTACAAAAAAGGCGTCGAGTCATATTAATCGGCTGGGTAAAAGGTAGTAATCTATTTTATCCGGATTTTGAAAAAGTTGAAAATAATTATGTAGTGTCGGATATTCTTAGCGACATGCCTTCTCTTCGTCCTGGAGAGACAAAAGACTTTAAATATACTAAACCGCCTAGTGAATATCTCAAAAAAAAAGGTATCAGATCGGATGATGATATCTTAATTCAACACATTAGCCGTGTCCATAATGAGCATGACAGAGGAATATACAGGCTTGCAATTGAGAAATGGGATAAAGAGAAGAAGCGCCTGAAGTATACCGATATTCCTGAAAAGGATAGAACACACAAAAATATTACGGCCTTCTTAGATCGTTTTAAAGTCGTTGCCGGGGATCTTGGCTATTCACACACTATGGTTGCGCATATTGCAAAGGATGGACATTATTACATTCACCCAGATATAAAACAGATACGTTCCTTATCAGTTCGAGAAGCAGCACGGATTCAATCTTTTCCTGATAATTTTTTCTTCGAAGGGCCAAGGACAGCTATGTTTACACAAATCGGTAATGCTGTTCCACCATTGATGGCCGAGAGGATAGCTGAAAAGATAAAGCGGATGTTAGAGAACAAAATAGATCACCAACTAGAGCTATCCCTTTAATAAATATTGGGATAGCTTCTTGAATTAAAAAAACGAGTATTAATGCGAAATATTACAATTCAGGAAGTTTGTTCTACGAAAAATATAATATAAATGGATATTTAGGAGAGTAGATATGTCGCGATATATTAATTCAATTGATGAAGAAACGATTGTCAAAATTCTACTAGCTTATTTAAGAGATGAATTATCTCATAGAGACATTCAAAGAGAAATTTTAGGATTACCGGCACCTACTAATGGTGGTGGATTTATTGCAATGGATATTTTACATCACTTTAATATTTACGGTAAGAAAAAAGGAATTTTAAAGAAAAGGCAATTATCTGATGAACTACAAATCTCAGAAGGGAACTACAAGGTTGCATTAAAAAAATTAACTGAATATATAAACGCTGAAAAAGAAGCCCAACAATGCATAGAAAATGGGGATTATTCATATAGCAGTAAATCTACTGAATTAACTACAGAAACTAAAGTCAGAATAAACCAAAACGTTCTTAGGAATCATATACTAAAAAATTATAACTATCAATGTGCCCTTTGTGACATCAATAAAAGTGATCTATTAATTTGTAGCCATATTAAGCCTTGGGCAATAGATCCTGACAATCGATTGAATCCAACCAACGCAATTTGTTTTTGTGTCTTACATGATCGATTATTCGATAGAGGATATTTTGGCTTGAATGATCATTATGAGGTTATTTTTAGCACAAAGTCGGATGAATCGGAGAGAAAACTACTTAAGGATAGCATATTCAAAATCCCGAAAGATTTTCCACCTGACCCAGAGTTTCTCAGGTATCACCTAAATGAAATCTGTAAGCGATAATCCAAGGGAGCAAGCGTTCGGGTAAGAAAAGAGTATTCTACAAAATACAAGCAGGTATTTCCTGAGCTGACCATGTGACTTGTTCAACCTCATGGGGAAGAAGTGGGAGAATAACTCCAATCGCAAGCTAAGATGAAAGTACACCACTGAAAAACAGTATTGGTCTTTAGAGTCCCCACCTTTCGAGAAGATGGGGAAAAAGAGAAGCTTGGGTAAGACTTTAGCGAAAGACAGTGCCGTATCAGATTTTTTAGCCAAATTAGTTTCTGTAAAACCAACGAGCTATGCGACCTTACCATAAGTCTGTACCAATTTATCACGTCGAATTGTGGATTTGAACTGCCACGACCCGCCTCCACCTTACATATCAGTGATGTCACCTGTAGAGGTGGCTTTTTTGTTTTTTGAGTAATTTTGTGTGGTTCGAGGAGGTTGTAAATCCTTTACGACAGGGTTTGCTTGTATTAATTATAAAATAGCGAGGCTGCTCTAACCGATATGAGAGATGAGATGATCTTATAAAGAAAATCTCGAAAAAAGCACACAGCAAGAAAAACTAACAACAGAATATTATCCGATCGGAGTCGGATCTGTTACTAAAACTGGATAAGTTCCTACTTTCATGTCAGCTTAATATGAGTTCTGCTACAATAAATAATCATGATGAACAAAGAGAGGTCGGTCGATATGCAGTTAATGGACGAACTTGTAGAGGCCTATTTGGATCATAGCTTTGAGCATTTGTAAGATTCAAGGACGTGCTTTCTGAATTGCAATCTTGGGAGCTGTGGAATCAGTTTGATCATGGTTATACCGAAGCAGAAATCAAGGATTGGTTGGAGAGTTTGGAGCTGTTAAATGAGCAAATTGCCGTACTATATATAATGAATCAGTCTTGATTCACCAAAATCAAAGGGGAGTTTTGCTTGAACCGACAAGAAATGCAGAAGAAGATTTGTCATACGGTGCATCAGTTGATTTTGGAAAAAGGATATGCAAGCCCAGTTCCGTAACTGGAAGAAGTCGTTCGCGGCAACTTGTCCCAGTTGAATTTCATTTTGAATAAGCTTTGTGAAGTGGCAAGAGAACTAGGATTAAAAGAGTCTTATACCACCTACATGTCTTGGGGAAAAAGCATGAAACGACCACTCCGCTTTTCCAAGTCAGGTGATAGCCATACAGAACGGCGTTATTCCATTCATTATGTGAAACAGCAGAAGGAAGTGAAAAAGAGTGAAGCTTAGTGATCTGAGTAATCTTTTAGATCCTGTAATTTTGGACAGGGGGAGGAAGTATTTACTAGCCGGGAATGTTCTCTTAGTTGAAGAAGTAGGCAATTTGATTTTTCGGGCGGAGGTTCGAGGTGGCGAACTATACGAGGTTTATGTAGAGCTAGATGAAGACGATTCTGTTCTTTCGCTAGAGTGTGAGTGTCCGTACGACTACGGGCCAATTTGCAAGCATCAGGCTGCGGTATTGCTCAAGTTACTAGAATGTACGTCTGTGCTACCAAAATCCGGGGAAAGTAATTTGCCACAGGGATCGCACCAGGAGCTGAGACAGTTGCTGGAAGCTGAGAGTAAAGGCAGTTTGATTACGTTGATTCTTTCACTTACGGCCGATTCTGATGCTATTGAGCAGCAAGTCAGACTTTATGTCTCCAAAACCCAAGGTAACGACATGGTTGAGGAGTGCAGGAAGCTGATTCGAACATACATGAACAATTACGTTGATAATGACGATTTCATTACTTGGAAAAATGTTGGAAAGGCGATTAAAGGCGCGGAATTGGCTCTCGAAAAAGCTCGGGAAGCCGCAGATGATGCCAACTTAATAGAGGCCGTTAGAATCTACCTCTGCATCTTGGAGGAAATGACAGAAATGCTTCAAGTTGCGGATGACTCGAATGGTACGGTCGGTGTAGTCATTGAAGAATGTTTAGAACATATGCAAGAATTGACGATTGACAGCGATCACATCCAAAAGGGAGACCGTGAAGTGTTGTTCCGCTTGATATTGGAAGCATCGATGAAATCCCACTTTAAAGGTTGGCCGGATTGGCAGTTAGCTTTACTGGCAAATGCCTCTCATCTGGCGGTGGACGTTAAACTGCGAAAAGAGTGGAACGACCATGTATCCAGAATGGTTTCTGAAAAAAGTGGAGATGCCTGGAGTGACAATTATTTTGTTGAGAGAGTTGCCTTAATGCAATACTACCTTATTCAAACATACGAAAGTGGGGATCAAGCAAGTGAATTCCTGAATCACCATCTCCACTTTTCAAGCTTCCGAGAAATAGCTATTCGGGATGCGCTGGAAAACGGCAGCTACGATGTGGTCATACAATTGGCCGAAGAAGGAGAAGCACAGGATGATGTAAAAGGTCTGCTAGGGCTGGTTAAACGATGGAAACAGTACCGATTTCAAGCCTATCGGGGTTCTGGACAAATTGACTTGCTGCGTAAACTTGGAGAGGTATTAGTATTGGATGGAGATTACTCGTACTACAAAGAGATCAAAGACACATATCCGGCAGAAGAATGGTCGGCTGTTTATCGGAATATAATGCAAAAGTTAGAAAAAAAAACTTGGCATAGTGCAATTTACTCTCGGATTCTTGTGGAGGAAAAGGAAACAGCTTTGCTCTTGGAATATGTCAGGAAACGACCGTCCATGATTGTAGATTTCTATCCATATTTAAATGAGCAATTTTCGGAGCAAGTAAAGGAGCTGTTTCGAGAATACATTTTAGAACAGGCTACCCAATCAAGTACGAGGAAACACTACCAGAATATTTGCCGAATACTGCGAATCCTTCAGAAAGCGGGAGGAAACGAGGAGTCCAAACACATTGTGAATACGCTGCTTGCCAAGTATCCCAATAAATCTGCTTTTAGGGATGAATTGATGAAGTTACAAAATAATAAAAGATGAGGTCTTTACAGTCAACAATGCGGAAATCCATTAACCGGCAACCAAAAACAACTTCTCGCTGCTTAATAACCAGTGAGGCGCTACCATTCCATCGCCCATGTGGCATGACTAGCGCTCAACTTTAGTGGGATACGCCGGAGGCTTCCGCCTGGGTCAAAGGAAGAAGACGAATCAGGTTAGGTAACGGGTCAGCGCGTCACTCCGCGAATCCGGTGCCGAAATTGAAATGAGTGACTGCGCTCGGAGATGCTCATGTATCGCTGTTTCACCCTGCGGGTACAGGTCGGACGGGGGTTCGAATCCCCCGCCTCCACCTTACATATCAATGAAAAGTCGCCTTTGGGCGGCTTTTTTGTACAAGGATGCGATTTTATAAATCTGAAAGGACGGGAGGTTTTTCCGCGAGGGAGGTAGGTGACTATATAGCTTATGTTGTCAGCTGAAAATTCTAACTCTTTTTAAAAGAGGTTTAACGCCTGGGAATAAACTTAGTATGATGCGACGCCAGATAAATTTGCAAGTAATCAGAAAAGTTGGTCTCATTGAGCTCACGCGTTCGTGTCCATTCAAACAATCGGAAACTTTCCATAAACGAATAAAATTGATGTTCTTTTAGAAGTTCGACGATTAAATTGTTTTTTGCACAGACTGATTTTGATTTTTCATCGGGTTCATTTAAAATAATAGTCCGAACAAACCCAAGCAACAAGTCTGTTAATTCTAAGCCTATTTCCTGGCCTTTCGGTATTAATCGGCTTGAGACTACTCTAAATTGTTCACCACGATATATGGATTGAACATTTAATTGTTCTTTTATGGTATCGTTAAGACGTATATCTCTATATTCTGTTGATTCTTCGATACAAATATTAGCTTCAATTGAAGCGTTTTTACCATAGCCACGTAATAAACCGTAAATTAAACGCTCAGGGAATTTAGAATACACAATTTGCGAAATGATTGTTTGAGGAGCACCATTGTTTAGAATAGTGTAATCATAATTAATTACATTAAACTTGAGCATTTTACGGTGTAGAGCAACTAATATCATTATTTCTCTGATGTTGTCTCTGATTCGGGAATCTCCAGTAAAGCCGACCCAGTGGAACCTAATTTCCCCATCACGTAATTTTTGACTCCAACTTTGAAACTTTTCAGACTCATATAGATCAGAAGGAACAGAGAATCCACCCATTAAATTAGGTTTATTATTTCTTTTTCCACTTTCATCAAAAAAAATTCTGAGTGCTACATCATTCATAATGATCACCCTTGTGTTTTGTCGTTGACTATAGGCAACGGCATTTTGTATAATACGGATACAAACATTTCCCTCTTTCCATGAGATAGCGGGGCTTGTTTTAGAAGGAAAGCCACTCCTTCCTTGGATCGCGTGGCTCTTCGAAATATTAAATAAACTACCTTAGGGTAGTTATTTTTTTAGAATTCTTCATATCTGTACATCTACGATGCTTACATTCCCATTATACTGCTATTTTACTGTAGGTAATTAGTCATGTAAATTCTTAAAAACCATTTCAGTTTTTTGGAAGTGGTTTTTTTATTTTCACTGCTATAACTATTTCGGAAAATGTTAATACTGATCGCATCTAAGAGGATTTGGAGTGAATTGAAATGAGTGCGATCAATTATGAAGAAAAAATGACTGAGTATCGTCAATTTATTGAGGGAAACTCCCGGTTTTAAAGATAAACGATCGGAGAGTTAAGAATGCAATACAGGTGAAGAACTATTGGGATAAGGCGAAGAGTCTTCAAAAATCTCTTCATTCAGTAAGAAGGCCGATGGTAGAAGCGACTAAAATGGGAGAAAAAAACGTTTACTATTTGTAGCTAAGGGAAGCTAAGCCGTTGTTGATTTATGTCTTAAGTTCAACCTTCTTGAATTTTCAAGGTGTTTTGATCACGATTACTTTGGTTCTCCTTTAGGGACATTTTGAATATAGTAAGGTGTATTACTAATTCTTATTCAGAAGTCTTAGGAATTCTTTAAAGACAGCTTAATTACCAGTGAGGCGCTACCATTCCATCGCCCATGTGGCATGACTAGCGCTCAACTTTAGTGGGATACGCCGGAGGCTTCCGCCTGGAGCCGAAGGAAGAAGATCAATTAGGCTAGGTAACGGGTCAGCGCGTCACTCTGCGAATCCGGTGCCGAAAGTGAGGAAGTGAAACATGCTGTCCAACGTTACATCCAATTCTACAACCAGGAACGCTTTCAACAAAAATTAAACAACCTAAGTCCATTTGAATATCGGACTCAGGCTGCTTAAATGTGCTTTTTTATTACTGTCTACTTGACAGGGGTCACTTCATTGAAGGTGGCTTTTTTTATTTTTTCAGGCATCCTCGCTATACAAGAAGCGTAAAGCATCGCTGATGAACTACGTATATTAGTGATCTTTCAATGCACAGCGAGGAAACGCATGTTCTATTCGCGTCGTTTAGCGCAAGGATTACGACGTGTATTAGCTAAGACGGTTCCAACATTATTCCATAACCTGATTTGAAAACTGCACACCGATTTAGATCACCTTCGTTTCCCACTGGATGGAAACTCTGCTTACGTATTTTGCATCCAGTCCATAGATGTCCTCAGGATTGGATACTTCACTGTCCAATAGAGCAATCAACGTCTGCACATCATACCTCACAGAGTCATTTGCTGGTCTTCGCGAAACTGTTTGCACATGAAGAATACCGGATTTTCCATGGTTTACTTGAAAATTTTTTGAATGCGAGGGAAAGTTTTCCTGGGGAAATTCGTCATACCTAAGTGAACAAACAAAAAGGCAGGAGCTGCGCAGCACAACCTTTTTGGATGGGAGGGTCATTATGCAGGACGATCAGGAGATCATTGAACGTGTTCTGCAAGGAGATAAACAGGCCTTTGGCGAGATTATCGACAGGTATAGAAGCAAGGTTTTTTCTCTTCTGCGAAAAATGCTGGGCAATTCGCAGGACACGCAGGATATTGCGCAAGAGGTATTCCTCAAGGCATATAGCCATTTGCCATAATACGATCGAAATCGAAGCTTCTCAGCTTGGTTATACAGGATCGCAGCTAATCGTTGCCTCGATGAACTGGGCAAGCGGAAGCGAACCCCGAGCAGAATCGGCATTGAATTTGAGCCGGTTCAGGTGGACACGCCGGAAACTGTTTATCTGAAAAAGGAACGAGAAATCGGGCTGCAGGAACGGATTCAGGGGCTCGATAAGGATTACCGTGTCGTGTTTATCTTGCGGTATCTTCAGTTTTTAAGCTACCAGGAGATCGGAGAACGATTGTCGCTTCCGGTGAGTACCGTGCAGATGCGTCTATACCGCGCTCGAAAAAAGCTGCGGGAATGCTTGAGCGATCTAGAAGGAAGGGAGGGGTTGATCTATGGAATGCATGAGGTCTAGGCAGTTGATCACATATCTGGATAACCAGCTGTCAATAATACAAAGCCGGCAATTGGAACAGCATCTGGAGAACTGCATGTTTTGCCAAGAGCAGCTGGCGCAGTTGATCGACCAAATCGATGACTTTGACGATACGGTTGGGTACGCATCGCCGGATGACGAGTTTAAGCAAAAAATCATAGACAAGATTGTCCCTTGTGCGCAGGTAAGTCAACCGCCCTTCGCGGATATGCGGCAAATCACACGTAAACAAATGGATTGGAAAGGAAGGAGCATTGATATTATGAAGAAAATGTCGATTGCAGTAGCTGGTTTAACTATCGCGGTAACGCTCGGAACTTTCGTCTCGCCAACCTTTGCGAATTATGTAAAAAGCTTGTTCAACACGGAAAACGCTGATCCGGGCATGAAGCAGGCCGTAGAGAAAGGGCTTGTTAAGCCGCTTGATCTGAAGGTGACTGATCAAAACATCACGCTGACGGTGAAAGAGGTTCTGGCTGATACAATGCGGATTGCGGTAGTCTGCGAGGCGAGGGATCAGGACGGTAAACCGATTGATCTGGATGAAGACAGCGATATTGATTTTTCATCAAGGACAAGATGGGGGCCCCATTGATTGATCCAAACGAAGGAGGATGGACATTCGGAAAAACTGGAGATTATCTCATAATTGAAAGGGAATTGACGGAAGTGATCACAGGGGAAATCCAGCTACCCGATGAACTTGCTGTGCAAATCGGTATCACTAAAATTCTCGGTAAAGAAGGGAATTGGGTGATCAATGTCCCGGTTGATATGGCCAAGGCCAAAATGGCGACCAAAATAGTGGCCATTAATATGCAATATACGAGTCCCTAAGGATTGGTAATCGATCTGCAACGGGCCGATTTTTCGCCAAGCGCAACTCTGCTTACATTGCAAACGAAATTGACGCCTGAAGGCGAACCGTTTATGCCCTACTGGCTTGGTCAAAAGGTTCAAAGCTACGATATCGCTTATGAGCTTGTCGACAAAAATGGCAAGGTTGTAGCTGCGTGGGATGATCTTCCAGAAAGAGAGCTAAGCATCGAGAAAAACGTGATTATTAACGGGATCCACGGTAGCAGAGAGGACTCTGTCAGGTTGCAGCTTCTATGTACGACCAGTTCTCCCTCGGATTCAACATAATCTGTTTGAGTTCAGAGGTTGTTAATTGATTACTGTATTCTTCCTCTTTAAATTCCTCATAAACAGATTTCATACGCAAATCTTCTTCTTCGATTAGCATGCATAATCCTCTGAAGATAACTTTCCGTAGCCTAGTGCAATCATCCATGTTTGAATCTGACCCACTTGAACTATACCACCTATCCCGCAAATAATGCATCCCTCACAAAAGGTGAGGGTTGAAAAATATAATTAAACCCGTCTCCTTGAGGCATTGCGGATTAGTGAGATGCGAGTAAATGCTGCTTCTTCTGCTTCGCGATCTATTTCTTTAATGTCTTCGTCAGTTAGATGGAATTCTTTCTTTAAGTTTGTTAAAGTTCTATCTTCTGGTTGATTACTATTTAGCCACTCATAGAAATCATCTTCCCCAATATAATCTATTAAAACTTGATCAATGAAATATTCAGGATCATCATAACTTTCATGATCGTGGCTATCATGATCACTATCATCTGACATTAGTGCAAAGCGATTGAAATAGTTTGGCCAAAAATGTTCTGGATTGATTGTATCTCCGAAGGAAGGGGTATCGGTCGCCATATTATTTACATCAAAGTGTAAGTGGTAACCTCTCCCATTCGCCTCTCCAGGTGCACCTGTATTTCCGGATACTCCAATTTTTTCCCCTCTACTAACGACTTCATACTTTTTAACTGAATAGCTATCTGAATGTAGATATCTAGTAAATAATTTATTTCCATAGGGATCTCTATCGTCCTGTTTAATTGTCACAAACTTAATTGGGTCCCTTGAATAGATACCTACCGCAAGAACTTGACCATCAGCAACAGAATAAACTGGTTAAAATTTTACGCCAATATCGATTCCTTTGTGTTTAGTACCACCGGGTTCTAGGTCACGATAATATCCAGTAATTTTTTTACTAGTAGTTGGCCATTTCCATCCCAACTCAGAATATGGATCATCAGGTATAGACATCGGTGTTACATTATTCGTTTGGGCAAAAGCATTACCACTAATACCAAGTGAAATTACTGTAATTATAATTTTACAATTATTTGTAAAATTATCAATATGTTTTTATTATGACTCACTATATATTATTGTTTGGGCTTATTATTTTCAGAAGACTGGCGGAGTTTTCCTTATTCTCACTTCTTCCACATACAACCGGCCACGGCTTACCGAAACCGCCCGATATCCGTCGTTTAGAGATATCGAAGCAAATGGAGGTGTATAGTTAATGAGCGATAGAAAGCATAACACCGAAGCTTCACACAGCCAGTAGCCCCAAGTATGTCTGTTTTGCGTTTTCTTATCGAAGGACATCTTTTATGGAGAGGTTTAGAAAATGCAAAATAGACCGCTCTAGCCGTTTTTAAGATGTTTGTTGTGACAGATATAACACAAACGCAAATATAAGCGTATTGTTCTCGAAGCTAGACAATGTAAAAAGCCCTCAAATTAGAGGGCTTTTCCAAAGATCAACGACTGTTTTTATTGGAAATATTCACGAAGACCCGCACGTACACCGCGAGCAAAATCACGAGCCGCTGCTTTCAACGTTGTTCCGAGGTTTTCCATTGCAGTTTCGTTAGAAATAAGGGCTTCCGCAAAGCCTTTATCTTGTGTACGGGTTGCAGCATCGATTGTTTCTGTTCCTGTGGCTGTTGAATTTCCGGAATTAAAGTGAATATTAATTACCGCGTCAACTTTTTTATTCTGTCTCATTTTCCAGCGATCATCAAGTCCTACCTTGGAATCGTCATCCCTTGTCATATAAACAATTGCTCCAAATCCTCTAAGGAAGTAGCAACAGATTCTGCAAACATTAGGTTCAAGTCTTTCTCATAAATGGTCTTTCCATTCAGTGTTCCGGTTGCTCCACTCTGCGAACCACCATGACCTGGGTCAATCAAAAACTTCAATCCATCAATACTCATATGTTGTTGGTATGACTGCACTTCTGGATGTTTGATCAATCATAGCGATGAACCTCGTGTTCTATTCGAGCCGGCTAGCGCAATGATTACGACGTGTATTCGGCTACGACGGTCTTTTCTTACAGCGTTGTATCGCCTAACTTGAACTGCATGACGATGTGTATCAACTTGGTTTCTCTCTGAATGAATGGGCTGTTGATGGTAGTGCAGAGCACTTCCCGATTACAGTTAATTACAGAAGTTTACATTAATGGAGTTTTAGAAAGTGTAATTGGATTATTTGGTAAAATCGGGATAGTCAACAATGGGCTATGCCACTCGGGCAGAAGCAGAAGTGATTACGAGGGCAGAAATCAAGTTGTCTCAGTTTTTCAATGTGATAAGGGAACCAATGTCACTAGGGAGGGAAAGACTACTCGTCTTAATCAGTACAAAAATGAACAAACATTCACAGAAGGAGCGTAAACTTATGAAATACTAACTGTAAAAACGTAATCGCGGTGCTTGGAGCTTTTACATGGCAAGCGCGGAAAAAGTGTACGAAGCCTCTCACTATACAGCGTGATTATTTCGGTAATTCAAAGCGTGCCAGTGTGAATCTGGGACGTTTTTTATTTGTTAAATAAACGAACGTATGATCCTGTATTTGTTTCGATTTTTTGTGGTGACATGGAACTAATTAGAAAGGCGGAATGGGTTTGACGAAAGAGGAATGTAAAAAAATAGTGCGACGCATTGCTTGGAACCTAAACTATCGGGAAAGGAAGAGATTGAGTAAGGAATGCCCGATCCTGGACGACTTTGGTACGCGACAATGGAAGGTCGAAAACGACGATGGTCTTTATGTTGAAGAGTTGTTACGGCAACTCCCTGGCGCAAAGGAAAAACACATTATTCGAAAGGTCATCCTTGAAGGCTTCACAGCAAAGGAAGTTGGGGAAGAACTAAACATGGGGGAAAGAGGCGTGAATCAATGCAAAAATCGAAGTCTAAAGAAGCTGCACAATTACCTGATCAAGAGTTCAGTTTAATGATTGAACGAGCCAAAACTGGAGATAACGAGGCATTGCTGAGGGTATTGAAAGAAATGGAACCAGAAATTATGGAGGTAGTTGGTTTTCTTAAGCTCTCAAAGGAAGAGGGGATTCAAGAGATTACGATGCAGTTCATTGAGAAAATTAGGAGTTGAAAAGCTTTCCACATTTTGTAGAAAAATCTGTTCCGTTTTGTGCCTGTTTCTTTCCTAGATAGGTGAAGGCGACGAAGACCGGTCAATACATCGCTTATCACATAAAAAGGGAGACGTTAACTAACATGGCATATGGTGAACCTTTAAAACAAAAAAGTCAACTTGAGGACTGCAGTAGTATTGATCTTCTTGCAAGAATTATCTACGCGGAAGCAGAAGCAGAGTCCGAAAAAGGCAAACGAGGAGTAGCATTTGTAATTAAAAATCGAAAAGATAGAGATAGTCGCGAATTTGGCGGCAATACCTATAAGGGAGTAATCCTGAAGAAAAATCAATTTGACGGTGTAAACCGGAGTGCTATGTTAAAACCGGACACAAGTAGCCGTTCTTGGAAAGATTCACTGGATATTGCAAAAAACATGTCGGATAAAGATAACCCAATTGGGGATTGTCTGTGGTTTAATGCTGATTGGTTGTGGGAAAAACAGTCTTTTGATGACGGGAGAGAAGTTACTTACAATTTCCCTAAAGAATCAAAAGTTCATCGGGTAGTTGAAATGAGAGAAATTGGAAAACATGTATTCTTCCGGGTTGAAGGTTATTAATTTTACTCTTAACTCAGAAAAACCATCTCATTCGCAAAATGTAATTGCGCAATGGGATGGTTTTTTCCCAATTTGATTTACGATTAGGGAGTTTCAGCTATAAATTTTATTCCGTCAAACCTAAAAATTGATGTTTTCTGCGTAAATTGGGGTGTTGTCTTAGTATCTTCTTCGGGATGTGTATATGAATTAGAAAAATAAAATAACCTGTCATCATTAAGATGGTATGTAGCAATTGTTGCCGAGTAGATATTTTCGAATGAGGTTAACGTTTTCAGGTTTGCCTCCCATGCTTCAACGAATTTTCCATTATCTAGATACCAAAGATGAATATTTTCAACATGGACTCCAGATCCACCAGTATCTTCGATAGTTTCAAAGAGCCTTTTATTGTTCTTTGTTTCATAAGGAATCAATTCATTACTTGCTAGTTTATTAAAATTTTCATCAGAAACATGCCAGTATTTTTCAGCGATAAGTTTGAATCCTTCCTTTTGCTTGTCAAAGATGAAGAAACTTCCTAAATGAGTACCTCCTGTAGCGGATGCAACAAGTTCTAAATCGTTGTCTTCATCGAGATCTACAAATTTATAGGTAAGTTTGTCGAGAAAATATTCTTTTTCTTTTCCTTGCTGTTTAATCCATTGAGCAACCTGAGCTTTGTCAATATGGATTGAAGCAGGGGAATTCTCTTGGGCAATAACTTGTTCATTACTGCTATACATAATTGAATAAATAGAGATAACAGATACAATGCCTATGACTAAACCAGAAATGAGTTTTTTACTCAACAACAATATGATCACCTCAATAGTATTTAGTTCCTGTAAATATATGGTATCACTATGCGGTGCTCGTGAAAATGTGTATTTCTACCTAAAATCGGTAGTATTTCCTCAAATGCTCGGTTGCAATAGCTTTGTACACTGATACGACTATTTACCAGAACGGATACAAAAAGGTTTTGCTCTGATTGGAGGAAAGTAGGCGTGGGCGTGGTTAGTTACCCGAATGTACCGATATTTGAGAGAGCGAACAAAACGTACAATAGAGAAGATTGAAAAGAAAGAGTAAATCAAGTTGCCCTCCTTTGAATTGTCCGATATGCTGAGCGATCTAGATAGCAGACTTATTATTGATTGGGGGAGAGCAGCTAAATCTTGGCAACAATGGGCTACTAATGATAAAGCATTCGTTTCCATCGAAATTGCAGCCTAATAGCTAGTATCAAAAGAATCGGGTAATATCCATTTTTCAGGATATCCTTTTGTAGTTGTGGAGTGTAAGTCATTAATGGAATTTAAAGCTCTGTACCAGCCAATTAATTTCTTATTGTTCAGTTCAAAAGTAACTTTGTAATAACGATTATATTTGCTGTCTTCTGGAGAAAAAGGAGTTTCCCTTGCATCTACTGCATCAATTCCAATAACGGTAGCACGATTTTTTGTTATCACACGGTTTATTTCGTCCTTGTGTTGATTACTTAATCCCCAATCTGCTAAATAAAATAATAGAGTACAAATTGCTATCCCTCCTAAGATGATTCCAAGGCTTGCATTATTTTTATTCCGAAAGATTAGGGCTAGAATAATCGTTGCAAATAATACAATAGCGCACATAACAAAAAAAAACGTAGCCAATATAATCACCTCAAGATTGGTATACGTTCGGTTATGTTGATGGTTCCAATTAACGGGATTGTCTTGAACTTTGCCCGTGAAATTGTTGAGTTTGGAAAGTCTTACATCGCTAGTAATTCTATTCGCCACGTCGTTAGTGTATCGGGTTCTGAAGCGGCGCGAATCACCGACAAAGGTGCTATTTGCGATAATTACCTATGTCCCATATTTTGGATGGAATACCTTTCAAGTATGCTAAAATAAAGAAATACTTCCAAAGCAAAGGAGCACCACTATCTTGTCTTCCACTTTACGTAACTTACTAATCATGATCCTTCTCGGGGCTGTAGGTGGTGTAACAATCTCTCTCTTGGACATAGAGCCTACCCCAATCGTATGGATCACCTTTTTCTTGACCGTTTTTGTCATTCTCATCGGAAAAGACCTTTATATCTTAAAATTCAGCACCAACATGAATACGGTTGAACGCTACGTAAAAAATTCAAAGCATCCTTACTATCGTTTTTTGTATGCGTATCTGCATGACAACGATGCCGAAGCCGAAAAGGAACTAGCAAAAATTACGTCCGATAAACTACGTGCTTACATCACCATATTGGTAGAGCTGGGGCGCGGTAACTACGATTTGGTAGAAAAAAATCTTGATAAGATTCATTCAAAAGAACATCGAGACTATTACTCGGCACATTTAGCACTGCTAAAAAATAATCTAGATGCTTACAACCAGCACCGATCCGGGATCAAAAATCGTATCTACCAGATGTCACTCGATGCAGAAGTGGCATATCAACAAGGAAAGATGGCGGAAGCAGAAGAATATGGTCAACTAGCCATCGCTGAATCCAAGGGAGTTCAAAAATATTTGATGATCAAGACACTTGAAAAAAACAAACGCAATCCGCATCGGAACTCTTATTTCTAGGTCATTTTCGTCGCAGCTTTTACTTCAAGAGGGATTGTCCCGATTAAATGATCGAGACAGTCCCTCTCCATTTTTTCATTCTTGGCTTTTGCTTGAGGCTGTAGATCACGTTATGAAGGGTCCATCTTTGCAGTTGATTAAGGCTTGTGTTGGGGCATTTTTCCAGAGGAAACCAATTATTAAAAACCTTTGCATTTGCGTGAATTTTTTAGAGTGCAATTACCCATTTTATGGTATTCTAATTTTTGCAACGGAAGTCATATACATGGGGTGCATTACGATGAAAATGCATACGACAGAAAAGGAACAGACGATTTTTTCTCATACTGGAAATAAGATTAAGTTAGACAATCGAGAAATTCGAATTCTTGCCAGGTATGAGGAACCGCTGGTTGTAGTTTTAGGAAATGTACTGAGCGATGACGAATGCGATGAGCTAATCGAGCATTCGAGGGAACGATTACAACGCTCAAAAATAGGCGAAGATCGTGCGCTCAATTCCATTCGAACGAGCAGCGGGTTGTTCTGCGAGCAGACGGAGACGATTATAAGGATCGAGAAGCGAATCTCTCAAATCATGAATATTCCTATTGAGCACGGAGATGGCTTGCAAGTTTTGCGATATACCCCTGGCCAGGAATATAAACCTCATTATGACTTCTTTGCAGAAACGAGTCGAGCAAGTACGAACAATCGAATTAGTACGCTCGTGATGTATTTGAATGACGTGGAGCAAGGCGGAGAAACGGTGTTCCCTTTGCTTAATCTATCTGTTTTTCCCACCAAAGGCATGGCTGTCTACTTTGAATATTTTTACCAAAATCATGAATTGAACAAGTCCACTTTGCATGCAGGGGCACAAGTGATTCACGGGGAAAAGTGGGTTGCAACGATGTGGATGAGAAGACAAAACTTTCGGGTTTCCTAGATAGATAATGATGTAGTACAGGAGTTTGAATCCTTCGCTTTACATTGAACACTGCACCACTCGATAAGAGTGGTGTTTTGCCATTTTGTAAAGCGTCATAAATGTTTAGGGTTTTGGAAAAAATAATAATAATGATTTCCTTAGCTAATTCAGGTATCTTTTTCCATCATCAACGGGTTAATAGAGGCTTTCTAAACATTGAACGAGGTTTTTGATATTAATGTAAATAGAGTATTTGTTTGGGAAAGGAGACAAACTTAGATGCATATACATGTAGCAAGTTTGCGCAAAAAAGTACTTACCCGAAGGAAAAGGGTGATTGTCCTGAAAAGATACTCACAGCAACAGCTTAGAAGTGCTCTATTAAACGCAAAAGCATCGTTAGAGATTGAAGGGCTTGTTTTAACTCCCGAAGAAGATCGCTTATTGTTAGAACGTGCGGATGGCAAAATGAGCTACAGTGAATTTTTAGCTCGTGCCAAGGAAATAGCCAAAAATGTATGAACAGGGTCAGTCTAAGTATTACTACTCTGATAGCGACGTTTTAATAAATCTTCCTGGCTTTACAGAACAGGCTCAACTCGAAGCATTTGACTGAATGGTAACTGCGGAACGTTTAGGGATAGTCTTTAAACGAGTTCATTCTAAAAAATATTGTTAGGGAGATATACATGAGTAACGGAAAGAGGTACTATTTGGACACTAATGTAATATATGCTATTTCTAGCAAACTGGGAAATATAAATTCTAATAATGTTGCAGTATCATTGTTGGTATTGTGGGAGATATTGTCAGGAGTTACCAATCAATCTACATTTCAACGTCGCAAACCTGTAGTTGAAAAATTAAGAAGAAGTAAAGTGAGAGTCTACCCTTACCTTCCCGTTGAATGTTTAGCTATTGCATTTAAAGTAGATTTATCTGAAATAGGTTCCATACCAAATCAAAAAGAAGAGATATTTAAACAAATGAATATAATATGTATAAGTAAAGATTATGAAGAGTATATTGATAATCTACATCAAGAAGATATTGACATAGCTTCAATTATGGAAAACGAGAAGAAACAAGAGAGCTTTATCAGAGAGAGTTTGAATATTGAGAATAAGCAACAGCAAATAGAATTGAAGTTACAAAAACAACGAAGAGATGAAAAAACGGAATATTATGTAACAAATACAGATGATTTATTTTTAGATACTAGAGATGAATATCAAATATATGAGCCAATTTTACAAGAAATTTTGGATGTTTGTAACTTTTCATATACAGTAGATGAATTTAAAAAGTGTCTAAATGCTTACGATGGAAGTTTGACTGCTTACCTACTGGGTGTTAATTTATATGCTTTTGAGCGAGGGAGGCATGGTGATCAAGTGCATAGAAATGATTACACAGATATTAAGCATCTTTTGTATCTTAGAAGTGAAAATGATATTATTGTTTCTAATGATACTATTTACACGAAATTGGCCTTGCCTCACCAGCACATGAAAGTAGATGAATTCGAAAAGATTTTTGGATTATGATTATTCAAGTAAAGTTTTGAAGATCTGATTTAACACGTATTTTGTCAAGGATCCACCTGCGGCTAGTTAAAGAAGACAAACAGGCTGACTTGAAGGGAGTCCGGTGACGGGTAGCCTCTAGGGTATCAAAACTGTCACTACAACTGTAGAAGTTTATGGGGCTTTGTCTGCGAATCCCCTTGCATTCACCAAACACGTTAGAGAAGCCGCCTGACGAAGGGTGGTTTTTTTGTTTGTTGAAGATTAGACGTCCCTTCAATTACCGCCCCATTTTCCACACCAGACGTCCCATTCCCCATATTCCCTCCCAACATATCAACGCCCAAACTAAACTAAAAATAGCGAATATTAAATTGACAGACTATAAAAATATGAGTATAGTAAGTTTACAAGTCATATAACGACGACTAAACGACAATTCGAGAGGTCAAAAGGGGGGCAAATAAAGAGCCTCATATTTTATAGCCATTTAACGACTATTAAACGTCATTTTCATTTTAAACATGCAAGCGTTTTCTTGAGCGAGGAGGATCAGCATGACACGAATGAACGCAACCGTAAAAGGGAAAGCAGATGAAAACTACATCAAGGAGCTTCGCCGAGAATTTCATCGCAATCCTGAATTAAGCGGCCAAGAACAGCGTACTTCCCAGCGTGTAATAGAAGAACTGAAGAAGCTCTCGATTCATGAGATCCGCCACAATTTGGCAGGCTATGGAGTGTTGGCAATCATCGGTCAAAAGAAAGACGGGCCTACCGTAGCGCTTCGTGCCGACATGGATGCACTGCCCATTTTCGAACAATCGGGTGTATCCTTTGCTTCCCAGAACGAAGGTGTCATGCATGCATGTGGACACGATGCACATACCGCGATGCTGCTCGGCGCAGCCAAAATTCTCAAGAGTGTGGAGCAGGAGCTGCCAGGCCAGGTTCTTCTGGTATTCCAGCCAGCAGAGGAGAACAGTCCCGTCGGTGGCGCAAAGCCGCTCATCGAAGCAGGGGCCTTTCTCGATCCGAAGCCAGATGCGATCTTCGGCCTGCATGTATGGCCGTCCTTGCCTGCGGGGCAGGTTGGGGTACGGGAAGGGAATTTCATGGGCGCTTCCGACCGATTCCGGATCCGGATCATTGGAAAAGGCGGTCATGCCAGCATGCCGCATGAAACGATCGATGCCGCTATCGTGGCTGTACAGGTGGCGCAGGTTCTGCAAACGATTGTTAGCCGAAACGTCAATCCACTCGATGCAGGAGTGCTCACCCTGGGGAAAATTCAAGCGGGTACGGGCCACAACGTGATTGCGAGCGAAGCTTTGCTTGAGGGAACCGTCCGAACCTTCATACCCAAGACACGGGAAATGATAAGAGAACGTTTTTATTCGATTGTGCAAAGTGTGGTTGCGAGCATGGAAGCTACGGTAGAAATCGATTACCAGCTCGGTTATCCGGTTCTCTCCAATACACCAGAAATGGTCGAAATCGTGCGTGAGGCAAGCACTGCTTTGCTCGGAGAACGAGCGCTTCCTCAGGTAGAGCCTGCCATGGTAGCCGAAGATTTCGCTGTTTATTTGCAGCATTTTCCCGGAGCATTCTTCTGGCTCGGCTGTGGCTTTGAGGATGATTCTCTCAATGCGCCGCTGCATCATCCGAAGTTCATGCTGGATGAGAGGATGCTGACCACTGGTTCCGAGATGCTGGCAGAAACAGCAGTGCGCTTTTTACGCTCACGTTAATCCATAAAAACAAGTCATCTAGGGAGGTATTGCCATGGTAACTGCTCCATCGCTTTGGGGACTCATTCCGTTGTTTCTGTTCATTGTTCTAATCTTTCGTAAGTGGAATCCGATCGCTGCGATTGGCGGCGCTATCATTGTCGGGGCCGTGATGAGCGGAGCGAGCCTGATGGATGTCGCTACGGTCATCGCGAAAAACGGGATGACGGACTTTGTAGCCTATATCGGGCTGGTCATTCTGGCAGGCGGCGGTTTAGGGAAAATCGCTGAAAAGACCGGGGTAGCCCGGAATATTGTGAGCTTTATTTTAAAGCGCGTAGGAATTAACTCTCCGAATAAAGCAATGGTCAGCACCATGATTGCATCCTGTGTATTGTCTGCCTTGCTGGGGACACTCGCAGGCGCTAATGCGATTATCGCACCCGTACTGATCCCGGTCGTTGCCGCAGCAGGTCTTTCCTCCAGTGTCGTTGCCATTTTGTTTCACGGCGCGGCAGCCGCAGGATTGTTGCTTGGACCTTTCACTCCTCCGATGGTGACGTTGATGGAGTTAACGGGCCTCAGCTATCCGCAAGTGCTGGTACACGCAGGACTGCCTTATGCGATCGTGCTGCTCATCGTTACGTTTGTCTACAGCAAGGTCATTTTGAAGAAAAGCCTCAAGGATCATGCTTATCCGATTGAAGATGCCAACGTGCATGTAGAGGAGCAAACCCACGACCCTCGACAAGTGATGATTTCCAAGCAAGCTACAGCAGCTTTTCTGATTACGCTGATCGGTGCAATTATTTACGGAATCACGGTGAAGGGCGGAGCAAACTTTACCATCGTGGTGATCTTGCTTACAGCGATCGTAACAGGTCTTGCTGGTCGCATGAATCCCAACCAGATTTCCGAAACCTTCGTAGAAGGCGCGAAGCCGCTTTTGTGGATTTTCCTGCAGTTTGTACTCTTTACGCCTTTTATCTACTTCATCGAAAAAATGGGCGGATTCGAAGCGTTGAAGAATCTGCTGCTGCCTTTGGTAGAAAGCAGTGGTCAAACAGGAATGATCATCATCAGTACGCTGGTCAACGTCGCCGGTATTCCGGGCGCTGCGGTTGCGCACTCGATCCTGATGCACAAAATGTTCCTGCCGACTGTAACCAATCTGCATGTACCGATGTCGATTTGGGCGCTGGCGCTCTTGGTAGGCTCGCAAATGCCATCCTTCCTGTACCCGACGGGAGACGCGATCGGGGCCATGGGTCTTGCCAGATCCAATGACTTGAAAAACGTCATCATCTTCGGTGTCGTGGCGACAGTGGCAGTGATGCTTCTGGTGATTGTGTACGCGTTTCTTCTATAAATAAGGCAGGTGTAAAGACATGAAGAAGAGCAAGCTGGAACAGACGATTCAGGAGCTGGCAGCTTCTGTGGACGGAGGAGTAGCTGTATTCATCGAGTGGGATGAGGGACGTGTCGGCCTGAATGAACAGGAAGCCTTCCCATCTGCGAGTCTCATTAAAATTCCCATCATGCTCGAGGCGCTGAGACAAGAGCAGGTGGGTCAAACAGACTTGAACGCCAACCTGGCGATTCCCGCTGAAGAACGTGTTGGGGGGATGGGAGTGCTCGCCAACCTCTCATCGGAGATCCAGCTTCCCCTGCGGGATCTGGTGGTGCTGATGATTGCGATTTCCGATAATACGGCTACGAATCTGGTCATTCAAAAAGTAACGATGGAAGCGGTCAATCAATTTGCAGCGGGTCTCGGTTGTCAGCAAACCGTGCTGGCGAGAAAAATGATGGACACAGAGGCTGTGCGGCAGGGAAGGGACAATTACACCTCTGCACAGGATATCGGCTTGTTCCTCAGAGAGATCATAGCAGGAGATACGCTGGATTCGTCCAGAAAAGAGGCGGCATTTCAAATGATGCGACAACAGCAATTCCATACGAAGCTGCCCGCATATTTCCTTGGCGAGCTGCCGCCAGGCGCAAGCTTCGCCCATAAAACAGGGGAGCTGTCAGGAATTGAGCATGATGCTGGCATCCTGAAAATGGGCGACCAGTACATTACGATGGCGGTGCTCACAAGAGATCTGGCGGATGAAGCCGCCGGGCGAGAGTTCATCGCCAAAGTGGGAAAAGCAGTGTTTGATACGTTTTGCCAGAGAGATTAACAGGGTGTAGGAGGAGACCAACATGAATCGCAATGAAGGATTGAAAATTGTACTGACAGGAGACAGCATTATCGCACGACGCATCGGTGTCTATGAGGATGAACCGACGAAAGAGCTGGTGCAGCTGATCAAGGATGCAGATGTTTCCTTTACCAATCTGGAAGTACTGCCAAACGATTTTCAGGGGCATCCGGCAGCAAGAAGCGACGGGGCACACTTCGCGGCTCACTCATGGGTACTGGATGAGCTGATTGATATGGGCTTTAACTTGTTCTCCGTTGCCAATAATCATGCGTTGGATTACGGTGTGGAAGGATTGCTGGCTACTTTTAAAGAGCTGGAAGACAGAAATATGTCCTATGGAGGAGCAGGGAGAAATCTCGCAGATTCCCGGATGCCTGTCTACTATGATACGGATGCTGGCAGCGTAGCCATGATTTCCTGCACGTCCACCTTCTTTGAAGAACAGTCAGCTGGAGACCAAAGCCCGGAGGCAAAAGGACGTCCAGGTGTGAATCCCCTTCATTTTGACGTGGTATATGAAGTAACGGAAGAGCAGCTGTCTGTCCTTCGTCAGGTCTCTGATGACTTAGGTCTGGAAACCCAGCGCAAGGAGTGGGTCAGACTTGGCTTTGCTGCAGATACCAAGGATGCTAGCCTGCTTCCATTGGTAGACTCCAATTTGCGGGTGGCCGGAACCTTGAATGCCAATTTCCGTGCGGCTGAAAAAGCGGCGGTACGTACAGTGCCAAATGCACAGGATTTAGCCGAAATTGTAAAATGGGTAAAGGAAGCGAAATCTCGCGCAGACATCGTCATTGTCAGTCTGCATGCTCATGAGCAAGGGGATACAAGAGAGCAGCCAGCTGAGTTCATTCAGATGTTTGCCCGTAGTGTCATTGATGCAGGAGCCGATATTGTCGTTGGACATGGACCGCATCTCTTGAGAGGGATGGAGCTGTACAAGGGGAAACCGATTTTTTACAGCATCGGCAACTTTATCGGACAAAATGAACTGATTTACAAGCTGCCAGCTGATTCGTATAAACGGTTCGGAATCGATAAAAGCTTGGCGCCAAGCGAAGTATTCCGCATTCGCAGCCAGGATGGGAAAAAAGGCTTCCCTGGCGACTCATTATACTGGCAGACGGTTGTACCTGTTTGCCGATTTGAGGACGGCAAGCTGGTCCAGCTAGATATCACCCCGGTTGAACTGACCTACTCGAATAAGCCACACAAGCGGGGCAGACCATTCTTGGCAAAAGGTCAACGAGCAGAAGAAATTCTTCAGAAATTTAGCGAACTATCCAGCGAATTCGGCACCAAAATAGATGAACATGGACGGGTAGTTCTGTAACAACGAATCATCATAGGCAAGCCAGTGGTACTCTATGCACAAGTATCACTGGCTTTTTCTACCTTTCTCTTGCTCGATTCGAATATTTCTTGCAAAAGTTGTTTTTCATTGGTAAATATGAAAGTACCAAATCATTGTGTTGGGTTCAGGAGGACAGGAATGGAAATACGTGTTGCAGTGATAGGGACCAAAAACATGGTTCAAAAAGTAATCAGTTCAAATACACATGAGCAGGTACAAATTCGTCCCTACGTGTACGATCGTCCGGAAGACAGTGAACAATTGATTGATGAAGCGATTAACAACGATGTTTTCTTGTTCACAGGACCCATCCCTTATTATTTGGGGAAGCAAAAAATAGAAGAACGCGGCTTGCTGGCTATGTATATTCCCACAGATGAGCTCGCTTTTAGCGTGTCGCTTAATTACATTACGCACCATAGAAAAATTCCCCCGACCCGCTTGTCCATAGATATTCCCCGAAGCGAAATCGTGACGAACATTCTAAGCGAACTGTCGATTGAGCCGGAGAACATTTATATAAAAGAGTTCATCTACACAGACCATCATTATATTACACAGGAGATGGTAGCGTTTCATCAGCACAATTGGGAATCAGGAAACGTCGATTTCGTGCTGACGAGCGTGCAATCCGTTTTTGACGAGCTGCAAAAGAAGAACATCCCAAGCTTTCGGGTGATCATCCCGCACAAAAATATTCTCGATACGCTGCAAAGAGCGGTGACAGAAGGCGAATTACTACTCAGCAAAAAATCGCAGATTGCGACTGGAATCATCCAAATTAACGCGGATCAACAAGAAAAGGAGGTCTTGGATGAGCAGGTATGGAAACAAATGCAGGACCTTTTGATGAAGTTTTCCCAAAAAATGAATGCCTCGCTCAAGATGATCGATCGAGATACCTTCATTATGTATGGAACCAAGGGTGGTATTCAGCAAATTACCGAGGATTATCGGGTTTTTCCTTTGATCGATCAGTTAGTAAGGCTGCATAATACACCGATTCATTTTGGATTTGGGTTTGGGATGACAGCAGTAGAGGCGGAGGAGCATGCTCATATCGGACTCTATCATGCAAAGAAAATGGGGGAGCATGCGGCGTTTATCGTGACAGAGGACAAGCAAGTGATCGGCCCGTTGAACAAGTCCGTAACGAAAACATTCCAATTGCAGAGTCAAGATGATCAAACCCTGATGAT
This sequence comes from uncultured Brevibacillus sp., assembly GCF_947502445.1. GTDB lineage: Bacteria > Bacillota > Bacilli > Brevibacillales > Brevibacillaceae > Brevibacillus. The sequence goes on from NZ_CANMZW010000006.1 coordinate 100,137, forward strand.
CGCGAAAAAAACAGGTGTGAGCGTATCAGCCATTACGAAAATGATGAATTTTATTGATCTCAGGCAGAATCAAATCTTCTCGGCAAATGATCTGGCAAACTATCTTCAAGTAAGCAAACGAACTTCCGAGCGGCTTCTGAAAAAGTTGGTGGACAGTCAATTTGCTGAGATTTCCGGTGAAGAACAGCCCTACCATAAAGGCAGACCACGGGCGCTTTATAAGCTATTAATTTAGGGGCAAGTTTTAAAAAGCATAGGCCACAGTAGGTTTCAATGAAGCTCTTGGACAATTAACTATTGGTGAAACACACATTTACAGAAGGAGGATATACTGTGACCATTTCGGTAGTTCAAAACGTGCCAGTGTGAATCTGGGACGTTTATTTTTATACAAAAAACAGAACGTACGAACTCGTATTGTTGCTGCAATTTTGTTTTGGTGACATTGAACTAATTGGAAAGGCGGGGCATGCATATAAGTTGTGCTCTCACTTAACTGTAGATTTTACTAATAAAAAAGTTACACGTATGATCCACGAAGTATTGGAGAAACCGTCTATACTGGTTTAATGAAATTCAAGAAGAGCTTTTTAAAAGGGTAACTGCAAAAGATTAACAACCAAGACAAAACCAAAAACATCTCGTTTCACTGCTTGAAGTGGGTGAAATGTTTTTAATTTACGGTTTGATGCCCCTGAGAGTGTGTGAGACAGTCTCTTTTATTTTGTAAGTGAGTATTTTGATACAAATATCCCAATAGAAAAAGAAATGGCTGTCGCTGTAAAGAAAGAACAAAGTAAGATAAACAATTCAGATTGAAAATAGTGTGAATTTAAATATATGAAACCGAAACCACCAAAAAAGGGTACAAAAGTAGATGGGATGATTCCGAACAGTATTAAGGCGAATGCAGATAAAATTACTGAACGAATCTTAAACAACCAAAATAAAGAGATAATGATAAAATATGCTGGAAGAACAGTAAAGATAAAGAATAAGTTGATCCCAGGGTATAGTAAGTTGTATTCACTACCCTCAGGGATAGAAAGTAAGGAATGTGCCGCCTGAAAGGCTATAACACCAGAAATGTAACTAGCAACAACAATCAATGTGTACATCCAAAATCGCTTCATACATAATGAGCCTCCTTTCTTAATACATTTCCAACTACCCTTTACCAAATAAGACGGAGCTTACCGAAAAAAGGTTCTAGAGCCAAGCTATTTACTCTTTAGCCTTTTGAATTTGTCAAAAGGTACGCCAACCGTTCGAGAATTTGCTGAAGAGAATGTCATTACCTAGGCGAGTTGAGATTTTTTAATAGGGGGGAGTTTAATTTGAAAAGTATCAACAAATCACTACTGCTTGCTTTGGTGGTAAATGGAGGATTCCTATTATTCTTGCTACTTGAACAGGTCTTGAGCAATTGGATAGTTATAGGGTGGATTTTAAATGTGATAATCGTTCTCTATTTATTGTCCTTTCTCTCGGTGTTTATTGAGTTTAGTAGAAAAACGAATATAGGATATCTCTCTTTAGCACTGACTATCAATATACTTGGATTAATTATGTTCATGATTTATTGGTTTAGACTGTAGAGTTTTTTTCGTCACTATAAAAGAGCGTATCTATAGGGAAACGTATTCGAATCAATAAAAGGAGTTCCTCCCACATTTCAAAGAAAATATGCACGAATGACTATTCAATAGTTAAAAATCCGGGTTTCTACTCTAAGGAATCCGGATATTGTTTTATTCTGGTAGTTAATGGATTTCGTGTAATGGTAAGTGGTTTCGTAAGCTCCTCACCCAAGAATCCCTTTTTCATAGAAGATATATAGCATTCGTCAGACCACGAGTTCCATATGAAGGTCATTACTCTCCTGCTTTCTTTCCCGATAATAACCGTATGCAAAAAACGAAAAAACCGAACCTTTTTCCGATATAGAGGCAATATAGGGTGTAAGCTGCTTACTCAGGAGGGCCCTCTGAATGCAAAGTGAATATATGTACCAATTACTTACGCAAATGAAGGATGGCAATCAACAGGCGTTTCATGAGCTGTATGATGCTACCTTTCAGGACGTCTACCGAACAGTCTCCTTTCTGGTGGATCACCAGCAGGATCGAGAGGATGTCATGAATGAGATCTATATGCAAATGTGGACCTCGCTTGCCAACTACGATACGAACCGACCATTTCATTTCTGGCTACATGGCTTGGTAATCCGCCAAGTGCAGAGATTTCGGGTCAAGAGCTGGCGGAGGTTCCGAATTTTTGAGCGCGTCCGTGCCTTCTCTCGGGAAGAGTCTCATTGGGATCAACCAGGTGTGTTGATGGATGGGACGAACCAAATGATATCGCAGGCAATCAAAAAGCTGACTGACAAGCAGAGAATGGTGATTATCCTCCGCTTTTATCACGACTATACGCTCGAGGAGATCGCAACATTGCTGGATATTCCACTGGGTACTGTCAAGTCCAGATATCATGCCGGGCTCCAGGCGCTTCGAAAAAAAATATGGAATCTCCCCCCAGAAAGGATGGAAGAGATCAATGACTATTGAACACAAAGTTCGCGAACATCTGCACGAAAAAGCAGAAAAGCTGGAGTGCCCACCGGCCATTTCCAAACGAATCGAACAATCCTATTCTCACTATTTGCAACAAAAAAGGAGCGAAAAAACCATGAAAAAACGATTAATTGGTGGAATTGTTGCTGCTGCGTTTTTAATTCCAACTGCAGCATTTGCAGCCCCTGCCGTGATTGAAATGCTGACGAGAACATCACTGACTGCTGAACAAGTCAAGGTAGATGAGATTGGCAATGCAGCACTTGAGAAGCTGTATCGCGCATTTCCTGAAACGAAATCGTTTGAGATTATCGATGCAAGCAATGTCCAAGGCGTTCAAACAAGCATCACTCTGCAGGAAAAAGGCGGCACTGGCAAAAAGATTACGCTTCATACAAACGGGATGACGGGTGCGATTGAACATGTGACTCAAGAGAATTGGGAATCTAAGGATAAGCCGCTCACAGCTTTAACTAATCAGGAGATCAAGGCAAAGGTAGATCATCTCATTGAAAAAATGTACGGCAACAGCAATGCGTACGAGGTTGCAATAGAGCAAATGGAGAACCCGGATCAAAAAACGTTCATGCTGAACTACACCAAAAAGGGATCGACAGCACCGTTCTACCAAGTATTTGTTCAGGGCAATTCCATCAGCGCCTCTCTGATCGGAGGGGAGACTACACCTTCAAACGCGAAAATAGAAGGTTTCTTCACTACAAATGGTAAGCCTGATTATTTTGGTGATGCCTTTTTAAATGATGAAAAACTGTTTTCTCTACTAAACATGAGTGGAACAGAATTGAAACAGGAATTGGCAAAAGGGAAATCTGTTGTGGAGGTTGCTGCCTCTAAAAATGTCTCGAAGCAACAAGTGATTGATGTCATAGCCAAAACACAGGTTGATATACAGATGCAAGGTGAAAAGAATGGCGAAGTTCCTAAAAGCAATGCTTCAAATGCACAAATGGTAAAAGCGATTGAACCGAAAGTATTGCAAGTGATTGAATATAAAGCGGAAACACGGTGACCCGTAAGATAGACTTTTTAAAAGTGGCTCTCTTGAAATGATCCCCTTTGAGTAGACAGTGTAAGAAACCCCTCACTAAACGGTGGGGGGACACTTCACTCTACTTGGAGGGGATTTTTTATTGGAAATGCCCAGTAAAACCTAAATTGAGTAATGAATATGAAAGAAGAGTCCAAAGAGCTAAATACAAATACTTTCTCGGAAATGATTCACAATTGAAAGACGTTATTAGAAGGGGGAAGTGATTGAATAAGAATAGTGGACAAACTCACTACTTCGCCAATGTAGCATGACTAGCGCTGAACTTTAGCGGAATACGTCGTGGGCTTTTGCCTGGAGCAGTAGGTAGAAGATCAATCGGGCTAGGTAACAGGTCAGCAAGTTGCTCCTCGAATCCAGTGCCGAAAACTAATGAGTGACGGGGAATCGGAGTTTAGCTGTTTTAGTAAGGGTGTTCGAATGTCCTGTCCTAACCATACATATCCACAAATCTAGGGAAATATTTAGCCATTATTCCCGATTTAAAATTTGGAGGAAATGCAAAAAGCGCTTTTTAAAAATGTCTAAAATGTTAAATAAATGAAAAACAATTGTTTTTTTTTTTATAAATATTTGGTAATTTATATATTGCATTGGAATTTATTATGAAGAGAGGTGTGAATTTAACTTTTTTATTATAAATTATTAAAAGGGAGAGTTGTGAATGAAATTGCGTAAAATAGGTGTTACAATGCTGGCTGCTGTGATGTTGGTGTTAGTCTTCAGTGCAACAAGCTTTGCACGTATAAAGGAAGACAATGACTTTTTCACTTCTTCACTCTTTCACCCAGATTACGGATTATATAATTTATCCTATGATGTATTTATTATTGAAGATTATTACGTTGATAGAAGGGCAGATGACGTTGAGTTGTCTCACCACCATGCAGTAGGAATCGGTAAAACGGGCGGATATCCTTTTAAGATGGAGATACAACTTGCAAACGTTTACAAAGATAGTAATGGGACAATTGGATCAGTGAGTAATTTAAATTGGAATTGGAAAGATCGATTAGATGACTATTTCATGGATAAAGGAAATACAGCGTATGGAGGAGGAAGCAAAAAAGTTTTTTATAGTACAGTATCAGAAAAACCAAAGCTTACTACTACCAGTCAGGCTGTTGCAGATGGAATAATTTACGGTACTTCAGGCAAAATTACAATGTCTTTATATTAATTTGGAAAAGAGGGGAACACGTGAAAAAGTCATGGATTGTACTTTCAGTAGTAGTTGTGCTATCGGTGGGGGGCATCTCGTATTCCTTTGCAGATGAGAAGTACAGTGAATTCGAAAAAGGAGCGGAATTTGCCAAGTATTATCAAAAAACAATTGCACAAAAAAATAATAAAATATCTTCTTTAACTAATGAATCTAATGAAATCAGTGAAGATGAGATTTTGGATAAAATTGCAAGATACAAGGCTTACTCGAAGGCTTTTGGAATCCAACTATCAGAAGAACAGGCAATAGAAAAATTAAAAGAGAGAAAATTACTTGCAAAATTTGCAAATGAACATAATATTTACCCTGCAGATAAAGAAATAGACGCATACATTAAAGAGATAGCGGAAAGTTACAAAAGCACAAAATATGATGTTGTAGAAGGAATTATGGAAGAGCTAGGTATAGATGAAGAAGAGTTTTTCTTTCGCTTTTCAAGAGATGGATATGAGGAGGCTCTTGTTCGATTAAAAATTTTAGAGAAGCTTAAAGATGAAAATGAGAGATTAACTGAGGAAAGTGAAGCGGTTTATCATAATAGAATGTTAGAAGAACTTAATAGCTTGATTAAAGATTTATAATAACGAAAAATCCTCTCTTAATGGAGGGGATTTTTCGTTGCGTATGCCATTGAAAATATGGTTAATGGAACACAGTAAAATCTCTATGAGGTACTTCACTGTTGGAATGATTCCATTGTGCTATAGATTTTTCAGTCTAAGATGGTTATAAAAGAAGAGATCCTCTTAGGAATTTTGCTGGCAGTTGGAAAAACGATTCGTCTCAGTGTTATGATTTCCTTTAATTTGCTCCTCATCTCGAACCCCGCAAAACCGTGATAAACCCATCCAATATCTCATGACTCACAGCAAAGCCCTTACGTTTATAAAACTCCAAGGCGTTCTCATTTCCATTGGAGACAAAGATAAAGTAATCACGAATATCCTCAAATTGCTTCAGCCATTCCATCGACTTGTCAAAGAGAGTTGATCCAATTCCATATTGTCTGTACGCTTCTTTTATATAAAATTGAGATAAGCATCCCACATTCTTTCCGTCAACAGTAGAAAGATCAAAAAAAATGGCAAATGCATTGTTATAGGCTTCTTTGGGAGAGATGTTGGAATAGACATAGCCTACAATGTCGTCGTCGTGTTTTGCTACGATAATATGGTTGTAAAGTGCTTTTTGGACAGAGGGAACCATTCGGGTGTCAAAATTCATGCTGTCAAACCGCTCAGGGCTGACCTGTGTCTTGGATTTCTGGAATGCCATCAACTCATTGCACAGCTCTCTACAGCATTCTATGTTTTCATCGGGTATCCATTCATATTTTATGTTCATAGAAAATTCCTCCTCTATTTTCATCGCTTTATTCATCATGGATTTAGTATAGAACATAGGGAAGCGATAACAAGTATGCAGTTTTTTCTTACTAAGTAAGGAAAAACTGAGTAAAGGAGCGTTTCAAATGAATCAGGAAGAAACGGGATATAAAAATATAAAAGATTGCCCATTAACCTTTGCCCTGAGCATCATTGGAGGAAAGTGGAGACTGCCTATTATTTGGGCTTTGTGGAAAAACGAGACCCTACGTTACAACGAATTAAAGCGCAATATAGATGGAATTACCAACATGATGCTATCGCAGGCACTGAAAGAAATGGAGGATTACGGGTTAATCGCACGCAAGCAGTATATGGAAATTCCACCAAGAGTGGAGTATTCACTGACGGAAGCAGGAAAGGATTTGGTACCGTCGTTGCAATCACTAGCAAAATGGGGCAAGCAAAGGCAAATGCAAAAACAGTGAGTCTCTACGAAAATCCAGTCGTTTACCCAAACACGACCACCTGAAGAAGGCGGTTCTCGCATTTTGTCGATAAAAATTCTTTCGAGTCAACAGAAAGCGCTTACTCTCCTCGATATGCTTGAAAGAAATATCGGCGAATGTTAGACTGATTTTTGTTTGTAACAAGATAATGACGAAATATTATCGCGTTTTCCAATGTTGCTAGCAAATATAGTAAACAGCTCCATCCTGAATACAAGGGGGCATCCGATGCCTGTCTTACAAAGAAAGAAGAAACAATGGAACAAAATTAGCCTGGTCACACTGTTAACTGGGCTTGTTTCTATATCTGTTGCTCTGACTGTTACGATTCTTCTCATCTCCTCCTACCAATCCAAAAAACAAGCACTGATTAACACGACATTGACTCTGAATCACACGAGTGCAATCAAAATGAGTCACACGATCGACTCTTTGATCAAATCTATGCGGAGCAGCCTGCACTATTCTGCGAACCTCTTTTCAAAGACAATGTCCGCAGAGGAAGGATATTCGAAACTAGAATTGATCCGCCATACAAACAACTATTTTAATTCGATTACAGTGGTGGATGAAACTGGGCTAGTTCGATATGTGTCTCCCGCCTCTGTAGGTACCGCAGGAAAGTATATTACAACGGAAACGGCGAAAGCAGCATTAGCAGCAAAGAAGCCGTATATCTCCAAATCGTACCTAACTGTTAACACTAAACGTCTCATTGTACTGATCAGCGAGCCCATATTCGATACAGACGGAATCTACAGGGGGGTTATCGCAGGAACAATCTATCTGCATGAGAACAACATATTGAATACGATTTTTGGGAGCCCCCCGACCGACGAGCTAGATTCTTCTTTTTATATTGTAGGGTCTGACGGTCATTTGTTGTTCCATCGTGAGACAAGTCGGATCGGGGAGGACATCAGTGAGAATCATGCAGTACGCAAGCTGATTCAAGGGAAAAGTGGATATGAACAGTTAAATCGGCATCTTGCATCTATATTGCTATATATGCTGGCTCCTTTTCTATTATTAATGCTCGTCGTTATTTGGCTTGCTCACAGAGTTGCAAGACCTTTTGTTTCCCTGGCTGATCTTGTGAGCAAGGCAGGAAGGGAAGAGTGATCTTTCACTAGGTTAATTTATATTCCCTTTCTTGGTAATTTCCACCTGAACTACAGGAACAAATCGCACTTTTTGATAGTTGCTCCCCCAGTCTTTCTTCTGCTTCTCCCACACATCAGGATGGAAAGCCATGAGCTGTCTGCCAATCCCTAATCCGTCGCAGCGGGCTTCTTGCAATTTTTTAAGCGTTTTTTTTCCCAAATCAGTCATCTCTTTGGATAGAATCCGGTTTAATTGGGCAACCATTTTTTTATCACTCAAGCGATCCCTAGGATATTCAACGATACTCACTTTTAGCTTCAGATCCAGTCTAACCGTGATTTGATTGTCCGGTTGAATCAACACTTGCATCTTTCGCTTTGATTTTTCTATATTAAAGGTCACAAAATGCTTGGCGTTTTGTTGACCCATCTGGTTTACTTTTTTGGTGAGTCTCGTCAATTTCCCCTTTTTGTCTTTCAATAATAAAAACATGGTCGATTCATCAGGGCTGAGTGTCCCTGTAAACTGGTGCTTGTGAAACATGGCAGTTCGCGAAGCATCTACTCGGTCCCCTTTTATCGTGAGGTATGGCAAAACAAAATCCTCTCCGGGGTCCATCATCACAGGGTAAATGGTTTCAATGTTCACTTTTGGAACGGCTGTAGCCTCTTCATTGCTCTTGATTAATTCATCTATTTCTTCTGCAATTAAAACATTCCCTACTTTATGCAGGGAAAACATGTCTTTCGCCAGCCCTTGTACCACACCGATCCTTGCATTTAAAGCGCTTTTCGGATCGCGGTAAAAAATATCGAGGATCGGATAAATATCTTGTTTTGCCAGCTCTTCTCCAATGAGAACGATCCGATTTCTGTAAATGCGAAGCAGACGGGATATCTGATCATCCGCTTTATCGCGGGTTTCCCTTGGCGTATTGCCAACTGTGTGTATAATATCGTTTTTAGGACTCTGTTGTTCGCCAGTAGGCATGTCCCGGATAACAAAGGTGGATAGAAGCTGTCCATCCGGCGCGAGATCGAACCCTCCTCCATACAGCAAACGAGCATTCCTTAAAAGATCTTGATCCCAACATCCAGCCATCAATAGGAGAACAAAAATAACCGCGCTTGAAAAGCAGATCCTTTTCATCTGGTTTACGCCCTCCTTGTGCCTGAAAAATACGAAAAGATGAGTAAGATCAAAGGAAGTCCAATCGCAAATGTATAATGAGCAGTCTTAAGTATTCGATCGTAAAGGTCGGTGATCGCTGGATCTTGCGCAATCATAGCTAGGATAAAGACAATTAAAGCAGCATAGAGGACTGCCTTTTTATGATCCCCCCGGTGAAAAAAGTGACCAAAGCCTGCTGATGACATGTATAACCAAGAGGAAGTAGCGGTACCAACAATAAAAATCCACAAAGAAAAAAAGATTAAGTCGATCCGTTGGATAATCTGGAAGGAAAACCCTTTCAGCATATAAAGGGGGGGCTCCGAAACAAAGGGCATGACTCCCGGGCTGAAAATGACTAAACACGTAAACACCTCAAATGCGTAAAAAAGGGTAATCACCATATTCCCTAAAGATGCTGCCTTTAATTTCCCACCCTCTTTCCCTTCACCGAAAGAATAAATCACCAACAGAACTTCGTATCCGACTAAAGGAAACAATGCCTCATTCGCACCCTTGATGATTTTCCACCATCCTGCTTCCAAGATGGGAAACATGTAGCTAAAATTCGCGTTTGTATAACCGAACAAGGATAGTATCACCATGACAATGATCGTTAACGAAGAGATGACAAACATTCTGGCCATCACTCGAACGTTTTCTTTCGCCAAATATATACAGGTGAGAAGGGTGAGAATTAATAATGCCCATCTTGGCGTTGTTAGCAGCACCCACTTTCCCGTAATATCGGCAAATTTGCTTAATAGCGTTCCCGTAAAAAACAGGAAGTAGCCAATATAAGCAAAACCAAGCAGATTCCCGAGAAGATTTCCGGTGATTTTCGGCAAGAAACTGAAAATCGTATCGGAAGGAAACCGTCTGCAAAGAGCCCAAAGAATCAAAATAACCACTTGTACGGCCAATCCGGCGATCAAGGTAGATATCCACCCTGCTCCCTTGGAGATTGCCTGCATTTTATGGGGAAGAGATAAAATTCCGACCCCTACTTGAGACTGCATAACAAAAAACATGAGCTGTCCCTGAGTAATTCTATTCTTTTCCGGGATCATCGTTTTCCCACCCTCTTGAATATTTTTCTTGATTTAGTCGTTTTGGATGCGGGTCATGGGGACGCTGATTCAAACGCCAGATTGGAAAGCGGACAAATGTATCCTTCAAATCTTTGATTCGCAGAGGCATAACCGGCGCAAAATAGGCGGTACCAAAGGTCTCTAATTTACATAAGTGGATTAAGATAAAAAGCAAACCATACGTGATCCCGATCAATCCGAACAACGCGGAAAGGATCATGAGCGGGAAGCCCAGAATCCGAGTAGCCGTACTTATTTCATTAGACGGGGCCACAAATGATGAAATAGCGGTCAAGGCGACAACGATAACCATGGGATAGGAAACAAATCCAGCTCGCACGACCGCATCACCGATGACCAAACCGCCAACAATGCCGATGGTTTGACCGACTCGGCTTGGCAAACGAATCCCTGCTTCGCGAAGCACCTCTAGGATAATCTGCATCAGTAATGCTTCTACAATAGGTGGAAATGGAACTCGGTCGATACTGCTTTTTACCGTAAAAATCAAATTTGACGGAAGAATTTCGGGATGAAAGCCAACAATGGCAATATATAAAGCAGGTACTAGAGTTGCGGTGATAAAGCTCATCAAACGAATCATGCGAGTGAACGACCCGGCTATCCACCTGCTGTGATAATCATCCGGGCTTTGAAAAAAAGCAAAGAAAGTAACGGGCAAAATCAGTGCATTCGGGTCTCCATCAGTTACCAGAACGACACGGCCTTCCATGAGATGGGCTACCGCCCGATCCGGCCTTTCCGTAAATAAGATTTGTGGAAATAGAGAAAACGGATTATCCTCAATCAATTCGGCAATGAATCCGGGTGAGATAGTGGTATCCATCGCAATGGAACCAAGCCTGCGATCGACTTCCTTGACCAGATCCGGATTCACTAGATCGTGCATATAGAGAAGCGCCAATTTCGTTTTGGCTGCCTCTCCGGCCTCATAATAACGAACGACCAAGTCGGGATCCTCAATGCGCTTTCGAATCAGATACAGATTCGTGATGAGATGCTCGATGAAACCATCATGAGCCCCGCGAACGACCCCTTCGTTCACTGGCTCTGAGATACTTCGTTTATAATCTGCAGCGACTCCGACAATCAAAGCTTCTTCTATACCTTCAAATAACAATACGCAATTACCTTGAACTAAGGCTTGGGGCAACCGGCTGAGATCCGATATCCTCTCAATCCCCACAGAAACAATGATCTCATCTACCGTTCCTACTTTAGTTTCTTCTAAAGGCTGAATGATCTCTTTTTGAATTCTCTGTTGATCAGACAGGGATTCCAGAAAGAAGATAAGCCCCTCCAATTGATTAAACCGAATGCTCCGCCACTTCAGATCACTGGAATGAAATAGCTGGTTTTGAATGTGCTCCTTATTTTTCTGTAAAGAAAGAGATACGCTTATTTCCATCATGTTACTTCTCCTGAATTCCATCCAATTTTTCTTATTTTAACCATCAAAAGGAGCATTATCCTAAAATCCGCAGTAGCCTTCTTGTATTGCGAGGATGCCTAGAAACGCAAAGAAACCACCCTCATCAGGTGGTATCCAATAAACGAAAGCAATTTTGTCAGGCCCCCTTTATACAAACGGAGGGGCCCACGCTTTTTTTCTCCATCCCAATTGATGATGAACGACATTGAGATCCCTGTCTAGCCGGACGTCCACACCGAAGGGCAGCTTGCGGTTGTAACAGAAACGAACATCGCTCCAAACCACTTCATAGCCGTCCTGGGACTCTTTCCAGGTAACGTGGATTCGCTGGGCAAAGCCGAGAAACGTACGCACACCGTCGACACCAACCGTTGCCTTGTGATTTTGATGGACCTTGATCGCTTTAAATCGATCAATGACACCTATGGTCATCAGTCTGGAGACGAGGTGCTGAAGCATTTTGCCCAAATGGTTTCTACCTCGCTGCGGTCAGGCGATGTATGCTGTCGTTTCGGAGGGGAGGAGTTTGTTGCATTGGTTTCACATGCTAGTGCTGAAGAGGCCTATCAGGTGGCAGAACGAATTCGCCATACGTTAGAGGTGAGTACCAATCCGATCGGACAGACAATAACCGTGTCACAAGGCATCGCGCACTATCCTTCGCATACGGCATCGGCTCAAGACCTGTTGCATTTGGCTGACGTGGCATTATATGAAGCGAAAAAATCAGGAAGAAACCGAACGGTAATAGCCGAGGGTTGAGGCGCTACCAGATGCACTCGGAGCTGCTTACTATCAAACAGTTGTTGCAGGATTTATCTGCGGCGACTGTTTTTTTATGTGTCACAAAATCCGTTCAGCTGGATCAAATAAGTGATCTGGAAGAAGAAAGGGAGAATGACATATGAAAAAACAAACGATAGTAGCTAAAATATTTCGGTAAGCATTGACGCCGAGACTGGGAGAGTCAACGCGGCTTCTCTGGGGTATACAACCCAACAAATGAATGCCAAAGTGGTCGAGACAGCGCAAAAGACACTGAAGTCGCTTTCTAACGGAAATATACCAGGGTTACTCCCGGACGTAACGCTTGTAAAAGATACGCAAAGAAATTGGGATCAGGTATGGAGCTTTATGGATAGTAGTCGGACATACAGCATCATCATAGGGGCAAAAACAGGAAAAGTCGTTTCTGCAACCATGTTCAACGAGTTTAGAAATGACAACTATGTCTCGGACGAAGACATTCCGAAGGTGTTCGCTAAACCTTTCTATACAAAAGAAAAGGCGATTGTTGCTGTGAACCCCATGATGAAAAAAGTATTCAGCCTTGATTTGAGCGGATACAATGTTTCGTCTAAATACAATGAGTATACGTTTACGAAAAAGGGAAAGCCGACTGTAATCGCATCTATCAATAAAAAAGGTGTCTTCTATGATTTCACCGTTACGCCGGAAAACGGTTTGATCAATTAGATAATGGATTTTGCGACCCGACACCACTCGGAGATAGAGTGGTGTTTTTTATTGCAATGATCATCTGGATGATGATGCCCGACACTCCAAAAGCAGTCACTGTTCGTCAAAAGCATGACTTGTTTACTAGAGGCTCGACAAGTAAATGTAACATTTTGTAATAGAATGCAGTATAATTGATTAATAGGAAAAAATTACTATGAGAGGAGAATGTGCGTGGAATTCAAACGGCTAGATGGCGGTAGCAAGATAATCTTTATCGCTACTATTTTGGCAATCGTATCTTTATTTTTTAATTGGATTGATGCGGGAATTGTTGCGTTAAGTGGATTTCAACAACAAGGTTATCTACTGCTTATCCTATTTATCTATCCCTTCATGCAAGTGATTAAACTCAAGCCAGTAAATAAGGTTATTGGTCTTGTTTGTTCTATTCTTTCTATCATCAGTATTCTTATTTTTATCATGTCCAAAACGGTAGAGATCTTTGGTACAACGATTAATGTAGCTTCAACGGGTATGTATCTGTACCTAGTTGCTAGTATTCTGCTATTAATTGGCGTAATCAGGCATTCTAAAAAAGAGGAAATCGTAAGTGCCTCCCAGGACTAGGTTCGGGAGGTTTTTTCATTTCATTCATGTAAATATCGTAAAGATCTCACCGTTAATCTTCGAAAAACCTTTACCTGCGATTTATCGATTGAAAGTGATTTCCGAGTAGAGTGAAAGTGAAAGGATCACCTTATGACAAAGCAGAGGGGGTATTATAATGGATACGGGTAGCCATCTCTTGTTTGGCGTGACGTTGGCTGGATTGGCACACGCGACTACACTTGCTGGGAATGATCCAGCGGTGAGTCAGGCATTGATGATTGCTACTGTTGTAGGATCGCATGCACCGGATTTTGATACGGTTGCCAGAATGCGAGGTTTTTCTGCTTATATTCGTTTTCATCGGGGCATTACTCATTCGATCCCCGCTTTATTCCTTTGGCCACTGGTCATTAGCCTACCACTGGCGTGGGCGTTTGGTGTGATGGATCAGTTCGGAATGTTATACATCTGGACGTGGATTGCGGTAGTGTTCCATGTCTTTCTCGATATGCTGAATGCATATGGTGTCCAATGCGTACGCCCGATTAACCGGCGCTGGGTCCATATGGATGTGCTTGCGATTTTTGAACCGTTCCTGTTTGCCATCCATTTGGCAGCAGCAATTTGGTGGCTGGCTTTTGAGGGAGAAGCAAGTGTGCTCTTTCCTGCTGCGTACGGGCTTACCTCGCTTTACATTGGTGTGCGTACCTGGCAACATTGGCGCTCGGTCAGGCGTGTGGCATCTGCTCTGGAAACGAAGGGCGTGTGTCATGTCATACCTAGCTTTCATCCGTTTCATTGGCGGTTTGTCGTGGAGACCGATACGCTTTTTTACACAGGAAAGCTCGAATACGCGCATGTGATACTGGAAGAGGTTTATCCGAAGCAGCAGCATGATGATATTATCAAGGCGACAGTCGGTGTGGATGGCGTACGTGCGTTTCTCGGCTTTGCACAGCGTATCCACGTCACCTGGAACGAGAGTCAGGATGGCTATGAGGTCATTTGGAGCGATGTGCGTTTCTGGTATAATCGCAAGCTGCCTTTTGGTGTGGAGGTCCAGCTGGACAGGGATCTCAATGTCGTGAATCATCAATTGGGCTGGAGGAAAAAAGCGTGGGATCCACCGTTTGTGTAGGGGAAGAGCGCAGCGGACAATAACGAAATACATGGATGAAAACATAAATGAGCAGATGCCATTGCAGCCTGCTTGTTTAGTGCTTGTACAGTTGCCCTTTTAGATGAAAAGTGGGGCAGTGGGGTGAGACCAACTATTTGGCAGTGTCAATAAAAAGGGAGCAAGCCAAAACGTGTTGTCATTTTGGACTGCTCCTTTTTCCTTTTTGCTTACCAATCCCAGTTGCTTTTTTTCAATCCAAGCTTTTCAGCGATCACATAAGCGATCGGCAGAGAAACAGGTTGAAGTGATTGTTCCGTGCAGCTTGACTCAGGCTTGTAGTTAGTCTCCTTTGCCTTTTGCAGATCAGCTTCCGCGATATTGTTTGTTTTTTGCGCTCCTTCATAGCAAGGAGGGGTGATATAGGTTTGGTTCGTGTGCTCTAAGATGATGCGAGTACCTGGTGGTGGGGCTGACTCGATTTTGATTGCAAATAAACAGGTTACTAAAACAACAAGTCCAATCACAAAAAATGTCATGCGTTTCATGAGATCAACTCCAGCCTATCTTTTTAGCTTTGCTACAGGAAGAAAACTTATTTTAGCACGTCCAATCATTGTTTTTAATGGCTAACTATGACTATTTTGGATTGGCGTCAGGAAAAGAACCGACTTATGCATGTAATCAAGTGCAGGAAATGACCAAACATTTTAGGGTAGGTGCTATACTAAATTTGTTACAGTATTTTACAATGGGAAGGAGCAAAGTGCAGAGAGGGCTTCCTTTTTTTGAATATTAGGTTAAAATGATACCGTTTTAGAGCCTTCATTCATGCAGCATACACGTAGAAAGGTGGTACAGAGCAATGTCGAGTGAACCGGCCATAGCGAATCATGTAAGTCAAAAACACTGTATACAGAATTACATTCGTTCCCCGGATAGTCAAAAAAAGCTTTATAAGCGCACACTGCTCATCGTAGTTATCTCGCAAATTTTTGGTGGTGCTGGTCTTGCAGCAGGTGTTACGGTTGGGGCGCTGCTTGCACAGGATATGCTGGGATCAGATAGCTTTGCAGGAATACCTGCTGCCTTGCTTACTTTAGGCTCTGCTCTTGCTGCTCTGCTGGTAGGGCGGCTGTCGCAGCGATTCGGACGACGTCTTGGACTCGCAACGGGCTTTTTAAGTGGAGGAATTGGCGCGATCGGCGTCGTTTTTGCCGCGGTCTTGCAAAATGTTCCGCTGCTCTTCCTTTCGCTACTCATTTATGGAGCAGGTACTGCCACTAATCTGCAAGCGCGATATGCGGGTACTGATCTGGCAGGTCCGAAGCAAAGAGCGACAGCCGTCAGCGTAGCGATGGTGTCAACGACATTTGGAGCAGTGGCAGGACCGAATCTGGTTGAAGTGATGGGTACATTCGCTACTTCCGTTGGTGTCCCGGCTTTGGCAGGTCCATTTATTTTAGGAGCTGCTGCCTTTACGTTGGCTGGTCTTGTCTTTTTGATCTTCCTCCGCCCTGATCCACTCATCGTTGCCCAAGCAATTGCCGAAGCAAAGCGTGCAGATCAGCAGCATGCAGGCGTGGACCTAAGCACAGACGCGGTAAACAATCGGGGGATTGTTGTAGGATCTTGTGTCATGATTTTAACGCAGATCGTGATGGTAGCGATAATGACGATGACCCCGGTACACATGAAGCACCACGGACATGGACTGAGTGAAGTAGGGCTCGTCATTGGCGTACATATTGGGGCAATGTATCTCCCGTCTCTCATTACGGGCGTGCTGGTTGACAAGATCGGACGAATTGTCATGGCGTTTGCATCTGGAGTCATTTTGCTTGGGGCCGGATTGCTTGCAGCATTTGCTCCTGCCGACTCCATGCCGATGCTTATCGCGGCGCTCGCTTTGCTGGGGCTTGGGTGGAATTTTGGCCTAATCAGTGGCACGGCTCTGATTGTGGATGCGACGCCCCCTGCCAATCGGGCAAAAACACAAGGAACCGTCGACGTCTCAATCGCGCTGGCTGGTGCATCAGGTGGTGCGCTATCTGGCATGGTTGTAGCAAGTTCAAGCTATGCCACCCTTTCACTCGCCGGAGGATTTCTGGCACTTTTATTGATTCCTGTCGGGATATGGTACCGGAGCAGTCAAAAAGTGGCGAAATCCGAAAATATGAGTATGTAGGACATTTCCGCCATGCATTCCCAAAGCATCGTTCTCATAGGAACGATGTTTTTTTGTAGAATCATAACGGATGGACGCTTGTCATTTTTTTCACGCGTGGATCAACGAATTGACAGTCTACTTATTACCACCAAACTTTATGTTCCCAAGTACGGTTCGGACCTTTTGCGTAGACAACAGCCCGTGGATCAAATCGACGTGGCTGCGACTGCTAGATTGATCCTGGTATGCGCAGCAATCGCTAAAAACACCACATTACGTTGCAGCGAATCTGTTTGCAGCCGGTATGTTCTCTGATTACCGAGAAGAAGCCAAGCTGGGAAGTGACGCTGTACCGACTCTTACCGTCATTGCTGAGCATTGGGCTGATAAAGCGAGGAGTTTTGTGGAACAGCATGCTCCTAAATCAGCTATCGAGGTTCTCGGCGGACACTTGATGTTTTGGGAGCATGACGAGAAATTTAACCAGATTGTAGAGAAGTTTATTCCAGCGTAAATTTTCTAGCCTTCTTGAAGGGGGAAAAAATAACATCCAGTGTGTGATGGGGTTCACCCAGAGCATACTGGTTTCTTTTTTTCTGGTCCCCTGAAGGAGAAGGGGAGTGGTTCTAAAAAACTAGTTCAAAAAGCTCGAGTGAATTGGTAAATTATGCCCTTCCCGCATATTTTATTTATTTGAAATAATGGTACGAAACTACTTTTATTTTCCAAATGAGGAGGAAACGATGCGAAAGAAGAGCTTTATTTTACTCATGGTATTCATGGCGACATTACTTACTCCATCCGTCCTGGGGGCTGCTGGACTAAATATCAGCGCTGTTCTTTCCCCACAGATCAAGCTGGTCAAAGAAGGACAGCTGATCGACACCACGTCGAATACTCCAATCACCTATAACGGTAAGACGTACGTACCTTTGCAAGTGGTAAGTCAGGCCATGGGTTATCAAGCAGAATGGGATGGCAAAAATCAAACGATTCATTTATCACCCGCGGATAACCAATACCCGCTTGTCAGCATGCCTGATGTTCAGCTCATATCTGTGGAGCCTAAGTATGATCTGATTACGAGCTTGGATGGGAAGACGTGGTTAGGCAGTATCAACCTGAATTTTGTTCATCAAAATGACAAGGACTTGAGCAGACAGCCGGTACTTGTTGTGGAAATGGTAAATAAGGATAAAACGGTTTTGACCAGTACGACTACCCTATTGAATAAATCTCAAGGAACGCAAAAGGGGTATACACTAGGAGACCACATTCGTTTACCATACAGCATCAAGATGAGCCGGGAAGAAGTCATCAAGCAAATGCAGGCTGACTACTATTACCGGATGAAGCTGAAGTAATCGGCAAAGGGAGAAAATACTTCGTGGATAAAAAGGCAAAGCAGATTTTGATGAAAACATTTTGGAGCAGTCAGGGCTGGAAAACTCGTCCAACTGAGTATACGGGAGCGGATTTTGAATACGCAAAAAGCAAGGGACTGATGTTTGACCCGCTGACGATCAGTCATGACGAGTGTGCACACAGGCTGGTTGAGATACGCCAAAAGGTGACAAAGGAGCAAGTAGCGGCAGCATTTTTACATAGTCTGTCTACGAGAAAAGTGTACCTGCGCAGCGCTCTTTCCAGCTGGGCCTTGTCAAAGTCATTTACTGCACACGCGTTTGAAAGCAACAAAGGCAAGGGTTTTCTGGTAGAAAACGGCGTTCATTATGCGATGTATGGAGATTGCCACATTTGTGACGGCTACCATATCGCAAGCCTTGCGCACTATCAAAAAGAAGACCTCAACGTGCTGAATTTCGAGAGAATGAAGTGGGGTGGCGTGCGTCTGAATCATATTTTGTATATGACGCTTGATCTGGAGCTGCTTGGCCGAGAAGAGCATATCGAGGTGCAAGCAGAGGACGTAGCTATCCTGCATCAGGTGTTACAGACGATTTCGGAGTGTGAGCCGACAGTTGCGGCCCGTCAGCTAGAGAAGAGGCTTCACGGAGTGTTTCCTTCCAGCAAGGCGGAGCGGGATATGTTCATGGAAATTCTCGGAACGGCTGGCATTCTGGTTCCGGCCGAGGACAGACCTGGACGCGGAGGGAAAAACGATTTTATGGCAGTCGTCAATTGGCGCGGTGAAGATGGCTATAGTGAGCCTGAGGTGCAAAATCTGTTTGGTCAATGGCTGTAGCACGCAATTTCACTTACCCGCGTATGCTCCTCGAAACGTTCTTGAGTCGAGGAGCATCGCGGTAAGTATGGCAAACCCCTACAAAGTTCAAATTCTCCCCAAGAAAGCTCCTTTTGCTTGATTGCTTTTAACAGGGGCTCTGTCGGCGCTAACGAGAGATCATGAATATATTCGATGTTCAGCAATTCCAAAACGTATTCCAGGTCATCCTTTTTGGCAAAACCGGCGAGCTGCGATGTATTTTGCAGACGAGTATCGATCACACGCTCAACCTTGTGGTGCTGTAGAGTGGAGGCAAAGGTACGCAGAGATTTTTTAGAGAAGCCGATTGTCGTAACGAGCATGTTCATTCTCCTTATCTGTCTGTGCTGGTAATAGGGGGAGTATCACGCCGATTGCGAAATAATTGTGCTATAGCATGGATTCGACCTTGGTAAGGTTTGATCCTTTTTGTATATTTACTCATTACGTTGCATGATTTTTCGAAAAAAACACAAAATAACTGGACATTAGATAGCAGTTATAGCTATTGTGGAAGTATACCTATATTAAAAGTGAGAATGAATCGCAAAATGATCGTTATCGGGTTTTGGATTGGGAGGTCATTATGTACAAGGTTGGGGTAATCGGTCCTCATTCATCCGTAGAACGCATTATTCAGATTGGCAAGGAATATGAGCAGACGATGAGGTTTGTTGCGTATCCATATCGTGACTTTCATGAAACGGAAAGCATCGTTCGCAAGCACAACCAGGATGTTGATGTTTGGCTTTTTTCGGGTCAGATTTCTTATATGACGGCGATGAAGGCGTTAAACTCAGAAGAAAAATTGATTTATATTCAGCATACAGAGTCTGATATTTATAAAAGTCTGCTGCACATGGGGTATTACCAGAATGAATTTTTGAATCGGGTGAGCATCGATGAAATTACAACCTCTCACCTGGAGCAGGCACTTCGGCAAATTGACATTGAGCCAAAGGAAATGTATATAAAGACGTTTGACATCAACTCAAGTACGCAAGAATTAATCGATTTCCATCTCGAGCTGTGGAAAAGCGGCAAAACGAAGGGAGCAATCACTTGTTTTGAAGCGGTTTATTTAGGTTTAAAAGAGGCAGGAGTGCCCACATACCGGATCTCGACGACCGACATGGAAATACGTCAAGCACTACGCATTTTGGCAGAACGAACAAGGACTTTTTACTACAAAGACACGCAGATTGGCGTCCAGATCATTGAGATGGAGAATTTTGACAAGATAACCGAGAAGGCGAAAAGCTCCTATCACCTCCAGTATTTCGAGATGAAGGTGAAAGAAACGCTTCTGCGCTATTGTGAGAATCTGGATGGTTCCTTGATGGAAAAAGGAAACGGGCGTTATGTCATTTTCAGCTCACGTGGAGCGATCGAGCGGGAATTGAGAGTTTTGCAGGAAACAATTGCCCAGCTAGCAGAAGAATCCGATCACTCGGTCGCGGTCGGAATTGGCTACGGGGTCACTGTTCATTCTGCCGAAATAAATGCCCAACGTGCCATCCAGCTGTCAAAAGAAAGAGCGGAGCATGGGATCGTCATTGTTCAAGAGGACGGAACCATGATTCAATCAGCAGGGGAAGAGGAGGAGCTGCGCTATTCGTACCGTTTTGACGACAGTGAGCTGATCGAAAAGCTCAAAGACGTCAAAATCAGCGTGAAAAACTATCACAAGGTAGCGGCTTTAATCAACAGAATGAATTGGAACGATTTTACGGTTAAAGACTTGGCAGCCCATCTGTACTGGGACGAGCGCAATGCCAGACGCTTTATGGTCAGTCTCTGCGAGGTTGATTTGGCAGAGTATGCAGGGGAAGAAGCATTCTCTACACGCGGAAGACCAAGTAAGCGATATCGGTTGAAATAACTGTCCAATATGTGGGCGGTTATTTTTTTTGCGCGTAAAAAATCGGCGTTGTATTGCGGTTGATCCTCAATTGGAACAGTTCAGGAGAGATTTTTTTTAACGTATAAGAATTTATAAGGGGAACGCTTATGAATTCTGGAGCGCATAAAAACCTTCAGCTAAAACGCGGTCATACTTCCATGAATTGGCCTCGATAGAGGTTTTTTTATAAATCTTCAGAATTTCGGATTGAAAAATAGAAATGATTAAAATATAATCCTTTTAAGTCAATTACCCTTTTATTACCCTTAAATAACTTTGGCTGATTCATAGAGCTAATTCAAAGCGGTAGGGCGATATGGGTTGAATGATGCTCTACGTGTCAAAAAATAGAGGAAGGAGGATTGTGGTTCCTGCTTTGTATAAGGTAAGCATCTATAGATTCTACTACGTGAAGAGAGAGGTACACTCATGAGTCAAGAACAATACCTGAAAAAGAAAATGGGCTTTTGGTCTCTCACAGCACTTTCTCTCGGGGGGATCATCGGGTCAAGCTGGCTCTTTGGTCCTTGGGCAACAGCGAAATTAGCTGGTCCTGCTGCGATTATATCTTGGTTGATTGGTGCAATTGTGATTACTTTTATCGCACTTGTTTACGCTGAATTAGGAAGAGTGAAGCCTGAATCTGGCGGTTTAGGCCGCTACCCACTCTATTCCCACGGAAAAATGCTGGCAACCGTAACGAGCTATTCCATATGGCTTGGCTATTGTGCCACAGCGCCAGTGGAATCTGCGGGTGTTATTCAATACGCCAATCAGTTTTGGCCAGGGCTTTATGATGTAGCCAACGAACAGCTGACGACAGCAGGTATTTTGGCAGCGTGCATCCTGATGATCTTCTTCGTTGTCTTTAACTACTTCGGAGTAAAGCTGTTCGCTGTCACGAATACAGTGATTACCGTCATCAAATTCGTAGTACCTGTGCTTACGATCCTTGCCTTCTTTATGACAGGCTTTCATACAGAAAACTTTACGAGTCAAGGCTTTGCACCAAACGGGTATGGCGCAGGGTTGAGTGCCATTTTAACAAGTGGAATTTTCTTCGCTTACACCGGTTTTGGTAACGTCATCATGATGAGTGGGGAAGTCGTCAATCCGCGAAGGAACATTCCGCTCGCATTGATTGCTTCACTGGTTGTAGCAGCGATTATGTACGTACTGCTGCAAGTCGTCTTTATCGGAGCCGTTCCGCCAGAAATGCTGGCAAATGGCTGGAGCGGAATCAAGTTTGATTCACCGTTTGCAAACCTGGCGATGATTGCCAACATGGTTTGGTTGTCCTGGATTATTACAGCAGATGCGATGGTATCGCCTACAGGCTCGGCGCTCGCTTACACAGCCGGAACCTCCAGACACGTTTTCGGAATGGCAAAAAGCGGTTTTCTGCCATCCTACTTTGGAGTCATCAACAAGCGATTTGGTGTTCCAACTCGTGCCCTCGCTTTCAATTTCGTCATCGGCTTGCTTTTCTTGTTCCCACTCAAGAGCTGGACGGCGATTGTTGCCATCGTTGGGGCGATCGGGATTTATAAATATGCCTCTGCATGTGTAACCGTCATGGTATTTCGCAAGGTTGGATTGACAAAAGACAATGGTTTGCCAGGTATGGCTGTGATTGCGCCACTCGCGTTTGTGTTTGCTACACTGCTCATTTACTGGACGAAATGGGGCAAGGTACAGCTGGGGATCACGGGTTTAATGATTGGAGTAGCCGCGTATTTGATCACTCACTTTGTCAAAAAGGAAAAGCCGATGGAGATCCTCGGTGGTCTGTATTTGATTGTCTATATCCTGATGCTTATCCTGTTGTCTTACTTGGGCAATTTCGGTGGACTCGGTGTTCTTCCAGAGCCGTTCATGTCGATCATTGCAGCAGTATTAGGGTTCGTCTTTTACAACTTCGCAGTTTACAACGGTGTCTGGTATATGCGCAAAAAGGGCAACATTGCAGAGCTTGAGGAAAGCGTAACCCAGTAATCGTCATCACAAACAGAAATAAAGGAGAACTTGGATATGAAGCTTTGGGGAGGCCGTTTTAGAAAAGAAGAGAACAAACTGATGGAGGATTTTAATAGCTCTCTGCACGTAGATAAGAGATTGTATGCAGAGGATATTAAAGGAAGCATTGCACATGTAAACATGCTCGTGCAATGTAGTCTCCTCACTCCAAAAGAGGGGGAGGATATCGTACAATCGCTGATTTCCATTCGAGATGATATTGAAAATGGAACATTGCCGATCGTAGGAAGCTACGAGGATATCCATAGCTTTGTAGAGTCCAATTTGACCCAGCGAATCGGGGATACAGCGAAAAAGCTGCATACCGCTCGAAGCAGAAACGACCAGGTTGCCGTTGATATCAGACAATACGCGAAAAACAAGGCTCTCGAAGTGGTTGAATACATTGAGGAGCTCCAGAACAACTTGGAGAAAAAGGCGAGAGAAAACAACGTCATCATGCCAGGCTACACCCACCTGCAGCGTGCACAAGTCGTTACTTTCCAGCATCATCTGCTGGCATACTACAACATGCTGAAGCGTGATAGACAAAGAGTTCTGAATGCCATCGAGATCATGGATGAAAGTCCGCTCGGCTGCGGTGCCCTGGCCGGGACTACTCACCTGATCAACAGAGAAATGACCGCCAAGGAATTGGGCTTCAAAAAGCCAGTCGATAATTTCCTGGATGGGGTCAGTGATCGTGATTACCTGCTAGAGCTGCTGTCTAGCTTCTCGATTCTGATGATGCATCTGAGCCGTTTGAGCGAAGAATTGATTTTGTGGAGCAGCCAGGAGTTCCGCTTTGTTACGATCGATGATGCGTACTCGACAGGCAGCAGCATCATGCCACAAAAGAAAAACCCGGATGCAGCCGAGCTGATTCGTGGAAAAACAGGCCGCGTGTATGGATCGCTGACATCGCTTTTAACTACGATGAAGGGATTGCCGCTTGCCTATAATAAAGACATGCAGGAAGACAAAGAGCCGTTCTTTGATGCATTGGATACTGTGCTGTCTTGCCTGCAAATCATGTCCAAAATGATTGCGACCATGAAGATTAACAGTGAAAATATGAAAAAAGCGGTGAAAGAGGGCTTCCTCAATGCGACAGAGGTTGCTGACTATTTGGTTAGCAAAGGCGTTGCCTTCCGGGATGCACATAGCATCGTCGGCTCTATCGTCATTTATTGCGAGGATCATCAAAAAGCGATTGAGGAGCTGTCGCTTGCGGAATTGAAGCAGCAAAGCCCGTTCATCGAGGATGACATCTATGAATTCATTGAGTATCGCAACATCTTGAACAAAGGGATCAAGGTAGGCTTGCTGAAATAAGTGCATGGAATGTGCAAAACCCGAGGACTTTTCCAAGTTTCTCGGGTTTTTGCGTGTTTTACTTGTCTGGTATTTTTTCGATTAGCTGACCAACCCATTTCTCCTTCTCTTGATGTAGTTCAAGAGCAGCGTAGACACCATTTTCCCGTTTCCAAAGCATGTACGCTTGCTTCTCGGTCGGATGGACAAGAAGTAATGGCATTGTATCCCCTTTGATCCGATATTTTCGCAGCTCCGTTTTGGCTATCTCCTGTAAATAAGCGGCTTCGATGGGATTCCCAAGACTTATTGGGGGATGATGGAGCAGTTCTTCCATCTCAAAATAATCAATTTTTACCCAATCGACATTCGTCAACTGGAAAGCGGCAATCGCTTCCTCCCAAACTGCCTGTAGCTTCTGTTCCAACTCTTTGTTTTCCTCACCAGTGCTCCGACTAAATTGAATTCTCATCAGTTCACCTTTGGCGTCAAGTGTAACAAAGTAAGAAAAGGAGTCATGGGAAGCAGGCATGCCTCTAGGCTGAAATTCGACGGTTGATTTGAGCCGAACCCCAGTAGGCTTTTCCTTTCCTTCTTCTCCGCTGATGGTTGCCGATGGTGTGACTGTGGAAGCGATATAGTCTTGCGCAAGCTGTTTGTCGATGTACGCAAGCCAGTCAGTAGCTTTTTCTTTGGCTTGTTCGATAGACAGAGGTGTTTGCGCGTCATTTTCCAGTCCGTAGCGGGTGAATGCAATCAGCTGGCCGGTTTTTTCGTCGACGGTAATAGTAGCAACGTCTCCCTCTTTTTTCAATGTCATCTTATAGCCTTGACGATTGGTGGGCCTGTCATAGTCGCTTTCAATTATGTAAGGGAGCTTTAATTCCGGGAATGCCGTCAGTACCTTCTCAAAGGTAGCTTTGGCCGGGTCTGGTATATTGTCTAGAGAGGCATTTTTTGCGGTCCCTCCTGTCGTTATGAAGGGGGAGGGATGGGCCGACTGCTGGACAGGCAAAAGACTCTCGTAATTTTTATAGAACAGAAAGCCAAAAAAGAAGACCGCTGCGCCTATCACAATCCATTTCAAGTGATAATACAATTGTAACTTGCTCTTGGACTGCTCCACTTTTTTTAACAGGACCTTCTGAATTTCTTCTGTTTTCTGTCCGGTTAAGGTGTAATGGGGCATGCTTCTCAATTTTTGAAACAATCTTTCATGATCATGAGAAAGTTTCATGCTGTATTCCTCCTTTTGCTACAGGATTTAGCTCGTTTTCTAGTTGTTTTAGTGCACGATGCATCGTGACATTTACTTTTGTTAGACTCCAACCGAGGATTTCTGCAGTTTCTGCTCCTGATAAACGCTGGATTCCCCTCAATATCAATACATCACGATAGGACTGCTTTAGCTTGCTGATGGCTTCATACAGCTCTCGAGCATCCTCACTGGCTTCAAGTGCTTCGGTAGGTGTCTTGTCGGTGGATAAAAAGGAAGTCAGTAGCTTGCCGCTAAACAGCCTTTTTAGCTTTTGCTTTCTGTAATGGTCGATTGCTGCGTGACGAGCAATGCTGATAAGCCATGTCTTGCGATTGGATTTGTTCTCGAAACGATCAAAATGGGTGATGACCTTGATAAATACATCCTGAACGATATCTTCTACGTCCATGCTTCCTGTGTAATAGACAAGGTAGTTATAAATGTCGTCCTTGTATTGAACAAATAAGCGTTCAATTTCTTGCTTATTCTGCACATTTTTCACTCCAATCTCATTCATGCACAGATTAGACGGATCATCTTTCTTTTTTATTACAGCATCTTCCATATGCATCCGAAGATGTAAGTAGCGTCCTCGTTTGAAAATGCTGCACCTTTGCTAATCTTCCCCCTTTTTACTATGATACAGATACAATCATATGGCTCTCTTCACTTTTGAAAAAATCCCTATTAGGATGATGATTCAATGAACATTTTACTTGTGGAAGATGATAAAACGATCGCGTCTGGACTGGAGTATTCATTGCAACAAGACCAGTTTTCTACGGTTTTGTGCCAGGACGTTGCATCTGCGAAAAAGGTCATAACCAAGCAGCTGAATCAGTTTTCTCTATGTTTATTTGATCTATCCCTGCCGGATGGAAGCGGTTATGAATTGTGCAAAATGGTGAAGCAGCAAAGTGACATCCCTGTTATTTTCCTTACCGCCGTTGATGATGAAGTCAATGTCGTGATGGGACTGGATATGGGAGCGGACGACTATATTACCAAGCCGTTTCGCATTCGCGAGCTGCTTTCACGGATTAAATCGGTTTTGCGCAGATATCAGAAGCAGCCGCAGCCCAAGACAGTCATCGACTTCGATCCGATCCGCATCCATACATTGGAAGGAAAAGTATACAAGCATGGCGTTGAAATTCCACTGACTGCGCTGGAGTACCGCTTATTGCTGATCTTCGCCAACCATCTCGGGCAGATTCTCTCCAGAAATCAGCTTTTGGAACAAATTTGGGATGTGGCCGGGGACTTCGTCAATGACAATACGTTAACCGTTTATATGAAAAGGCTGAGGGAAAAACTGGAGGATGATCCAAAGGCTCCAACTATCATTAAAACCGTGCGCGGTTTAGGTTATAAGGTCGGTGAGTAGCATGCTGCGTAATCGCGAAATCCGTCTCGTATTTTTGGTGATGTGTACGATCAGTTTAGCCTTGCTTGTAGTTGCGACCTTTGTTTCGCTTGCTGCCGTCATCCTGATTCTCCTTACTTCTCTGTTACTGATCGGATGCAGCCTCTTTTTTACGAGACTAAGATATCAAGAGATTGAAAAGCTCTCGGGCTATGTACGACGAATTAGCGGTGGGGATTATACCTTTGACGTACGCGATAATCGCGAAGGGGAACTCAGCATTTTGAAAAATACGATTTATAAAGTAACGGTCATGCTATCAGAGCAAAGCGCCCTTTTGCACAAAGACAAAATCCATCTGACAGAAGCGATTTCAGATATCTCCCACCAGCTGAAAGCACCTCTAACCTCGATGATGGTCATGGCGGATTTAGTAGATGACACCAACCTGCCGGAAGCGAAAAGAAAGGAATTTACGCGCAATATTCGGATTCAGCTCGAACGGCTGGATTGGCTTGTTTCAACGTTATTAAAGCTATCAAAAATTGATGCAGATGCTGTACCGTTCAAGAAGGATCAAGTCATGGTGGCAGGGCTCATTGAAAAAGCGCTTCACCCTGTTCTCATTCCAATCGACATCAAAGAGCAGACGATTTCGATCACGGGAGAGAACAGCGTCTCGTTTGTAGGCGATCTGAACTGGACTACAGAAGCGCTGATCAATATTTTAAAAAATGCGGTGGAGCATACGCAGGAAGGTGGAACCATCGCGATTTCCTTTTCGGAGAATCCATTGTTTACGGAAATGTTGATCACAGATAACGGGAAAGGCATCCCGAGAGAAGAGCTTCCTTTTATTTTCAAGCGTTTTTATAAAGGAAAGAATGCGGGCGAGGGGAGCAGCGGGATTGGTCTCTCGATGGCTCATAGTATCATCACGAAGCAGAATGGAGTTATCGATGTTCAAAGTGATGTTCATAAGGGAACTGAGTTTCGGATTCGCTTCTACAAGCAAGTCTACTAAGTGACGAGATTGTCACTTTCCAGTCACTGCAATGTCACTTCGGACAGATATACTACATCCATCAGCAAACGTATGGAGGTTTCAGTATGGAAATTCTGAAGATCGAACATCTGTCTAAAGTGTTTGGAAAAGGTGACACGGCAGTAAAAGCGCTCGATGACGTATCCTTCTCGGTGAATAAAGGTGAGTTCGTCGCCATTGTCGGTCCGTCCGGTTCGGGGAAATCAACGCTATTACATTTGCTAGGCGGTGTAGATCGGCCAACAAGTGGAAAAGTATTTGTGGATAGTACGGACATGTATAGCCTGAATGAAACGCAGCTGGCGATTTTCAGGCGGAGACAAATCGGTTTGATTTATCAGTTCTACAATCTTCTTCCGATTTTAACAGTGGAAGAGAACATGCAGCTACCGCTCTTGCTTGATGAGCACAAGGTGGATCAGAAGCAGTTTGAGGATTTGGTGAAGACGTTGAATTTACAAAATCGCTTAAATCATCTACCCAACCAGCTCTCTGGCGGGCAGCAGCAGCGGGTCTCGATAGGACGAGCGTTGATGAATCAGCCCGCGATCATACTGGCTGATGAGCCAACCGGAAATTTGGACAGCAAAAACAGCAGCGAAATCATTGACTTATTGAAAATGTTCAACAAAACCTATCATCAGACGTTGATTATGATTACCCATGATGAGCGAATTGCTTTGCAGGCCGATCGTATTATCGCGATTGAAGATGGACGGATTGCGAGAGACGAGGTCATTCGACCATGAATATTATCAATAAGCTAACGCTCAGGCATTTAATGAAAAATAAGAAACAGACGCTTGTGACCATTATGGGAGTCATTATTTCAGTGGCGATGGTAACGGCTGTGATCACGCTTGGCTCGTCTTTTTTGGCGCTGATGCAAAAGGAAACGATAAAAGACAATGGAGAATGGCATGTCCTGTACAAAGGCGTAAACAAAGAGCAGCTCGATGCGATCAAGCAGGATACGCAGACCAAACAACTCATGACTTCAAAGGAGCGCGGCTATGCCTTGCTGCCAGGGAGCCAAAATGCAGGCAAGCCCTATTTGTTTATAAAAGCGTATAATGCCCAAGGCTTTACGAACTTCCCGATCGTATTAAGCGAAGGGAGATTTCCAGAGCGAGCAGATGAGATTGTTCTCTCGGAAGCGATCGCCACAAATGCCAAAGTCGTTTATCGAATAGGGGATCATGTAACCCTTGAGGTTGGACAGCGCCATATTCAAGCTAATCCAAGCGATACGAATCTGTCGCAAAAAGACCAATTACGATCCAGCGCTGGTGCGAGCATGGAAACCTTAGTTGATACAAAAGCCGAGACGTATACCGTTGTCGGGTTTATCAAACGTCCTACATGGGAGCAGACGTGGGCGCCGGGGTATACGGTCCTTACCTATATAGATGAGAGCATGCTGGATGCAAACCAGTCTGTTGACGTGAGCGTTGTCGTAGAGAAAATCGATAGTACTGTATTTGATCATGCCAAAGACCTGGCAGAGAAAAACAACATCAGCTCGTTTAAAACGAATGACTCGCTACTGCGTTATTATGGGGTGATGGGTGGCGGATTGGGCCAAACCTACAACTCGTTATTGCTCATTGTTATGCTTGTGATTGTCGTCGGTTCGGTTTCGTTAATCTACAATGCTTTTGCGATTTCCGTCTCGGAGCGTTCACGTCATCTCGGGATGCTCGCAAGTGTTGGGGCGACGAGAAGACAGAAGCGAAATTCGGTGTTTTTTGAGGGGGCGGTGATTGGCGCCATTAGCATTCCCTTGGGCGTCATCTTTGGCATGCTTGGTATCGATATTACTTTTGGCTTTATCAACCCGATTCTTGAGGATGCGATGGGTGTCACTGAAAAACTGACATTGGTCGTCACGCCTCTATCAATTGCCCTCGCTTGTCTGGTCTCGATTATCACGATTTTCATATCTACGTATGTTCCAGCTCAAAGAGCCTCTAAAATTTCTGCCATCGATGCCATTCGGCAAACCGCGGATATTAAGCTCACAAGTAAAGCGTTGAAAACCTCCAAGCTGGTCAAACGGTTATTCGGTGTAGAAGCGGAGATCGGCTTGAAAAATTTGAAAAGAAACAAACGCAGATATTATGCTACTGTGTTTTCCCTTGTCATAAGTATTGTGCTGTTTCTGGTCGTGTCCTTTTTTACTTCCAACCTGCAAAAATCACTTGAGATTTCACAAAAAGGCTATAACTATGATATCGCTTTATACACAGTCGGCGAAGGGGCAACGCTAGAAGATGAGCAATCGGTAAAAACGATCACATCGTTGGAAAATGTCACTGAATCTAATTTGATAAAACATATGAATGGCAACTACATGTGGCTTGCTGAAGAAGCTGTTTCTGAAAATGTAAAGCCATATTTGGATCAGGAACATAACTTGTATAAATACGGTATCCGTGTAAATGCCATGCGCGAAGACAAGCTAAAAGCGTATGCCAAACAGGTTGGTGTAGAGTATGCAAAGCTGACGAATCTGGATCACCCGACTGCCGTATTGATTGATACCATGACGTTTCCAGATGAACAGGGTAAATTTATCGAGACAAGAGTCAATAAGAAAGTAGGGGAAATGCTGGATCTCGTCTCCGAAGATAATAAACAGGAAGTGGTCAATCAGGTGGAGCTGGCCGCAGTCACTGATCATTTCCCTATGGGAATTGTACAAACCGAAAGCATCCTTAGAGCGAATCTTGTCGTGTCCGAGCCCGTCTTCGAGCAGCTCTTGAAAAAAAGCGTCTTTGTTAACTCTTATTCAGGACTCTACCTGAAAAGCAAGGAGCCTTTGAAAACACAACAAAATATTGAAGAAATGCAGAAGGATTTAACTGTCATGAACCTGTTTCAAGAAAGGCAGCGCTCTGAACGAAAGATATTGTTCATGTCTGTCTTTGTCTATGGCTTCGTGGCATTAATTACGGCAGTTTCGATGGCGAATATATTTAACACAATCTCGACGAGTGTGGCTCTTCGCAATCGAGAATTTGCGATGCTGAGGTCGGTGGGAATGACGCCGAAAAGCTTTCATAAAATGATCAACTACGAAAGCATTTTTTATGGGATCAAGTCGCTTGTCTACGGTCTTCCAATCAGTGCCGTGATTATGGTGTTGATTTACCGTTCCTTCAGTTATAGCTTTTCATATGAATTCGTATTGCCTTGGACTAGCATTTTGTATGTGGTCGCTGCTGTATTTGTGATCGTAAGCTTGTCCATGTATTACGCGAGCGTCAAAGTGAAGAAAGCAAACATTATCGATGCTTTGAAGCAGGAGAATCTATAGATGTAGAGGAGAAAGAAGCCCTTTCTTTAGAGAGGGCTTCTTTCTCTATGCTCACAATGGTCCTAAATCGTAGAGGGAACAACGAACGTCGGATTTTGCTGATTCAAAATATCTTCCATTCGCTGCTTCACACTCTGCTTATAGGCTGGATCAGGCAAAATGTAAAAGCGGGAGAGATGCCTTGCTCGACAAATGGGCGAAAACTCTTCTAATAGAACATTTTTCATCGAATCACCTTCAATCATTGAAATCGTTTGTCCGATACTTATTCAGAGAGATTTTGTCTTGCATAGAACAGGGATAGAATACCATAATTGACTTTTGGTGACAAAATTCCGTCTAGTGAAAATTTGGGTTGAGAAACGAGGGAGAAGGATGAAGCACTGCACGTTATACGTCTCTATACAGCAGCACCAAAAAGTAATCGATGCGATCATGGAGGCTTTTCGTGACAAGTCGGTTGAGGTGTCTGCAGATGGGCGGACCGTAACGGTAACAGATAAAAAATGGTTTAGCAAAAGTACGGTCACGTTTACTCTCATGCGCGAGGATAGTGATTCGGAAGCATTTCTGCAAATGAAGCAAGGGATGTACGGCTTCTTCGCACAAATCGAAACAGGCCACGAAAAAGTAAAGCAAAAGCTACTGCTGCAAATAACCGCGCTCAACGTGGCGGTAGGTATCGTAGCAAGCAAAGAGTTAGACGAGGAACTGTTCAGCAGAATTACTACAGTTGCTGGAGAAGTGCTTGGCATCGTTTTTCTGCCCTCGGGAGATATGTTGGACAAGCAGGGCAGCTTGATCCTGAATACCTCGGGTGAATCGGAGCTCGATGATTTTATGTTAAATGTGAGCGTGGACCTGATCGATAGGCATGTCCGGCCTTCGCAGTCGGGAGAAGAGCGCAAAGCACGAAGCATCAAGCTTTTGCAGGAGCAGGGGATTCCCTCCATTGCACATCTGCCGGTCATCGTCGGGGACGAGGAGGCGGTCATCAGGACAAAGGAAGAGATTGTCCAGCGTGCAATCGCCTTGTGCTTAATTGCCGTATATGCTGGCGGAATCGCAGAAAATGGCAATGTCCAGGAAGAGCGAGAGTTTATTGAGGAAATTATTGAGCAGTACAGGGCAGCCAATTTCTTTACGGAAAAAGAAAAAATGCTTTTGGCTGATCCCCAGCCCAACCAGACAGATACGATCCAGATGGTATGGATGTACGAGTGCTACTGGGTACTGTTGTGGGCGCTCGGGTATAAGGAAGAGCTCGAGTTTCCCAGTCAAATTTGTGATGTGGGAATGGCGGTTGACGCTTTGCGAGGCGCTGGTGACTACGATACCTTCTATCAGAATGCGGTGGTGCGCAGCAAGGCAGAGATTCTGGATCAGGCCGATTTGATCTACCGTTACGATTGGGCTTGCGTCAATGCGAGAATAAACGGCAGGATTGTAGAGGGCGGGCTGAACGATGAAGTCGTATTGGAACGTCACAGAGCGCTGAATTGGCTCGTCAACTACATGGAGGACGAGTGGGATGATGTGCGGACAGATACGTAAAGATGCGTAAAGATGCGTGATAAATTATTGAGAGGGAAAAGCTGATGTCTTGGAAAATGGTGTCAGCTCTTCTTTTTCGATAAAGTGATAGGGCTTGAATGACTTGAAAATGTGAAACAGTCGTTGTGCGTATTTTACGTGACGACTTTTTTACGTAATAACACGAACCTATGTAAGAAGAAACAAAAGATAATCTACCAAAGACGGACCTTTCAGATGAAAGCCTGTGAAAGAGAGACATGCTTCGATTTTGCAAAGGATTCTATTACTATACGATTCGACAAACATGTATTATAGTAAGCTAGTTGGTTCGCCAACCACCAACCGCCCACCTGTTCCAATGGCGATCGCCATCTATGGTTGTTGTTCCCCCCAGACAGCCATATCCGTCTAGTAAATGAAGTGAATAGTTTTTGATATGAGGTGGGAATTTCTTCGCTTGTAAAAAAACAGAAGAATCTGACTCATTCGTTATACGCTGGCGCCATATTTGACGCTTCCGTACAATTTTTGTGGATGGGAGAAAAGGTATTCATGATCAGAAAACGCTTACGATTGCCAATCGTGTGGGTGCTTGCGCTCACGATGCTGTTTATAGCCGGCTGTGGTGCAGCAAAAAAAGAACAGCTGATGAATGCAAGTGCGGATTCAAGCAAAAAGAAGGATGAGCTGATTTTAGCGATCGGCTATGAACCAGAAGATGGACTGGACCCGACAATAGGCTGGGGACGTTATGGCTCTCCTCTGTTTCAGAGCACGATCTTAAAACGCGATAAGGATTTGAAAATCGTCAATGACCTTGCGACGGGCTACGAGGTAAGTCCTGATGGCTTGACCTGGACAGTCAAGCTGCGCAATGATGTGAAGTTCTCCGACGGTCATCCATTGACAGCCGAGGATGTTGTTTATACGTATGAGACAGCTGCCAAGAGTGGTTCGGTTCTAGATGTTACGGTCATGAAAAGCGTAGAAGCACTGGATGAACATACTGTTAGATTTACGCTGAATCATCCACAGTCTACTTTTGTTAGTATTCTCGTTTCTACTGGAATTGTACCGAAACACGCTCATGGTACGGATTACAGCAAGAAACCAATTGGCTCAGGTCCATTCCAGCTCGTACAATGGGATGTTGGCCAGCAGATGATCGTTGAGGCGAACGAGGAGTACTACGGACCAAAATCTGCATTTAAAAAGCTGACGTTTCTCTTCTTGAAGGAGGATGCTGCTTATGCCGCTGCCAAAGCAGGAGAGGTCGACATGGCTTTTGTTCTGCCGAATGTAGCGAAGCAGCAAATACCGGGAATGCATCTGGTGATTGCCAATAGCGTCGATAACCGTGGAATTCTTTTTCCGTACGTAAAAGCAGGCGGAAAAACAAAGGAAGGCGTTCCGATCGGAAACGATGTAACCGCAGATATCGCAATTCGCAAAGCGATTAATATCGCCATCGATCGAAAAAAACTGGTTGACGGAATATTCGATGGTTTCGGTACGCCTGCTTACTCGGTAGCAGATGGTATGCCTTGGTATAATCCGGAAACGGTAGTGGCTGATGGTGATTGGGCACAAGCGAAACAAATACTGTCCGAAGCAGGCTGGGAAGATGTCAATGGCGACGGAATACGGGAGAAGGGCTCTCTAAAAGCACAATTTACGCTCATTTACCAAGCAGATGATTCATCTCGCCAATCACTCGCGATCGCGGTGTCCGATATGATCAGACCGCTCGGAATCAATGTAAAGGTAGAAGGCAAGAGCTGGGCTGACATTGCGAAAATGATGCATGCAAATGCAGTCCTGTTTGGTTGGGGCAGCTATGATCCATTGGAGATGTACAATCTGTACAGCAGCAAAACGGTGGGGCTCGGCTGGTACAACACAGGCTTTTATTCCAATCCGGTCGTCGATGATTATATGGAAAAGGCTTTGCAGGCAACGACTGAGGAAGAAGCACTGGGCTATTGGAAAAAAGCGCAGTGGGATGGAAAAACCGGCTTCAGTGCCAAAGGTGATGCGCCGTGGGCTTGGCTCGTCAACCGCCAGCATTTGTATTTGGTACGTGACGGGCTGGAGATCGGGCAACCAAAGATTCAGCCACATGGACATGGCTGGCCGATTACAGACAACATCGTAGAATGGTTCTGGAAGGAATAGCGAACAAAGGGGAGGAGCCCGGGGCACATGATTGCGTTTCTATGTAAAAAGCTGCTTCGTTTCGCGACGCTGCTCATCGCCCTGTGTGTGCTCTCATTTTGGCTCGTGAGCTACTCTCCACTTGATCCGATACAAGCATATGTCGGTGCTGACATGACAAGAGTAAGCCTCGAGCAAAGAGAAGCAATTGCAGAGTATTGGGGTCTCAACAAGCCCCCAGTGGAGAGATTTCTTCACTGGGGGTCAGCATTGGTACAAGGTGATATGGGGACGTCGATGATATTTCGCCGCCCGGTAGCGGATGTGATCGGAGAACGATTTATGGCTTCGCTTGCTTTGATGAGCATGGCATGGCTGTTTTCCGGAATTTTGGGATTTGTCCTGGGTGCAATCGCGGGGATGAAGCAGGACACATGGGTCGATCGATTGATGAAGTGGTATTGTTTTACGTTGGCCTCGACGCCGACCTTTTGGCTGGGCATGCTGATGGTGATTGTGTTTGCCGTGTGGCTGGGCTGGTTTCCTGTTGGACTGGGTGTTCCGGCAGGAGTGTTGGCGGAGCAGGTGACGCTGGCAGATCGTCTCTATCATCTGATTCTGCCGGCACTTACGCTGAGCATACTTGGTGTAGCCAACGTGGCGCTGCATACGAGACAAAAGCTCGTGGATATTCTGGCGAGCGATTACGTTTTATTTGCCAGAGCGAGAGGAGAAAAAGGCTTTCTGCTGTTCTGGCGACATGGCCTGCGCAATGTAGCGATTCCTGCCATTACCATTCAATTTGCTTCCTTTAGTGAGCTGATTGGAGGGACCGTCCTGGCAGAGCAGGTGTTTTCCTATCCGGGCCTGGGACAAGCAACGGTTCAGGCAGGGCTGCGCAGTGATTTGCCGCTTTTGCTTGGGATTGTCATTTGCAGTGCTCTCTTTGTTTTCATTGGGAACCTGGTGGCAGATATCATTTATCGCTTGGTTGACCCACGAATTCGAAAGGGGGAATCAGCGTGAACCGCAGACAGAAAACGTTAATTACGACTGTATGTGCGGCGCTTTTGCTGATTGGAGTGATCGCCTCCGCCCTTTTGATTGGCGATGAGTGGATTGCAACCAATTTTGAGATAAAAAACGAGCCTCCATCGCTTGCGCACCCGTTTGGTACGGATTGGCTCGGTAGGGATATGCTGGCGAGAACGGTGAAGGGCTTGAGTGTCAGTATCGGAGTAGGCGTCATCGCAGCAACGGCAAGCGCTGTAATTGCGCTCATACTGGGGATGCTGGCAGCGACGATGGGCAAGGCAGTCGATAATGCGATTAGCTGGCTGATTGATTTGCTGCTGGGTGTTCCTCATCTTGTCGCCCTCATCCTGATTTCATTTACGCTTGGGGGCGGATTAAAAGGAGTAGTGGTCGGGATCGCTCTCACGCATTGGCCTAGTCTGGCACGCGTCATTCGGGCAGAGGTCATGCAGCTGCGTTCAGCCGAATATGTCCTCATTTCACGGAAGCTTGGAAAATCACGGTGGTGGATTGCCAGCCGACATATTTTGCCACATATGATTCCACAGCTGCTGGTAGGGTTTGTCCTGCTTTTTCCGCATGCGATTTTACATGAGGCCTCGATCAGCTTTCTCGGCTTGGGGCTGTCACCGCATCAGCCGGCTATCGGCATCATTTTATCTGAATCCATGCGCTACCTGACCTCAGGCATGTGGTGGT
The DNA here is from genome assembly GCF_947502445.1 of uncultured Brevibacillus sp. Lineage (GTDB taxonomy): Bacteria > Bacillota > Bacilli > Brevibacillales > Brevibacillaceae > Brevibacillus. Next base: position 136,885 of record NZ_CANMZW010000006.1, read on the forward strand.
TGGCCTTTTTTCCGGGAATTTCCCTGCTCATGATCGTACGGGCGTTTGATATTTTAGGGGAAAACCTGCGTAAGCTGACTGACCCGCATAGTGCTCACCAATAAGGCAGCAACAGCTAGCAGCTTGAGAGGAGGAAGGACATATGACTACACAATCAGGGGAGACACCGCTTCTGGAGGTGCAGGACCTCTGTGTTTCGTTTGTGCAGTATACGAGTTGTCTTCGCCAAAGCACCTTGCAGGTCATCAACAATTTGAGCGTATCGATCTACCCAGGGGAAATCGTCGCTGTAGTCGGATCGAGCGGATCGGGAAAAAGCTTGCTCGCACACGCTGTACTGGGGATTTTACCGGGCAATGCCAGCTTTTCTGGCGTGATCTCTTATGATGGTCAGGCGCTCAGTCCGAAGCGACAGGCTGAGCTGCGAGGGAGGGAGATTGCGCTCATTCCGCAATCCGTCAATTATTTGGACCCGCTCATGCGCGTCGGCAAGCAGGTGCAAACGTCCGTCCATGCTGGAAATCCGCGCAGCAGGCAGCGAGAGGTTTTTGAGCGATACCAGCTCTCCCCTGATGTCGACAAGCTCTTCCCCTTTCAGCTATCCGGGGGGATGGCGAGACGCGTGCTTGTCTCTACCGCTTTGGTCAGTGGGGCCAGGCTGGTAATCGCAGATGAGCCGACGCCAGGGCTGGATGATGCTGCTGTTGCGGAGACGCTTGACTACTTCCGGGATTTAGCGGATCAGGGGTGCGGTGTCATGCTGATTACGCACGATATCGAAGCCGCACTAAAAATCGCGGATCGAATTGCTGTATTTTACGCGGGCTCGACAGTGGAAATCGCACCTGTCCAGGACTTTGCAGGAGAGGGAGAAGCGCTTCGTCATCCGTATACAAAAGCACTGTGGCGGGCACTTCCGCAAAACGGCTTTGAACCGATGCCGGGATCTCAGCCGCTTCCACACGAGTTGCCAGCCGGATGCGTATTTCAGCCACGATGCAGGCAAGCGACCTCGGAATGCAGCACAGAGCGACCGGCAATGCGTACGGTGCGGGAAGGAATGGTGAGGTGTATTCATGCTACTTGAAGCCAAACAGATCGGGTTTCGTTATGAGCGGGATCGGTGGGTGCTGCGAGGGGTAGACATATCGATCCAATCAGGTGAGATCGTGGGGCTGGTTGGTCCAAGCGGTTTTGGGAAATCGACACTCTGCCGTATTCTGGCCGGCTATGAAAAGCCGTATGAGGGACAAGTGCTTCTGGACGGAGCGCCGCTTCCTGCCTCAGGCTTTCATCCTGTACAGCTCGTTTTTCAGCATCCGGAGAAAGCAGTGAATCCTCGCTGGAGGATGAGTCGCACGCTGGCAGAGGGCGGCGCTCTGGATGAGTCCTTGTTAGGGCAGCTGGGCATACAACAGGAGTGGCTGGGGCGTTTTCCGAATGAGCTCTCCGGTGGCGAGCTGCAACGTTTTTGCGTAGCTCGGGCACTTAACCCGCAGACACGCTTTTTACTAGCGGATGAAATGACAGCGATGCTGGATACGATTACACAGGCCCAAATTTGGCAGGTTGTGAAGGAAGTTGCCCGTCGTGAGAATTTAGGTGTACTCGTGATTAGCCATGAGAAAAACCTGATTCATCGCCTATGTACACGAGTTGTTGATTTGACGATAACAAATGAAAAAACATAAACGAGGATGAAAGAGAGTGATTGAGAGATATCCTTGCCATTTTCGTGCCGCGGAGTGCGGGGGCGCTGGGAGAGTGGGATGCTCAGCTCTTGCCTTTCCGGGAATTGCTGTTCGTGTGTTCGCTTCCTCGACGCAGGAAATCGAGCAGCTGTTTGAACAGTACACGCGCTATGTGCGCAAAAAGTGGTTTGATCTGGACCCCGTGTCTTTGAGGAAGTATTAAAAGGAATGAGAAGAACAGGCTACCAAAGCAGGTGGCCTGTTCTTTTTGGTACAAATCAATTTCAGTTCGCGCCTATTTTTCGATGTACGCGTATTTAAAGTAAGAGCCGCCCAGCGGGAAGATGACGAAGTCTTTTACCTTATCGTTTTTCACATACGCATTTCCGCGGAAGTGAAGAGGGGCGAGCGGCATTTCCTCCATCAGAATTTTTTCAGCGTCAAACATCAGCTGCTTGCGTTTGGCAGGATCGGTTTCATAGTAGCTCTTGTTCAAGAGGTCGCGGTATTCCTCGTTGTCAAAGCGCACGACGTTGTTGCCGCCTTCCTTGTCCTTGTACATTTCCAGGAAGTTGATCGGATCGTTAAAGTCCGCACCCCATAGCCAAATCCCGAAATCATATTTTCCGCTCTGAACGTCCGAATTAAATACTTTCCACTCGGATGTGCGAATATCGATGTTGATTCCCAATGTTTTTTTCCATTCGTCCTGAAGGGCTTGAGCGATTTTTTTGTCAGTCTCCCCAGTGTCATAGTAGTAGGTAACCTTTGGGAACTCTTTTAGTCCCAGCTCCTGCATTCCTTCGGCTAACAGCTGCTTCGCTTTTTCCATGTCTTCTTTAAAATAGCCATCCGGATTGAGTCCCATCGAGGTAGGAACCCAGCCATATGCGGCAGGCACTCCTGTCTGCAGGATGTTGTCGATCAGCATTTTGCGGTCAATGGAATAGGCGAATGCCTGACGAATCTTTTTATTGGTAAACGGCGGCTTCTGCGTGTTGAAAATGACAGCCTTGGTTCCCGGGTTATCGGCAACGACCAGCTTGCCTTCATCCTTGATTTGCCCGATGGCGTCAGGGGACAGGCCAAAGGAAGGGTATCCTCCCCAATCCAGATCACCGTTTTCAAACATAGACAGGGCGGTATTGTTATCTTCAATCACAGCAATGTCGATTTTGTCCAGCTTGACGTTTGCTTTATCCCAATAGGTCGGGTTCTTGCTGAAAGTGAGCTTGGCTTTATGCTCCCAGCTGTCGATCAGGAAAGGACCGTTCCCCACGATGGATGCGGCTTCTCCTGCCCATTTTGGATTGCTCTCCACTGATTTTTTGTGGAGAGGGTAGTAGGTAGTGAAGGATGTCAGCTCACGGAACCATGGCGTTGGGGAACGCAAGGTAAAATCGAGTGTGTAGTCATCCGTTGCTTTGACAGCGACATCCTCGGCTTTTCCGGTTCCATTAAAAAACTCCTCGCCGCCTTTGATGTAGAAAAGCTGGTAGGCATAACCGGAAGCGGTTTGAGGATCGAGATTGCGCTTGATGGCGTATTCAAAATCATGCGCGGTAACCGGATCACCGTTGCTCCACTTGGCGTCTTTGCGGATGGTGAAATGAAACTGCGTGAAATCAGGGGAATTGGTGAAGCTCTCGGCTACAGCATTGATCATTTGTCCTTGGCGATCAACAGCAGTCAGTCCTTCAAAGACGAGATTGATCATGTCCATGGAGGAGGCATCAGTAGCAATACCCGGGTCCATCGTCGGTGGCTCACCAGTAATGCTCCAATGCAAGACCATCGGTTCTGTCGATGCTGTATCCGTTGATTTTGTCGTTTGGGGAGTTTGTGTGGTAGTAGCAGGCTTTGCGCTCTCTGGTGCTGTCGTGCTGCAACCAGTTACAAGACTAAAGAGAAAAGCTGTGCTAAATAAACCTAATAGCCATTTTTTCATTCTGACCCCCTGGATTTATCTAAAAATTTTAAAAATTGCAACGTAATTACAGGGTAATTCAGGTAAAAAGTGAAGTCATTGACCAATGTGTATAAACGTATTGCTGAAAAAAGGAGTAAAATAAGGTGTAAATTCATACAACTTGTCCCTCAAATGGAAAAGAAGTGGGCATAAACTGCATGAACAAATGTAAAACCAAGTAAAGCCACTGAAGTGTTGGCTCCCTTGGTTAAAAAAAGAGCGACTTCGCTTGGAGTCACTCCTTTTTTCTACTTTATCGATCGAGGTACGATCCTGCATCACGCGATTTGGATCTTGTCCAAGGCGTTCCCAAATAGGACAGTGCCCAACGGTCTAAACCATACCAGCCTGCTACCTTCCAAGCCATTACGAGCCACGTAGCAAAAACAAACAAGAGCGGGTTGGAGCTGACAGTACCGGCAAAGAGGAAGCTGACATTCATCAGCCCGCCAAAAAATGCAGCGATCCCTGTCAATAAGCCAACAACGAGTCCGAGACCAACGAGAAGTTCCCCGTATGCAACCATAAAGCCAAACATTTTGGCATTTGGCAGAACGGTGTTTTCGAGGAACCAGGCGTACCAGGAGGTTACATCCTTGCCGTCTGCCGCTTTGGCCAAAGCCCCTTTGATGAAGCCCTGGATGGCACTTCCTGCGTTTTCACCCGTCCACGCATCCGAGGTGATTTTTTTCCATCCGGAGGTAATCCAGACGTAACCGACATACAGCCTGACGAGTAGCCAAAGTGTTGCAGATCTGGTGCTTGTGAATAAGAATCGGGAAACAGGATTTTCAGGAATAATGATTTCTTTACTTGCCTGGCTTCGCAAATCCATTTTTACTCCTCCTTCGTTTTGCAATAAACATCTCCTGTAAAGGATAATTGTTCCAGGAAATTCTAACACAAGGATATACAATCTGGTGCGTCTCGGCGCATAAGTTCATGAGGTGTTCATTGACACTATTGACACATTGTTAATAGGTAATTTGGAAAATATAGGTGGCTGTAGGGATGAGAATAATTGTGTATGTATTTACAATAAATTTACAATACCGTCTATTATGAATGACATTGACAGTAAACTGGGTGGTAAATTATGTTGGGACTTGGCATAAATACAATGATATCCAGTGGAGAAAAACATGACGCAAAAAATGATCTCGTTCCGTACAAAGCTAATGATCACGATCTCCTTGTTTACCATGGTGGTGGCGACGGTATTGTCTGTCATTGACTACGGTCAGCTCAAGGAAAACATCATCTCGGAAAAATCTGTACAGTATCAGTTGGTTGAAGATCACGTCACCAATTCGATCAAGAATGTGGACCTGGTGTACGGCGTTTTCGAAAAAGACATGGAAAAACGCATGCAGCAAACGTTAGCCATGCTGGCGAAAACATATGAAACAAACCCTGCTATTCAATCGTGGGACTATGCCGCTCTAAAAAAGCAATATGCCATGGACATTTTCGTTATTGATCGATCGATCAAGGTCGCCCATTCCAGTGTACAATCTGATGTTGGTCTTGATTTCAGCAATGCGGGAGTGTTTACGGATCTGCTGAAAAAGCGGATTGATGGAAATGAGTTTTCGGCGGATGGCATGGAAGTGTCGGTGAACACAGGGCAGATCAAAAAGTTTGCTTACATGCCTACACATGACAATAAATACTTGCTGGAAGTGAGCATCAATCTGCAGGACAGCGAGCTCTTCCAGGCATTCAACTTCCTTGAGGTATCCGAGGAGATCACGAAGAAATACAGCATCGTCAAAGACATCACGGTCTATTCACACGATGGCTACGCACTCGGGAAACAGGGGAGCGATGGCAAAGCGTTGCGCGTACCTGAACATCTGCTACCAACATTTACAGAAGCTTTTCAATCCCAGCAGATGAAAAAAATCGATCACAAAGTAGATGGACAAAATCAAACGTATCGATTTATTCCATATAAGCTAGACGAGCAATCCAATGATCTCAGTCGCTCACGTGTCATTGAAATCCAGTATAACAATTCCGAGCTGGAGCAAATGCTTGCGGATAGTCTGACGGGTGCCCTGATCAAGATGGTCATCGCAGTTGCCTTGGCGTTGGTTCTGTCTTTTGTGGTCAGCCGCTGGATTACCGGACCGATTGACAAAATGCGCAGGTTGATTGGGAAAACATCCGATTTTGATTTGAGTGAACAAATTCAACTCGATGTTACGAAGAAAATGGATGAAATCGGCTTGATGGAGCGATCGATTCTGCTCATGCGTGAGCATCTAAACGAGGTTGTGCAAAAGCTGGTGACGGTATCTCATGCTGTAGCTGACAATGCCCAGCAAGTGAAGCAATCTACTGATGAGGTAAGTGAGCAATCCAGAGGAACGGCAGAGGCAACGACTGTGTTGCTTTCACACATGCAGGAGACAATGGCTGCAATGGAAGAGATGAATGCCACTTTAAACGATATTCAAGCCGTTATTCACTCCATTTCGCTAAAAACGGTAGAGGCTGCTGCAACCTCTCAGGATGTCAGCACGCGTGCAGATCAGTTAAAAGCGAGCTCCGTGGCAGCACAGGAGACTTCCTCACAGATTTATACGGAGGTCAAGCAGCAAACGGAGATGGCGATCACGCAAACGACAGAGTCGATGGAACAGATCAATCAGCTCGTCGATGCGATCCTGCATATTTCCCAGCAGACGAACCTGTTGGCATTGAATGCAGCTATCGAAGCGGCGCGTGCCGGGGAGAGCGGAAAAGGCTTCTCTGTCGTTGCCGATGAGATTCGCAAGCTAGCTACGCAGTCTGCCGATGTAGTTACGGATATTCAGCGCATTATCGGGGGGACACAAGAAGCGGTCAAGCATTTGGCTATCAGCTCCTCCAGTGTACTGGAGTACATCGATCGTCAGGTTCGACCTGATTACGTGAAGCTGATCGATACCTCTGAGCAATACAATCAGGATGCCCGTCATTTCAACGTGCTGTTGACTGAATTCAGTGCGTCCTTTGAAGAGCTGAATGCGACGATCAGCAGCGTGATCATGGTGGTTGAGCAGGTGACGGATTCCATGAATCAAAGCGGGCATAGTGTAGAGGCAATTACGGAGCAATCACGGATTATTGCAGATAATAATCGTCACATGGCTACGATTTCTGAACACAACGTCGGGTATACCGAGACACTAGAAGGAATTGTGAATCGCTTCAAGCTGTAGCAGCCAAACAAATAAGGAGAAGGGAGACCAGACAGCTGACACACTGTCGGTCTCCCTTTATTTATTCATTCAGCTCGCCGATGTCCTGAACAGCCTGTAATTTATCAGGGTTTCTGATGAAAAAGAGGCGGGAAATCAGCTGTTCCTCAAAGTGCAAGAACACAACCGTATCGATTTGATCGCCCTGACAGATGGCAACCCCGACTTGATTGTTCAAGGGCAACAGCTCCACACGAAGCCCAAGTGGTAGAACGGTTTTGCGCATCAGGCCGAAAAGGAAATGGGCGATACGTTCTGCAGAGACGATTGGGTGAATTGCAGCCGATACTTTGCCGCCACCGTCTGACAGGAGGACGGCATCTTTGGCAAGCATGCCAAGCAGTGTGTCCATTTTTCCGTGCTCAAGCGCGTCAATGAAACGACTAACCCACTGCTCCTCGATTGATTTTTCCGGGGCAAACAGAGCATGCTCCTCCACAGAGGTAATTCCGAGCTTGGCTTTCGCGCGACTAATAATTTTGCGGCAGTTCGCTTCACTTTTTCCGACGAGCTGGGCGATTTCCTCATAGTCAAAGCCAAGTGCTTCCCGCAGGACAAATACAGCTCGCTCCGTTTCTGATAACTGCTCTAGCAAGACGAGCATGGCATAGGAGAGCAGATCTTTTTGGATCACAGATTCAGCTGCATCGGATACAGGTGTATTGATCGGCTCAGGCAGCCACGGTCCCGTGTACAGCTCCCGCTTTTTACGGGCTGACTTCACAAGGTCGAGGCAGCGATTGGTGGTCATTTTGCACAAATAGGCTTTGGGATCTGCCATTTGCTCAAGCTGGATCTGATGTGCTTTTACGAACACATCCTGTACGATATCCTCAGCGTCCGCAGCAGAGCCAGTCATCTGGTAGGCAAGAGAGAACAGCAGTCCTTTGTAGGTCTGGTACAACAGCTCCATCCCTGATTCACTTCCTTTTTTCGCGTAAATCAGATTTGATCTTGTTTTTAGTGCAGCATGCTGGCTATATTCCAGGTGTACTGACGAACTTTCCAGCCGAGCTTGCCTGTCAAAATGATATCTAGCCCCCATTTTCGTGTCCATACGATACCTTGGTCCGGCCCCAATCCGATGCAAAAGAATTCCATGAAGCTTTTGTGTGCAGGGGAGGGGGTACCATCCAGGTCAGCCACTACAACACTTCCGAGTCGCGCAGCTTGAGCCGTTGCTTCTTTGCACGTCATCCGATCGGCTTGCCCGCTGGTTGGGTCGATGATCCGGGCACAATCCCCGATACTGTAAACGCCAGGCGCACCGCTCACACGATATGATGCATCGACGATCACCTGTCCCTGCGCTGAAATAGGAACGCCGATCTGACGAAGGAGGGGATTGGGGAGGAGTCCAAGCGACCAAATGCAAAGTCCGGTTGGGAGGGTACTGCCACCAGACAGCGTCACGATCCCCCCTTGTTCCTGCAATGCTCTTTGTCCATGCAGTACGGAAACACCATAGTCGTTTAGCGCCCGCTCTAATCTACGCCCTAGTTTGGCTGGTCCATCGGGGAACAGGCGATTTTCGGTATTGATGAGGTAAACTTTTGCTGCCAAAGGATGCATTCCAAGGCGCACGGCTTCCACGCGCATGGCATAAGCCAGCTCCGCGACCGTCTCGATTCCGCTAATTCCCGCTCCCGCTACTGTAACTGTAAGCAAACGCTGGCGTTCTTCTGGATTCTGCTCTTGAGCGGCTTTTCGCATATTTGCCTGCCAGGCTTCACGGATGGCTACGGCTGATTCTACATTTGATAGCGCAATCCCTCCTTGCTCCGGCTCTGCCTGGCGGATGATACTGCCCACGGCAAGAACGAGGATGTTGTAATGAATGGCTTGTGGGCTGCCTTTTTGGTCTTGGTAGCAGAGGACTTTTTCGTCTTTTTGTATGGTAGTTGCTGTGCCTTGGATGAATTCGACACCTTCAGGAAAAATGCGGTTCAAGGGAAGCGCAATCTCAGCTTCTTTACTGACTGCTGGCTTAAACAACAAGACTTTTCGCAAATGATGGGGCTCTTTATCCAGTAAAATCATGCGAACGCTCCGACCAGCCAGTTTTTCTCGCATGGCTTTGACAGCATGTATGCCTGCATATCCTCCACCGACTACAACACAAGTTATTTCTTTCATGTGGATCAGCTCCTCGCTGCAGTTTTCCTTATAACGAGGGGAGGGGGAGGTTTGTGACAACGTATAGGGAAGCGTCGGTTCATTGTGAAAAAAGATTCAGTTTGATAAAATTGGAAAATAGAGGTGGACAATATTGTCCGCGGGTGTATCGAGATTCCCGTGATAGATAGCGAAGACACATTTATTTGGAATGTGTGGGTATCGCTTAACAAAGAAAATTTTAAGCGAACATATGTAAACTGGGAAGAAGAAGGAAGAGAAAAAGAGCTGGAGCCGATGTTTGGCTGGCTGTCCACTTCTTTGTCGTGTTATCCCGATACGACTTTGCATCTGAAAACCCTCGTTTATACGAGACCTGTCGGAGTTCGTCCGTATATCGAGCTGGAATCGACGGATCATCCATTATCCATTGAGCAAAGAACGGGGATAACACGAGCGCGGGTGATTGAGATTGCGGAAGCATTGTGTCAAGGGAGTTGAGATAAGGCTCTTGTTCCGATAACGATGGTAGCTTCTAGTACTTCGTCAGTTACCACTTGCGGAGTTAACCCGCTCAGTGCGAAGATTTCGACTACAAGTGGCACCTGACGCTCACTAGTCTCGACGAACAAGTGACCACCTGGAACCAGCCAGAGCGTTGCATCGGTTGCTACTCGTCGCATAACGTCGAGTCCGTCTTTACCTCCATGAAGCGCCACGGACGCTTCATATATTCTGGCCTCTGGGGGAAGTAGCTTGATTGACTCGGTTGGTACGTAGGGTACATTAGCGATTAGGATGTCGACACGGTTCCGCAATGTAGAGGGCAGAGGTTCATAAAGATCACCTTCATAGACGTGACCATTGGTACCAGTAATGTTCTTATGGGCGCAACTTACTGCGACAGGGTCGATGTCAACCGCATGCAGCTCGATCCACTCAAGATTTACGGCTATCACGGCCCCTAATGCGCCCGATCCGCAACACAGGTCCACAACTACGGACTCTGACTGTGCCAAGCTGATAGCATGGCGGACCAAAAGCTCGGTGCGTCGACGTGGGATGAAAACTCCAGCGTCCACGGTTATCCTCAGACCGCAGAACTCGGCCCAACCGAGAATGTGTTCGAGGGGAAAGCCTGCGACCCGCTTATTTACCATATCATCTAGTTCGGCAGTGGTCCGTGCTGCGGAGATAAGAATGCTGGCTTCATCTTCTGCGAAAACACAACCAGCTGCCCGAAGCTTGTTTTCGATCATTCTACGAATAAATCATTCACTCCTATTGTGAATTTAAGGGTGACACACTCAAATAATAACTACTCTATCGTGATATCGTACTCCATTATCTTGGCTGTTGCTTGAGCAGTTTCTGAACCTAGCAGTTGCTTAACAATGTGAAATGTCATATTGATTCCTGCGGAAATCCCACCCGATGTCACAATGTTTCCTTCATCGACGAACTTGACATCCCTCTTTACAGTGACAGCCGGAAACTCATTCTCGAGTCTGTCATAGCTCGCCCAATGAGTCGTTGCTATCTTTCCGTTCAGAAGACCTGCCTTAGCCAACAGAAGAGCACCTGTACAAACAGATGTCATTAGTTTCACACTATCCATCCGCTGCGAAATCCACTGAATGACTTTCTCGTTGTAAATCTCCTTCTCTCTGACACCAATTCCACCAGGGATCACTAAAATATCAAAATGCGGCGCAGTGTCAAAGCTGTAATCTGGCTGCACTTTCAATCCATTACAGGCATGTACCAATTCGCCCGTCTCTGAAACTAGCTTTACCAGAAACGGATTCGATTCAGGACTGTCCTCATGTTGGTCCGGATATGTCGTAACGGAAAACACTTCAAAGGGACCAGCAAAATCAAGTACTTCAACATCGTCGAAGACAAATATACCTACGTTCCAATTCTTTTTCATCATGGCTCACACTCCTGTCTTCTATTATATTCCATTTTGGTGAACCGTTGTGAAATCAGCGTTTTTTATTTTTGGACATTACTTACACGCTACGATCGCCCGATTTGTCACCTACTATTTTATCATTAAGGCCAATTATTAGTTGGAGTCATAGAAAATGCAGGAGCTGGTGAACCAGCCTAATCCGGTACATAGACTGGTAGATGGAAAAGGAAATGAATAGTGCCATGGATGATACGCTCAATCCAATTTAGCCGATACCTTGGAGACGGTCACACTTGGCTTTCCGGTAAAGAAAAAAGATAGCTATAAGCTGTTGCTGAGTGGTCTGGATAGGGAAACATGACAAAAAGCCACTGCAAAAGAAAGTGGCTTTTTGTTTGGGGAAAACAGTAGCGACGAGACGCCTGCATTTACACGCGCTCTACCGGGCAAGTCAGGCAAGTAGGACCGCCTGTACCTTTGTAGGAAATTTCCTGACCTTCGTATTCATAGACGGTTGCACCTGCATCGACGAGAAGCTGCTTGGTAGCTGGATTTCCGGCAACAACCATGCATACACGAGGTGCCAGTGCCAGTACATTGCTTCCGAGATTCTCGTATTCGTGATCAGATACTTCGATCAGCTGGATACCTCTGTCGATCAGTAGCTGGCGGAAGAACACAGGCATCAGCTTGGAATAAACAACCGCGAGATCATGGTCCACCATGCTGATGACGGACATCAGATGCAAGCATTCTTCTGCGCCGCGATCATACGGAAGCGGAACGACGATGACTTCTTCGGTAAAGTCTTTCACCATGTCGGTGATTTGCGCGATTGCTGCCTGATTCGTGCGGAAGCCAAGTCCGATTGCAAGCGTTTTCTCATCGAGCCAGACAAAATCGCCGCCATCTGCGAGGGCATCACCAGTCAGTTGACCCAAGATCGGGATGTTGTTTTCTTGTAAAAAGGCTTTGTATGCTTCAGCTTCACCCTGACGAAGCTGCTTGCCTGACTTTAAAATAATGGCACCCTTGGCGGTGAACTTTACCGGGTCATGTGCATAAATCGAGTCGAGGCCGGTTTGGTCAGACTGAGGGAGGTGAAGTACATTTTCTACGTGCTCTCGCAGAATGGCTTCGAATTTTGCATATTCCTCCTGTGCTTGGTTCCAGTCGACGTTATCTGTATAGTTGAACGTTTTCCAGGATTGGTCCAAATGCTCCTGACTGATGAAGGCCTGGTTAGGGTGTTTGATGATGACGGTTTTCATCTTTTTGACCATGGATTGGCTGCCTGAGAACATAGTTGCCTCCTTTTATTCCACATTGTAGAATTATATTCATATTTCGAAATATTTTACACTTAGTTTACACACTCTCGTTTCACACTGTCAATTGCGGAGCGTTCTTTTTTTTACGATTCACAAAATTATAGAAAATGGTTTAAGATATGGGGTATACCGGATACAGACAGAAAAAGGGGAGATGAGCGTGATCCAATCGTTTGATCGAGCGATGGCGATCGCGACGGCACTTTCGTCGGACGAACAAAGAAAATGGTGGACGATAAACGATTTATCGAAAGAATGTCATCTTCCAGTGAGTACCATCTATCGGCTCCTGTACACGTTGATGAAGCACGGGCTAGTGGAACAGGATGCTGTGGGGAAGCAGTATGCCTTGGGCGTCAAATGGATGGAGTTTGGTCTCCGTGTACTTGACCGGATCGACTATCGCAAAGTGATAAAACCGATGATTGAGGAGCTTGCCAGAGAAGTAGAAGAAAGCGTTTACTTCAGCCAGCCAAGCGGACTTGAATCTATCATCGTAGATCGCATCGACAGCCAGCACAATATTCGCGTCTATGATCAGCTCGGTTTACGTATCCCACTCAACATCGGTGCTGCCAATAAAACGATTCTAGCGAATATGCCGACCAGTGAGGCCGAGCAAATCCTGCAGCAATTAATTGAACAAGAGCAGGTGCGGGCGTTTTTGGAAAAGCTGACGGAGATTAAGCAACAAGGCTACGCGGTGAGCTTCGGAGAGAGAACAGAGAATACAGCATCGGTGGCGGCCCCGGTACTCGATTACAATCAAAAAGTGATTGGCGCTTTGAGTATCGGGATATTGACGTATGATTTAAAAGAAGAGCGCTTGCAATTTTTAATTCAAAAAGTAAAAGAAGTTGCCCATAAAACATCGCAAAGATTAGGAAGTTACTAGTCTTTCTTCTTTAGTTCGTATGCTGGAATTTATTTTGGAATGTGAAAAAGAGCGGAAACTTCTCCGCTCTTTTCTGTTTGCTTGCTGGTGAATCTGATGTGGTAAAATAGAGAAAAAATGGTAGTGGGACGAAATGAGACGAATTGAGGGTACATATCATCACGTTGCGTGCCTTGAGCAAAGCGAAAGGAATGAATATATGCATGAAAGAACCTTCTGAACAGCTTATTGAAATGCTTGGGCATCCGTATAGTCCGAGGAATGTTCAAGCTTTGCTGCAATCATTCGGTGTCAAGCGAATGCCGCCCCCAAACAGCTATTTCAACGACGATATCATTTGGTCTGTGAAAACCTCGATACGCATCGATATTTATCGCGCACCAAAAATAAATCATCTGACTGGACTCAATTATACAAATCAAGATGAATGGATCATTGGCGCCATACATTTTCTTGCGCCCGGGTCGGATGACAGAATCAAAGCACCGTTTCCCGGCAAGCTTCCAAAAGGAATCACGATGAGCTCAACACCAGATGAGTCAGTAAGAGCATATGGTCAACCTGAACTGGATGAAGAATGTGAATGGCCTGGATTTTCTGGCCGAATTTTGGCATGGCGCAAGCAGGGGATAAATATCGCAATTGAATATGCGGACAGTGAGAGCGATAGGGTGATGAGAAGCTACACGGCCTGTTTAATTGGCTGTATAGGCGCCTGGCGAAACGATAATCCGGAGGTCTTTGCTCCCTGATTGAAGGTCGACACTTTTTGATTGGACCGACGTGAAATCATTTATTCACACATGGCCTGCCATGAAGAAACTAACGAACGAAGGGGTAGAAATCAAATGACAATAACCATGGATTCAAAAGAGTTCATCAATCGCCGTCAAAGACTCGCGGAAAAAATGCCTGATCACAGCGTACTAGTGCTATTTTCAGGGGACGTCAAGACACGCAGCAATGACGATAAATTTCCGTTTTCGCCGGATCGCAACTTCTATTATCTAACCGGTATTGCTCGCAGCAACCTCATTCTCATGATCACGAAACGCGCTGGCATTGTGACCGAAACGTTATTTCTCCAGCGTCCAAATGAACTGGAAGCAAAATGGACAGGAGCTGTCTTATCGGATCAAGAAGCTAAAGAGCAGTCTGGTATCGAACACTTCGACTATCTCGATGAGTGGCTCCAGGCATTTGCAACCTTTATGAGGCGCTGCGAAGGAAAGGGCTCACTCTATCTTGACTTGTATCGCTATCAGTGGAGCGATGAGCTGACTCCTGCAGAGGCTTTTGCCGAAGACGCACAGAAGAAATATCGGACCCTGCAGATTCACGATGCAGGCCCATGGCTGAAAGAACTGCGTATGGTGAAGAGTCCGGCAGAAATTGAAGAAATCAGACGTGCGATTGCGATCACGGATGAAGCGATCCGGCGCATGTGGTCGCATGCACGTCCTGGAATGATGGAATATGAATTAGAGGCGCATTATGATTTCACATTGAAGTCGCATGGGGTTCGCGAGCTTCCTTACTTACCTATTATTGCTAGCGGAATCAATGCTACGATCTTGCACTATGAAGAGAATAATCAGCGTACGGAAGATGGCGACTTGGTCCTCCTCGACCTCGGAGCAGCATCGAACTACTATGCGGCAGATATTTCGCGAACGTTTCCCGTGAATGGTCGCTTTACAGAACGTCAAAAAGAAATCTATCAGCTCGTGCTCGAAGCAGAAATCAAGACCATCGAAGCAGTGAAGCCTGGTGTCACACTTCAACAACTAAATGAAGTCACGAAGCAAGTCTTGACAGATGGCCTGCTCCGTCTGGGTCTTATCCAAGAGAGCAGTGAGCTATCCAAGTACTACTATCATTCCGTATCTCATCATCTTGGACTGGATACGCACGATGTCTCGGATTACAGTGCTGCCATAGAGCCTGGTATGGTAATCACGATTGAACCTGGTTTGTACATCGAGGAAGAAGCGATTGGCATTCGGATTGAAGATGATGTGTTAGTAACAGCAGACGGCTACGAGGTGCTCTCATCGCAAATCCCGAAGGAAATCGAAGAAGTGGAATGGTTGGTCGGGAAAAAGGAATAACGAACGGTTAAATGCCGCCTTGGTGTGGGGCTAACGAGTATGAATAGCGGTACAAACACAACCAGAGGCTGCCAGTGTTAATACTGGCAGCCTTTGCTAAACTAACGGACATGATATTTCTGGATCATGTTCAGTGAACTGCCTCAGATAAGAAGAATATTTTTGGTCATGCGTCGCGATGGCAAGCACTCCGATAGCACTTAAGCAGTTTTGGTCGTAGTAGCTTTCGTTACGGCTGATTGACGATTGGGCAGTTGTTATATTAACTGCCCTTTTCTGCGACTCTGGATATTCCCCCCCACAAGGTAATCCTTCACTGCCCGGAGCTTAAGCTCAGCACTATAGCTTTGAAAATGCGTACGGCGCTCCAGCCCTTCATACCCATACATCTTGTACCGACGCTGCTTCTTTTTTGAAATTTTATTTCAATATTGCGAAAATTATCTCAACATTGCCAAGGCGCTGCGATTGGGCTCTTATACATTTTCCGGAGTGTTGTTTGCAAAAATGAAAAACGAAAAATAAAAAACAGCAGGTTTTATAAGGGTTTCAGCACTGGCATAACATTTGCTACGAATAATCGGCACACAACTGGAAGGAGGAAGAAATACCGAAAATCAACTATTTCAATTACAAAAAGAGGAGGCGTAACCATAGATGAAATACATAACAAATCTAGTAAAAGTGAATAAGGATCCTGGACATGGCTCCCATATCTCGCCTGTTTACATGACTTCCACATTTGTTTTTGACAATGCAGAAATAGGTGCAAAGCGCTTCGCTGGAGAGGACCCTGGATTTATGTATTCACGCCTGGGAAATCCGAATGTGCGAGAGCTGGAAGAAAAGGTAGCGGCATTGGAATTTGGCGAAGGCTGTTTGGCGTTCTCATCTGGAATGGCAGCTATAACAGGTTGCCTTTTGGGAATTTTGCAGGCAGGAGATCACGTTGTTGCACACACAGCACTGTATGGAGCGACACACGCGTTTCTCGCAAAAACAGTAAAGAAATTTGGGATCGATGTAACATTTGTGCCATTCAAGTCAGGAGAAGAGCTAGCACCACACATTACAGACAGAACGAAAGTGATCTACTTTGAAACGCCATCCAATCCTACCCTTTCCTTGGTGAATATGAAGAGTGTAGCGGCGATTGCCAAGCAAAAGGGTGTATTGACTGTTGTGGACAATACGTTTTTGTCGCCGTATTTGCAGAATCCAATCTTATGTGGAATTGATATTGTCGTACACAGCGCAACCAAATATTTGTCCGGCCATGGCTATCTGATTGGTGGGCTAGTAATTTCCGGAAAAGCAATAATCGATCCTCTGAGAAAAGAAGTGCAGAAGACAATGGGAGCAAATTTGGCTCCTATGGATGCATGGCTTCTCAATCAAGGGATACGTACCCTGCACATCCGGATGGATCGTTCGCAGGAAAATGCACAAATTTTGGCTGAGCGCCTGGAAAAACACAAGGCAATTAAGCGGGTCTATTTTCCGGGACTGGAAAGCTTCGAGGATAAAACGATCATGGAGAAACAGATGAAAGGCCCGGGAGCAATGATTTCGTTTGTCTTGAAGGACGGATACAAAGCAGGCGTTAAATTGATGAATGCAGTGAAGTTGTGCACCTTGGCCGTTTCTCTGGGGGACGTAGGCACGCTGATCCAGCATCCGGCTTCGATGACACATGCGATTATCCCTAAAGAAGAAAGAGAAAAGGCAGGCATCGATGATGGACTCGTCCGTTTTTCAGTTGGAATTGAGGATGTAGAAGATATATGGAATGATCTGGAGATGGCATTGGAATAACGGTTGGAGTCAATCTCAGAAAATTATTATCAATCTTGCAAAAGCTAGAGAGTTGAATATGGAAGGCTTTTGTGATGATGATTCGCAATATTGAAAAAATGATAAAAATGTCATCCCTAAAAACGTTGATTTTATGCGGTTGTAAAATTGGCACAAAAATTGCTGTTGTAAATACTCAGGTACAGATTATGAACAAGGAGGTTATGAATGTGAAGTATGATTTCGACGAAGTCATCAACCGCATGAATTCAGCTAGCGATAAGTGGGATGGTCTTCCTAATCGCTTTGGTGTAAGCGAGGCCATTCCCATGTGGGTAGCGGATATGGATTTCAAGGCACCTCCTCCTGTCATACATGCCCTGCATCAAAGAGTTGAGCATGGTGTATACGGCTATACGTTTCGGCCTGATTCGTACTTCGAGGCGACTATGGATTGGATGAAAAGAAGGCATCAGTGGTCTATCGATCGAAAATGGATCGCCCACAGTCCAGGCATCCTCCCTGCCATATCCTTATTGATCGATTCCTTTACGCAGCCGGGGGATTCAGTCGTCATTCAAACACCCGTCTATCACCCGTTTTCCCGCATCATCAAGTCACTAGGACGTCAGGTTGTCCATAACCCGCTCACATTTGAAAACGGCCGATATGCGATGGATCTTGAGGGCTTGGAAGCGAGGATCGACTCCACTGTCAAAATCCTGGTGCTTTGCAATCCACATAATCCGGTCGGGAGAGTGTGGAGTCAGGAAGAGTTGACGAGGTTGGGGCAAATTTGCACCAAGAACAATATGCTGGTGATTTCCGACGAGATTCATTGCGACATTGTTTACAGAGGACATAAGCATATACCGTTTGCTTCCCTTTCAGATGAGTTTGCCGATCGTTCCATTACGTGCATAGCACCCTCTAAAACCTTTAATTTGGCGGGTCTGCAAACTTCCTCGATCATTATTCCGAACGATAGGATTCGAGATCGGTTTAACGAGTCGGTCAACAGCCTGAATATCGGTGCGCCGAATCCGTTTGGGATTGTGGCGACAGAGATTGCTTATCAATACGGTGAAGAATGGCTAGAGCAACTGATCGAATACTTACAAGAAAACCTGGATCTTCTCATTCGCTACTTCCAAGAGAACATTCCGCAAATAAAAGTGATAAAGCCGGAAAGCACGTACTTAGTCTGGTTGGATTGCCGGGAATTGGGCCTTGCTGCGGAAGAGCTTGACCAATTCATGCTTCGCAAAGCGAGAGTTGCCATGAATGAAGGATATATTTTTGGCGAAGATGGCATCGGGTTCATGCGAATGAATATCGCGTGCCCTCGCTCGATACTAGAAAAGAGCATGCGTCAAATCGAAGAAGCCATTCATTTTTTGTGTAAGGCATAGAAAGCAAGGGCGAAATCACTGGTCGCAATCATGTAAAAATGGGAGGGCATATGGCTGGCTTTTCTTACATTCAAGAATTTGTCCAAACATTCTCGGAAAATATGAGTGAGGTTCTTGGTTTTGATATCACCATTCTGAATGAAAACGGGATAAGAATTAGTGGAACCGGTTCTTATCAATACAGTATCGGCGAGCCATCGCCAGAAGGTTCTTATTTGAGAATGATCATGGAAACAAAGAAACCGGCAATGATCCATGATGTCAGTGAAAATGAACCGAAATGCATGAGCTGTAATTTTATGGGGCGGTGTAAGGTTTCATCCTCTATTGGCTTTCCCATATTAAAACGGAACAGAGCTGTAGGAGTCATTGGGCTCATGGGCTTTACTCCTGAACAGAAAGAAAGGATGATCAGGAACTCTGAGAGGCTGATACGATTTTTGCATGATATGAGTGCTCTCTTGGAAAACAAGCTGCTAGTGTTAGATTACACGCAAGAATCAGTATCCGAAGCGAAGGAGGATAGCGATGTCCTCAAGCATGTTTCCTTTGAGAGCATTGTCGGCCATGATTCGGGACTGCAAGATGTGATCAATAAGGCAAAACGCGTTGCTAACAGCCCTTCAACTGTGCTTATCAGGGGGGACAGTGGAACCGGCAAGGAGTTGCTGGCCCAAGCGATTCATTATGAAAGCAATCGAAGAAAAAATCCGTTTGTAGCCATAAATTGCGCGGCTATTCCTGAAAATCTTTTGGAAAGCGAATTGTTTGGTTATGAGGGAGGGGCTTTCACAGGATCAAGACGGGAAGGGAACATCGGCAAATTTGAATACGCCAATAAAGGGACTTTATTTCTGGATGAGATTGGCGATATGCCACTTTCGTTACAACCCAAGCTATTAAGGGTTTTACAGGAAAGATCGATTGAACGCATTGGCGGAAAAAAAGTCATTCCGATCGATGTAAGAGTGATAGCTGCAACGCATCGAAACTTGGAGGAAATGGTGGAAAAGGGAACATTCCGAGAGGATCTGTATTACCGGCTCAATGTCATCCCGCTCCATACCAGGCCGCTAAAAGAACGTCGCGATGACATTGTGCTGCTTCTTCGATACTTTATTCGAAAACACTGCAGAATTTTGAAAATAAATGAGCTCCCCATCGATCCTGTATTGGAGCAGTGGCTCATTCAATACGATTGGCCAGGAAACATTAGACAGCTGGAAAACGCGGTGGAATATATGGTCAATATAGCTGAGTCAGATGCGATTGGTCTCCACGATTTACCTGAGTACCTTGCGGGGCAGGAGAGCTTTGCTTGTTTTAAAAAGGGACTAAGTTTGGAACAAATGATTGCTGAATATGAAAAGAATATTTTACAGACCTTTTATTTCGCCGAGCCGTATCGAAATGATAAAGAAAAGATTTCCCGAATGCTGCAGATTAGTCTCTCTACGTTATATCGAAAGCTGGAAAAATATCAGTTGATGTAATGAACGGTAAAATTGTGATGATAAATATCGGAATGTTTTTATTAATGGAATAAAAAATTCAAAAAGAGAGGTGTTTCTTTGTGAAAAAGAGATCCATTTTCGTTGCTTTCTCCTTACTGGTTTCCCTGGCGCTTACGGCATGCGGGGGGGCACAAACGGCAACCGGGAGCAAGAATCTGCTTGAGCAAATCAAAGCAGATGGAAAGATTCGAATTGGTACAGAAGGAACCTACCCTCCGTTTTCCTTCCATGATGCATCGAGAAAGCTGACTGGCTTTGATGTTGAAATCGCAGAGGAAGTAGCGAGCAGACTGGGTGTCAAGCCAGAATTTATTGAGACCCAATGGGATGGCATGTTTGCCGGACTTGATTCAAAGCGATTCGATATGATTGCAAATAATGTAGGAATTCGTCCTGACCGTCAGGAAAAATACGATTTTTCAGATCCTTATATTTTGTCAAAACCTGTTTTAATCGTTAACAAAGACAATGATACTATAAAAACATTTGCAGATTTGCAAGGGAAAAAATCAGCCCAGACACTTACTAGTAACTACAAGGACATAGCCGCATCCAAAGGTGCTGAGATCGTGGGAGTGGAGGGGTTTAATCAAGCCATTGACCTATTAACTTCAAAACGTGCTGATGCGATTGTAAATGATGGTTTGGCTTTTCTCGATTTTATAAAACAAAAGCCTGATTCTCCTGTCAAGGTTGTGGCAGAGATGGATGAGCCCGCAATAATGGGAATTATGTTCAGAAAGGACAATAAAGAATTGGTAGAGGCCGTAAATCAGGCACTCGCTGACATGAAGAAAGATGGAAAGTATTTAAGTATCTCACAAAAGTACTTTGGAATTGACGTATCGAAATAGGGGGGGTTCTCATGTTTGCTGATGAAAGATTTCAACGAATCGTTGACATCGTTGTCAATTCCTTTTTGCCTATGGTAAAAGCAGGGATCCTTTTTACTGTACCATTGACATTGATCTCTTTTTTTCTGGGACTCATTCTTGCTTTGCTGACCGCACTGGCTCGGATCTCAGGAGTTAAACCGCTCGACGCTGTCGCAAGATTTTACGTATGGGTGATTCGGGGGACGCCGCTCCTTGTTCAATTGTTTATCATCTTTTACGGTCTTCCCAGTGTCGGGGTAACGATTGACCCGCTTACATCGGCTATTATCGGTTTTACGATTAGTGTCGGTGCCTATAACTCGGAGGTTATTCGGGCAGCAATTCTCTCCATTCCGAAAGGCCAATGGGAGGCGGGCTACTCGGTCGGGATGAGCTACGCCCAAGCTTTAAAAAGAATTATCCTTCCTCAAGCAGCACGCGTTTCTGTGCCACCCTTGTCAAACAGCTTTATCAGCTTGGTAAAGGATACATCCTTGGCTGCTACCATTACAGTTACCGAAATGTTTCGAGTCGCACAGCAAATTACATCAACAACCTATGAGCCATTAGTTTTGTACTGTGTAGCAGCATTGATTTATTTGATGTTCAGCACCGTCCTTTCGGAAGCCCAAGGGCGCATGGAAAAACGATTCGATCGTTATGTGACGAGCTAATTTTAGAGGAGGTATGCGCGTGATTGAGATGAAAAGCCTGCATAAGCAGTTTGGACAAACAGAGATTTTAAAAGGCATCGATCTAAAAATAGAGGAAGGGAAAACGGTCTGCGTCATTGGGCCATCAGGGTCAGGCAAAACAACGCTGCTTCGCTGTTTGAATCTACTGGAGGTACCTACAAAAGGCACGATCAACCTCGGAAAATTCACGCTCGATTTTGGGGATAAAAAACAAATTCCCAAAGATACAATCATTAAGTTCCGCCAGCAAACAGGCATGGTTTTTCAGAGCTATAATTTGTTCCCTCATATGACTGCTCTTGAAAATGTAATGGAAGGTCTGGTAATTGTTCGCAAGCAAGACAAGGAGTCTTCACGGGTAAAAGCGCTTCACTTGCTGGAGAAGGTCGGTTTGAAAGAACGGGCAAACCACTACCCCGCTCAGCTATCTGGTGGACAACAACAACGCGTAGGAATCGCCAGAGCGATGGCCATGGAGCCTGAAGTTCTGCTGTTTGACGAACCTACTTCTGCGTTGGATCCTGAGCTGGTGGGAGAAGTGTTGAAGGTTATGAAGGAGCTAGCTCAAGAAGGGATGACCATGGTTGTCGTAACGCATGAAATGAACTTCGCTCGTGAGGCAGCGGATAAGGTTGTATTTATTGATAAAGGCGTGATTGTCGAAGAAGGAACACCGGAACAAATATTTGAACATACGCAGCATGAACGTACATTGCAATTTTTAAACAAACTTTGTTCATAGATTCAGTTAACTTTATTGAGGAGGTCAAGGATGTATAAAACCGTCGTTCTCGGGACCGGTCCTGCCGGGTTGACCGCAGCCATTTATCTAGCACGCGCGAACATGAATCCCTTTGTCATGGAAGGACCTGAACCTGGGGGACAATTGACTTTGACTACAGATGTTGAGAATTTCCCTGGTTTTCCTGATGGGATTATGGGACAAGAGTTGATGCAAAACATGCGTAAGCAAGCAGAGAATTTTGGGGCAACCTTTGCAAGGGGATGGGTCAAAAGCATCGATCTTTCCATTCGTCCGTTTACCTTAATGGTTGAGGGGTTAGGGGAAATTAAAACACAATCGTTGATCATTGCAACGGGGGCTTCGGCAAAGCTATTGAACATTGCAGGGGAGAGGGAAAATATCGGGCGTGGTGTAAGCACCTGCGCAACCTGTGATGGGTTTTTCTTTCGAGGAAAGAAAATCATCGTTGTCGGCGGCGGCGATTCAGCGATGGAAGAAGCAAATTTTTTAACCAAGTTTGCTACGGAGGTTCGTGTCGTACACCGCAGAAACGAGCTTCGCGCCTCCAAAATTATGCAAGACCGTGCCCGGAATAATCCGAAAATTACTTGGAGCTTGAATTCCATTCCCGAACAAGTGATGGCAGGAGAGAAATGCGTGACCGGACTGAAAGTGAAAAACAGCGAGACAGGACAAGACGAAATGCTTGAAGCGGATGGTATTTTCATAGCCATCGGACATAGGCCGAACACGGCATTTTTAGACAATCAAATCAAAACGGATGAACTGGGATATATCATCGTGAATCCAGGTACAACCAAAACAAATATTCCGGGAGTATTCGCTTGCGGGGATGTCCAGGACCACAAATACCGCCAAGCCATTACGGCTGCGGGAAGCGGCTGCATGGCTGCTCTGGACTGCGAAAGGTATCTTGATTCACAAGCTTGAGGGAGCAGGACATTCCGGTGAAGGGGGTGGTTTCACAAATGATTTATACAGAATAATCGAAAAACTCGGAATGTGGAGGGGATTATCCATGAAAGAGATCAAAACAGAGCAAGAGTTTGATGAGGCGATTTCATCAACAAAACCAGTCGTTGTTAAGTTTTATGCCGATTGGTGCCCGGATTGTCAGCGCATCGATCCATTCATGCCAGCTGTGGAAGAAGCGTACAAAGGCAAAATCGATATGATCGCGGTAAATCGGGACCATTTTGCGGATTTGGTAGAGAAGCTCGATGTGTTTGGCATCCCTAGCTTCATCGCTTTCCAAGAGGGGAAGGAACTGAGCCGCTTTGTAAGCAAACTCGGAAAAAGCCAGGAAGAGGTTGAGCAGTTTCTCAATCAAGTAGTGAGGTAAGTGGGGATTACGGACAAAATCATTATTTCCTATGGGGAGGATTGTTCTTATGAAAGAGATCAAAACGGAGCAAGAGTTTAATGAGGCGATTTTATCAACCAAGCCTGTCGTAGCCAAATTTTATGTAGATTGGTGTCCAGACTGTCAGCAAGTGGAAACCTTCATGCCAGCTGTGGAAGAAGCGTACAAGGAAGAGATTGATATGATCGCAGTCAATCGGGACCATTTTGCGGATTTGGTAGAGAAGCTCGATGTGTTTGGCATCCCTAGCTTCATTGCTTTCCAAGAGGGGAAGGAACTGAGTCGCTTTGTAAGCAAACTCGGAAAAAGCCGGGAAGAGGTTGAGCAGTTTCTCAATCAAATCGTAGAGGCAAGCGGAAAATTGCAAAATAAATAATCATTCACTTGCATGACCTCTGTAGCATCCCAAGCATATTCCTGCTTCGGATGCTACTTATCTAAGTGGCTGATGAATCCATTTCGAGGAGCATTCATTCCTTATGAAATGGCGGGAAGAAAGAGAACAGGGAGGTTTTGCCCATGACCATCATGCACGAGGTGCAAATGAAGAGTCCTTTGCACCATCTGCCAAGGCTTAGCGCCATACTAGATAGAGAGATTTGGATCAAACGTGATGACGCAAACGGCGATCTTTTAACAGCAGGAAACAAAAAGCGAAAGCTGCAATATCTGCTGGCGGATGCGATTCAAAAAGGAGCAGATACGGTAATAACGACAGGTGGCCCCAATTCTAATCACGCCCGGGCGACGGCAGCTATGGCCATACAGCGAGGCTTGAAGCCTGTCCTTGTATTAGGTGGCTATAAACCGGAGAGCAAAAGAGGAAATCATCTTTTGAACCATTTCATGGGAATCGATGTTGTTTTTTCCGGAGCGAGTACGCATGAAGAGATGGAGCAGGCATTGAACGAGCATGCTGAAAAAGTAAAGGAAGAAGGATTGCGACCTTATGTCATCGGAATCGGAGGATCAAACGGTTTAGGTTCATTAGGCTTCGTAGACGCCTACTTTGAGTTGAAAGAGCAAGCGGCAGAAAAGAAAGTTCAGTTCGACTGGCTGTTTGTTTCGGCAGGCTCAGGAGGAACGATCGCTGGGCTGACTTATGGATGCTGCCAGAACAAAGACTCCACCCGGATTGTAGGAGTATCGCCCTGGTTGAAAACGGCTGAAATCAAAGTCAAAATGGAAGCTTGTTTACAAGAAGTAGCTTCATTGAAAGGAGATTGTCAAAATCTAAGTCTTAATGGCCTCCCCGTGTACATACATGACGAATACGTCGGAGCAGGTTACGGATGTCCTACCGATGGCGGAATGGAAGCCCTTCATTTGCTGGCTAGCAAAGAAGCCATTTTGTTGGATCACGTCTATACAGCAAAAGCGATGGCGGGCTGTATTGATTACATCCGCAAAGGAAAAGTACGACCTGGTGAGAAGGTATTGTTCTGGCATACGGGCGGAACACCAGGACTCTTTGCGGTCAGTGGCTGAACAAAGAGGTATTGAATCGATCTCAAATATTCCAAAGTACCAACTTAAAGCAAAAGCAAAAAAGCGGGGATTAGTGTTGGGTCATTAAACTTACCAGTTTCAATAATTGAATCAGGAAGCGGCATATTTCCAGCAAAAGCGAAGGTGCTTGGTCTCTCGGCACTTTTCATAACGGTTCCGTTTGCTTACGAATTAGTCAAGTGGGTCGGAGCTGCCTACCTGCTCTGGCTTGCTTGGAATGCGGTCAAACCGGGTGCTGCTTTAGGTCTAACACAAATAGCCGTCAGCTTTACGGTTAATCTGCTTATTGTTCTTGTTGCAAGCAGAGTTGCTGTGTGGTTTGGTACACGCCCAACATGGCTACGGGTGCAGCGATGGCTAATGGCTAGTGTCTTGAAGGTCTTGCTGCGAGACTTGCTTTTGATCGCAGATAGTGATATGTGTACTATTTTTGAATGAACATGATTCAATACGAAACATAAAGCGAGGCTGCCAGTAGTATAAATCGGTAGCCTCGTTTATTCTTGTAGGCTGGCGCGTTTTGCCAAAGGATGGGCTTGGATTACGAGGTGAAGCTGTCTAGTTCGGTTATGGTACCGGAATGGAATAGACTTTTTCGAACACCCTGATCATCATAGGTATAATGGGTATAGACCAGCATTCTATTAAAATCCGCAATCTGGCTGACCGTGTAAACTTCTTCCAACCAATATATAAAGTAAACGCAGGGAGCTATCTCCACGTAATTGAATGTATAGTAGCCGTTGAATCCTGTATGCGGTCCTGCAATCCCTTGATCATGCCGATGCGTAGGGTCAAAGAAATGAATGATAAACACATTGCCATCTTCATAATCATATCGATAGGTCTTACCAGCGTATACAGGGACAGGGGAATACTCCTCCTTATGTGAGCATTATATGTAAAGTATAGGTGTATGCTCTGAGTGGAAGGCCCAATTAAGTAAAGGCAGTGGGAGTCTAGGACTATATTTTCACGTCCGAAACTTCTACTGCCTTTTCATTTTGCGATTTGTCTATTATTCTTCTTTCAATACGGTCCAATGCTCATAAGAATGAATCGCTATTCCCTTAAAGGATGGGTGAACAGACATCAAGTCCGAAAGCCGGGACAGCATGAGGTTCATATACGTTTTGCCTTCTTCGTAAAAAGAAATATGATTGCCTTCGTGACTTTCTTTTGTTTCTACAGCGAGCAGTATGCTTTTACCCAGCTCATCAGCCCAGCCCATTTCTTCCGTAACTAAAGCAGTGATGCTGTTCGGTCCCTCGACTCGATCGCGATAAGACATGATGGTAACATGATCGTGCTTGGAGATTAGCCATTTGCTAAAGGCGGTGGCAGCTTCAGCCGCATCAGGCATATACACCTTGTCCAGCCAGAATGGAATGTCGCAGCCGATCTCCAGATTTGGGTCCTTTTGAACATATGTTGTATAGGCTTCTACATTTTCCTTCCACTGCCTGACGACGGATGCTTGATCTGTCTTCCACTGCGGCAGTAAATAGGGCTCGATGTCGAGATGAATTCCGTTAATTTTTTCTTCTTCATCAACTACTAGGTTGTAGGCAAGAACCCAGTCAACCAGTGCCAAGATTTTCGCGCGATTTGCTTCCAATCCCCACTCCGGACTTCCCTTAAGCGCGTGCACGGTTATGCCCGCCTCATTCGCTTTTCGAATAAACGCGCGATAGTACTCGGGCTTTTTTGTGAGGTCCATTTGCAAGTATAGGAGGTTTACTCCTTGTTCCTTGCTAAACGAAATAATCTGATCAGGCTCGGAAGCAATCAAGCTCGTATGCCAGATCCAGGTTGCTTTTATTTGCTTTTTTTCTGTGGAAAAGCCAGTCATGAATACGAATAATGTAACGAGAGCCAAGAGCGAAAAGGAACGGGATTTATACTGCACTTACGTTTCCCCCAAGATGTCGAGTAATCGTGAAGTCCTCGTATAGGACGAGGTAGCATTCACTTTATTCATATCGGTCAAACATGATTCTTTTATAAGCATTTGCTGTCATATGATCGTAAAATAGGGAGAGCGATTTAGTGTGGTGAAGTAGTTGACATTTCCATTGTGGAGGCGATTCTATGCTCACGTTCAAAAGATATAACCAATGCACGCTAGATGAGGCGGTACAAGCGTACAACCGCGGTTTTGAAGGATACTTCTTTGATCAATCCAAAACGGCTGACACACTTTCGCTGAAAATGGGGAAAGAAGAGCTGTCTCCCCTCCATTCAGTCATTTCCTTTATGAACGATGAGCCTGCAGGGATCGTATTAAACGGGATTTGGCAGCGTAATGGCAAAAAGGTGGCCTGGAATGGAGGAACTGGAGTAGCAAAGAAGCGCTCCTCGACATCGATCGCGAAGAGCGCGTCATTGGATATGCCCTGTATCGACGGCTTTATGATGAAAACCAAGCTTTGTCGACGATCCTGCTTTTTCAGTGTGTGGCCGACCCACAGCGTCAGGAGCATGCCGAAATCGTCCGCTATGCACTGGCCCATGCTTTTGCGCCGCTGGATCAGGAATGCCAACGTTTGAATGTTAATTTGCCAGCAGGCAACCGAGCAGTTGCTACGGCATTGCAAGATGCAGGCTTTACCCGGATGGCAGAGCAGGTATTTATGACAAAAGTGTTCAGGCAGTAAGGTTTGTTCCCACTTTTTCGATTGCATGACAAGGAAACGTAATCGTAAACTGGGTCCCGATCAACGGCTCACTTTTTACCTGAACGGTGCCGCCCATTGAATGGATGACATGATAGGAATAGGTGAGACCTAGACCTGTCCCGCTTGTTTTGGTCGAGAAATAAATAGATCCAAGGCGCTGGATTTGCCCCGCATCCATGCCAATTCCATTATCAGTGATCATGAGAAGAGCGTTTTCTTTTTCAATCAGGATCGATAGTATGACACGTCCATTCTGTACTTCCGCGCAAGCCTCGATCGAGTTTTTGACAAAGTTGACCAGCACCTGCTTGATCTCGTCAGGATTGGCGATGATTGTCACAGGCGTATCGTATATTTGTATATCCAGCTCCACATTATGCATGTTGGCAAAAGGAAGCATGACCTCTTGAATGACATGGAGCTGTTCGGATACATTGATCGGCTCAGAGCGCTCCTGTAGAGGCTTGGAGATGGAAAGGTACTCCGTTAATATGGATTCTGTTCGCTTGATTTCATCGAGGCTGATCTTGATGTACTGTTCGGTTTTGGCACGTTCATTAGGACTCTCCTGCATTAAACGCAAGAAGCCCTTTACCGCAGTCAACGGGTTGCGAACTTCATGTGCGAGTGAGGCAGCGACATGGCTCATGGCTTGGATTTTTTCATTTTGAGCGTGGGCAATGAACAGCTCCTTGTCTGCAATGGCCTTGCCAAATAAAGTCATCAGGAGCCAAATGCCTATCGAGTTTTGGGCAGGAATGACAAACACATGATAAGCCAGATGCTTTTTCACATAGTCAGGAAAAAAGATAAAGGTCAGGCCGAGCGCCACAGCTGAAAAAACGATTCCAGCTATGAAAGTAAAAAAAGTTTTCTTATGAGTCTTGTGGTATAGCTTGTAAATCACGACGGAGAGTAGAAAGCTGCACACGAGCATGAGAAGGGCGACTCCCGTTCCTTCCCCACCCAAATAACACCGATAGATGATAAACTCGATGAACAGAATCAGAGCTGTCTTTATGCCGCCATAGACAAGTCCAAAAAACATAATGACATATCGAATATCAAAAATGATGCCGTCGACAACACTGGAAGCAAACGTCATGGCAAGAATAAGGCTGATCGAGCTGGTTATGAGAATAAAGGCTTTGCTGTAATTTTGGAGCTTGTCTCGGTAATATATGTTGTACAAAACAAACGGAGTAAGAGCAAAGAAGAGCTGTAGAATCACTTCTTTTAGTAGGCTCATTGGACATCCCCATACCAGACTGTTTAGGTTATGTATCGTTTCGAAATATTTCGACAAGACACAACATAAATCCTCTAATTCTTTCGTCACACTTCTTTTTCGAAAACTTGGCCACGTCAATCCTCAATCTTAATCAAAACACCCAGTTGACAGATGGGTAATGCAAGGATTATAGTCTGTATATACTAATACAAAACGTTTTGAATACAATAACAACTCTTATCCAGAGAAGGCTGAGGGAATGGCCCTATGAAGCCCGGCAACCTAGCGTGTGAGACGTTTCTTACCTCTTGCAAGCCAAGGTGCTAACTCCAACAGGTAGATGCTACCTGACAGATAAGAGGCGGGAATCTTGTCGATTGAAGCCTCTTTCATCTGTTGAAAGAGGCTTTTTTGGTTGCTTTCGCACATAGCTTTAGGCGGAAAAAAGGAGACAGAAAAAAGGGGGATCATGGAGATGAAAAAGAAACTCGGATTGGTATGCTCAGTAGTATTGGCACTGTCGGTGGTGCTGACAGCATGCGGTAGTGACGGCGCAGGCGGAGCGGGTGGAGACAATGCGAAAAAGATCGCACTCATCATGCGCCAAAACGTAGGGACGTTCTCTGCACAGTACATCAATGGCGTAAAAACAGAGGTAGAGAAAAACGGCGGACAATTGACTGTATTCAACGCGGATACAGACCTGTCGAAAATGGCTTCCAATCTGGATGCAGCGGTAAACCAGCATTTTGATGGAATTTTGATCGACCACGGTACAGCAGAAGCGTTGCAGCAAGGTACGCAAAAAGCAATCGACAAGAAAATTCCGGTTGTCCTCTTCGACACCGATATTAAATTGCCAGGTGTGCCAGTAGTAGAGCAGGATGATAACAAGCTGGCGGAGCTGAGCCTTGAGCAGCTGGCAGCGGACAATAACGGCAAAGGTAATATCGTAAAAATTTGGGTAGCCGGCTTTGCCCCAATGGAAAAACGCCAAGTCACCTATGATGCTTTCCTCAAAAAGTACCCGGATTTCAAGGAAATTGCTGCATTCGGTTCCGCAACCAACAATACAGCTTTGGACACGCAAACACAGATGGAAGCCATCTTGAAAAAGTACCCGAACAAGGGCGATATCACAGCCGTATGGGCAGCGTGGGATGAATTTGCCAAAGGTGCTACACGTGCCATTCAACAGGCAGGCCGCAATGAAATCAAGGTATATGCAATCGACTTGAGCGATGAGGATTTGCAACTGATCCAGGAGGCAAATTCTCCATGGGCAGCGACGGCAGCGGTTGACCCATCGAATATCGGACGCATCCATGCGCAAACGGTTTTTCAAAAGATCAAGGGTGAGCAAGTGCCTGACAGCGTCAAGCTGAATCCAGTACTGGTGAAGCAATCTGACTTGCCAAAGGATAAAAAAGTAACGATGGGCGACCTGTCCCAATACGTAAGCGAGTGGGGCAAGTAAAAATAGTTACGTTGCGACAGCGAGTGAAAGCAGCCTTGCTCGCATCTGGCATTACCACGATAAAACGATCCTCTAAAACGCGGTCGCTCCCGGGTGAGTTGACCGCGATAGAGGTTTTTTTATTCACGAAGAGCTAACTTTTTTTGAATCAGGGAGGTGCAGCGCATGTCTACCTTACAAATGAAAGGCATTGTAAAGCAGTTTTCCGGCGTCCCGGCGCTTCGGTCGGTGGAGTTTGAAGTGAAGGCTGGCGAGGTTCACGCGCTGCTCGGAGCGAACGGGGCAGGGAAAAGCACGCTGATGAAAATTCTTACAGGCGCCTATCAGGCGGATGGAGGGGCTATTTCCATCGACGGCAAAGAGGTAACGATACAATCTCCGCAAGACGCTAAAGCGCTGGGCATTCAGTGCGTCTATCAGGAGGTCGATACCGCACTTGTTCCCTATTTAAGCGTAGCTGAAAATATTTTGCTGGATCAGCTGGTATCGTCGAAGAAAAAGGGGTTTCTCAACTGGCCGAGCTTGTACGCCGAATCGGAAAAGATTTTGCGGGGCTTCGGGTTTTCTATCCCCGTGAAAATGCTGGTAGAGCAATGTACGCTGTCAGAAAAGCAGTTGATTCTGATTGCGCGCGCTACTGTGCAAAAGGCAAAATACGTTATTTTCGACGAGCCGACCGCTCCACTCAGCACAAAGGAAAGTGAGCGGCTGTTTCAAATCATCGCGCAGCTAAAAAGCACCGGAGTAGGGATTATCTACATTTCCCACCGTCTGCCGGAAGTTTTTGAGATCTGTGATCGGATCACGATTATGCGAGATGGTCAGGCCGTCATTACGACAGAGACAGCGGCGACGAGCATGGACGAAGTGATCTCGCACATGCTGGGCAAAAGCTTTTCCGAGGAGTTCCCAAAAGTGGAGGTGCCGATTGGAGAAACCGTTCTCGAGGCCCGGGCTGTGGCCGGTGGCAAGGTGCGCAGGGCCGATCTGCATGTACGCGAGGGCGAAATTGTTGGCGTGGTCGGACTTGTGGGGGCAGGGAAAACGGAGCTGGCTCGCTTGCTGTTCGGTGCAGACCAGAAGGATTCCGGAGAAATCAGACTAAAAGGACGACAAGTGCGCATGACTTCCCCCAAGGATGCTGTCGATGCCGGGATCGTTCTCGTGCCGGAGGAAAGACGAAAGGAAGGCATTTTTGTTGAGGAATCGGTCAACAACAACTTGTCCGTAGCTACCTTGGCCAGCTTTTCTCCACTTGGCTTTATCTGCAAAGGAATAGAATCCAAGCAGTCACGAGATTTGGTACAGAAGCTTGGTGTGAAAACGGCTGATATCGCGCAGCTGGTTGGTCATCTCAGCGGTGGTAACCAGCAAAAGGTCGCGATCGGGAAATGGCTGAACACGGATTCGCGTATTTTTATGTTCGACGAGCCGACCAAAGGGGTAGATATTGGCGCCAAAAGCGATATTTATCGTTTGATTGGGAAGCTGGCCGAGCAAAAAAAGGGGATTCTGTATTTTTCTTGCGAGTTTCAGGAAGTGATCGGGATTGCGGATCGTATTCTCGTCATGTTTGAAGGAAAAATCGTCAAAGAACTGAGTCGCGCTGAAGCGACCCAAGAGCTGATGATGTATTATGCAAGCGGAGGTGAGTAGCGTGGAAGGAAAGAAATTTAGCTTGTTTGACTTTGTTTATAAATATGGAACAGTCGCTGTTATTGTCATCGTCATGTTGCTGTTTAGCCTTACCAATCCGTACTTCTTTACGTATGACAACATTACCGACATTCTGCGTTCCATTTCGATTGTGACGTTTGTTGCGATCGGCGTTACCTTTTCCCTCATCGTAGGGGGATTTGACCTCTCCGTCGGATCTACGGTGTCGCTCACTACGGTTGTTTCGGCATCCATGATGGTGTGGTATGAACAGGGTGTCGTAGCGACTTTCGTAATTCCGATTGCACTGAGTCTGCTGGTTGGTTTGATTAATGCCTTTCTGGTTGTAAAGATCCGGATTCCCGATCTGCTGGCAACCTTGGCGATGCTCTATATCGTAAACGGGATTCATATGACTTATTCCAAAGGCTATTCCATTTATGCGAACATGCCGATGACAGACGGTACGACTGCTCCAGGTAAATTCCAGGAATGGTTTCTCTGGCTGGGGCAGGGCAAGATTCTGTCGCTGCCCGTTCCGGTTATTTTAACGTTTTTGCTTGTTGCCATTACGCATATATATTTGACCTATACGAGACAGGGACGGATGCTGTACATGACAGGCGGCAACCTGGAAGCGGCACGTCTGTCAGGGATTCCAGTGAATCGCTATCGGACGCTTGCCTATGTACTATCGGCTCTGTTTGCAGGGCTAGGTGGAATGCTGCTCGCAGCACGGATCGGAACAGGACAAGTAAGCAGTGGCGGCTCGATGCTGATGGATGCGGTAGCTGCCGCGTTTGTCGGGTTCTCCGTTTTTGGGGCAGGAAAGCCAAACGTTTTCGGAACCTTCGTAGGGGCGATCCTGATCGGGGTCTTGCTAAACGGGATGACGATGCTGAATCTGCCGTATTATGCGTACGATATTATTAAAGGAACCGTGCTCGCACTGGCGCTGGCTGTCACCTATTATCAGCTGCGTCGGAAAAGAAAGGCATAGCAGCTTTTTCATTCTAAGGAAGAGAGACTGTCAAAGGGGAGCTTTGGCAGTCTTTTTCAACTAAATCAGAAAGTATAAACTTTACGTATCTGCATCCTGATTTAGCAAGAATAACTATCCGCAAAAACGCGGTCGCTCCTCCTTGAAGAGGCCTCGATAAAGGTTTTCTTATAATATGGTAACACTTTCACTCTTGACACCCCTCCTATATAATACGGTGAGGGGGAATATAAGTGATTCATTATAAGACATACATACGTGGCGAAAACTGTGAATGGGTTACCTTTGTTCATGGGGCAGGGGGCAGCTCATCCATTTGGTATAAACAGATCAAATCCTACAAAGAGAACTTCAATATTCTCCTCGTCGACCTGCGCGGGCATGGCAAATCCAAAAACACCAAGCGCAAGCTGTTCAAGGACTATACCTTTGCAGACGTGAGCAGAGATGTCATTGATGTTCTGAATCATCTGCGTATTTCATCGACTCATTTTGTGGGCATATCGCTTGGAACGATCATTGTTCAGATCATTGCGGAAAAGGAGCCGGAAAAGATACGCTCCATGGTTTTGGCAGGTGCTGTGACCAGACTCAATTTCCGTTCCCAACTATTGATCACGCTGGGGAATCTGGTTAAGCATATGGTTCCGTACATGTGGCTGTACCGTCTGTTCGCTTGGGTGATCATGCCGAATGAAAGGCATCGGGAATCTCGCTCGTTATTTGTCAGAGAAGCCAAAAAACTGTGCCAAAAGGAATTTAAAAGATGGTTCAAGCTTACAAAAGGCGTCAATTCCTTTTTGCATGCACTGCTAGCAAAAGAGCCTCCGATTCCAACGATGTACATCATGGGCGATGAAGACTATATGTTTTTGCCCTCTGTTCAGACGCGAGTAAGTCAGCGCAAGTATTCGGAGCTGAGTCTGGTGGCGAATTCGGGTCACGTCGTCAATGTGGATCAGCCTGAAGAGTTCAATCGCATTTCGATCGGATTTATTCAAAAGCAGGCGAAGCTGCGCCCGGATGTGTATGCGATGAATCTAGCATAAATGCTGTAAGAGGATAACAAGGTACAAGAACCGCAGAGTAATGGCTGGGGTTCTTTTTTATGCAGAGGGGTGTTATTGACTCTACTTGACTACGAGGATGTACGTAAACATCCCGTTCTGTAAAAAGGTATAATGAAGAATGAGACGATAAAAAAGGACGGGAATGACATGGCGAGAAGTCAGTTGCAAATCAAGCGAATGCTCCAGTATTTCGTGGATGCGACCGTTGAGATTATAGAAGAGGAAGGAATCGAGCAGGTCAGCGCCCGGAAGATCGGACTAAAGGCAGGATACACAGGCTCGACGATCTACAATTATTTTGACGAGCTGTCCCATCTGATTTATTTTGCTTCTATGCGATTTGTATCAGGTTACTTGCAGGAGCTGCCCGAATATTTAGAGCGGGGTCAAACCTATTTGGAAAAGTATGTATGGAGCTGGGAATGCTTTTGCAAACATTCCTTTGCCCAGCCACATATTTATCACGCCCTGTTTATCGCCAATCTGGGGAAGAAGCCAGAGGATATTTTGGAGCATTACTTTTCTATTTACTCAAGCGATCTGATCGGATTGACAGAGGATATCAAGCCGTTGTTATATGATCCTGATCTGACCTCGCGCAGCCTGTCATTATTGCAGCTCGCCAAAAAGGAACAGGAGCTCGATGATCAGACGATTGCCGATGTGAATGAAATGAACGTACTTATATGGGAAGGCATGCTCACTACGATTCTAAACAAGCGCAGAGACATGGACCCGGAAGAAGCTGTACAAAAAACGATGAAATACATTCGGAACACCATGACAATCATTGAGAATAGTAGTAGCAAGTAGCCTTGTATTTGCATTACGCGACATATTTGTATATAACGGAAGAAAATAAGTTTCTTCGAGAAGGTGGGAAATAGATGTCGATTCAGAATGAACAAGATTTGATTTGCCTGAAGCGTATTGGGAGAATTGTGGCTGAAGCCAGAGAAGCGATGATTAAGGCAGTACGGGCTGGTATAACAACGAAAGAATTGGATCAGATCGGCAAGCAAATACTGGAGCAGCATGGTGCCAAATCAGCTCCGCGTAAGGA
Organism: uncultured Brevibacillus sp.; assembly: GCF_947502445.1. Classification (GTDB taxonomy): domain Bacteria; phylum Bacillota; class Bacilli; order Brevibacillales; family Brevibacillaceae; genus Brevibacillus. The sequence continues at coordinate 172,266 of NZ_CANMZW010000006.1, forward strand.
GTACAATTTTCCTGGCTACACCTGCATCAGTGTGAACCATGTTGTGGCACACGGAATTCCGGATGGTACCGTCCTGAAAGAGGGCGATGTCATCAACATCGATGTATCTGCCGAATTAGACGGATATTATGCGGATACAGGGGCATCTATCGTAGTGGGTGCTGGTGATGAAAGGAAGCAATCACTGTGCAAGGTTGCTGAGGATTCGCTCTACAAAGCGCTGGAGTCAGCCAAGGCAGGGTCCAAAATGAGTCAGATCGGACGCATCGTTCACAATGAGGCGCGGAAAAGCGGCTTTACCGTAGTGAAAAATTTGACGGGACACGGTATCGGAAAAAGTCTTCATGAGGCCCCTGATCATATCTTGAACTACTACGACAAAACGGACAAACGCTTGCTTACCGAGGGGATGGTCTTGGCGGTGGAAACGTTCATTTCCACGAGAGCGGAGTATGTAACGGATGGACGGGACGGCTGGGCGTTTATTACGCCAGACAAGAGCTACGTCGCACAATATGAGCATACGATTGTCATCACCCGGGACAAACCGATTATTCTAACGGCTTAATGACGGTTGTGATAGGAAGGGACCTCAGAGGATCGAGGTCTTTTTTTCTTTGGAAAAAGACTTGGCAGAAAAACTTGCAGAATAGCCAAAGTTTGTATATGATCTAAATAAGAATATATGTTCGTAACTGACTGGTAGGAGGGATATTTAAATGAATCGCTGCGGCTGGGTAAACCAAGACCCTTTATATATGGATTATCACGACAAGGAATGGGGCGTGCCCATTTACGACGATCGCCTCCTGTTTGAATTTTTGAATCTCGAGGGAGCTCAGGCTGGTCTGAGCTGGTATACCATTTTGAAAAAACGAGAGAACTACCGGAGAGCATTTGATAATTTTGATCCGGAAAAGATCATTCAGTACGATGAGCAAAAGCTTGAGGAATTACTCCAGGATGAGGGGATCGTACGCAATCGATTAAAGGTTCGGGCAGTCGTCACGAATGCAAAGGCTTACTTTAAAGTGGTAGAGGAGTTCGGCTCTTTCAGCAGCTATATCTGGTCTTTCGTAGGCGGCAAGCCAATTCACAACCATTTTCAGGAAATGAAGGACGTGCCTGCATCTACGGAGATCAGTGACAAGCTGAGCAAGGATTTGAAAAAGCGAGGCTTTACTTTTGTCGGTACGACCATATGCTATGCCTTTATGCAGGCAGTCGGCATGGTGAATGATCATATCGCAACCTGCGACTGCTATCAACAATAGGAAGTGTGAGAATAGAGAGGAGGGAATGGCATGAATGAGAATGACCTGCTTATACTGAACTTTGAGGAAGTCAGACGCAGAAGCATCAAAGTATGGAAGAGCATCCCGAACGACCTTTTGAATTGGAAGCCGGATGATAAAGCATTTACGTGTGCAGAAATGATTCGTCATGTGATTGAGGGCGAGTTTCTCTATCACCAGATTTTGATCCATAGAGGAAGTGCGGCATTATCAGCCATTCCCAATCCTTTTGAAACAAAGGAATTTACGACCGTAGAAGATGATTTACAATTTGCGGCGTCATTTCGGGAAGAGTTTTTGAAGTACGTGAAAACATTGACGAGAAGTGATCTGGAGAGCATTCGGATTGATCGATCTGAGGTTGGGTATGTCCGCACTTTGGGAGACATGCTTCTGCGTATTGCTTACCACGAGTCCGTCCATACTGGGCAGTTGCTGGATTACATGCGCACGATGAGAATTGACCGTCCGAATATTTGGGATTAATGAGTATACAAGGAATAAGCTTTAGAAATGGAGTCAGTCCTTCTGTTGAGAAGACAGAGGAACTGGCTTTTTTGCGTTTACTGTGACCGTTGCTGTGGCTCTTGGACATTTCAAAGAAATGGTAGAAAAAGCTTGAACATGTCAGTTTTGTATGAGATACTTGTACTAATAATACGAACAAATGTTCTTTTTTATTCTATACATGGAACACCCGATACATGCCCTTAAGGAGGAACGATCATGGCACAAACGACACTGATGAGCAAGGATGTACTGATGGAAGCCGTATGCGAAGTGTGCCCGGCTACTTGCTGGGGGAAAAAAGCCCATTGCCAGGTTCATGATATGCATGTCGGAAAGATTGAGGCTTGCCCGGAATGGGACAAGTACATGCAGGACCAAAGCCGAGCAGGGAGTTCTCGGGCAAAATCGACTGCACAACGCGTGAAAACAGACAGCTTTCGCCATATGAGCGACCTGGAGCCAGAGTTGGATATTGTCCAGAAAACCGAGGATGAGATACGTGACTATAATTACATGCTGATCGAGGTTGTTCGCATTCAGCGATACTTGCGCGAGGCAGGTGAGGGAATGGTCGGACAGTACGGGATCGAAGCGGCATTGCCAAAAGGAAAGGGAGTTACTGGGGACAAGACACATGCAGAAGTGGCACGCCGGGAACGCAAGTGGAAGAGGCTGCAAAATCTCCAGGAGAAAATCGAACGGATCAACAGGGCAGTGGAGACGATTCCGGGTGAACAGGAGCGTTTGATCGTCGAAGCGCTTTTAGATGGAGATAAAAACAACCTCATTGCCAAAGAGATCGGCGTTTCCCGGCAGCGATATTATGAGATCAAGCGAAGCGCAGTTATGAAAATGGCGCGGGCGATGTACGGAAACAAGATTCAACCGATTGGGTAATAGACGGAACGGAAAGGCTCACTCGATTAGAGACAGTCGTAGACGGCTTTTCGCAAAGCCAGTTCTCTTGGCTCGTTCGCCATCCCGAAGCCGTGGCGTGTTTGGCGGAAGGCTAGACAAGAGAGTCATGAGAGAGGACTGACAGTGGTTTACACAACCTGACACTTACGTGAAAATATCCTTTATTTCCCATGCATCAGTTATACTTGAGTCAAGAGAGATGAATAGAAGAGAGCAGCACAAAGCCATCCGGTATGTTAGCCGGGTGGTTTTTTTGTACAGACAGAAGTGCTTGGCGAGCAAGGAAAACAGGCGATAGAGCCGCACATATTGCGAGTTTAAGGCGTATGTCCACTCGCTCCTTGCTCGGCGGGCACGGCTCGCTAATTCAATCGATATGAAAGGAGAACATGTAAAGTATGGGGATAATGGTAAACGCATCTACACCTGGTGATTCGTTTGCAAACGCAATTGTTGTTTCCGGCACCTCAGGAAGTGGAACGTTAAGCGACACAAAGGACCTGTTTTTCAAGTATACAGCTCCTCGTGCAGGCAGCTTCACTTTCAGTACTGCTTCTGGTTTCGATGCCTACCTGCAGGTGATCGACACAAACCAAGTAACAATTTTAGGCACAGACGACGATGGCGCAGGCGGAAATCAACCAAAAGTGACCGTCCCGTTAACTGCGGGGAAGGTCGTGTTTTTGAAAGTTTACGGGTACAACCATCTGGCAGGAAAATTCGGTCCGGTAACGTTACGAATTGCGGAGCCTTCTGCTGGTAATGCACCAGGAGCGGTCACCATCTCAGTGGGTACTCCAACTGCCAATTCGTTGGCACTGACGTATGCTTCAACGGGGGCAACCTCGTATGATATTTACCGCAACGGCGTTTCTATCGCAGCTGGACGCACTGCAACCACGTTTACGGATACAAATCTGTCGCCTAATACCACATACACCTATTATGTTATAGCTCGTAATGCATACGGGTCAGCTACCAGCCAAAGTAAAGCAGGTACCACTCGCGTCAATACTGGCCCCGATCCTGTTACGATCTTCGAAGGGTTTGAAGGAAGCACATATAAGTTTACTTTCACAGGGGATTGGGCTGATTCGAAAGTCGAAGCATCTACCGGGACATGGAGTCGCAAGAGTAAAGCCATCACACACAAGGAAACTTCAACGATGCAGTTTAAAGTGTTCATTCCGAACAAGTATGCACAGACACCAACGTTGAAGTTCGATTACTTCGTCAGCTCCGAAGCCAACTATGACTATCTGGAAGTGCTGGTCAATGGAGTTAGTAAGCTGAAAGCATCAGGTGAAACAGGGTGGGTGAAGGATGATACGGTTGCGCTCAGCACAGGGGAACAAACTGTGACGTTTAATTACGTGAAGGATAGCTCCACATCAAAAGGGCAGGATTGTGCGTATGTGGACAATATTCGGGTTAGTTATTGATAAAGGTGACAGGTGATGGGATTCCGGAGGGAGTCTTTTTTGTTGCCTGACACAGGTTTACACACCCTGACACTGACGTTCATTTTCCCCTTCATTACCTGATTTCGTTTATACTTGAGTCAAGCGAAACAAATAAGAGCTGAACAAAAGCCATCCGGTCTATAGCCGGATGGTTTTTTGTACCCGGCGTGCAAGGAACCAGGCAAAAATGCCACACATTTATGCGAGTTTAAGGCTCAAGTCCACTCGCTCCTTGCTCGGCGGGCTTCGCTCGCTACGCTAGATGAAGGAGGAGAGCATATGTGACACAGCAGAAATACGTGTGCCAAAAGAGCGAGAGGTGTGGTTATCGTGGATCGTGAGCTTTCTGTACTGAGCGATCTTATTAAAGAGGCTTATCCACAGCTACCGATCTTGGTAAATGTGGATGACTGGATGGCACAGCGTTTTCAAGCTCCAATCGCCTTTCTTTTGTCACATGGCGTCATGGAGACGGGGAACAGTCTAACGTCTTATCAGGTAATTTCAGAAGCGGCCATTGTACTTCATTATCCCAAAGTAGACGGCGTGTATCAGCCGATTTCCACCGAACCTCTACGCCAGCTTCTGCGGAGGATGCAATTCAGCTATCGTGGGAAAAGTGATGATCTGACCATCGAGCTGGACAGCACTTCCTTGCGAATCTGGAGAGATAAACGGGATCGAGCGGAAATCACGTTTCGATTCACGTACAAGGCTACTGTACCAAAAGACGAGGTAGACAAAATTAACATCTTTGATATCGAGGAGGTCAAAACATAGTGGCAAAAAAGGAGCACCAACCACAAGCTCCAGAGCTTGTACAAACCAAACAAGAATGGATTGAGAGCGCCGCATACTTTGGAGCCGAACGGTTCGAGGTAGCAGGTGCTCTTTTTTCTGAAACAGATCAGCAGCCATTGGCAGAGGGACAAGTAAAAAGTCGATTGAACAAATACAAAGGCGGGGTGTAATAATGACAATTCAACGTGAGCGACCAGGAGTAACGGTCGAATTGATCGCAAAAGCAAAAGAACGTGTAGTGCCAAAAAGCGGTGTTGTGCTGATTCCATATCAGGCTGAGTGGGGAGCGCCAGATGAACTAATCAAGCTGGGTAGCTTTGACGAGCGTATGGCCGAAACTTTCGGTCAGGTAGATACAATTGAGCTGGCAGCAGAAGGTGGCGCCACAATCCTGGCTTATCGCATGACAAATGGCAACGCAAAAGTAGCAACGTATGAGCAACCAGATGCGATCAAGGTAGAGGCGCTGTATCCTGGACTACTTGGTAACGATTTGAAGCTTAGTATTGTCGCATCCACATCTGAGCCAGGGAAAAGAGAGTTGCAAGTAGTAGGGCCAATCAAAACAGAGAAGTATTCATTTGCCGATGCAGAAGAATTGGCTGCTAAAACGAGTCAATCGATTTACATCCGAGTGAACAAGCTGGGGGATACGGTAATTACCACAGTTGCAGAGACACTTTTGACCGGAGGAACGAGTGGTACAGCTACTCTGTCTGCTGCAGATTCTACCAAGCTATTCATGGCTGTTTCTGGTGCAGATTATGACACGATGTATCTTCCTTTTGACGATGCAGCCGTTCAAGCAGCTGCCAAACAGTTTATGGGGGATCGCCGCAAACAGAATAAAAAGCTGAGCACGCTTGTCATCGGTGGCAAAGCCATGGAAGACGACAATATGAGCAAGCACATCGAGCGCTCTGTAGCGCAAAATGCCCGTTATGTCGTGAATTCAGCAATTGCAGGCCAACACAACAATGGCAAGGTTTATGGAAGCTTGGAATGGGCTGCATGGGTAGCGGGTATGATTGCAGCGACTCCAGCACACGAATCGCTAACAGCAATTGTCGTTCCCCTGAAAAAAGCACTCAAAGATTGGGGGCATACCGAGATTTTGAATGCCCTCGGAACAGGTACATTGATCGCCACACGTGACGGGGATGTTTACATCATCGAGAGCGCAGTGAATACATTCGCCGTGATCGGTACCAAAGAGCGCGAGGATTACGGAAAAATCCGTGTCAGCATGACGCTTGATCAGATCGTCAACGACATCAGCCAAGTGGGCAAAAAATACAAAGGAAAACTGAGCAACAACGATCTGGGGGGCGCTGTATTTGTATCTGCGGTCAATGCCTATATGACTGTCCGCGAACAGCAAGGCGCAATTGATGCTGGCTGGACGTTTGTCGATCAAAAGAATGGCGATGGCGATCGCCGGGGCTTCCTTTTGTCCGCAAAACCTTTAGATGCAATCGAATACTTTGATATTGACTGGGAGGTGCTGTAATTGGCTATTGCACGCGATATTAAATTGAAGAACTGCCAAATTTACGATGAAAATGGAGACCCGATCTACGGAACTCTCGAAGGAAAAATGGTTCTCAAGGTGGAGTATGGCGATACGAATCGTCTGCAAAAAGGGAAAATCCAGACAGTTAATAATTGGCATGTAGAAGTGACACTGAAAATTACTGCAACAAACGCGGCTCTGAAATACTACTGCGTAGAGCAATTGACCAAAGGAAAAACGCCTGTTCTGCCATTCCTGATCGGTGAAACGCTGGACAAGGAAGCTGGAAATTCCGAGCGCGTCCGTATTTCCAATATCGTGTTGAATCCTGATGAAATCACGTTGTGGGAAGCAAAGGCAGATGGTAACGACCACGCTACCTATGATCTCAAAGGCATGTCCATTGAAAAGCCTGATTATCTCGACGAATTGCCAGCGTACACCGAATAGGGGGAATAAAGATGAGCAAGCTGCAAAAATATTTGGCAAAAGCCAATGAACAAACGCCACGAAAAGAAATTGTGGTGAACATTGATGGTGATGAGTGGAAAGTCCGCCAGTTAAATCTCTCCGAGCTGCGCGATTGCGAGCGAATGGCTGACAAAGGGGAGAAAACAGATTGGTTCCTCTACAATGATGCTCGTCTGGTGAAGGCGACTGAACACGATTTCCCTTGGAACCAGGAAGAGTTGAAAAAGGCGTACAAAGTGGGCACAAAGTATGAGCTGGTGGAAAAAATTTTCCGCGATAATCCAGAAGGCTATACGAAGCTGCTCAATGCTGTTCGCGAAGTAAACGCGGGCCAATCTGAGGAAGAAGCCATCGAAGAAGCAAAAAACTGATCCGATCTGACGGAGAAGCCTGGCATATTTGCCGCGCCTTTCTAAGAGGACGAGGTAGACCGTCGGATCTACTAGAATACGAGGTTGATGTGTACAAGCAAAAGCTGTTTTTGTTTGCTTGTCAGATCATTGAGTCAGAGGAGGAAAAGGTCGGGGGATGATCCTCGAGCTTTTCTTGCTTTTACACTTTAAACAAGTTTTTAGGGACCTCAGTGAAAGACAGGGGGTGAATCATGTGTCTACGGATGTAGGAAATTTAAAAACGGCTAGTAGTGAAATTAAAGCAATAGGTAAAGAAATTAGTAATACAACTAAAGCCCTTGCTCATATGGAAAAAAAGCTGAGTAGCATGACTGGTGAGTTTTCATCAAAGACGGAGCGGCTTAAGCGAAGTATGAAAGGCTTACGGTCCGAAATCAATGACCTGAACAACCTGAGCGCAACGCCACGTATCGAATTAATCGAGAAGGGCTTTAGCAAGCTTGGTGCTCTCAAACAGCAGCTTTTAAGTTTAAGTACCACTGCTGCTGGGATTGCAATCGGCTCTTCTATTGGAGGAATGATAGATGAGGCGAAGGCAGCAGCTAGAGAGCGAGGTTTGTACGCTGCCAGCGGGAAGACAGAAAAGCAAATGCAGGACTTTGATCAGCTTACAAATAAAATCATGGATATCAATCCATATCTAAACAAGCCGCAAGCGATGGCAATGATCTCAAGAAGTGAACAGCTCAATCCCGAAAATGCTGATAAATATGCAGAACGAGCAGCGATGCTCAGCGTTACTACGGTATATTCACCGGAAGAACATTTACGGATGATGGCTTCAATGCGTGAGGGGACTGGCATTGATGATGCTACGCGTTTAGCCAACTCAATTCAAGAAATGAGCAACAAGGTTGGCGATATGAACGGTAAGTTTGTTAGTTCGATTGTTGAGTTCAGCGAAGTGAATGGAAAACTTCTTAATACGCCAGAAAAAATGGCGGCTATGGTGTCTGAGATTAAGAACTTGGGGATTCTGAACGATGACAAGGCATTTGGTGCTCTGCGAGAGAGTGTCACTAGGCTTACAAATCAGCAAGAACTGACTACTATCCTCAAAACTCAATTTGAAGGACAGGGTTCTCGAAACCCGGAGGAAGCACAGCGCATGGCCGAAGCGGAGGCTAAGCGACTTAATACTGCTCTAGCTTCAGGAGATAAGGATGAACAACGAGTTGCGCTGGGTAAAGTAATGATGGCCATCGCTTCAATTGAGGATCAGGGTACGCAACAGAAGATTCTCTATAATCTGGGGGGAATACCAGGCAAGGATATTCCTGAGGAATTTGCGAAGCTCTTGGATGCTGCAGGTAAAATTGCTACCGGAGAGATACGCCCGCAGGTTGGCAATGAGGCGCAGAAGGCTTACGAGGTGGCAACCAAAGAGAACGAATACTTTGCGTTAATGAAGGAGCAGGTTTTGGCAAAACAGGTAGCATTGGAAACTCTTTCAAAGGTTACTAATGATCTATCCGGGGTCTTAACTGGATTATCAAGATTTGCTGCTTCCCTAGCTGGTGGTTTTAATGGTTGGCCAGATTGGGGAAGATATGCACTTTTGATCACCATAGGTGTAATGGGAGCAACTAGCCTAATAAGCAGTACAATTTTCACAACAAGAGCATTTGTATCGTCACTCAAACTAATCTACCAAGCAATACGAGAAATTCCTTCTAGTGTAAAGACGAAAGTTTCTAATTGGAGAACAAAAGGGACTGACGTTAATACAGGAGGTCCTACTTCTTCTGGAAAACAACAGCCCCGGAATTCAACAGATAGAAAGCCTGCCCCCATATTCCAAAACATATACAAGGCGATACTAGAATTACCCTCGAAATTAAAAACGAAGTGGACAAACGGAGGAAAAGAGACACCAAGTATTGATACGGGTGGAACAGGATCAACACCACAATCATCTTCTCGTAAAGGCGAGTCGAAGAGTCAGAACAAAACGAACAAAAATCAGAAAAAAAATAGTAGTGGGAGAAATAGCAACCAACTTGGATTACAAGGAGCAGGTTCCTCTTCTCCGAAAAATGGCTTCGCACACGGTGGAGGTACATCCTCCTTGATAAACGGATTTTCCCACACAGAAAGTGGTATCGCTGGTTTCAAGGGTGGAGCAAAAGGACTACTACGAAGAGTACCTCTTCTGGGACAAGCACTTAGCCTCGTCGATTTTGCCCAATCGGACAATAAGCTAGAAACGGCAGCCCAATTAGGGACAGAGGCACTTGGAGGCTGGGGAGGAGCAGCAGCTGGAGCAGCAGCCGGGGCAGCGATCGGATCTGTTGTTCCTGTGCTTGGTACCGCAATTGGAGGCGTTATTGGTGGCCTGATCGGTGGATTTGGCGGTTCGATGGCTGGGAGTGCAGCATTTGACGGGATTAAATCACTGTGGCAAGATGAACCGCCAACAACAGTAGCAATGCCGAGGCGCCCACTTTCCAAGGAAGTGAGACAAAACCTTCTCCAAAGCATGCCAGCAGGCCCACCTGTACCAGATCAATCGCCCGTCAGTGGTCATCAAGTAAAGCCACAGTCCATTTCGCTCACAATTCCTCAAATCACCATCCCGCTTCATGCAGAAGGTGTTTTGCAGGATATCCCTACAATGCTGAGAATGCTAAGTGATCCTTCAGTTGGACAAAGAATTAAAGATATCATCGAAAAATCATTGTTAGATGCACTAGAAACCAGAGGAGGTGTGACTGTTTGATTCGCTTGCAAGGCAAATATAGGCTGACATTTCCGGTTACACCTGCTGAAATTCAGTTCCGTGGCTATGGTAATGACACGGAGAGCATCACGTCCATTACGCTATCGACAGAAAATCGCATTTCTGCAAGACGTCCCAAGTCGATCTCTTTTGACTTCTTTCTTCCGGGAGATAGCAGTGCTCCCTTCATTGAGGTTGAAGGGTATCAAGGGCCAAGATCGTGGCTTGCGGGACTGGAGCGGTTAACAGGTACAGAAGTACTGTTGACAATAGATGAGCTGGATTTGGCATGGGCTGTGCTCATCGGTCCATGCGACGGCAAGTTTCAGGGAAAAAATGTTGATTTCCACGGTTCTATCGAGTTTCCACTGTTTGAAAAAAATGAGTTCATCACCTGGAGCAATCAAACACAGCTGCTCAGTCCAAGTACAATTATTACAAAGCAGCAGCCTGCAAGACCAAATACGAGCGGCAAGGTATCCAAGAAAACCCAAAAACAAAATTCGAATTCTAACAACACTTCTGCAGCAGCGGATGTAGTAGGAAAAGAAGCAATCATCAAGAAAAAGCTGGAACACGCATACTAAATGTAACGGAGTTGATGGAATGAAAGTCATTTACGGAAAAGAACAAACCCGCTATGACCTGACTCCAGCCGTTACGGAGCTGTCCTGGTCCTCAGCGAGGGGACAAATCGCTCAGAATTGTGATGTGAAAATAAAGGGGGGCCCGCCACTTAAGTCGGCGGGCTTTTTGATGCTATTCACGGGCTCGGAGCTAAAGGTTGCACAGCAGTTCTTTCATGGACCGCTCGTACGTTTTGATCGCGATGATCAATCAGGCGACCTCTCGGCGACAGCCTATGAGCTCGGCTGGTATTTGCAAAAAAATGAAATCTCCAGAATAAAGCTGGATGGCGATGCCGGTTCTGAGCTTGCGCGCATTATCAAGTCAGCTGGAATTAGCTTTACTTGTCCTGCATTTGGATTTGTAACAAAGGAGCGGGTTTCACCCCAATCGTATACTTCTCTCTTTACGACTTTGACAGACCAGGCTTACGAGAAAACCGGGATTCGCTATTTCGTTCAGTACGAGCGTGACAAGCTGACTGTCCTTCCAGAAGGCGGAAATCGCATGATCCCCATGTTCAAGGCGAGCATGCTTACCAGTAGCTCCACAGGCGAGAGTATCGAGGAGGTTTACACAGTAGTTACAGCAGAGCGTTATAAAGAGGATCAAATCGCGAGCAGTGCGACCAAATCGAATGATACGCTGGTCAAGGAAATTGGGCGAATGCAAAAGATGATTGATGCAGGAGAGGACAAAAATGTATCTGCACTAGCTGCTAAGCAGTTGGCTGAGCTATCCAAAATCCCGAAAACACGCTCCATTACGACCAGGCACGAGGATGAAAATGCTGCGAGACTTCGAGCGGGCTGGCTGATCAAAATCATGGAAAAGGACAACAAAACAATAACCGATTGGATTGTGACCAATTGTCAAGCCCGCTTCAAGGGTGGTTTGTACACGATGGATCTCCAATTGGAAAGGAGGGTGTAAGATGCATTCAGTTATTGCAAAGCTCAGAGGATATGCGCAGGACGGCTTGCAAAATACTCGTGGAGAATTTGGGCAGCTTTTGTCTTTGACCCCGTTATCCGTGAAATTGGACGAAGACCCTACTCCCCTGGATCCATATGAGCTGGCAACCCTGCGCTCCGCTTTTTTGAGACAGGAAGACGTAGGCAAAAAAGTAGCTCTGCTTCGATGTACGAATGACCAATACCTCCTGCTTGGGGTGGTGGAATAATGTTTCCCGAGCTACAAGGTAAAGAGGAGATTATGGCTTCCCAAAAAGACACGTCGATTCCATGGACGTACAAGTTTGATTGGGATACCAAGCAATTGAGACAGGGGCTAGATGGCAGATATTTGCGTACAGAAAATTACGCGCAATATTTGGAAGAGACTGCTAAAAAAATTCTCAATACGAGGCGCTTTCGTTACGCAATCTATTCCGAACGCTATGGCGTTGACTTTTTGACGGACAGAGGGCGGATGCGGTCCGGGATATCCTTGGCGGTGGTCAAAGTTCAAGCTGAGGAAGCATTGGAAGCTCATAGTGAAATTGAGCGAGCAGAGGTGAGTGATATTCGGTTTGAGGGAAGCAGGGTCATTTTTCACGTAGAGATTACAGGAGCACGAGGCACAACGAGAATGGAGGTGGACGTATGGCAACGCTAGAGAAACCGAAAATGCCGATTTTGCGAGAGATGCCGGATCAGATCTATCAGCGAATGGCAAATAGGATGAAGCTTTTAGCTGAGCAAAAAGGAGATACACCGCCAGCGACAGAGGAAGGAGAAATCTTTTATGATTTGCTCTATCCTTTGGCTGAGGAAATTAGTGAGCAGCAGCAGTTGTTGGAGTATGGTTTTTTACAAGGTTTTCTTCCTTGGGCGGATGATGAGTTTTTAGATGCAAACGGAGTATTCTTTGGTATTGCGCGCAATGAAGGTGAAATGGATGATGCCTATCGTCATCGCTTAATTGATAGAGCTCGTTCTGAAGAAGGAGATGGACGACGCCGAGACTACGAGCGGTGGGCGCGGGATGTAGAAGGGGTAGGAGGAGCTTTTGCGATTGAGAAAGCGCGTCATGATTTATCTATTGATGTATATATCACTGATCAAAATGGGTTACCTGTATCCTTAGAGCAAGCGGAACAGGTACGAATGAAACTGGAAGATAAGAGAAAGGCTCTACACGACTTGAAGGTGTTGCCAGCAAAAATCTTCCCGATAAGCGTTACTGTGCGACTAATATTACGTTCAGGTGCATCGCTTGATGAGGTTCGGGATGATATCAGCAAGCAAATCAAAAATTATTTAAAAGGGCGTTCACAGATCATTTACCAACAGATCGTAACGCTTTTTTTCGTGGATGGAGTAGAGGATATTGCTGAATACACCTTGAATGGCGGCGAAGATAATCTGTCTGTTCCGGCCGATTCTGTCGCAATTTTAAATCTGGTGGTGGACACATGATTCCAGAGCGTTACAAAAGGATGTTGCCTCCACAATGGTATGAGAATAAGCTTGCTGAGTATCATTTTGAGGGTGCAACGGCAGCAGTAGACGTACAAGAAGTAAAACGTTTAGATATTGAGCGACAGTTCTTTCCTCTATCAGCCACCTGGGGCCTCGATATTTGGGAATGGATTTATTTTGGGAAAAAGCAGTTGTTAAGTATCGAGGAACGTCGGAAGAATATACAGTCTCAACATTGGGCAAAGCTACCTTTCACGATGCCCGTTTTAAAGTCCCTCGGAATGACAGTCGGTCAATTACTCTCCGTTTCAGAGGACTTTGCCTCAAAGGAGATCGTTTTTTCATTTCATCAAGACAAACCCGTCGATAGCCTCGCCTTACACCACATTTTTGAGAGAATGAGGCCAGTCCATGTGAATCGGGAAAGAATTGTTATCCAAAAAAACGGAAGTCTGGTTATTTCTTCAGATTATATGCAAATTTACTACAGTGATCCCCGCATGTGCGGATCATTCTATGTCGGTGGTGAAAACTCCCTATGTTAACTGATCACGCTTTGACGAGGCAGACAAACAGCCTTGAATCAATATTTTATAGTGCAGAGGTTGAAATTAACGGCCGCAGCCAGCAAGCAGAACTCATAAAAACACGACAAGGTACCAATAAAGTTACCTTTTTGATTCGTCTACCTTTCTCCCTAACAGGACAAGTCACAAAGCGAGTCATAAAAGATGAAACTGGACAGATTGTCTGGCAAGATACCGTCGATTTTTTTAAACCCGCGAGAGAAGTGGCTTTGAGTATTCCTATTGAATTGAAATGGAAGGTAGGTGAATGATTTGACATATCAGAAACAAACGCATGTGAACCGCCTAGTAGATCGACCTGGCACCTACTATGTAACAGTAAATGATGATGGTACAACGCAAATCGAGCCAGGATGGAATGTAATTGCCGGGACTCCAGTAGACGAGGTTCGACTAAACCATATGGAAGATGGTATAGAAGGCGCTCACTTGCTATATGACCGATTAGAAAGGCGTGTAACCCGGGTAGAAGCCTATCTTGAATTAGATAGTCACGATGTGGAAGGAGCTCAAGCAAGGTTTGCGGACACGTACGATGGTGTAGATGATCCGATACTGAAACTAGACCAGACAAAGACCTACGCGACAGCGGCTATTACCGCCAAAGCTTCGTCTGTATCAGTTCTTGTTGCCTCTACTATAGGTTTTGCTGTTGGCCAGGAGGTAACCTTGTGTGACAATCTAGTCTTTGAGAATCAGAAGATCACAGCCATTGGAACAGGGACATTAACCTTTGCAGCGATAGCAAACAATTATAAAAAAGGTGCTCTCATTGGCAGGTCTACAGTTAAACGTGATACAACTACGAAAAAAATGCGGATTGGTGGTTGGTCAACATATACGGTGACCATTACACAAACGTAAAGGAGGAGTGAAGATGGCGAAAACCATCTATAAGTGGAAAAAGTACTCATTGAAACCAGATGGATTTTTTTTTCAGTGGGGGTCACAAGGTAGCTCGTATCAATATGAAAAAGGTGTCTCTGGGTATACAGCATTTAAGTTTGATGAGCAGACTGGAGTGCTATCACTAAGTGGAAGCTTCAGCAGCTCTACTGCGTTGGGTGAGCGTAGGTATAGTTTAAATGGATCGTCCACTATAATTGAATATGTAGTTTCATCTTATCTAGGTGGATCACCGTTATCTCCAATGATCCAAGAAAGAATGGGTCAATCTAAACGGCGTATGATAAAAGATGCATTATTGGAAGAAGTCTTTTCATTTAATAGAAGCGACTACCCTGATAATGGCATCAATGGAAGTCACTATTATGAATATATCGGAACTACTGTTGACAATACACCTCCTGTCATTACAGTGTCTGGAATCACGGAGGGAGCGGTTTATCAATCTTCGGTAAACCCAACATTTTCTGCTATTGATGCGGGTGGCTCGGGGCTTGAAAAAACGACTGCAACTCTAAATGGGGTTTCCTTCACATCGGGTACGCCAATTACAACGAGTGGAAACAAAACACTTGTCATTACAGCGGTAGATAAGGTAGGGAACCAATCACAGAAGACAATTAACTTTTCGATAAATACGGCACCCATTCTTTCGCTGACAACTCTAAATAATCAAATATTGACGGAAGGGAACACTTTTACGATCGCAGGAAACGCTACGGATGTAGATAACGGTAATGTGGTCACTATCAAGTATAAAATCAAAAATGGAACTGAAAGGGCGCTTCATTCGGCACTATCGAATGGTAATAGTCCTATTTCTTTTACTAAGGGTCTGTCTTATCGGGGAGGTAGGTTATATGACGGTTCCACAGACGTATCTGGGCTGCTAGCTGAGGATACAACACATACGTTGTCAGTTTGGGCTGTGGACGATCAAGGAGGAACATCTGCAACTGTCGTGCGTTCCTTTACCGTCAAACACAACAAAGCCCCTATTTTAACTGTAAACACATTCACAGCAGTTCAATCAGGTCTAATTCCTCCTGATACGATAACATTGTCAGGAACGGCTTCAGACCCAGACGGGAACACCATTACGGTTAAAGGGAAGTTGAACACAGGAGCAGAAAAGACACTATTGAGTGGATTAACGAGTGGAAACTGGTCTTTTGCATTCAAAGTGAGTGAGTTGATTTCAGGCACGAATACACTCGCGATTACAGCAACGGATCAATTCGGTTCATCAACAATCAAGTCATTTAGCATTAATAACAGCGTGGTCGAGTCACCCCTGAAGAAATCTGTAGCTCGGTATAAGATTGTACCCCCTCTCGGATCCGCAAAAGAGATCCTTGCTTGGCTGAAACATGAAAAGGGTGATCTTGTTGTTGATGGAGAGGCGTCTTTTGTTGATGTGGGTCAGCCTGAGCAATACGTGGCAATGAGTAAGAACAGCATCGACTTATCTACTGAAATCACCGAAGATGAGCTGCTCGCCTCCGTCCCAACTGCTAAAGCGAATTTGACATTTAAACTTACGTTTTCAAGAACAAATACCAGTTCGCCCCAAGCAGGCACAATGATGGTGGGGGTGATTGAGTAATGAAGTACCGTCAACGAAAACCGGATGGAACTTTTGGCGATATAGTGGAGACGCCAGGGCATTATGAAGGGATGTCTCCAGAAATGCAGTCTCTCTTTGAAGCACTTATCTTCATGGACAGGGAGATGACGAGCATGAAAGAAGAGTTTACGAACAAAATATCTGCGTTAGAAACTGAACTTCAAGGTGGAGAATGATGGTGAAACCATACATGATCGCACCATATGCCGTTCTGGTTAAATCAGGCGGTTGGATAATCGAACCCATAGGTGTCAGCGGTGAAAAAGTAGTCCCAGAAGCATATCGGATTCCAGTAGCAGAGTATTTGGCTACTCAAGTAGGATAACGCTTTTTCCAAGTGGAGAGGGCGTTTTCTTATAACATCATGACCATGATCCAGCCTCGAACCGATCGGGGCTATTTTTGTACCCCAAGGGGGTGAGGAGGAGATACGTGCATGAAGTTTTTACACAGCTTGGATAGCATCGCGACTCCGGCGAACGGATGGGCGGCAACAACGGGTGCACTCGTGTCATCCGTCTTTCACTATTTTTATGGCACGAACCGGCAGGACATCTTGGTCGTGCTCTTTTTTATGATCGCACTTGATTGGATAACAGGGGTATCGGCTTCGAAAAAGGATTTATCTTATTCGTCCGAGTATGGACTGGCGAGAATTCCGCGAACGTTGTTTATCATGGCATTGCCGGCAGTCGGCAATTTGCTGGACCGGGTGATGGGCACGCCGGGATTTCTCTTTTATGGCGTAACATTCGCGCTGATCTACCACACGTGGACGAGTCTGACTGCCAATGCACACCGAGCTGGCTGGCCGATGCCAAAATCGATTGAGCGGCTGGTGAGTGCAGAGATCAAGGCGAAAACAGAACGAGCCCAGCGAAAGGAGCCACGCGTATAGATGCAAATAACCGACATGCTGTTAACAAACGCTAGATCACGCCCGCGAACCAAAATAAAGCCAAAGGGAGTCGTCATCCACTGGACGGCCAATGAACGTAGAGGGGCGGATGCCCTCGCAAATCGCAACTACTTTAATAATCCTACGACGGAAGCGAGCGCCCATTATATCGTGGATGATACCAAGATCATTCGTTGTCTCCCGGAAAATGAAATGGGCTATCATGTCGGGGCAAAAGTCTACAAGCCTATGGCACTCGCAAAGCTGAGCACCTATCCGAATAACTGTACGATTGGAATCGAGATGTGCGTTAATGAGGACGGTAGCTTCCAAGTAATGTATCAGCGTACAGTGGAGCTTACGGCTTCTATTTTGAAAAGCTACGGCTGGGGCGTGGAGCAGCTGTGGCGCCATTATGATATTACGGGAAAGAATTGTCCTGCCTTTTTTGTAGGCGATGATTATGCCCGAAAATATGCAGGAGCCAGAGCAGCAGAGGCTTGGGCGAGGTTTCAACAGGATGTCCACAGGTTGCTCACAGTTTATCCACAAAAACCACAAGGTGATGTGGATAAGTGCGCGATCCAGGTAACGCTAGCTGCCAATGGTTTCGTCATCAATGGGGTATCGTATGTGCCTGTACGAGCCATTACTGAGGCAGTGGGAGGAGTAGTCGGCTGGGAGCCTGAAACAAAAACGGTAACCGTGAATGGACGAGAGATTGCTTGCATGAATGAAAAAGGAATTTCGTACGCAGCGACGAGGGAGCTGGCCACTTTGCTGGGGCTTCACGTTGAGTGGGATGGTCAGCGGAAAATGGTCATTTTGAGGAAAGAGTAAAGGTCGACCCAAAAAAGCCGCAGACATTTCTGCGACTTTTCTGGTTTCCAGCATCTAGCACGGTTTTAATGTATGCGAATCAAAATGATGTCCTGGGCACTCAGTTTGAACCCAGGTTTTATTTGCTGTTGATTCACGAGAATATGTCCTTCTTTGATTCTGTGGATAACTTTATTGCGACTCCAGCCGTCGATTCTCTCTGCGAGGAGCTTGTCGATGCGGAATCGTCCCTCTACATGTTCGATGAGGATGGTTATTTCCTGTATTCCTTTTTCCTGATATTGCTGGAGAAGGAGGCGGGGGAGCTCTGTTTGCGGCTCGATCGTCTCCGTAACCAGCACCTCTCGATGATCTGTGTATGCTTTATAGGTAGCCAATTTTTCATTCCACGTATGGTTCTTCACACATTTATAAATAGCGAAGCGATAGATATTTTTCCCGTTGGAGTTATGGCGGCGGATCATGGTGTCAAAAAACGGTACCGTTCGCCCGCAATTGCTGCAATATCGCAGCACTTCTCGATCCTGATTGTTTTCTTTTAATATCCACGTATGCCGGGTCGTCAGCATGGTATCCTTCACCTCTTCAAAAAGTGAAAGGAACGCACCTGCTATTTGGATGTCCTGTAGAAGTAGATGGGGGTATTGGCAACAAAAAAGGAGACTCCCCAATGAGGATCTCCGTACGAATCTACATCTACAGATTTCGTTACGTTCCTTTGTAATGGGAAAAAAGGGCAGACTACACCTATATGAAAAACGACGTGTTTTTCAAGGCGAGGCTATCCAGTTTTTTAGGCCATTACAAAGTTATAGTTGGCATACGTTAGGTACCGTACCTTTCCATCCAAATAGACGTATACCCACATTACCATATATCTCATTTATTTCCAATCTGTTTTATCAAAAAATTTTTGCAGCGGCTTTTGATGCACTATTCTTCCCAAGTAACCAAGCGTGGCTCGGGATCGAGAATCGACTCGTATTGTTCCTTCCAGTTCGTATGTAGCTGACGGGTCCAGCAGCTTATATCGTGCGTATTTCTCTTGATGAATGGTATCGGTGGCCCAACCTAAATGCTTGACGCGGAAGTAGCTCAAAAATGAAGGGAGCTCAAAAATATTGAATGGAACAGATTAACATTGGTGACTTTGTATACAACGTTTGCCTGGGGAGGCAGCTCGTTTTTGATTTGCTCCAAAAAGGCCCTTTTTCACAACCAAGGAATTAGGGACGGGTATTGGCTTGTATGTTTGCAAAGAAATCATTGAGAAGCATGGAGGTACCATTACCTGCGAGTCTTCCGAGGATCGCACGGTGTTTTCCATGGAAATTCTCCAATCGTAAAGAGAAAAAAGCCACACGACTCGGTGTGACTTTTCTCGACTACTCTTTATTTTGTTTTCGTTGCTCGATGACTTCGTGAACGACAAAGGCCAGGTCATCGTTACCGAACAGGGACAATACGCCAAGCAAGGTGGTGTCTGGGATCTCTTCCGCCTCGTTTTTGGGAACGGTGTTTTCCAGCATTTGCGTGAGCAAGGGATTGTCAGATTGAGCGGGATATGCCTGTCGATACAAGGCCTGTGCATCCAGATCGTGATTGACGCACCACTGGGCGAACACAAGAATCATCATGCCTTCATCTCGCTGGTAAGCCTGAATCACTTGTTCTTCCATTTCTTTCCGATTCATAACTACTCTCCTCTACCTATCGTCTGCCATGAGCTAATTGTAGGCAAGAGGGCGAATACCCGCAAGAAAAAAGAAGCTGAGCACTTACGGAGTTTTTTTCTGGCTGTTGTGATTGGTAAGAACGGGGAGCATGCGCGTGTCTTTTACCATTTCGGACTGGCAAAAGGGGCAGTTGGGGCTTGCATCAAAGGAAAAGTTATCTCTCATCCAGCACGTACAGCCATCATTGCTGCACATCCATACATCTGTTTCCTCTTCTTCGATTGGAACCATTGCTTTTTTAGAGAAATACATAAAAACTCCTCCTTTGCGGGGCATCGTGCACGTAATAACCTCTATTAATGTATGATGAAATTGACATATTTATACCAAGTATTTTCTTGCCTGCCAAAAATCACATATCATGACAGTGGAGTCTGACGGCAAAAGGAATTGTGGAAATGAAAAGCAACGGAAGTCTGACTCCGTTGCCTTTTTCGCTTATTCAAAAGAAAAGCTTATTCTTGATCAGGAATGAGGATCTGTCCGGTAGATTCATTGCTGGTAATCGCGAGCAAGATCGCTTTTGACAGCGTATCGGGATGATAGGGCTTGATCAAATAGCCTTTGGCACCGAGCTCGAATGCCTTTTTCTTTTCCTCGAATGCACTGGAGATGACGATCGGGATTGTCCGTAGCTCTGGATTTTCCCGCATGGCCTGGATCACCTTCCAGCCATCATCACCATCCTGTAAAACGAGGTCGAGCACTACAGCATCGGGGCGCAGCTTCTCTATAGACTCCATGGCTTCAGCGGCTTTAGAAAAGGAGTAGACAG
This sequence comes from uncultured Brevibacillus sp., assembly GCF_947502445.1. Classification (GTDB taxonomy): domain Bacteria; phylum Bacillota; class Bacilli; order Brevibacillales; family Brevibacillaceae; genus Brevibacillus. The sequence continues at coordinate 192,788 of NZ_CANMZW010000006.1, forward strand.
TAAACCCGGAACTGATCAGTTCATCGCGCAAAAGCTCAGACAGGTTCACATCATCCTCAATGATCACGACTTGTCCATAGGAGTGACCAGAGGAAGCAGGGGGATTGTCTGTGGGCTCGGAGCTTGCCACTACAAAAGGCTCTTCAGGCAATGGCAAGGAGACAGTAAACGTACTGCCCTGGCCAGATTCTGAAGTAACCGCAATTTCTCCGTGGTGAATGTTCACGATCTCTTGTACGATCGCAAGCCCAAGTCCTGTTCCACCAATTTCACGTCGATCCGAATTATCGACGCGGTAAAACTTGGTGAACAAATGCGGAATGGCTTCCGCCGGAATTCCCAAACCCTCATCCTGAATGTCCACGAGCAATTGCTTGTCCTCTTCACGACAGATGACGCGGATACGGCCGCCTTTTGGCGAGTATTTCACGGCATTGCTGATTAAATTCACGAGCACTTGGCGCAATTTATCCCGGTCTCCCAAAATAGTGGTCCGCTCTGTTTGCAAATCAAGCTGGAACGTGTGAGCGGGGGATTGAATCCGATAAGAACCGAATACCTCGCGAATCAGCTGGTCGAGCGCTACCTTTTCAACCTCATAGGTTTGTCGGCCAGACTCCATTCGCTGCAAGTCCAAAAAGTCGTTAATCAGGGAGGTGAGTCGCTTTGCCTCCTGATAAATCGCAGTCATGTAGCGCTGCTGGCGTTCCGGCTTCAATTCTTTATTCAGTAAAAGCTCGGCAAAACCGAGGACACTGGCAAGTGGTGTGCGCAGCTCATGGCTGACCGTGCTGACAAACTCTGATTTCATCTGGTCAATCTCGTACTCTTTGGTAATATCCCGGTAGACGAGGAGTATACTCCATTTTTCCTGATGACGGTATAAAGGCTCTGCGTACAGCTGAATATACCGGTTTTGCGGGTGAGTCAATTCGAACACGAGACTGCCAGAAGGCAATTCGCCATCTTCCATAACAACAGAATGGATGCACTGAATTAAACGATCAGAATCGCGAGTACGATCTTTCAGATGAGAGAAGAAATGATCGAGATGATGCCCTTGCAGCTCGCTTAGGCTGTTGTAGCCCAATAACTCACAGAAGGTGCGATTCACCTGCAGAGTGGCACCGTTTAAATGAACAAGCTGAACGCCTTCCTGAACAGTATCGAGCATGTCTTGTGTCATTTGACGCTGCTTTTCTGTTTCCTCATACATCGCCAGCTTGTCTAAAGCCAACGAGATTTGCTTGGCGAGACCGATGGCCAGAAACTGATCCTGCTCTGCGATTTTGCGGCCGAAGCGAGAAAGAATCATGATGGCGACCACTTCCTGCACAGCATTCAACACAGGCAGGTAGAGAATAGACGTATGAGACACTTCCTCCAGATAGCCTTGTTCTCCCACTGTGCTCTCACGCAAAAACACGTAGGGCTCTTTTGTTTCCTGAATCCGCACCAGCGGGCCATCTGCAAGACCGAGCAATAGCTGATCTATGCCAGTAGATGAAACGCCAAAGCTAGCGACATCTTGCTCTGCGTTCAACAAAACGATAACGCCCTTGTCTGCATCCATGACCTCAGTGGTGTTGCGTATGATGCTCGACAAAAGCTCTCGTTTATCCAATGTATTGGATAGTGATTGGACAAGGCGATTGCGTTTTTCGAGATAGCGCTCATTGATCTCCATTTTGGCGAGAGCTTCTTGGAGGTCTTCCTGCTGCACCATCAGCTCATCCTGCTGAGCGAGCAGCTCCTCGTTTTGCGCCATGAGGATCTCTTCCTTGGACTGGATCTGTTTCATTAAAAAGTCGAGCGAGCGGGTGAGCTTGCCAATTTCGTCCAGACGATCCAGATCAGGAAGCTGTGCGGTATGACCTTGCGCGAAGCGATCCGCTTCCGCAGCGAGACGTACCAAAGGACTGCCAATATCCTTGGTCGTTCGTATGCTCACCCAGAGCGAAATGGCGAGGACCATGAGAATGTACAGAATGAACCAGGAGCTCTGCCGGGTCAAATCTTCAAATAAGAGGCGATTCTCCTGCATCAGCGTATTTTCGCTCTCTTTGGAATACTTGGTAGCGTAAAAAATCAGATTGTTGACCTCTTGATTCAAGCCGCTGGACGAGAACTTACGGAGCGCCTCATAATCTCCGGTTTGTGCATATTTAGAAGCGGTAGGGAACACGTTGGTGAAAAAGTTATTGAAAAAGTTCTCAATGGAGGTAACGAGATTTTGTTCCTCACTGTTCAAGGGAAGCTTTTTAAATGCATTCAATGATTGCTCTAATTTCTGTTTCTCGTTAAAAAGTTCATTGTATTCAAATGGACTTAAAAAAGCGTAGTAGCCTCTTGCGCGAAAAATGATCTGATTGGTGTGCTCTTTAATCTCAACAATCAAATCCTGTTTTTGCCTGGATTCTTTCAATGTCGTCTGATATTCACTAAACGCTTTGTAATTCAAGGACAGAACGATTGCCGCTCCAGCGATGATCAGGGAGAGGAACAAGAGCATCATAGTTGTAAAACGCCGAGTAATACTCTTCCTCAGGACCTGTCGAAGATCATTCATGCAAGCATTTCCTCCACTTTGCGTACCAGATCACTCGGGCTAAAAGGTTTCGGCATGAAATCGTCGGCCCCAGCAGCCCGCATCTTTTCCTGTTCGGTATGCTGGCTTTTGGCGGAGAGGATCAAGATTTTCACGGCCTGCTTATCTGGCATTTGCTTCACCTGGGTCAAGACATCATATCCAGTCAGCTTGGGCATCATGTAATCCAATATGATCAGGTCATACTCGTTTTGACCGATTTTTTGCAGGGCTTCTTCTCCATCGCAAGCGATATCCAAATCGTATCCTTCGTCCTCGAGAGTATCGCCAATCAACATGCGCAATACCGCTTCGTCTTCCGCTAACAGTATGGTTGCCATCTTTTTTCCTCCAACAAAATTCGTGGTTATACGACTCGTTTTATCAAGCGCTTGATTCTCGCCTCAAGTTCCCGCATGCTAAATGGCTTGGTCATGTAGTCATCAGCACCGAGCTGCAGTGCACGGACAATGTCCTGTTCTTCTGTACGACCTGTGAGCATGATAATCGTATAACGCTTTGCATTTGGCAAATTCCTGATTCTTTGTAAGACTTCCAATCCGTCCATTTTGGGCATTATTCCGTCAAGAATGACGAGATACGACTCAGGACCCAGATGCCAGCTGCTAGTGAAAAAAGTCTCTCCATCCTGAAATTGCTGAACATCAGCATACATCCAGCCATCAAAACTGGCTTGGACTGAATCGGTCAGCATCGTGCGAATCATGGAATCGTCATCGATGATCGCTACCTTTAGTTTGACACTAGGGACTTCGGTTTCGCCAGTCTGTGCAGCGACCTCAATTCTGTGGCGGCCGAGACTTTTTGCTGTATACAAGGCCGTATCTGCAGCTTCTACCCAGTAAGGAAAAGGCTTTTCTGCGTCGGCGATCTGCACAACACCTGCTGAAAAGCTCAAGGAAAAAGCTCCCTCCGGAGAAGCGAATACTTCTTTGGAAAAGGCGTCTAGTATATGCTCCAACCGCAGCTTCGCCTCTTGTACAGTGGTTCGTGGCATGAGCAAAAGGAACTCTTCGCCGCCATAACGGAACAAAATATCATGCTTTTCGGCACGTGATTGAATGAAAGTCGCGAATCTGTTCAGTACCTGGTCCCCGATCAAATGGCCATGCGTGTCGTTTACACCTTTAAAATGATCAATATCCAAAAAGCCGATGGACAGAGGAGTTGAGGTCCGCTGGGCATCAGAAAGAAGTCTTTTATATGTATCGGAGAGAGAATTGCGATTGTATACTCCTGTCAAATCATCTACAAATAAAATCCGGTCCATCCAGCGCTTGCGGCGCAGCTGTCGTTCCAATCTAACGGCCAGTTCCTCGATGTCGAGTGGCTTGCACATGACGTCATCAGCACCGAGTCGATAAGCATGGAAACGCGTCTGTCGGTCACAATCACTACTGATCACGGTTGTAGGCACATACTGCTTTTTGATTTTTTCACTGAGCGTTTGCATGACTTGAAAACCACCCGTTTCTGGAATGTTCAAGTCCAGAATCAAGCAGTCTGGGTTCATGTCGTGAAAATAATCGAGCGCCTTGTGTGGATGCACGGTAGCAATAACTGACCAATTAAGCTTCTCCAAATTTTCTTTCAAATACATTAAAAGCGTCACGTCATCATCTAAAATGAGAATAAGCGGCTGGTTTTCATAGTTGTTTTCTCGCTTGAGCGTAGGATCTTCCAGTAGCACCCCTTGTTCAGGGTGATGCTCATAGCAAAGTGCGATCAAATCAAGTAAAAACGGGCGCCATTCATGTGCTTGCCACTCTCTTGCCTGCATGTGTTCCATTTGATCGAGCAAGGTTTGAGAGAGGTCGGATAAATCAGTCAGACCAATCGTGCCTGACGTTCCTTTTAATGAATGGAGAAAACGATACAGATCCTCGTGGGAGATAGGCCCGTCCAGACTGAACCACGTCTCCAATTGTTTATGAATATGAAAGAGAAGAGTCTCTCTATACTTCATCATGCTTGTGCGTTCCCCCTGTTTTTCATAGCGGTACAAGCAGTCAAATTGACTGCCTGTACACACTGTTCAAAGGTCATTCGTTTGCTCATGTACATGCAACTAGGAGGAAGTGTACCATATCAGGAGGGTTTATCCAATGGATGATCTGATCGCAGTAAGGGCGGTTGGCAGGGAAGTAGGTAACACTTCATGAAATAGTAGAAATTACGTTACTGACGGGTAAACTCTTCTTCGAGCAGATACTGTTCTGCCTCTACGTACGATTCAAAGGAAGCTTCAAGATTCATGCCATGGTATACATTAAACAGAGCATCCTCCTGTTGGAGCAGCAGCGTGTTTCCTTTTTTGTCGATCCACGTTTCTTCAACTTGCTCTGGTGTAGCTGCATTTTGGGGGGCGAGCTCACGTTTTACGGACAGAGAGTTAATCGAGGCTTCAATAACTGTACGCAATTGATCCTCGGAAAAGTCGCGGATGTTAACGTAGCCTTTATCATCCTTTTGATAGCCTTTCAGGAAGGCAGCGAAAACAAAACCGTTTCCGTTGGGATGCAAGTGATAGACGACTGTTTTTTTATCATGAAGGCTCTCTTCATAATGGAAGTTGACGCGTTTGAGAGAGACGTCGTTGCGAGTTAGCTGTGGGAAAGATTCAATAATCGCCAGTTTTTCTTCAAAAGTAAGCATGGATTCCTCCAGGTAGATGGTTTTATCCGTCGATTATATCATAGGAGGACAGAAAGAATGAAAAGGGAACATTATTATAGAAGAAAAGAGGGATAAGATGAGTGGCAAAAACCGAAAAGACATCGTGGCAGGACTGGAAGTTGATATTGTTTTAAAGCAGGATCAGCGGACAGGCAAAAGGACACGGGGGATTGTAAAGGATATATTGACGAATTCCAGCACCCACCCGCACGGGATCAAAGTGCGACTGACAGATGGTCAGGTGGGGAGAGTACAGGAGATCGTGAAAAGAGGGGAATAAGAAAAACGGGCAGCTGCGATGACAGCTTGCCCGTTCTTGCTTATGTGCTTAAATGAAAAAACGAGTTACCGATACGAATCATGGGTAGGGACCAGCACGTCTTCATCAGATCCCCGCACTATCACAAACGGCTCCAAATTCCCCAGCCCATGCAAGACCGTATTGTGATGAGCAATGATTTGCTCCGCCTTCAGTACATCATTATCAGTGGTGGAATGGGCATCCTTTACGAGCGTAACATCATATCCGAGTGTCGTCGCCTTCCGGCAGGCACTGTCTACGCAGTACTCTGTCTTGCAGCCCATGATGACCAGATGATTGATCCCGTGAGACTGCAGCTGCTCATGCAGATCTGTTCCATGGAAGGAATCTGTCGCTTTCTTTTGAATAACCGGCTCCCCTGGAAGCGGAGCGATCGCGGGATGAATCGCATAAGCGTCAGTGCCGTGATCAGCAACATCTACATCCTGCACGTAGAAAACGGGGATGGATTGGCTGCGTGCCTTTTCAATAACGCCCTGCATCGTCTGAACAAATCGTGCAGGCTCGTGGACAGGACCAATCCCTGGCCCGTCAACGATTCCTACTTGTGCATCAATCACCAAAAGTGCAGTTGTTCTACTCATAAGCTCCTCCTTGAAGAAGGGGGACTATCGCAGGGAAGTGCCCGATTTCTCTAAGCGAATTGTATCATATAGATTATAATTTTCAGATATTTTTTTAACGAAGAAAGACTCTTTCTCTACTACGTGTCAGTAAAGAAAGAGTCTTTTTCTGTTTCCCCATGTCTTATGATTCGTTTTCCTTTTTCGGTACAAACTGAAAGATATCATGTGATTCAAAGGAGTCGATCAACCGAGACAACCAAAGATAATACTCAAGGCCATTTTCGATGCGCTGGATGCTCAGGTTCACACGATCTTTGTTTTCGTCAGTGAGGTCTTCCATTTCTTTAAGGGCGCGAAGCTCCTGGAGCGACTTTTTCAAGCCATGTACGTTTTGCTCACAGGCGTGTCTCCACTTTACGGAAAACAGATCAATGAAGTTCTGGTACCAATCCAGATTCACTTCATAGTGATCCTTCCGCGTCCCTTTTTTCCATATTTTTTCTACCATATTTAAGTCCATTAACGTGCGAACGCCGGTACTCATGCTGGTTTTGCTCATCCCCAGCGCTTCTCCCATTTCATCGAGCGTCATTGACTTGTCCTGAAATAGCAAAGTACCGTACAACAGCCCTGTAGACATGGTGATACCATACAAATCCATGTTGCGGGCAAGGGTCTCGATTACGCGTGCTTGAGCTTTTTCGAGGATTTTTTCCTGGTTCGTATCCATTTGAAAAGAGCAGCTCCTCTAGTCATTTTCACCTGAATAGAATTGTACGTTTCTAAAAGCAAAAAGTAAATGGAGATATTGTACAGTATGTACGAGTAAAACTGCGAATACAGAAAGAAAAGTACGTAAAGTTTTTTCTGAACGCTGAAAATGCCCGATTATCGTGGCTCACCCAGTTTGAGGTAAAAAAAGTGCTTCGTTACAATTGTAAGGGTAAGAAACACCGATCGATGCCTCATCAAGGAGGAGCGCTACTTATATGTGGGTCGCGCTTATCAATCCTTATATGAAAGAAGAACAGTCCGGAATCAGGTGTAAAAGTTGGAGGTGACCATATGCCCAAGATCAAAGTAGAAAATTTGACTAAAATCTTTGGACGTCAGCCAAGTCGTGCACTGCCCCTAGTCAAACAAGGAAAGACCAAACAAGAGATCGTAAAGGAAACGGGTCTTACCTTAGGGGTTAACCAAGCGAGTTTTGAAGTGCATGCTGGCGAAATTTTCGTCATCATGGGGCTTTCGGGTAGTGGGAAATCGACACTGGTTCGCTTGCTGAATCGGTTGATTGAGCCTACAGAAGGCAAAATTTTAATAGACGGTACGGATATCGTCAGTATGAATACCGAGCAGCTGCAAGAGGCTCGTCGTAAAAAGCTGAGCATGGTATTCCAGAAGTTTGCCTTGTTTCCGCACAGAACGGTACTGGAGAATGCCGAGTATGGGCTAGAGGTGCAAAACATTCCCAAGGCAGAGAGAGAGGCTAAAGCGAGAGAGTCACTTGCACTCGTAGGTCTCGGTGGCTGGGAAAACAGCTATCCAGATCAGCTGAGTGGGGGAATGCAGCAGCGTGTCGGGTTAGCCCGCGCACTTGCCAATGATCCTGACGTGCTCCTCATGGATGAAGCGTTCAGTGCGCTCGATCCATTGATTCGCAAGGATATGCAGGATGAGCTCTTGGAGCTTCAGAGCACCATGCAAAAAACGATCATCTTTATTACGCATGACCTGGATGAAGCGCTGAAGATCGGGGATCGCATCGCTTTAATGAAGGATGGCGCGATTGTGCAAATCGGGTCCCCAGAAGAAATCATGACGAATCCGGCAAACGAGTACGTGGAACGTTTCGTGGAAGACGTAGACCGTTCCAAAGTCTTGTCTGCGGAAAACGTAATGAAGCGCGCAGAAACGATAACATTAGACAAAGGACCTCGCGTCGCCTTGCAATTGATGAGAGATCGCGGTGTATCCAGTCTGTACGTGGTAGATCGGAAAAAGACATTGCTCGGTGTTTTGACAGCAGACGCCGTAAACGGAGCCAAGCAGGAAGGCAAAACTTTGGAGGATGTGCTGCGAACAGAAGTACCAACCGTTGGACCGCAGACGCTGCTCAACGAATTGTTTGACCTGGTTGCGTTTTCCGATATTCCCGTAGCTGTAATTGGTGAACAAAACCGTTTGCTGGGTGTCATTGTAAAAGGGGCCGTTCTGGGCGGTCTGGCAGGAAAAGTAAATCACGAGAATCCACTACCGGTGGATGAGGAAGGGCAGGTGAATAAGGAATGAGCCAATTAATTCCGAAGCTGCCGCTAGATGAGTGGGTAGAAACCATTGTAGATGGACTCGATGAGCATTTGGGATTTTTATTTGACGCGATTTCAACAGGGATTGGCGGAACGGTCGATCTGTTTAACTGGATTTTGACCGGACTCCCATTCTGGCTGATTATCATTTTGTTTACGCTGTTAGCCTATCGGGCTGGGAAATGGACGATCGCTCTTTTTACATTCATTGGACTTCTTCTGATTCAGAATCTGGGTTATTGGGAGCATTCAATGGAAACACTTGCGCTGGTGCTGACAGCAGGACTGATCTCGGTGGTGATTGGTATTCCGGTAGGGATCTGGTGCGCCAAGAATGACTCGGTGCAAAAGATCGTGACGCCGCTGCTCGACTTCATGCAGACGATGCCAGCGTTTGTCTACCTGATTCCAGCGATCTTCTTCTTCGGACTTGGGAAAGTGCCGGGAGTCATCGCATCCGTCATTTTTGCGATGCCGCCAACGATCCGCTTGACCAACCTAGGGATTCGCCAAGTGCCTGCAGATTTAATCGAGGCTTCCGATGCTTTCGGTTCGACCTACTGGCAAAAGCTGATGAAAGTACAGCTGCCAATTGCCAAGACAACGATGATGGCGGGGATCAACCAGAGTATTATGCTGGCTTTGTCTATGGTCGTCATCGCGTCCATGATCGGAGCGAAAGGATTGGGAGCGGACGTCTATCGTGCCGTCACGCAGATTAAAATCGGGGAAGGCTTTGAGGCAGGTCTCGCTATCGTTATCATGGCGATTCTGCTTGACCGCATCACGCAAAGTGTCGGAAAGAGAAAAAAAGCGTAGGAGGGGTTTTCATGAAAAAGGGTACCTTGAAAGGGTTGGCAGTTGCACTTGGACTTTCCATGGTAATGGCAGGTTGCTCAAGTGGAGGAGCGCCGCAGGATAACAAGCCTGCCGGCGATAATACGGGTACTGCTGCACCGAATAGTGTAGGGGCTCAGGTAGACCACAAAATTATCGGGATTGACCCAGGTGCTGGCTTGATGAAAGCAACCGAAAAAGCGATGAAAGAATACGATCTCAAGGACTGGGAGCTGGTAGAGGGCTCCAGCGCAGCGATGACTGCTGCTCTGACGCAGGCATACAAGGACAAAAAGCCGATCATCGTTACTGGCTGGACACCGCACTGGATGTTTTCCAAGTTTGAGATGAAATATTTGGAAGACCCAAAAGGTGTGTTTGGGAAGGATGAACAAATTCACACGATCGTCCGCAAAGGCTTGAAGGAAGATCAGCCGAGCGCGTATGCATTCCTCGACAATTTCTCCTGGACACCAGAGGACATGGAAAAAGTGATGCTCGCCATTCAAGAAGGCAAAAAACCCGAGGATGCGGCGGCTGAGTGGGTAAAAAATAATGAGGCAACCGTCAATAAATGGGTAGAAGGCATCCAGCCAGCAGAAGGCAAAAAGCTGACGCTCGCTTATGTGGCTTGGGATTCTGAGATTGCCAGCACGAACGTTGTGAAGACAGTACTGGAGCAAAAGCTGAAGTATAAAGTAGAGATGAGCCAGGTCGAAGCCGGCCCTATGTGGGTAGGTGTATCCAATGGCGATGTGGACGGTATGGTAGCAGCATGGCTGCCGACTACGCACGAAGACTACTTTAAAAAGCTGGGTAAAGACGTGGAGGACCTCGGACCTAACCTGACCGGGACCAAGCTCGGATTGGCAGTACCTAGCTACATGGAGATCAACTCCATCGAGGATTTGAAGAAGTAAAGGAATTACGATAGTGAAAGGCACTGTCCCTTTATGTGGGGGGCGGTGCCTTTTCCTAATGAATGAAGTGACCGGGCATGGTAAGATGGTGGGGAAACACGGCAATCCACCATATAAAAAGGAATGAGTGCCATGAAAATCGCACGCAAAGTAACCTCCTAAAATCAAAAGTTCTAATCATTTTAGGAGGTTTAAACAAAATGAAATTTCATCGAATCGATCTGGATAATTGGAAAAGAAAGCCTTACTTCGATTATTATTTGAACCAGGTGAGATGCACCTTCAGTATGACGGCAAATATCGATATCACTGAATTGCGTGTGCTTCTTCGGGAAAAAGGGGTAAAGCTGTATCCGGCCTTTCTCTATATGGTGACAAAGGTGGTCAATGCACACCCGGAATTCAGAACGACGTACGATGCAGAGGGGCATTTGGGGTATTGGGAGCGCATGCTGCCCAGTTATACTTTTTTTCACCAGGATGATCAAACGTTTTCGACAATGTGGACGGATTTCTCTGATGATTTCTATCTGTTTAATGAAAACTATACGATTGACATGAAAACGTACGGCGACAATAAAGGAATCGTGGCAAAAGAAATGGAGCCGCCCTATACCTTCCCAGTCTCCTGCATTCCATGGGTCAGCTTCACTGGGTTTAATCTGAATGTATTCGGCGATGGACGGTTTTTACTGCCGATCATCACGAGTGGAAAATATTTCGAGCAAGACGGCAAGACGTTACTGCCAGTTTCGTTGCAGGTTCATCATGCAGTTTGCGACGGTTTTCATGCGAGTCTGTTTCTAAACGATTTGCAAAAATGGGCAACGGATTGCAAGGACTGGCTGCTTGCTCGGTGAGTGGCTGTCTAACGAGTTAGCAGCTATACGCATATACCAATAGAGCTGGGCGGACATCTATAGGAGTCCGCCCAGTTTTTTTTGCCCGTGCCTTAGTAGCTCATTTCACACCTTTACTCTCACGAATGGCTGGCCACGCATGCGCTTTCCCGACAGTATCCGGTATGGGAGCAAAAACCCGGAGTACCAGATTGAAATTGCCGTCTGGTGCAGGAAGCCAGTTTGCTTCTTTGCCTGGTGGTGGTTCTTTTTGAATGGATAGATCGAGGGAGCCATCCGAATTGTAGACGAGCGTACCCGAGTTGCTGCGAACCGAGGAGCGATTTGCGGCTGTGTTAGCCAAGTAAAGCTGATTATTGTAGACATTAATCGACCAAAAAGCGGATGTCTGCGGCAATTGATCCTTTGCAAAATGCAGTGTGTAGCGTTTTGTGCCTGTCAGCAGTGCGCCGCGGTCATCGGTATACGCTCGGAAGTACATTTCCTCTTCGGGAACATTGGCAGCAAGGCCGGAATAAGCGATGAAGGCACGCGCGAGAAATTGATTGCCATAGATGCCGACCGGTGAAAAAGAACCCCAGCCGTTGTGAACTGTCGTATAAGGAACAAAGCCATTTTGCACGATCTGGGGAGCGTCTGTCAGAGCTCGTTTTAGTCCAGCAATTGTAGCAGGACGGAGCTTGTCAGGAGAAAAGCCATGTTCCATGTCAATTCCTGCTTCGAACTGGTCAAGCAAGACGCGATCACAGGCTGGTGGCGGATTCTTGTGGATCATCTCTGCCATAATCTGAAAAAAAGATAACGACGTTAGTGCATCGGCTGGAATCGTCGGAGATACTTGTGGGACAGCGGCCTGCTTCGTTTGGAGCATGGGCGAGAGTGTAATCTGTTTTTCAAAAGCAACCGCTTGTGGCAAATCGCCCTCGCCTTTTACTTCTACCCGTCCGATTAGCCAAACGGTATCCGTAGGTGTTTGTATCAGCTCGGTATTGGCCGGGACAATACCTCTCCACTTGGGTCCAGCAATCATATATCGTCCGGATTGCTGCTTGGTGGAACGATTGGAGACATTGCGAAACGTATTCGTGTAGACATCCAGCATTTGCACAGTGTAGTAGCGATCTTGCGGGTTGTCAGGCACCTTCAGGAGCATAGGAGACTGTGACAAATCCAGCCAGGCGCTCATATACAGCGTATCGGAGTTGGGAGTGACAATATCCCGAAAAGCGGGGGAAGCCAGCGTTTCTGAATAGAAAAACTGATTGAGTGGCGCGCGAGTTTGTGTCATCTCGCCCATCGTTTTGGCAGAAATAACAAGAGGATAGCCATACACATAAGCCTGAACACCAATTGAATAAGCGAGGTCCTCCTGAGATTGTCCGAGCTGCTTTAGCCTTTGGGCCATGGGAAAAGGCTCGGGGGTAGGGGGCTTGGTTTGTGCTGCCTGCACCGTGGAAGCGACTGGCAGGATTAAAGCGAAACAGAGAGCAGAAATCAAAAGCGTGAAGATTTTTTTCCGATTGCGAAGCATACTGACCCTCCTGTACCGATAAAAGTCATATGATATGCACTGGTATTCTTCGCGGGATCATGGCTATTTTATGCAAAAGGAAAAGCCACCCGGGGAAACGGATGGCTAAGCTCACGTCAACGTGCAAATTCGCATAGCAAGTGGTGGCGATCCAGTAATTTTGCGGCTTGCCGTCAATGTACAACGGCTTCTTGTAGATGGGCTGATTGCCTACCATTTTCGTTTTTTGATGATGAGGAAACGCAGTCGTGCTAACTGGGCAGAGCAGCAAGTCATATCCTGCCATGAATTGCTCAAGGCTGCGGATTAGCTGCTCGCGCTTGGTCAACACGCGCATGTAATTTTTAAGTGTGAGCGGGACTGATGGTGTCACACGTAAATCCGACAATCTCCTTTTCATATTGAATTGTTGCAGGAAACGGCTCGATCCTATGTGATTGGATATGGCGAAGGTATGGTACCTGAAAAATTTCTGAACTACAAGCTGCAGATTTTGACCAGAACCGGTCACGTTTCTTTCATCCTGGTAACAGATCAGGCGAATTTGGAAAAGGATAAAGCGACGCTTCGCTCGTCTATCCTGAAAAACTTTGTGGTCAAGGAAGGACATCAAAGCTACTCGGCAAAAAGAACAAAACGGCTCACAACGAATCGGATGAGGATAGACCGTCCGCGTAAATAGAATGATGGACCTGACAGCTTTTCTCCGTACGGGAACGGGGAAGGGCTGTCTTTTTTTGGTTTCTTGAAAAAAGGGACTCAAATTCCAGCAAAAAAGCCAGAATGTCAGAGAAGAGGGGGAGAATAGAATGGAGTAGGACAACGTATTTACGGAGGTAAACCTTGGAACAGCATTTGGATTTATTTTTGATGAAATACGGATATGTAGGTATCTTTTTTTCGCTGGCATTAGGCGTAATTGGATTGCCAATACCCGATGAGGTATTGATGAGCTATGCAGGGTATGCGGTATCGCGTGGAATTTTAAATCTGCCCTTTACTCTGCTTAGCGCATTTTTAGGGGCCTCCGTGGGAATCTCGGTCAGCTATGCGATCGCTGCTAAGTGGGGACTTCCGCTGCTTTTAAAAGTAGGACCTTATCTGCATGTCACACCGAAAAAAATTGAATCGACGCAGAAGATGTTTGCCCGGTATGGCCCCTATCTTTTATTTTTTGGCTATTTTTTGCCAGGGGTTCGTCACATAACGGCTTATTTGGCAGGTGTGGCCGCCATGGACTTCCGGCGATTTGCTGGCTTTGCCTATGCAGGTGCCATGCTGTGGAGCTTGACGTTTCTCATGCTGGGACGAGCGCTTGGAAAAGAGTGGTACAAGGTCATTATTTTTATTCGTCATTATGGGCTTACGTCGTTATTGATTCTGGCATCGATTGTCATCGTAATCTATCTCTACAGAAGGTACAAACTAAGCACCAGGACATAAGGAAGGGAATATACCCAGTTGATGAACCATTCGAGGCTATCTACGAAAACGAAGCAGTATGCGCTTGTCTGCATGTTGGTGATTGCTGTAAGTCTGTTTCTGTTTGGCAAACTGGGACAGGAGATGCTGGAACAAGAACTGACCGCATTTGATTCATACGTGATCGAAAAGGTGCAATCGCTGATTACGCCCAAACTCACTTCTGTGATGCAGGTGTTCACGGCTCTGGCATCGACATGGTCTTTAGTGACCTTAGCGGCGATCTCGATTGTGATCATGCTATGGCAGCACAAGAGATGGGAGGCGCTCTTTTTACTGCTGGCCCTCGGAGGAGGAGTGGGTTTTAATCTACTGTTAAAATGGCTTTACCGTCGCGAAAGGCCTTCCATTCATCGATTGGTTGAAGAAAGTGGATACAGCTTTCCAAGTGGGCACTCGATGGCTGCTTTTATTTTTTTCGGAATGATGGCGATGCTGCTTACATTGTTTGTTGTTTCCCGAGCAGTGAAAATCGTCATTCTTCTTGCTGCGGTTGTTCTGATTCTGCTCGTTGGGATCAGCAGGATTTACCTCGGTGTGCATTACCCAAGTGATGTGCTCGCTGGCTTTACAGCGGGAGGAGTATGGCTGGTGATGTGCCTTTTGGGATTGAAAATCGTAGTGGAGACAAGAAGGTGAAAAAAAAATCATAACGACATAAAGGAGAGCTGCCAGATGCTCGCGACCTTGTTTTGGATTTACGTTGATCTTATTCCCTTTTTTGTAGCTTTTCAGATAGAGCCGCCCGCTCTTGGCTTTAGCATCGGTTTTGTGCTTGCCGTGCTGATTTATTTGTTTCAGAAAAAGAAGTTTGGAGAAGTGACGACGATCATTTATTCGATTTTACACAGCTGTTCATGTACGGAATCCTTACGCTTGCAGCCGTTTGGTCGCTTGTGATTAAAAAGCCGTTCACCCTGCAATATGCGAAAAAGGTAGTTGCACCAGAATTTACACAGCATTCTCTGTTTTTAGCCTCCAACTTTTGGCTGACACTGATCTGGGCAGTTGCATTCGGCCTGTCATTCATTTGCTCGGCGTTGTATGCGATGGCGCTTGTTTCCGGGGAAGCAGGGGTTACACTGGTTCATGTATGGAATTTGCTTGGGCTTGCAACAACGATTTTGGTTCGTCCGATTGCACGACGTTATTTTATGAACAAACAAGGGTAAAGCCAGGGGCTCATAAAAAACGAAGGCATTGTATGACAAAGCCAAAAACGGCTTTACGCCAGAACAGCTCGCACAGTTCGAAGCCAATGTGCAAAAGGCAGAGGCGGTGGTAAGCAATGCAGAGTACCAATTGAAAAACGCAGCTGTCATCAGTCCGCTCAAAGGCTACGTAAGCGCCAATAATATCCATGCAGGTGAAATGGTAAACGCGAGCCTGCCTGCGATGACTGTGGTGAATACAGATCAAATGTATGTCGTGATCGGCGTATCGGAGGCAGACATCGCCCGGTTTACCATCTCTAACTAACGCCCCCTAATCGCCAGACTGTCTTTTACCAAGCGTACAAATTCCAGCTCATGTTCACCCTTTGCCGAAGATTTTGCCAGATCAAGTACATCTCGCAGGGAGCCTTCCTCTGCCCATGGACTATTGCGCAAAATCTCGGCGAACTGGGCAGCAGCAGCGAGGAATTTCAGGTCGGGAGCAAGCTCGCTTTGTACTTGTACGGGCTGAGCCACTTCTTCTACCTTTTGGGAGGCTGCATCGTGGTAGCGGATGCGAACAGTTCCCAGCTCTGTATTACTTGCAGGCCTCAGCTTCACCTCGTATAATGCCGTCACACTGTGACCTGCTCCGACCTCCCCAGCGTCTGTCTTGTCATTGCGAAAATCCTCATCGCGAACTTCGCGGTTCTCATACCCGAGCAGACGATACGCCTCTACTTTTTTCGGATCAAATTCGACCTGGATTTTGACATCGCGCGCGATTGTTTGTAGAGTACCCGTCAATGCTTCGGTAAAGACACGTCTCGCCTCTGAAAAGGAGTCGATATAGGCGTAGTTTCCTTGGCCTTTGTCCGCCAGCTGCTCCATCAAAACGTCGTTGTAATTGCCCATGCCAAAGCCAAATGTACTCAAATAAATATCCTTTCGCGAGTAGTCCTCAATAGAACGCAAGATGCCTTTTGCTCCGGTTTCCCCGACATTGGCGACACCGTCAGAGCAGAGAATGACCCGGTTGATTGCAGCATGCTCAAAGGACCGTGAAGCCATTTCGTAGCCGAGAGTCAGTCCTTCCTCTACATTAGTAGAGTCCTCGGGAGTCAGGCTACCGATCGCAGCCAAAATTCTGTGCTTGTCATCCATAGAGGTAGGCGGTAGCAGGACACGTCCCTGGGAACCGTAAACGACAATACCAACTGTGTCTTCTGGCTGTAGCTGATCGACGAGGACGTTTAGGCTTTTTTTCACAAGCTCCAGACGATTTTCACGATCCATCGACCCGGAAACATCGATGACAAATACCAGCTTGGCGGGTTTTCGCTGCTCTGCTGTTATTTCTTTGCCTTTGATGCCGATCCGAACCAGCTGGGTTCCTTTATAAAAGGGAGATGGGCCCCCATCGGCAACAATAGCAAACGTCTGCTTTTCAGGAGCGGGGTAGGCTGTGGGAAAATAATTGATGAATTCTTCTACGCGCACCGCTTCGGGAGGCGGAAGAGAGCCGTCCTTGATATAGCTGCGCATCACGGTGTAGGAGCCTGTATCGACATCAGCGGCAAAGGTTGAAAGATGGTCGGTTGCAGTCGATACGAATGGATTGGTGCCGTAGTCTTGGAAGTACATCTCATTTGTTCGCGTATAAGTAGGCTTCTTCTTGACGGCGTAATCAGCCATCGTATTGCTAAGCTCCGAGCTTTGCGCGGTATTTCCCTGACTGGGAGCGCTGGAGACAGCCTGATTGGAAGTCGGTGACGGCGAACTCTCGGCTAACGTCGAGGTAGGCTGTACAGAGCTTTGTGTGGCAGGACTGCCAGCACTGCAACCGATTAAGGATGCGACCAGGATGGTGATACCACTTGCATGCATGATTTTTTTCATCTCTCTATAACCCCCTTTGCCTATGAGACGTGGAAAAAAAAGGATTGTTACAGGAAAGAGGTTGTTCATTGTGCGAATTTTATTGCAATATTTCTGGCATGGCGTCTCTCGTACTTGTATGATGAGAATAGAAGGTAGGGAGGCGTATTTATGAAAGCATACAGCTATCTTTGCTCGACAAGAATAGAAATGGGAGCAGGAAAATCAAAAGAATTGCCATCTCTGCTCCAGTCAGTTGGCGAAGGCTCGTCCATTTTGCTGGTAAGTGATCCTGGCGTAATTCGAGCGGGACTGGTTGCTCCGATTCAAACTGCGCTTGAGAGTGCAGGCTATCGTGTATCCCTGTTTGACAAGCTTAGTCAAAACCCGAGAGATATCGAATGTCTGGAAGGGGCAACAAAGTTCCGTGATGTTTCTGCCGATATGGTAGTAGCGATTGGTGGAGGAAGCGCGATGGATACGGGTAAAGCGATAGCCCTATGCGGACCGAATGGCGGCACTCCCGCTGATTATGCCGACGGTCGACTTGCCTACGAAAACATCGCTCCTATCATCTGTGTGCCGACTACTGCCGGGACAGGCTCTGAGGTCACCCGTTCCTCGGTCATTACGGAATCGACGACCCATCGCAAAATGACGCTCAAGCATGCAGCACTTCGTCCAACACTTGCCGTGCTCGATCCTGTCCTGACCTACAGTGTTCCTGCTTCGGTCACAGCTGCTACTGGAGTTGACGCGCTTGTCCATGCCATCGAGGGTTACACCTGCAAAGTGACCAATCCGATCTCTCAAGCGCTTGGCGCAAAGGCCATGAAGACGATTGTTTCTGCACTTCCGGTAGCTTATGCAGATGGTCAGGATGAAGCGGCGCGGCATGCGATGCTGGAGGGGAGCCTTCTTGCGGGGCTTTGCTTTGGTTCTGCGGATGTAGCAGCTGTCCATTGTCTGGCGGAAGCTTTAGGGGGGATGTACGATACCCCACATGGTATCGCTAACTCCGTGTTTTTGCCACATGTACTCCGCTTCAATGCTGCCGAAAATAAAGCGATGCACGCCGATCTCGCCCGGTACATGGGCTTTGCGGTTGACGCCGATACGAACGAGCAGGCCGTGGAAAAGCTGATTACTGGAATTGCTGACTGGACTGCGGGACTACAAATTCCCAAGCTCAAGGACCTGCCAGGTGTAAAAGAAGAGGACTTCCCGCGAATTGTGGAATTGTCCATGAAAAACGGCTCTACACCAAGTAACGTGCGCACGATTACGGCAGATGATTATCTGCTTATTTTGGAAGAGGCTTATCGGGCATAGATGAAAGCACCGTCATTGCGGTGCTTTTTTATTTGTTCATTCTCTTATCGCAGCCCGAAGAATTAACCTGATGAATAAAAACAATTACTTGCCGCAAACTATAACCAGCTATCACGGGAAAGTGAGGGAAGAGCATGGTTCCGGTTCCTGGCATTTATTATGCGATCTTTGCCCTTATTTTTATTGCGGGTTTGTTATTGACCATTCATTTTATGAAAAGACAGGAATCAAAGGAATTAGACCACGATGTGAGCCAATCAACGGTGAAGAATAAAGTACTTGGTAATACAGGGATGCTTTTTTACGTAGGAGCATTTGCTGTTTTGCTGGCAGTCTTACTCATTGGCATCGTTGTTTATAGGTAAGCAAAGGAGGCGTAGACATGGACAAGAAACGATACTATGTCTCAGTTCAGGCTGGAACAGTCATGGAAAACCAAGGGGATTCAGGGTACGAGTTTGAAATTGAGGCAACGGAAGAGGAAGTAGGCTTGATCAGGAGCTTGTTTGAGGATCGGACGGCTTATGAGTTTAATACGTATCTGCGTGGGCATGTCGTAGCACTCCCGTATCACTTTGATGCCGAAAACGATGAGTACGACCAATGCTTGCAGGAAATTTACGCGGCTGTGTATCAATGCGGGACGGATGAGACGAAAAATCACATTCAATCCATGGGCATTCTGGATGGTTCGTTTTTCAAAGAAACCTGAGGAAAAAAGGAAATGAGGGAGACGACTTTTACACGGTTGTCTCCTTTTTTGTACAGACAACACCCTGTTTTTCTGATAGTATAACCGTTATCTTACTAATAGTGACCTAGATAAGGATGTGATTTTCTTGCACCAATACCTGGGGTACATAGGCTCATTTCCGATCCGATCCTATAGCTTGATATTTGTTTTGGCTATCGTTTTAGGGATTGGGGTGACGGTTACACTAGCCAAGCTGCAGAAAAAAGAGCATCTGGCTGAACACCTTCTGAATTTATCTGTTCCGATGATTATTGGAGCGATTGTCGGCTCGAGGTTCTGGACAGTCTTTTTCTTCGACTGGGATTTTTATTCCAAGCATCCTGCGGAAATTATTGCGGTGTGGCATGGCGGGCTTTCGATCCAGGGAGGGGTTGTAGGTGCTATTCTGGTCGCTATCTGGTATGTGCGGAAGCATAAGATTTCTTTTTGGGAGCTGGCTGATTTGTGTGCGCCGGGCCTAATTCTTGGGCAAAGCATCGGGCGTGATGCCAACCTGATGAATGGAGATGCGTTTGGCGATCCGACGGGCAGCAATTGGGGCATTCTTTATCCAGAAGGAACGAATGCCAGAGCAACGTTTGGGGACCAGCCGCTCTATCCTGCTGAAGTGTGGGAAGGACAGATGGATATCATCATTTTTGCGATTCTTCTCCTGCTCATGCAAAAGCGTTTGACGAGAGGCTATCTATTCCTGGCTTACAATATTTTGTACAACCTCGGGCGCTTCTTTTTGGAAATGCTGCGCGGAGATTCTCATCGCTTCTTGTTCAATTGGACGACTGCGCAGTGGACATCCGTGGTGGTCATTGTCCTGTCGGTGGTCATCGGCATCTATTTGCAACGAAAGAAAAAGGCACACGAGCTGGGCGGACTTGCTTCCTAGCTTACGAAAATACAAGCAATCCAAATCCTCGTCATTACGACGGGGATTTTTTGTTTAGGAGATGTACATCCTCCTTTTGCTAACCAGGAGGTATTGACAAGGAAAGAGCAAAATCATATTATAATACCTATAGGGGTATATGTATTATAAAGTTTAGCGATCAATATCGATAATGTGTCTTTCAAAATAAGGAGGCCATTCACAATGAGCAAAGTATGGCAAGATATCACGCCGCAAGAGGTTGAAAAAATGCTACAGGACAAGCGGGAGGCTCAATTCATCGATGTCAGAAATCCGGATGAGTACAGCGCTGGACATATGGAAGGAGCGACACTGATTCCTCTTCCTGTCCTGCCCGTCAGACTCCACGAGCTCGATCCTGAGAAAGAGGTGATCTTCATTTGCAGAAGTGGTGCCAGAAGCGCACAGGCTTGTGAATTTGCCATTAGTCAAGGATTTACGAAGGTAGCGAATATGGCAGGCGGCATGCTGAATTGGCAAGGTACCCAAATAACAGAATAGAGCCGGAGGGATCTGCATGAGCGCAACAATTACGACAGATAAAACATTGGATTGCAAAGGACTTGCCTGCCCGATGCCAATCGTGAGAACCAAAAAAGCGATGGATGAGCTGCAGCCCGGACAAGTCATCGAGATCCAGGCAACGGACAAAGGCTCCTTGGCAGACATGCAGGGCTGGGCAAAAAAAACAGGGCATCAGTATCTGGGCACCATACTCGAGGGAGACGTACTGAAGCATTATTTACGCAAAGCCAATCCCGGAGAAGCAAAAGAAGAAACCAAGCACCCTTACACGATTACAGCGGCAGAGCTGGCCCAAAAGCTGAACGAATCAATCACGATTGTGGATGTGCGCGAACCAGCCGAGTACGCGTTTCAGCGGATTCCTGGGTCCAAATCAATACCTGTGGGGGTATTGGAAGAGCATCTGCATGAATTGGATCAGAATGCAGAAGTGTATGTCATCTGTCGCTCCGGGAATCGAAGTGATCTTGCATGCCAGCTGCTCACTGAAAAAGGCTTTACCCATGTGAAAAACGTGAGCGACGGAATGAACGGGTGGACAGGTCCTACAAAATCGAATTAGGCAGCCATACACACAAACAGAAAAGGTGGGGGGAAAGCATGACACAACAACAAACAGCCTTGCAGCCAATGGCACCGCATGACCTGACACAAATCATCTTTCAACACGAAGAGTTGTTTATTCTCGACGTGCGCAATCAAAGTGATTATCACGATTGGAAAATCGAAGGGAAAAAGATCGAGAGCATCAACATCCCTTACTTCGATTTGATAGACGGGGTAGAGCCTGCACTCACACACATCCCAGAAGGCAAAAAGGTACTTGTCGTTTGCGCAAAAGAAGGCTCGTCCATTTTCGTAGCGGAACAACTCATAGAAGCAGGCAGGGGCGATGTGTACTATCTGGCTGGCGGTATGAAAGCATGGAGTGAGCATCTCGAACCGGTGAAGGTAGGAGACTTGCGAGATGGCGGGGCGCTCTTTCAATTTGTGCGGATCGGCAAGGGCTGCCTGTCCTATATGGTGGTATCCAATGGGGAAGCCGCAATTATCGACACGCTTCGAATGACGGATGTGTACACGGATTTGGCCAGCAGCCAGCATGTCAAAATTACGCATACAATCGATACACACCTGCACGCCGACCATATTTCAGGTGGGAAAAAGCTGGCGGACCAAGTCGGCGCGACTTACTGGCTCCCTGCCAAAGACGCAGAAGAGGTGACATTTGCCTATGAAAAGCTGGAGGAAGGCAAGGAAATTACAGTAGGGAATACGAAGATTGCGATCCAGCCAATCTACTCACCGGGCCATACCATTGGCAGCACGTCCTTGATTATCGATGATCAGTACTTCCTGACCGGGGATATTCTATTCGTCGAGTCCATCGGTCGTCCCGATTTGGCCGGAAAAGCAGAGGATTGGGTTAGTGATTTGCGTCACACGCTGTATAGTCGCTACAGAGAGCTTTCCGATGAGCTGATCGTTCTGCCTGCTCACTTTGGTAAAATAACAGAGCTAGGCAAAGGCGGTGTCGTTTCTGCCCATCTACAGGATTTATTTGAGCAAAACCCTGGATTGAACATCACTGATGAGGATGAATTCCGCAGAGCAGTAACAGAAAACTTGCCGCCACAGCCGAATGCCTACCAGGAGATACGCCAAACCAACATGGGCAAAATAAAGCCAAGTCCAGAAGAGCAGCAGGAGATGGAGATTGGTCCTAATCGCTGCGCGGTTCATGATAAATAAACGGGTAATCGGGAAGTAGCGTGGAAGGGGGGCATAGTCCCCCCTCTTTGCTTTTTCAGGCGATGCGAATGATAGCATTGGCATGAACTTTATCGTTTCTTTACAATGGGAGGATTAAATAGAAGAGATGTGGGGGCGAAGGCGTGCAGGGGAAAAATATTTTGGTGATCGAAGACGATGCAAAAATAAGACGGCTGTTAAAGCTGTATTTGGAAAAAGAAGGATATGACGTGGTCGAGGCGCAAAACGGGGAGGAAGGCATGGAGGCTTTCCAAAAGTATGATCCCTGCTTCGTGATTACGGATTTAATGATGCCAAAGCTCAGCGGCGAGGATTTATGTAAATGGATTCGCAGCGAGCAGAAAAGCGATATACCACTGATCATGCTGACAGCAAAGGTAGCGGAGGCTGAGCGGATCGAGGGCTTGCAAATGGGGGCAGATGATTACATAACAAAGCCTTTCAGCCCACAGGAGGTCGTAACCCGGGTCAATACAGTGCTTCGCAGAACCGCCAATCGCTGCAGCAAAATCAGCTTCAAGGGCTTAACCATCAAGCCTGTGCGAGGAGAGGTCAAGTACAACGGGACGCTCATTTCGCTTACGCAGCATGAATTCAAGCTGCTCTATTTTTTTATGCGGCACCCAAACCAAATCTTGTCGCGTGAGCAGATCTTGGGGGAGCTCTACCCGAATGAAGAGAAAAGCGTGATCGACCGCACAGTAGATGTTCATGTCGGCAAGCTCAGAGAAAAAATCGGGACGCCACACGAAGGAGCCTGTTTTTTTGAAACGATTCGGGGAATGGGGTATCGCTTTGTTGCTTATTAATCAGCTGCGTGAATGGAAGCAGCACATGACCTGGAAGCTGATCGGGGTAAATATCATCGTTATGCTGACAGTAATTTTGCTTGCCGGGGTTTCGGTAAAGGATTTCGCGTGTGTACTTGTCGAGGAGTATCGTTTGGTCGGAGCAGAGAAAAACATGATGTTCGACCAAACCATGCAGTTTTATCTGGTGCGTGCGAGCGTACTCGCGATCGTGGTTGCCGCACTCATTCATTACGTATTCATCAAAAAAATGTTGGTTCCCTTGCGACGCCTGACAGAATCGACGCGCCAGCTCACGGAAGGGACATACCCGGAGCTGATCGCGGTTACCTCTCAAGATGAAATTGGGCAGCTCACGGAGCATTTTAATGACATGACGCGAACCTTGAAGCGTGCGGAAGAAAACCGCAAACGCATGCTGAGCAATATTTCCCACGATCTGCGTACGCCACTCAGCAATTTGAACGGGTATTTGGAGGCACTCAGCAGTGGGGTGCTTATCGGAGACCGTGAGCTGTATCAATCGCTATTGGAAGAATCCCAGCATATTACCCGTCTGGTAGAGCAGCTGCATCTGCTTTCTGTATGGGAGGATCGCCGCGAGACGGGGATGACAAAAACGAGCATCCAGATCGATGAGCTGATTTCCAAATGCACCAATGCTTTTCAATGGGAGTTAAAAAGCCGCGAGATGGAGCTGCATTTGTCATTGGAGTCTGGAACCGTGATCGCCGATGAGGACGGATTACGCCAGGTGCTCAACAATTTATTGCAAAATGCGATTACGTATAATGCGGGACAGGACATATGGGTGTCTGGCGTAAGTGAACCACACGGCTATCGCTTAACCGTGAGTAATGTTGGCGTACCCATGCCAGAAGAGGTGCACGAGCTTGTCTTTGAGCGCTTTTACCAGATGGATCTGGCAAGGCATCGCGCCCAATCTGGCAAAGGAAGCGGGCTGGGCCTTGCAATCGTAAAGGAGATCGTACAGAAGCATGGGGGAGAAGTCGGACTCATCTCCGAGGAAGACAGGCATTCGTTTTGGATCACCATTCCGCGAAGCCGATAAGTACATCGCACCACAATTATGTGCGTCTTTATCAAATCTTTAAAATAGAACGGTACTCTCAGGGACAAAAGGAGGCCGTGAGAATTGTACAACTTTCAGGTAGGCTCAATGGTTGTAAACGGGCAGATCGTACTGTTCGCAAGCTTCTATCTCGCAGGCTGGCTAATGCTGCACTACCGTTTGCGGGGTCGACAGGACAAGAAGCTGATTTTGTCGGTGGCAGGGAACGCCTTTCTGCTTTGGCTCCTCATATGGAAGGCGAGCTACTTCCTGTATCATCCCCAGGAGGTCATTTCGGCGCCGATGTCGCTCTTGTATTTTGATGGAGGAGAACGGGGAAAATGGATCGCAAGTCTGGCAGCGATTGCTTATAGCGGGTACGCGTTTCGGAAGCAAAGCCTGCCTGTAAGGCTGTGGCTGGACAGTGGCGTATGGTTCTGGTTCGCGGGCTGGATGGTCTACCACGCATTGCTGCTGGTGCTGGGAGAATCTCCGTCGATCTATGCGCTGCTGCTAGCTGGATTGGGCTTGGCAGCCTGGATTTGGTATGGAGAGAAACGGCAAAGGGGGGAGGCACATGGATAGCTTGAGCATTTTATTAGCATTTGCTGCGGGGATGCTGTCGTTTTTGTCCCCCTGTATTTTTCCGCTCATTCCTGCGTATGTCTCTCATCTGACAGGCTCGACCATACATGAAGGCAGACTGGTCGTGCAAAAGAGGACGTTGCTCTACCAGTCACTCAGCTTTATTGTTGGCTTTAGCCTGATTTTCATCGCCATGGGCGCTTCTGCCAGCCTGATCGGGCGTTTTTTTGCAGAGGAACGTGATTGGGTCCAAAAAGTGAGCGGGCTGCTGATTGTTGTGTTTGGATTGCAGATGATTGGGCTGTTAAATCTGCGTGTCTTGATGGTCGGAAAGTCATGGGAAAAGAAGCGGGATATGAGTCGTGGCACCATTCGCTCGTTTCTGACTGGTATTGCATTCGGAGCCGGCTGGAGTCCGTGTGTAGGGCTTGCCTTGTCTTCGATATTGCTTTTAGCCGGGTCAACGGAAACATTGTGGCACGGGGTAGGGATGCTGGCGGTATATTCGCTTGGGCTGGGGGTTCCGTTTTTGCTCATTTCGTTGCTGTTGACTTACTCGCTCGGCATTATGAAAAAACTGAACAGATGGATACCGCTTTTATCGAAAATAAACGGCTGGTTGCTAATCGGCATGGGACTGCTGCTGTTTACAGGACAGCTGCAAAAAATTAGCGCCTGGCTCGCCCAATATACGTTCTGGGACATTAATTTTTAACGACTGGAGGTACACTGCGCTTGAAGAAAAGCATGTTCGCGATCATTTTACTGCTTGGACTTGTGGTCTATGGCGGGTATGATCTGCTTCAAAAATCGTCACAAGAAGCAGGGCGACAGAGTAGAGCAGATGTAGCTAATTTGGAGACGGGGACGCAAAAAGGACAGCTGGCCCCTGATTTTTCGCTGACAGATCTGAATGGAAAGCAGGTTTCGCTTGCCGATTACGCAGGCAAAAAGGTACTGGTGAATTTTTGGGCGACGTGGTGTCCTCCGTGCCGGGTAGAAATGCCTCACATGCAAAAGTTTTACGAGGATTACAAAGAAAAAGACGTCGTCATTTTGGGGGTCAATTTAACACCGACAGAGAAAAACATGGAAGTCGTCAACGATTTTGTGCGGGAGCAGCAGCTTAGCTTTCCAATTATGCTTGATCAGGAGGGGGAAGTCACACAAGCCTATAAGGTCGTTGCCTATCCCACAACCTATTTTCTCGATGCCGATGGAGTGATCCGGGAAAAGTTCCAAGGGGCGATTAACTACGACGTGATGGAAAAAGTAATTTCGAACATGAACGAAACTTAGCGAGGTTTTGACGGTCAAAAAGGATATCGGCTATGCCTTTACTCCGCACATCCATATAAATGAAGCAAACAGCCCTCTACGGATCGGGCTGTTTTTTTATCAAATCATTTCGTTTCCTCTACTATCCTCATTCTTGATCCAAAAATTCCCCATCCCGAAGCCGGTTTACAAACATTTGCAGCCAGGTGTAATAGGTTACCCCGTGGCGCAGCTTATGCAGGTCGCGAAGACATTCCGCTCTCTCTGCATCAGAAGTCTCTTCGGCAAGAGCCATTTCTGAGAGCTCGGGAATGACCTCATTGATTGCCCCGAGCATCACATCAATTTCCCGCTGTAGCTTCATCGTAAAAAAGACGCGGAATGTCTGGAAGAAATCAGTCTCTGCTACATACTGATCTTTTCGTTCCTGTTTCTCCTCTAGCTTGGTGACCATCTTGGAATCTAGCAACGATCGTATTGCATAGCTCATGTTGCTTTTGCTCATGTTCATATATTCTTTCATGTCTTCGAGTGTCATCGGCTTATCCTCGAAAAACATAATCCCGTACAGCTTGCCGAAAGAATGATTGGCCCCGTAAAGATCCATCGTTTGAGCAATTGCTTCGATGACTTGGGCGCGTAATTCGGTACGGCGCAGCGACGACCCTTCTGGAGTCTGCGTGGTCATCCGCTTCATTGAGACACTCTCCTTTGTAATTAACATTAACGTATTGTGTACATCCATTTACAAAAAAGCAAAAGGAAATTGATAAGAAGTTAATATAAGTAGTTTACGATGAACGTACAATATTTTTTGTACAAATTATGTTTTTCTCTCTTTTATAGGATGATTCTATCAGAAATCCAAGAAAAATTGAATGTAAAATGGAAAATGTTTCATTCGGAATTTTGGCTGTGAAAATGTGATAAGGGGTTTTTATGATGTCGAGTATCACGCTGAAGTCACTCACAAAACAATACACGGAAGATAAGAGCACACTAGATCATATCAGTCTTGAGATCAAGGACAAGGAGTTTCTGGTGCTGCTCGGGCCATCTGGCTGTGGAAAATCTACGCTGCTGCGAATGATTGCCGGCATTGAAGAGATTACACAAGGAGAAGTGTACATTGGCGATGCTTATGTCAATGAAGTAGAGCCCAAGGATCGAGGGGTGGCGATGGTTTTTCAAAACTATGCGCTGTATCCACACATGACGGTTTTTGAAAATATGGCGTACGGATTGAAGATCAAAAAAGTGAAGAGGGCAGAGCGGGAAAAGCGAATTAAGGCGGCAGCGGAAATGCTGCAAATCGACTCCTTGTTGAAGCGTTACCCCAGTCAGCTGTCAGGCGGGCAAAAGCAGCGGGTTGCAATCGGCAGAGCGATTGTCAAGGAACCGAAAGTCTTTTTGATGGACGAGCCATTATCCAACCTGGATGCAAAGCTGCGCAATGAAATGAGAATTGAAATTAAAAAGCTGCATGAGCGATTAGACTCAACCTTTATATACGTCACGCATGATCAGGTAGAGGCTGTCACGTTAGGAGATCGAATCGCGATCATGGCAGAGGGCAAGTTTCGGCAAATTGGCACTCCTCTGGAAATCATTGAGTGCCCGGTAGATATGTTCGTCGCCAGCTTTATCAGTTCGCCGCCCATCAATTATGTAGACGCTGTGCTGGTTAACCAGCAAGGGAGGGCCTTTGTCGATATCGATGGTGTACGGGTAGAAACGAGTATGCCAATTGACGTAGTTGAAAACCATCCGCGTGTCGTAGCAGGAATCCGGCCTGAGCATTGCTTTATCACAGACGAGACCAGCAACACTTTTGCCATGGAGGTCTTGTTCACAGAAATTATCGGAACAGATGTATTATTGCATCTCACCTACAAGGGATCGGATTTTATTGTGAAAAAAAGCTTTACAAAGACATATGAAAAAGGTCAAAAGCTGTACGTGGGACTGGATGCTAGCAACGTCAACGTGTTTGACAAAAATACGCAAAAAAATGTGAGGAGCCTCTCATGAATGTTCTGATTTCGTTAGATGGATTAAGCTATACAAGCTTCGCACGGCGAGCACCGCAATTTATTCAGAACGGTTATTCGTACTGTAAAAAAATGATTACAACCTTTCCCTCTGTTACATTTTCTGCGCATGCAACAGCCATCACCGGGAACCATCCGGACAAGCATTCGGTCTTTGATAATGTGGTATCACATGCGCAGACGCTGGAGAGAATCGAGCTGTATGGTGACCACGATAGCCTTTGTAACGAGACTTTCCATAAACAAACGATCTTTTATTCGCTAGCGAGGCATGGGGTGACAAGCTGCTGCATTCATTGGCCGTTAACGTCAGGAAATCCGTATATTCAGCATCTGATCACGGAATCAAACAGCAAAAAGAAGCTCCGGGAATCGATGTCTGTGAATGAGATTGATCGGGAAGCGCTGCGGGAGACGATACAGGCGATTGAATCGGAAAAGTATGATTTTATCGCAGCACGATTTATTGGTTACGATGCATTGTCGCACCAGCATGGAAAAGATTCTATCGAGGCATCTGAATACTTGGACAGGTTGTTTGCCCATATCAATCAAATCGAAATATCGCTCAAAAAATCGAAGCAACCATACAATCTGCTGCTCTTCTCGGATCATGGTCAGAGCGATATCGAAGCGTTCTTTTATCCGAATGAAATTTTGGCGCAAAGCCGCTGGCGAGAACAATTCGCTGCCCAGCAAATTCGATTTGTCGCAGATGGTAGCGGAGCCTTATTGTTCTACAGTTCATTGGATTCGCGACAGAATAAGGAGATTATGGATTATTTCCGTGAGCTGCCGGAAGTGAATCAGTTTTATGAGAGAACGAAAGAGACCACTTCCGTCTATCAGCCTATCGGTATCCTGGACCTGAACCATATGGTGTGCGGTGAAGACATCGCTTTTCCGAAACGGCCCAAATACACGGATATGAAAAGCTTGCACGGATACCATCCTTCGCAGGTCGATGAAATGAATGGATTTATGGTTTGCGTAGGTGACCAGCTTGAGAACGGAAAAATCATCGAAGAATCGCGACTGGAGCATATCGCGCCTACGATCGCGCGATTGTTTCAAATCTCTCACTCTTGTGACGGCACAGAAATCAATGAAGTGATCAGGGAGTACAAATAAATGCTTACGCGAATCAACAAAAATGGAAAAGACAATCTTTGGTCGCTGGCGCTCCTATTGCCGACGCTCATTCCGTTAGTTGTTTTCTGGATCTATCCGATGATCAAAACGTTTCATATTAGCTTTACGGATTGGAACTATATTTCACCCGATTATAACTTTGTTGAACTCGAGAACTATAAAAATTTAATTACCGATTCCTTTTTTGCAAAAGTATTGAAGAATACGCTCGTGTTTACCTTTTTTACAGTCGTTCCGCCTATCCTTTTGGGGCTGTATGTGGCTGCTCTGTTAAACAAGATCAAAGCCTTTCGCCATTTTTTTGTCGCTACTGCTTTCTCTTCGTGGATCACACCAACCGTAGTCGTCTCGATGGTATGGGTCAGTATTTTTGACAACGATTCAGGAATCATCAACATGATCATAAAAGGGATCGGCTTGGAGCCAGTGAAATGGCTTGGGGGACAGACAACGGCAATGATTGTCGTCATTATCGTCACGATTTGGCAGTATGTCGGACTAGCCATCCTGCTGCTTACCTCATCGCTCGCCAAGCTGGATCCGGAAGTAGAGAAAGCCAATGCGCTGGATGGGGGCAGAGGCCTCAGAAAGCTGATGAAAATTACGCTACCTGCGATTTCTCCGATCCTCGTATTCTTGTTTATTTTCTTTACGTTGAACTCGCTGAAAGCCTATGACCAGATCTACATTTTGACGCAGGGGGGGCCGTCTGGTGCAACCTCTACCATTTTGTACTACTTCTACGTGCTCGCTTTTGAGTTCTATGAAACAGGGCCGGCTTCCGCATTGGCGATGATATTCCTCGTTATTTGTCTTCTGATCAGCGCGTTGAATTTCGCTGTATCCAAAATCATGTTTAAGAAATGAGGTGGGAGCGTTGAGCTTGGCAAAAGTAAAAACGGGTATTCGCTATGCAATGCTGGCTCTCATCAGCGCATTGATGGTGTTTCCGTTTATTTGGATGTTCCTGATTTCGATTAAGCCGAAAAATGAGATTTATAGCGGATCCATTTTGCCGTCAGCCTTTCACTTTGAGAATTATCTGCGTGTATTCACAGATACCAAGATGCTTCTGTATTTGTGGAATAGCATTTATGTCAGCCTGATCATTATTGCTTTTCAAATCATTACCGCGATTTTTGCAGCCTATGTATTTACGGTGATGCGAAAGAAATGGGTGCAATTTTGTTTTGTGTTGATCCTGGCTACATACATGCTGCCATCAGCAGTGACCTACATCCCGTCCTTTATTCTACTGTCCAAGGTAAATTTGCTGGATACGCATACGGGTTATATTCTCAGCGAGTTTATCAGTATTTTTGCGATCTTTTTCCTGCGGCAATCCTTCATGCAGGTGCCTAAAGATGTGATTGATGCGGCAAAGCTGGATGGAGCCGGTCATCTGAGGCTGATCTTTACCGTGTATATTCCGTACTGCAAAAATGCCATTGCGTCTCTGGTGCTGATCACCTTCATCTATAGCTACAACAACTATATGTGGCCTTCCTTGTTAATCAAGTCGGAGGAAAATATGTTCGTGACCATCGGTTTGCGAAGGCTGTTTATGAGTCAGGCAGGATATGGAATGGACTTTCCGCTAGCGATGGCGGCATGCGCGATTTCCCTGCTGCCGATGCTCATACTGCTTGCCATGGCCAGTAAAAGAATCATTCATTCCATGGCTAATCTCTATGTGAACAAATAATGGGGTGGTGATGTGCATTAATTGGAAGTCATGATTGTTCGGTCTAGGCAGTACGAATGGAGATCAAAATAGCTACTTATCGGGAGGGCATCATTGTGGAGAAGCGAAAAGGAAGCGCCAAACGCATCATTTCTTCGATTCTGTGTTCTGCACTTATCATGACAGGGGTCATCGGTTGCTCCAATCAAGCCTCATCGGAAAACAACACGAGTACAAACACGAATGCAGCACCTGCGACCAAAGAAAAAATCAAGTTGGAGTTCTACTATGGTCTGGGCGGCAAGCTTGGGGAGACGATGCAAAAAATCGTTCAAGATTTTAATAGCCAAAGCCAACAGTATGAGGTCGTACCTGTCATTCAAGGCTCTTATAGCGAAACCTTGCAGGCATTGCAAGCACAGCTCGCGACAGGCAAGCCACCCGCATTGTCGATTAACGGCTACCCTGAGTTTATGAAGCTGGCCAAGAGTGATGCTCTGCTGCCATTGGATGAAAATATCAATCAGCCAGAGTACAAAAAGGACGATGTGCTTTTGCTGGAGCAAGGCAAATACAATGAGGCGACTTTAGGTGTACCAGCCTATGTTGCGACACAAATGATGTACTACCGTAAAGATATTTTTGATAAATACCAGATTGATTACAATTCCTTGACCAGCTTTGAACAATTGGCGGACGCAGCCAAGCTGATCAAAGAAAAGGAAGGGATCAGTGGCTGGTCCATCATGTGGTATGCCGAGCACATGATTGATTACGCGCGC
This sequence comes from uncultured Brevibacillus sp., assembly GCF_947502445.1. Classification (GTDB taxonomy): domain Bacteria; phylum Bacillota; class Bacilli; order Brevibacillales; family Brevibacillaceae; genus Brevibacillus. The sequence continues at coordinate 224,632 of NZ_CANMZW010000006.1, forward strand.
TCTGCTGGTGGCGATATCGTCAGTGCAGATGGGAAAACGGTTACGATCGACTCGGAGGAATGGGTATACGCATGGGATAAGATTCGCAAATCGATTCATGAGGACAAGACCATGGATACCGTATATGGCGGCAATGGCTGGGAATGGTGGTATAAAACCATTGACAACGTCATGAATGGTAAATCTGCAGGCTATACAGGTTCTTCTGGGGATGGTGGAGACTTGGATTTCTCCAAAGTGGCAACTGGTATGCAAAAAGGCTTCAATGGCAAAAAACCTAGACCTGTAGCGACTTCTGTGATGTTTAACCTGTTCAAGGCATCACCAAAAGAACAGCAGCAGGGTGCCTGGGAATTCGTGAAGTTCTTCTCGGAAGCCGAAAAAACAGCTTACTGGGCTGTGGAAACGGGCTATATTCCGATTCGTGACAGCGCGGTGAAAACAGATATTTACCAAAATAAATTGAAAGAAAATCCGTATTTGTCAGTACCTTTGGAACAAGCAAAAACAAATGGAATTGCGCCTTTTGTAGATCCGACAGGCGGAAAAATTTATGCGGAGATCGAGCTGGCTAAAGATAAGGTGTTGATTGAAAATATTCCGGCAGCAGAAGCGTTGAAGGAAGCAAAAAGAAAAGCGCAAATCGAGCTCGACAAGGCTCTGAAGCAATAATTGCAGTGGTATTCTAGCATAGAAAAATGGGAGAGATGAAAAATGAAAAACGACATCGCGTTGGCAGTATTTGATTTGGCGGGAACACTGGTTGAGGATAATAACGGAGTCAGGGATTGTCTGCATCAAGCGGCAGTGGAATACGGCTTGAACGTGACAAAGGATGAAATCAGCACGCACATGGGAACAAACAAAATTCATCTCTACCAATTTTTAATTGCCAGAACAAAAGGAAACATGATTGATTTTAAAAATTTCGAGGTAGATATCGATGCTTCGACCCATGATGAGGCTGTTAAGCTGTACGAGCGCTACACCGAATACATGATTGCGTACTATCAAGAAAATTGCCGAGAAATCGAAGGCGCTACAAAAACCCTGCAATGGTGCCAGGAAAATGGAATCAAGGTAGCGACAGGAACAGGCTTTCACAGAGACATCAACAATGTCATCATGGAGTCGCTCGGTTGGGTGAAAAATGGCTTGATTGATTATGCCGTCGATCTCGACATGGTCCCTGAAGGGAAGGGACGCCCTGCACCTTTTATGATCTTCAAAGCGATGGAATATTTGAATGTGCAAAATGTAAGACAGGTCATTAAAATCGGCGATACGCCTGCGGACATGCTGGAAGGCTACAATGCCGGATGCAAAGCGGTTATCGGCGTGATGCAAGGCTCAACTCCTATCGAGGTATGGGGCAAATATTATCATACACATGTGATCGACACTGTGAAGGAACTGCCTGAACTCATCGTGTCCGGCAAAATTGTATGATGGAGCAACTAGAAAAAACAGCGAGTATCGGTATTGTGCTTCCCAAGCTGTTTCCTTTTCCGCAGAGCCAACCTGAGCAGATGATTTCCAGTCTGCTCACGATACTGGAGGACCCTTTCTTTACCGCAGTGGAGGTATCCTATATCGCTGACGAAGAAGCAAGAGCGCTTGCGAAAAAATATATGCAGTATAGCAGTGTGGAAATCCTTTTCAACGGTGGAGATGCTTTTAGAGAACTGCAAATCAACCTAAGCTCCCTGGACCCGGCTATTCGAAACGAATCGATTCAAAAATGTTACATGCTGATTGACCATTGCTATGAGATGGGTGCCAAAATCATGCATATCGTAACCGGGAAGTTCGAAGGAGAAGAAAGCAAGCAGCAGAGCATACAGGCGTTTATTGATTCGACGATGGAGCTGTGCAAGTATGCGCGAGAGAGGGCGGAATCGTACGAGCTGTGTATTTCACTCGAAATCGGGGATCGGCATCTTGACCGCAAATATTTGCTCGGACCTACTCACGAAGCGGTTAACGTAGCCAGAATAATTCGCAGTGAATACAGCCATTTTGGTTTACTGCTTGATCAAAGCCATTTGCCTCTGATGGGAGAGAACCCGCATAAATCACTGTGGCTCGCCAAGGATTACTTAACGCACATCCATATCGGCAACAGTTATAGGAAAGACAGACAAGCCAGCTATTTCGGTGATAAGCATATTCCGTTTGGCATCAAGGATTCGGAAGTAGGTGTCGTAGAGCTTACACAGTTCATTACCACTTTACGAGAAATTGACTTTTTCAAAAGCCCAAAGCAAACAAGAAAACCAGTGATTACCTTTGAAGTAGGCTGTCTGGAAGATGAATCGCCCAAGCTGGTACTGGCAAATATCAAGCGTCATTTCTTTGAAGCGTGGGCAAATGCATAAACATTGTGTACGGAGGAGCTTGTCTATATGAACGTGTTGATTACAGGATACTTTAACGCCTCCTCAAAAGAGCGAGTGATTCAATCGTTTCCACACGATTGGCAGATTACGATTATTGAGCCGGAGCGAATCGAGGAATTCATCAGCGGGGCAGATGTGCTGATTCCGGAGCATATTGAAGTAAACGAAGAGCTCCTGGGCAAAGCAGAGCAGCTGCAATTCGTTCAGACCGGAGCAGGCTTTGACAATGTGGACATCGAGGCATGCACAAAAAAAGGCATCTGGGTAAGCAATGCAGCAGGAGTAAATGCCAATGCAGTAGCCGAGCATATCATAGCTCTCATTCTCGGCTATTACAAAAACATCGCGTTTCTGGATCGATTTATGAAGCAGGGAGAAGACGAAACGAAGTTGGCATACACGGGTGGCGAGTTGCGCGGGAAAACAATTGGTACTATCGGCTTTGGCGCGATCGGATCGAGAGTGGCAGAACTGGCAAAAGCCTTTCAGATGAAGGTGCTCGCGTATGACACCAATAAAAACGTGCAAAGCAATGACGTCGAGCTGGTTGATTTGGATACGTTAATTGCCCATTCCGATGTGATTACACTCAATATTTTTCTCAATGAATCGACGCGACATTTAGTAGATAAAGAGTTTTTACGTAAAATGAAAAACGATGCGCTGCTAGTGAATACAGCAAGGGGTCCGATTATCTGTGAAGCTGATCTGGTAGAGGCTCTTAAAAATGAGGAAATTGGCGGGGCATGTTTGGATGTTTTTACGGTTGAGCCTCTCCCTCTGGACAGTGAACTGCGCGCTTTGAAAAACGTCGTCTTAACCCCGCATACGGCAGGAATGCCGGATGGAACCAAGTTTCACGAAACAAGATATCGTTTCTTCGTGCAAAATATAGAGAGAATTCTGCGGAAGGAAGCACCACAAAATCATTTGAATCAAATCAAACAAAGCAGTTAATCCGCTTATCATGAAAAAGGGGCTTGGGTCTTGACCATTGCGACCAAGCCCCTTTTTTGCGGAATGGTAAGGAAGTAAGTCTACAACGAATACGCGCCAGGTCCGATGAGAGCCAAACCAACTGCTACAGCAATGATGACGACCAAATATTCAATACCGCCTTTGTCGATCCAATAGCCATTGGGCAGGTGTACCTTCATGGCGCCGAGCATGGCAATCACAATCATAGCCGCACCGAGCGTGAAAAATAGCCCCGATGCAAAGAGAAGACCGCCCACAAATTCGAGTATCCCCGCGACCGTCGCCATGAGGACACCCGGTTTAATCCCGACTGATTCCATCCAGCCGCCAGTCCCTTTGATTCCATGTCCGCCAAACCACCCGAACAATTTTTGACTCCCGTGCCCGACAAAGCTTAACCCTAAAACAAGACGAATGACAAGTAATCCGAGATCAACCATGATGCTCATCACCTTTCGTAAGTGACAATAGCGTGCGATCACTCATTTATTTACTGTCCAAAAGGAGACGAGACTATTCATGTTCACGACAACGAGTTTGCTTGTTATTTGGTGGGAGATGAGGGGAAGCTAACGTAAAAATGTTCATAAGGAGAATGAGCATGATACCGGGTTTTAAACGAGTCATCATCGGCAGACCGATGAAATCGAATGAGCTAGGGGAAGAAAAACTAAATAAGCTCAAAGCGCTGGCGGTGCTTTCCTCAGACGCGCTGTCCTCTGTCGCTTACGGAACGGAACAAATTTTGCTTGTGCTGGTTACGATGGGAGCAGCAGCTCTATGGTATTCCCTTCCGATATCACTGGCAGTTCTTGGCCTTTTAACGATCCTAATTTTGTCTTACCGCCAAACGATTTTTGCCTATCCGACAGGTGGCGGTGCTTACATCGTGGCAAAAGACAATTTCGGGACCTCGATTGGGCTGGTAGCAGGTGGTTCACTACTTGTGGACTATATTTTGACCGTGGCAGTGAGCACGTCAGCAGCAACAGATGCCATTACCTCCGCTTTTCCCGTTCTACATGATCATCGTGTACTGATTGCTCTACTCATGATTGTCTCGGTGACCTTGTTAAATTTGCGTGGGATCACCGAATCGGCAACCATTTTAATGTATCCCGTCTATTTGTTTGTTGCCGCCATTTTTTTATTGATTATAGGCGGTGGATTCCAATGGATCGCAGGTAATGTGCATGCGCAAACGCCCGCATATGGTGTAGCGGTTCCAGGGATTACGTTATTTTTGCTTTTGCGGGCATTCAGCTCTGGCTGCTCGGCGTTAACCGGAGTAGAAGCCGTATCGAACGCGATCCCCAATTTCAGAAATCCTGCACCGAAAAATGCTGCTTTGACGCTTATCATGATGGGATTGATTCTCGGAGTGATGTTCACGGGCATCAGTTTGCTGGCCTATGTATACGGAATCGGACCGAACCCGAAGGAAACGGTCGTATCGCAAATCGCCTCCGCAGTTTTCGGCAGGGGCGTGGTTTATTACTTCATTCAGGCGGTCACGGCTTTAATCTTGTTTCTTGCTGCGAATACTGCCTTTGCTGCCTTTCCGCTGCTTGCTTTTATGCTGGCTAAGGACAGATTCATGCCGAATATGTTCATGGTTCGTGGAGATCGTCTCGGGTTTTCGAACGGGATCATCTTTTTAGGCGTGCTGTCCGCCATTCTGGTGATTTCTTTCGGAGGAAAAACAGAAAATTTGATTCCGTTGTATGCGCTCGGCGTGTTCATTCCGTTTACATTGTCACAGGGTGGAATGATGAAGCGCTGGGTAACCAAAAAGCCAGCAGGATGGCTGACTCCATTTATTTTAAATACGATCGGCATGCTGACGACCTTGACCATTTGTCTTATTTTCCTGATTACAAAATTTTCTCATGTATGGACCATCTTTATCTTCCTTCCCATCGTTATTTTCATTTTCCGCAAGATCAATGGACATTACAAAGACTTGGCGGAAGAGCTAAGACTGGATGTCACATTGGAAAAACCACAGCCCAAAGGAAGTGTGATTGTCATTCCTGTGGCTGGCATCTCACAGGTTGTGAAAAATACGATTAGCTATGCCCAGTCCTTGTCAGATGACATTGTTGCTGTCTACGTTGCCTTTAGTGAAGAGGAGATGAAGAAAATGGGGGAGAAGTGGGAGCAGTGGGACCCGGGCGTGCGGTTGATTATTTTGCGCTCCCATTATCGCAGTATTATTAAGCCGTTATTTAAATTTATAGATACGGTTGAATGGAAAAAGGCAGAAACAGACCATGTGACAGTCATGATTCCACAGTTTATAACAAAGCGCTGGTGGCATAACCTACTTCATAACCAAACAAGCTTTTTCCTGCGGGCTTACCTGTTCGCCAGGCAAGATGTCAAAATTGCGACTGTGCCTTATCGCCTGAAAAAGTGAGACTGTACAGCAAAAAAACTGTCCTTCGGCTTGAGGACAGTTTTTTCTCATGGTTCATTCGCTCGGATCGTATCCATAGCCCGGATATTTGACCACGGGCCAATTTTGCTTAGGCAGAGCATCAATCAGTTCCGGTCCAACATTCAGATTCGACGCAACGAGCTCATACGGGGTGAGTGCCATCCATTGGTTCAGCGATACATCGACAAAGCGGTTGCTTTTGAACATTTCCAAAAACCACATGATTTCCCTTATCTTGATGGGCCATTCGATCAACCTCCCTTGTCCATAAACAGCCGTACAGCTCCATTACCCATGACTATGGCCCAGTGCTTGGCATTTATGCGATGACGCTCGTCAAAGAAAGAGCAACAGCGCGAATTGGAAACATCGCTATTCAGGAACAAATTTCACCCAAGGAACAAATTATCAGGCTCTTGCTGGAGCTAGTTCCGACGAATCAGGAGAAGATGGCAGAAGCAGAAGTATGGTTCGCATTTACCGCTTATTTCAGGCACAAGCAGGATGTGTTTGACGCCATGCACGATGGGATTTATGCCGGATTGCAAAAGGTGATGAACTATGCTGAGCAGGTCGGTCTGCTATCGAAAAAAGTGGACAAGGAACTCGAGACAGAAAGGCTTTATGCGATTATCGATGGCTTGGCGCTACATGCCCTGCTTGATCCAAAGCGTTTAGACGGGGAGCGAATGGAGAGTATATTGGTCCAGCATCTGGCGGAGCTATTTGAAAGAGGAATATAGAAAATAGAAAGAGTTGGGAAAAAGGCGGCGCTTGTAAAGGGGGTTGCCTTTTTTGCGTTGCGAGAGTCTGAGGAAGAGCAAGGATTCTTTTGCTTCTATTGATTCGATTGAGAATGATTATCGTACCTGGAAACGGAAAGGCCAAGTAAAAAGGAACGAGCAGCGCTACTGGTAACGTTTGTTCGTTCCTTTTTGTTTGAAAAGCAGTTGCACATCTGCTGGGCGATTTATTGCTCCTGCTTAAGCAGATTCAAGACCTAATCTCAGCGTAATCGTGATGTTCTCCTCTGTATCTGCTAGAATCGCGTGCGGGCTTTTTAGACCAAAATCGCCAAAGCGGACGATCGAAGTTCCCTCAAGATTCATTTTTCCTTGCGAATAGATCGCGTCGGCATCAAATTGAACATCTTTGGATGTACCTCTGACAGTAAGCACGCCGTTCATTTTAAACGTAGCTTTTTGCCCTTCCGTCCATTCGGCAGGCAAACCCTCAAATGACTTTACTTCAAAAGCTGCTTCTGGAGTCACTTCTGTATTGAAATACTCTTCGGATTTAATATGTTCGTCACGCTTGGGGTTACCGGAGTCAATTTGATTTAAATCCGCTGTTGCTGTTGCTTTCATTTGATCAGGAGCCGTCAAATTGATATCCCATGAACCTTTCACATTGTTGATGGCAAAGTTAACGGTTTCCTTGGACGTTGTGACGGAGAAAAACACTTTGGACTCGTTGTCGATATTCCATGTTTTATTCACGTTACTTGCTGGATTGGTAGTCCCCTGGTTTGACACTGGGGCTGCTGCCGTTGCCCCTGTAGCACTCTGTTCCGTTTTGGAAGCTGGGATCTCTACATGATTTCCTACAAAATAATCATACAGAGTGTATCCGCCAACAGCGCAGACGAGAACGGCGATGGAAGCAATGGTGATAACACTATTCTTTTTCATAGATAACCTCCGCATATGGAATGATAGAATACTTTTCAACAACGTCATTTTGGCATTTGAAGCTGAGTCACTCTTGAAGGTAGGCTTAAAATTGGTTGAATACGAAGAAGTGAGGAATATTCCATTCTTTTGACTTTCGACAGAATCATTTGTGTAAATGAAGATTCAGTTTGCATTCAGCTAATATTCAGCCACTTTTCAACGAAATCAGAGATAATGAGAAGATAGGATCGAGAGGTGAAGCAATTGAGCCAACTGAATAAAGGGATTAAAATATTGCTAGTAGACGATGAGCCGAATATTTTGCAATTTTTGGAGATGGGGCTTGAAAATGAAGGGTACGATGTACTTACGGCGCAAGACGGAATCGCTGCAGTGACATTGGCCAAGGAACATCACCCCCATGTAGTTATTCTCGATGTGATGATGCCGGGAATGGATGGTTTTGAGGTTTGCCGAATGCTGAAAAAGGTGGGAAACATGGCGATCATCATGCTGACGGCCAAGGAGGATGTAGACGACAGGATTAAGGGATTAACGCTAGGTGCCGATGATTATATGGTTAAACCATTTAGTTTTGAAGAATTACTCGCCCGGATTCATGCTCGTATCCGGAATCACTACCCTCATATACTCAATCGAGTCATTCTCGGTCCTTTCGGTATTGACGACAGGAGAATGGAAATAACCTACGAGGACACGCTGCTTGCGCTTTCGCCAACGGAATATGCCTTGCTGAAATACATCGTCATGAATCATGGCTTGGTACTGAGCAAGCCAATGATTCTGGATAATGTCTGGGGATACGATTTTGAGGGAGAAGAAAACATAGTCGAGGTGTACATCCGTGCGCTGCGAGATAAAATAAACGATCGTCAGCATCGAGTTATTCGCACGTTGCGCGGCGCAGGGTACAGGGTTGATTTCTAATGAAAAAAGAAAAGCATAATCTGTTGCGCAAATTTTTGGAGCCATCCTCGTTACGCTATCAGCTTCTGTCGCGCTCGTTACTTATTTTATCTGGCCTGCTACTTTTTATTGGCGTAATTCAGTACGTATTGATGCAGCAATTTTTATATCGGAACAAGGCAGAAAGTCTATTGAGTCAGGTCCGAACCGTTCCGTATCAAGTTTGGCAAAATACGGAGAGCTTCCCCAAAGACAACAAATATGTGAACGCGTTGCTTTCTCTGCGTACACCAGACACAAAATTCGCTTTCATGAATACGAATGGCAAGCTGACAGAGATGTTTACGAATTCGGATGAAGAACGTTCACCACGTTTTCCTGAAGAGATTTATCGCGAGGTATTAGAGAATGGAGAATGTAGTTTTAAATACAAGATTTTACAAGATGAAAATGGTAACGCCCAATTGGCGGTGCTGCAGCCAGTAACCAAGTTTGGAAAGGTCGAAGGCGTCGTTCAAGTCAGTTCACCTATCGGGTCGCTTAGACAGGTACTTGTTCCACAGTTGGTCATTTTTTTCTCCGCTTCCTCCCTAGCTTTGATCATTGGTCTACTGACATTTTTGCCAGTGTTGCGGCGAACTCTTAACCCGTTATCGCATATCGAGGTGACGATTGAACGCATTAATGCTGGCAATCTCGATGAGCGTCTGCCTGTCAATCAAGGCCAAATGGAAGTCGACCGCTTATCCAATACATTTAATGGGATGCTGGAGCGGCTGGAAGCTTCATTCCGGACAGAGCAAGAGGCGAAGGAACGTATGCGTCGTTTTATCGCTGACGCTTCGCATGAGCTAAGGACTCCGCTCACATCGATCCACGGTTTTTTGGAGGTGCTGCTACGGGGAGCATCGACGAATCCAGAGCAGTTAAACAAGGCCCTGAAGAGTATGTACGGAGAGGCTGAACGTCTGAACAAGCTGGTACAGGATTTGCTTTATTTGGCGAAAATGGATCGTGAACCAATCGTTCATATGCAGGAAGGAAAGTTAGATACAGTCGTTAACGGGATGGAACCGCAGCTTCTGGTGTTAGCTGGTGAAAGAAACGTGCACCTGTCGATAACGGCTGACGTTTCTATAAAGTTTAACTCTGACGCCATTCGGCAAGTCATTTTAAATTTGTTTCAAAATGCTGTGCAGTTTACTGACCCGAAAAAGGGCATGATTGAGCTAACTCTCCGCAGTTGTCCGGACGGCACTGAGCTGACTATTCAAGATAACGGCATTGGTATTTCGCCTGATCATATTCCTCATTTGTTCGAGCGATTTTATCGTATTGAATCTTCGCGGACTCGAAAGTCTGGTGGCGCTGGCTTGGGCCTCGCCATCACTAAGTCAATCGTCGACATGCACGGAGGGACGATTCACGTGCAAAGCAATTTAGGTGAAGGAACCCTGTTCCGGGTCTGGCTGCCGACGTGTAATGAATAGCGGAGCATCTGAATACAACCTCTCACCTCCCCACCACGACAGCACGCCAACCCCCTCATTTTTAAAGCTACTCACATTGATACCGGATTTATACATTTACAACCCGAACGCCTATTCGTACAATAAGGGCAAGAAGGTGACGAAGATGAATCGAAAAAAAGACATGTCTGCCGTACTGGATTACTTGAAAACAGACGAACGTTTTCGCGATAACATTGCGCATTGGAAGGTCATCCCTCCGCGCGAAGCAAAGTCCGTTCCTTTTCCTTTCGAAATGGATTCACGCATACAGGATGCACTCGTCAGACGAGGAATTACCTCACTGTACACTCACCAAGAAACCTCCTTTCGCCACGTGCGCGAAGGAAAACATATCGTAGCAGTAACGCCTACCGCCTCTGGAAAAAGCATGTGCTATCATCTGCCGATTTTGCAGACGTTATCAGAGGACACGCAGGCTCGCGCACTCTACCTGTTTCCAACCAAAGCACTGGCGCAGGACCAAAAGTCAGAGCTGCATGAGCTGATTTCCGAAATGGGTCTTTCGATTAAATCGGAAACGTACGATGGGGACACGCCAGCGAACATACGTCAGATGGTTCGAAAAGCAGGCAATATCGTGATTACTAACCCTGACATGCTTCATTCTGCCATCTTGCCGCATCACACCAAATGGGTTTCCTTTTTTGAGCATCTGAAATATGTCGTCATTGACGAGCTACATACGTATCGAGGCGTGTTTGGCAGCCACGTCGCCAATGTGATTCGCCGTTTGAAACGCATCTGTGCCTTTTACGGCAGCCATCCGCAATTTATTTGCACCTCGGCGACGATTGCCAATCCGAAAGAGCTGGCAGAGCTGTTGACCGAAGAGCAAGTAGAGCTGGTGGACAACAATGGAGCACCAGCGGGAACAAAGCATTTTGTTTTCTACAATCCACCTGTGGTCAATCGGCAGCTGAACATCCGGCGCAGCGCCACACTCGAAGCGCGTGACATTACCGAACAGTTTTTGACCAACGGCATTCAGACCATTTTGTTTGCCAGAAGCCGTGTGCGCGTGGAAATTTTGCTGACTTACTTACAGGAATTGATCAAGCGCAAGCTCGGCCCCAAGACGATCCAAGGATATCGTGGCGGGTATTTGCCCAGCCAGCGACGGGAAATCGAGCGTGGCCTGCGCAATGGTGAAATCATGGGCGTCGTCAGTACGAATGCCTTGGAGCTTGGCGTCGATATCGGCCAGCTGCAGGCGTGTGTCATTACCGGATACCCAGGCTCCGTTGCGAGTACGTGGCAGCAGGCGGGACGTGCAGGGAGACGGCAGGGAGAGTCCGTCGTCGTGATGGTCGGCAGCTCGACGCCATTGGATCAATACGTCATCGCTCATCCCGAGTACTTTTTTGATCGCAGTCCAGAGACAGCGCGTATTAATCCGGACAACCTGATCATTTTGGTCGATCATCTCAAATGTGCCGCCTATGAGCTGCCTTTCCGCGAGGGAGATCGTTTTGGATGCGCGGAGATCGTGGAGATTCTGGAGTTTTTGACGGAGGAGCAGGTGCTGCATTTTTCAAAGGGCAAATGGTTTTGGATGAACGATTCCTTCCCCGCGCATAACATCAGCCTGCGGTCGGCGTCCCAGGAAAATGTCGTCATTATCGATATCAGCGAACGGGGCAATGAGCGAGTGATCGGAGAAATGGACCGGTTCAGCTCGATGACACTGCTGCATGACGAAGCCATTTACTTGCATCAGGGCACGCAATTCCAGGTAGAAAAGCTCGATTACGAGGAAAAGAAGGCGTATGTCCGCGAAGTGCAGGTCGACTACTACACGGACGCCAATCTGGCTGTTCAGCTCAAGGTGTTGGAGCAGGATCAGTACCGCAGCCATGCCCAAAGCGCGTTTGCCTACGGAGAGGTTTCCGTACATGCGATGGCGACGATCTTTAAAAAAATCAAATTCGAGACGCATGAAAACATCGGCTCTGGCCCGATTCATTTGCCAGAAGAAGAGCTGCATACGAATGCTGCCTGGATCGGCTTTTCAGAGACGCTGCTCACGGAAATCGGCACGGAGGATGTGGAGCGGGGCCTGGTCGGGTTGGCGCATGTTTTGCAGCACGTCGCTCCATTGTTCGTCATGTGCGACCCGATGGATTTGCACGTCATTCCCCAGCGTAAGGCCGTTCATTCGCAGGAGCCGACGATCTTCCTGTATGACCGTTATCCTGGCGGCATTGGCCTGAGCGAGCAGGTGTACAAAGAGATGGAGATGATTCTCACGCAGGCGGAGAGGATGATTGTCTCTTGCCCATGCGAGGCAGGCTGTCCGTCTTGTGTAGGAGCAACGGATGACGGCAGCAAGGAGCTGGCTATGACCTTGCTGCGTGTCGCGCAAGGAGGAAGCGCGTATGTCTCTTAAGTCCAAGCTGCAACGGATGAAGGGGCACTTGGTCAAGGAAACAGACAAAACGGCTTCCCTGTCGACGGAAACAGAGCCCCCAGCACAGGAAAAAGAGCCGGAAATTCCGTATGCAGATCGATGGGAAAAGCTCCAAGCGTCGCCGTACATTTGGGAAGATGAGCATGTCATGATCCGCGAAGTCCGATATCCCGTCGGGCAAAAGCACGGAGCTTATGCCTTTTCCGAGCTGCATGGCGTCATTTCGGCTTGGGAAGCGTCTGGCAAAGCTCATCCGCTATCTGCGGCAGGCAGACGGCCAGAGGACCTGCTGTTTTTTGACACGGAAACGACAGGGCTGTCTGGTGGTGCGGGCAATACGGTATTTTTGTTGGGGTACAGCCGCATCGAAGGAGAAGAGGTAGTCGTTCGGCAGCATTTTCTGCCTGCTCCGCACGCGGAAGTGACGTTGTACCAGTCGTTTTTGGAGCAAGCGGAGAAATCTTCACATCTCGTGACATTTAACGGAAAGTCGTTCGACTGGCCGCAGGTGCGGACCCGGCACACGCTGATTCGCGACCAGGTGCCTGCTTTGCCTTCGTTTGGACATTTGGACCTTTTGCATGGAGCGAGAAGATTGTGGAAGGCCGAGCTGGAGTCATGCCGACTAGGAATCATCGAGCAGGAAAAGCTGGAAGTTTTCCGCGAGGATGATTTGCCGGGCTTTCTGGCTCCCGTGCGGTATTTTGACTTTTTGCATTCGCAAGACCCTGATGTGATCGAAGGTGTGCTGTGCCATAATGAGACGGATGTCCTGTCTCTCATTACGCTCTATATTCACATGACGCGGCTGTTGCTCCATCATGAGCGGGAAGCGGTGTCTCATGAAGAGCGCTTTGAGATTGCGAGATGGTATGAAGCGCTGGGTGATCAAGCGGCAGCCATGGACGGATATCGACTGGTAGCAGGCAGCAATCATTCGTGGAGCAATCGGGCGAAACTGGCGATCGGACATCTCTATAAAAAGCAAAAAAACTATCAGCAGGCCCTGGAAGTTTGGGAGTCTTGCATGAAATCGTCCAGCTACGTCCCAGAAGAGGTGTATATCGAGGCAGCCAAGGTATGCGAGCATCAGTTCAGAGAGTGGGACAAAGCGCTTCATTATACGCGGCAAGCCTACGAGCAGTGGAAAAAGCGAGGAAGCCTTATGCGCAACAGGTCCAAGGCAGACGCGCTGGCTTATCAGAAGCGGATTGAGCGGCTGGAGGCAAAAGGACGTGGAATACAGGCAGAGGAGGATGGCCTGATTTCCGGGTTGTTTGATTGGACGGAAGACAAACAAAGCGAATAGCTGAATAAGCTGTAGAAAAAGAAGCCCTTAGGAATCCACCTAAGGGCCAATTTTGTATGCGCTGGCTAGGGGAGAGCTTGCTCGTTCCTCACCAACGCTATTTTCCATATTTCGCCCGGTACTCGTCAGCGAGCATCGACATGAGGATGGAGTCATGGTACGCATGGTCGTAATAAAGCGCTTGTCGCTGCACGCCTTCCTGCACAAAGCCAAGCTTTTCATATGTGTGAATCGCACGTGCATTGTAGGCGAAAACATTCAGCTCGATCCGGTGCAGGTTGAGTATACCGAAACCGTAGTCCAGCATCAGCTGTATGGCTTCACTCCCGTACCCTTTTCCTTGGTAGGCTGACTGGTCGATAGCGATACGGATGAATGCATTGCGGTTGAATGTATCGATGTCGCCAATCTGGATATCACCAATGACCTGATCGTTTTCGCACAGGGCGATCAATAGCAGAACGCTGGATGAGTCTTGTCCTTTGCTCTCGATGTATTGCTGGATCTGCTCGCGTGTGTAGTGCTTCTGTGTCCCTGTCAGCTTGCGTGTTTCCTTGCTGTATAAGGAGCGGTAGTAAAACTCGCTATCTTCTTGTCCAATCGGTCGCAAATAGACTCGCTTGCCTTCCAAAAAGCGAACTGGAGTATTTGTATGTGCATGAGTAGACATTTGTGGTGTCCTCCTGTTTGTTTTGAATCGTCCTGCCAAGACGTTTTTTTAAACGTATAAGAATTTATAAGAGCCAAGCTTATGAATTCTGGAGCGCATGGAAACTTTCTGCTAAAACGCGGTCGTTCCTCCTTGAGAAAGCCTCGGTAGAGGTTTTCTTATAGAATAGTGGAATTGTGTATACTTGAAAATGGGCAGTTTTGTAATATTTAAAAGGACAGATTGAGGTGAAAGGTACATGCTTCTGACCCCGAAATGGAATGAAAATGGGGACGAGCCCCAATATGTACAGCTTTATACCGCTCTGAAAAATGAAATTGTCGCAGGAAGACTGGCTGAGCATACGCGCTTGCCTTCCGTCCGCAAGCTGGCTGATTTGCTGGGGCTAAGTACCACTCCAGTCGAAATGGCGTACCAGCAGCTTTTGGCAGAAGGGTTTATCCAAAGCAAGCCGCGTAGCGGATATTATGTGGAGGCATTGCCCGATCCGGAGGTAAGGCCGGAGAGGGCAGTACATAACGGGTATGGCTCTGGTCACCAGCAATCCGAGGCCATTACAAGCAGACGCCCTCTGCTGCGTGACGAAAAAACATACAAGTACGACTTTCACATGTCCCAAAATGACTTTACGCTTTTTCCGTATGCGGATTGGCGTCGTTTGTACAATCAGTCGATGCGCCTGGAGCAGCAGGAGGAGCTTTTCTACGGTGACCCTCAGGGTGAGCCTGGTCTACGCCAGCAAATTGCTAGCTATCTTCATCGCTATCGCGGTATCGTTTGCCAGTCAGACCAGATCGTGATTGGAGCTGATCAGTTCGGCTTGCTCTCGCTCATCAGCTTGATGCTAGGTCACAAGCATAAGCGAGTGGGGGTGGAGAATCCGGGATATCTCCTGTATGCCAATACGTTTCGCCAGCATGGTTACGAAGCAGTACCTGTCGCGCTGGAAGAAGACGGGATCAGTATCAGTGAGCTGTATGCTGCGGATGTTGGATTGGTTGTCGTGTCGCCTTCCCATCAATATCCACGCGGGATGATCATGCCCGTGTCCAAGCGGCTGCAAGTGCTGGAGTGGGCTCAAGCGGTTTCCGGTTATATCATCGAGGACGATTACGACGGAGAGTTTCGCTACCACGGCAGACCAATCCCTTCTCTGCAGGGACTAGTTCCGAATGCAAACGTCATTTACATGGGGGGATTTGCGCAGGTCATGGCCCCGGCAATCGGCGTCTGGTACATGGTTCTCCCTGAAACACTTATGGAGAGCTACTACAGACTGCTTCGAGCGACACTTTTGGAGCAGTCAGCGTCTCGGCTGCATCAGCGAGCCTTGCAGGCTTTTATGGAAAAGGGCTTGTTTGAAAAGCATGTCCGCAAAATGAGAAGTCACTATCGAAAAAAGTATGATGCCCTGCTGGAGGCTGTCCACAGACATTTTGGCGATCGGGCTCGCGTAATTGGAAAGGACGCAGGCTTTCACGTGCTGCTGCGTGTGCACGCTGAGAAAAGCGAGGAGGAGCTGAAGCAGCTTGCGATTCAGGCAGGTGTGAGAGCATCTTCAGCATCGTTTACATGGCTGTCCCCTCCGCCAGTGATGCCCAAGGAGTTTTTTCTCGGATTCGCAGGCATCCCGCTGGATCAAATCGAGCCGGGGATCAAAGCGCTGTACCAAGCATGGTTTGGAGACAGTTGACAAAAAGATAGCTGGTAGTGGAAAATATAAAAAACATAATGTTTTCCTTGTTTTCGGAAGGGAGTGTCATACGTATATGCAAGAGCGGATTATTCAGTGTGCGATTCAGGAAATAGAGGCACGGGGCGTACGGTTCACGATGTCCGATTTGGCGCGTAGAGCAGCGATGAGTACGAAGACTTTGTATGCCTATTTCCCATCAAAGGAAGTGCTGATCGCAAACGTGATTGAGGAAAGCCTGCAGGATATACGGGAGCGCGAGGATCAGATTTTGCACGATCACCAGATGAACTTGGCCGAAAAAATGAGGCAGCTTTTGGCCTTGGTGCCAAACAGCTTCGCCCGTACAGATTTGCGGGTCTGGTATGAGCTCAAGCGTTATTATCCTGAGCAGTGGAAGCTGATTGAAGAATTTAACCAACAAGAGTGGGAGCATGTTCGAATCATTCTTGAGCAAGGTGTCGAGAAAGGGATTTTTCGAAAAATCCAGTTACCTGTCCTGATTCAAATGTACACGGGCGGCATCGAGCAGCTCATTGATCAGCAAATGGCAGGCAATCATCAGATGACGATCAGCGAAGCATTGGATGCCATGATTGATATTTTACTGGGCGGTGTTTTGGCTGTGCAAACAGGAGGAGAGGGAGAGAAATGACCAGCTGGATTTATTTGTTGATGGCCATTTTGCTGGAAGTGGCAGGTACGACTTCTATGAAGCTGTCCGAGGGGCTGAGCAAGCCTGTCCCAAGTGTCATGATGTTTATATTTTACGTGCTATGCTTTTCGTCACTAAGCATGGCGCTCAAAGAGATGGAGGTCGGCGTTGCCTACGCGATCTGGTCAGGGCTCGGCACCGCAATCGTGGCGATCATCGGGGTGATTGTGTTCAAGGATGCGTTTACCGTTAAAAAGGTGATTGCGCTCGGCTTGATTATCGCAGGCTGCGTCTTGTTGAATCTGGGAGATGGGGCACATGGTCAGCAAGCGACGAAGCCTTTACAGGATACGGGAATGGTTGCAAAATGAATGGAATGATGAGACGGCTGCGTCCATTTTTTTGGCTAACTGACGTGGGGTTTGTTGTGTACTGGCTGGTTACCTTTTTAGAGGTGCTGCCAAAGCAATACATGTACCAGGATTATACTGATGCCAATCTGGTAGCGTGGAACCTGTCGTTCTTTCCGCTGGATATTTTTATTTCGCTGACCGGATTTGCCAGCTTGTATGCCTATCACAAAGGGAAGGGCAGCTGGCAGCAGTTGGCGCTGCTCTCGCTCGTGCTTACATTTTGCTCGGGCTTGCAGGCCATTGCTTTTTGGGCGTTCAAAGCCGATTTTGATTGGAGCTGGTGGATTCCGAATTTGTATTTGCTGATCTACCCATTGTTTTTTCTACCCCGTTTTATGCGCGAACGAAACGCAGTCTCATAAGCAGATTACAATTAATGTGGACAGGTGCACTCAGGGCAGATGTTGATAGAAAACATAGGTAGGTACCCTATTTTCCGCTGGATGATGTCACGAGTCTATGCAGGTAAATGACACCCTGCATATACACATATAGTCATCAAAAATAAGAGGAAAGAGGGCGACAGCATGTATTATCCGAGTGCGCAATGGCCGTCATCGCAATCTTCGTTCTATAGGTATGGTCAGTCTTCCTATTATCCATCACAGCAAAGACCAGGGTACCCACAGCCTCCAGGTCAAGGATATGGGAGCAGTCAGGGTTTTGATCATAGACGGAGATGTCCAGATCATTGTCGGTTTTGCCCACCAGAATGTTGTCGAGGTCGTCGCAGATACTAATTCATATTTTCTTATCGAAAGAATAGGAAAGAGCCAGATCCGCCATTAACGGGGATTTGGCTCTTTTCACATCCATCGGTCAAAAACAGATTTCAACCTGCTGACACCTTCTTGAATCTGCTCTTCTGACACATTTCCGTATGACCTTGTCCTCATGCCTGCCTTTGAGAATAGCATGCTCCTCCACAGGATATAGTCTCACGCCGTTCGCTTCCAAAGCTGCGAAGTGACAAATGGTTTTTGTACTTATGTCACCGACTGGCAGAATATCCACCACATGTTCATCAGGCGATCGCGGACATGTTTGATCAGTCACGGATTGATGATGCCGCCTATAGGCAGCTACATACAAATAGGAAGAGACAATGAGCGGAGCCACCCCGATTCCTAGAGGTGGCTCTTCAACGTGAATAGCTACAGTAGTTGTTCCTTGCTTAATCCTGTTCGTACACACATACCCCAGCCAAAGGCTTCTTGATTCGTAAGCTCGGCGCGAATGGTGTTTTCTCCAGCCTTCCAGCGAACGGGAATGGTGGCGTGATTGCTCCGAATCCGTCCATCGCTTGAGGGAGGGCTCCATCGCCACTCTCCCTGGTAAATCTCTTCTTCGTTCACCCATAAGCGAAGCTGGTCGCTAAAGCCGATCGATAAGAGTGATTCTGTAGCTGCTGCGCACGTGATGGTGCTTTGAGCTTGTATGCTAAGACCTTGTCTTGCTTCATAGAGTCGATTGATGTTGAGTGTGCCATTTTCCTCTGTACGGACTTCCTTCCCTTGCTCTATGGCTTTTGGTTGGCTGCTGCTGGAAGCATACGGCTCTGAAACCACCCAAGCCGTTACTAAATCAGCAGACAGACTTGCCGCCGCATCTGCTTCGGCTAGTGGACGAGGTGGGATCTCTTCCACGGATAGGTTTCGAATATACGCGGGTAAATATCCCCAGAATCCGATTTTTCCAGGCAGGCCGCCATGCTGGAGTGTTGGGAGAGTCAGCTGGGGGACAGGGTCTTCGCCTACATAAACAAAAGCCCCCTCCGGATGGACCTCCACGGAAAGCTTGAGCCACTCGCCGGTTTTGTATGAATACGGCTTTTGATAGCGAGGGCCATTATAGATTTGCCAGGTCATGCAGCCATTCATAATCGGATCGTATTGAATTTCTTCCGGTGCGAGGTAAACAAGCTCGTAATTTTGTGAATCCAGGGCGCCGAAGACAAG
The DNA here is from genome assembly GCF_947502445.1 of uncultured Brevibacillus sp. Classification (GTDB taxonomy): domain Bacteria; phylum Bacillota; class Bacilli; order Brevibacillales; family Brevibacillaceae; genus Brevibacillus. The sequence goes on from NZ_CANMZW010000006.1 coordinate 243,686, forward strand.
TCCGACAAAACCGACCTGCCGAGGGATGGAGACCTCTGCTTGCAGACGGAAGCGATCAAAGGGCAGTGGCTCATGAAGAAAGACGGGAACGTTGATTTTTTCAAGAAAGAGAGCCTTTTGCTCACGCCATACGCCAGGCCGAGCGCCCGAGTCTCCCAGCTCAAAATACTCCGTGTCATCCCATAGATTCCAAGCAAACGATTTCATTTATCATGCTCCTCTACTGAATCGAAAGTTTCTATATGGAATGGTTATATTTACCACAAGCTCCGCCAGTTCCTGCTGCGGAAAAAATAGACTGTAGCTTTTTTTCCATATTCACCGTCATTATTAATAGGAAATTAACAGATTTGTATGGAGAGAAATTGTTTATGGAGGTATAAAGCGAATGAAAACGGCGAAGTGCAGAAGGTGGCTGATTGCCATTTTTGCGTTCTTGCTCATCGTGGCGGGAAGTCCTGGCGGCTTGGCTCCCAGCGCTCATGCGGAGGACGCAATCCAGCTTTCCGTGATAGCAGGGATCGGTGGAGAATACAAGGAAAACGGAATTGTTCCTGTTCAGGTGTCTGTCACCAATGGAGGTGCGGATATAGAGGGTGAGCTTTTAGTAGCAACCGGAGACAGGGGGAACAACGAGTTTTCTGTAGGGTACTATCAGAGCGTTTCGATAGCAAAGGGCGCTACGAAGCAGGTGACGATTACCGTTCCTGGCTCAGAGCTGAGTAACAATACATATGTAGCTTTGATGAAAAACGGCAAGATTGTCGCGCAAACACCTGTCGGAGGAAAGCGTTACAATTACGATACACTGATGGTAGGGGTACTTGCCCAAAGTCAGGATACAGCCAATTTCTTGGGGGTTTTGCCTAAGAATGCCGTTTCCTATGATGTGAGGGTGCTCCCGATGAAGCCGGAGCAGATTCCGACTTCAGGGGCACAGCTTCGGATGATTAACATGCTCGTTTTAAATAATTTTGCCCTCGACACGTTGAACGAACAGCAAATCCAGGCGATCCGTGATTGGACAAAGTCAGGCGGTCTTTTGGTGATGGCGGGGGGAGCGCAGTACAAAAAAACTGCAGGGGCACTGGCAGATTTGTCTCCGGTGGAAGTATCCGGAGTGACGACTGTGAGCTCTCTGTCCAGCCTGGTGGCAGATAAGAACAAGCCAATTGAGCTGACCGCGCCATTCACAATCAGTAATGGTACCCTATCAAAAGGAAAGGTGCTGTATGCTGAGGGTGGAGTGCCACTGTTTGCTGTCCAAAACGCAGGAGAAGGGAAAGTTCTGTACGCTGCGTATGATTTAGCGGAAGAACCGGTAGCCAGCTGGGCGGGGAATAGTCGCTTCTGGGCGGATACGCTGAACAAAGCATTTGGCTCGTCACTGGATAACACGCGACTGTCCAACCTTGATCGCTTGTGGCCGCTCCAAGAGGCAGCAGACCGGATTCCAGCTTTGAAAATTCCGGAGGTTAGCTGGTTTGCGCTGTTTTTTGGGGTGTATGCCCTGATTGCTGGACCAGTTTTGTATTTCATTTTGCGAGTGAAGCGTAAGCAGAGCTATATGTGGGTAATCGTTCCTGGGCTTGCGATTGTAACAGGTATCGGCATCTTCTCCTTTGGTGCGATGCAGCGCGGCTCTGGTGTCATGGCTCACCAGACAGGCTTTGTTCAACTGAAAAATGATGGACAAGCGAAGGCGAACGCAGTTACGGCATTTTTCGTACCGAGCAGCGGAGATTACAAAGTGACGATCAAAGGCCAGGGATTATCCCAGCCCATTATAGAAAGCCGGCGATCCGATGAAATTCCAAAGATTTGGGCGTCGATTCAGGCTGACGAGTCGGAGATTCAGTTCCGGGACGTAGAATTTTGGTCGATGCGCAAGGTTGCATCAGAAAGAACCATTCCAGATGCGGGTACGATTGAATCCAATCTGTCCTATGCGAATGGAGCATTGACCGGGACAGTAACAAACAAGACCAAGTATACGCTCAAAGAAGTAAAAATTGCCACCAGCGTACAGACACAGGAGTTCCCGGAGCTATTGCCTGGCGCAAGTGTAGAAGTGAATCTGCCTTTCCAGCCGTCAGCACAAATGAGAAACAATCAGAGACAGCGTCTGGCCACGCAATTGCTGCCACAACGTTTGCAGCAGACTCCACGGGAACAATCGCGAGAAGAGCTCATGCTGGACATGGTGGAGTTTTGGCAGAAACGAGGAGTTAATTCAGAAGTGATGATTGCGGGCTGGACGGATCAGCCAATCGTAGAGGCGACCGTGCAAAATGAAAAGGTCAAATCCGACAGCATCTCTTTAATTACATCTGCTCTGGAAGTAAAACCGTCCAAGGACGGACATGTGTATTACCCTGTTGGTTCATTTGATGTGACGATGTCGGGAAGCTCCGTTCCTGTAGAGGATGAGGGAGAGGGTTACAGACTGCCAGCTGGAGACATTACCTTTGATATCAATCTGTATCGGGATGAAAAGAAGCTTAGCATCACCAATTTGTATCTGTATACATGGTCAGATGACAATACGCCATTTTCAAAAGAGGTATACAACTGGAAGAGCAAGGCATACGAGCCGTTTGAAAAAGTGTTTACCAACAACGTCATGACGGGAGACAAGGCAGCCAGCTTCTTATCTGCTGATGGCATTATCCGCCTCAAGTTTGCCCACCAGTATGGTGAACATCGCCACATTGGGATTCCGAATGTCAGTGTGGAAGGGAAGGTGAGTAACCCGTGATTCAGCTTCAAAATTTGCGGAAGCGTTATGGCAAAATGGAGGCTTTGAAAGGACTGTCGCTTGAGATTGACAAGGGAACGGTGTTTGGATTTGTCGGTCCGAATGGTGCAGGAAAATCAACGACCATGTCCATATTGGCCACGCTTCTGGAACCGACAAGTGGAAAGGCATATGTGGGCGGATACGAGGTAACGAAGAATCCAAAGGAAGTTCGCAAGCTGATTGGCTACATGCCTGACTTTTTTGGCGTTTACGATAATTTGACAGCAGAGGAGTACCTGGATTTTTACGGGGCCAACTACGATATCCCGGCAGCCGAAAGAAAACAAATCATCCCTCAATTACTGGAGCTGGTCAATCTCAGTCACAAGCGGGATGCTTACGTAGATTCCCTGTCCCGCGGGATGAAGCAACGGCTTGGCTTGGCCAGGTCGCTTGTTCACAATCCGGAGGTTCTCATTTTAGATGAGCCTGCTTCTGGTCTGGACCCGCGAGCGCGAATTGAGCTGCGCGAGATTTTAAAAGAACTGCGTGATATGGGCAAGACGATTATTATAAGCTCGCACATTTTGCCGGAGCTGGCAGAGATGTGTGATGTGATCGGAATCGTGGAAGAGGGCAATCTGGTTGCCTATGGACGCGTGGACGAAATTTACTCCAAAATGCAGGAGCAGCGCGTACTGCGTATTCGCTTGTTGGACCAGGTAGAGGAAGCGATGACGCGTATGCGTGAAATGCCAGTGATCATCAACGTGAACAGAGAAGGAAACTGGATTGTAGCCGGATTTTCCGGGAATGACGAGCAGCAGGTGGAGCTACTACGAGAACTGGCTGTAGCAGGCTTTCCAGTAGCGGCGTTCAATGAGACGGTTGGTGATCTGGAAGAAATCTTTCTGGAAATTACGAAGGGGGTGGGCTCATGAACGTTTTGAAGCGATTGCGCAACCCTGTTTTATTCAATGAATGGAAAATGCGGATGCGCACGAACCGCTCCCCCTGGATCATTTTCCTGTACTTGCTGACACTTGGCGGGATGACGCTGCTATACATTTTCCTACAGACGAACGGAGGGACCTACTACAATCCCAACCAGACCCGCGAGCTGTTCATGATCCTCTCTATATTGCAGCTTGGTATGATCGGGTTTGTTGTTCCGGGGCTGACGGCCGGTGTCATCTCGGGTGAGCGTGAGCGGCAGACTCTGAGCATCCTGCTCACGACCAATGTGAGTGCGACCAGACTGATTTTGGGAAAATGGCTCGCATCACTTAGCTTTATGACATTTCTCGTATTCTCGACGATTCCGTTGTACGCCATTGTCTTTTTGTACGGGGGAATTTCGCCGGGGCAATTATTCAAGGTATTTGGCTTTTATGTCATTACTATGTTTGGCATTGGCAGTATCGGTGTGCTTTTGTCCACGCTTATTAAGCGGACAGGAATTGCAACAGTCGTTAGCTACGCGATTGTTTTCGGATTTGCGATCGGCTCCAGTGTACTGGCAGAGATCATTCGCGAGCTGATCCGTTATCAGCGTCGAGTGAATTATGCTACGCAGGCTCCATTTCCGCTTTGGCCTGATCTGTTGCACAGTATCAATCCGATGTTTGCGATGTTGAATATTTTTGGAGAAGGTCCTGTACGAGATTTGACGAGAATGAACAATACGCAATTTACAATGTTGAATATCGATCCATTCTGGTATTACTGCCTCTTTTTGGCGCTTGTTACGGTCGTCTGCTTGCTCCTGGCGATTTACTTTATTCAGCCAGTACGACCACGATTCCGCAAATCCGCTCAAGTGGAGCAGTAAGCCATGTTTATTCCGAAAACAACTGACGAGCTGCAGTCACTACTAGAGCCGATTCGCAAAAGGCTGGCGCTTCACATTTTCATACGGCAATTGACGGTGTTCGGCTTGTGGGGGCTGGGAGGGAGCGTGCTGCTTCTCCTCCTGGCTCGTCTATGGCCGATTCCTTATTATGGGTGGATTACATTCGGTTTGTTTGTATTGTCACTCGTAATTGGCGGTGTAAGCGTATTTTGGCGAAAGCCTACAACCCTGCAAAGCGCTCGGTTCGCTGATGAGAATGGGTTGGCTCAGCGTGTAGTTACGGCGTGGGAAAATCGTGCGAACGAGTCGCGCGTGGCAGCGATGCAAAGAGAAGATGCGTTGCGATGGTTACGCAAACAGCTGCCGCAGATCGTAGAAAATATTCACGTATGGGCAGACGTGCGAAAAAACAAGTATGCCATCGGTGGATTGGCTGTGGTCTTCCTTGCCTTATTCCTGTGGCCCAACCCGCAAGATGTGAGGCTCGCCCAGCTGGCAGAGGAGCAAAAGCTTGTGGCTCTGGTGGAAAAAGAAGTCGAGGCTATCAAGCAGGAAGCCAAAACGAATCCGGCTATGAGCGAGGCCCAGAAAAAGCAGCTGGAAGAAATGCTGGAGCAAGCAAAAAAGGCGCTGGCAAAGGCGGATGATCCGGCAGAGAGACTCAATGCCTTGAGAGCAGCTGAAAAGCAGCTGGCGAAAATGCGGGAGGCTGAGCAACAGAAAGCGTCTGCACTGGCCCAGCTTCAGCGCAATTTGGGCAGCCAGCAAGGAACGCATGCTCTCGCTGACGCGATGGACAGCGGGGACAGGCAGAAGATGACGGATGCACTCAAGCAGATGGAAAAAGCTCTGGAGGCCATGACTCCAAAAGAACGAGAGCAGCTGGCGAGCGAGCTGGAAAAGGCAGCTAATGAGTTGCAAAAGGCAGCCGAAGCGGCTCAATCCGAAGAGTTAAAAGAGATCGCAAACCAATTGGCGCAGGCAGCCGAGCAAACAGCACAGGGACAGGTGCCGCAGGCGATGACTGCGATGCAGGATAGTCTGATGCAAGCGATGGCAGGTGCGCAGCAAGCACAGCAAGGGATGCTGGCAGCAGCCAATGCAGCAGCTTCTCTCCAGCAGTCCCAGATGACGCTGGCTAGTGCAGGCGCCGCAGGCAATAGCGGGACAGCAGGAGCGGGAGCTGCATCAGGCACTCCGGGTACTGGTCCGGCTGTACCTGCATCGGGAAATCCTTCAACAGGAACAGCAGCGAATGCAAATCCAGGCTCGGGTGCAGCAAACCAGCCGGCTGGCGGAAATAATGGCAACGGTCAAGGAAGTGGCTCGGGTCAAGGAAACGGAACAGGCCAAGGCAACGGCTCTGGAAACGGCTCTGGAAACGGCTCTGGAAACGGCTCTGGAAACGGCTCTGGAAACGGCTCGGGAAGTGGCAACGGATCAGGTAGCGGCCCGGGCTCTGGAGCAGGACTGGGAGCAGGAAACCACGAGCTGGTTACGATTCCGTCCAACCGCATCGGCGGCGATAATGGACCGTCTGAGACGGTTGGCGGACCTTTGGGTGCCGGGCCATCACAATCGCAGCAAAGCGGCAATACACAGGTATCCTCCGGCAGTACCTTGCCTTACGAGGAAGTGTACGGACAGTATGAGCAGTTTGCCCGCGAGAGTATGGAAAAAAGCAGTATTCCCGGTGATTATCAAGAGGTTGTAAAGGAGTACTTCAGCAAAATTGAGCCGTAAACGGATTCAGATAGAAGAGAGGGAGGGGACGCGGCTATGGCGCAGCAAACCTTGGAGGATTGTCTGCAACGAGTAGAGCTCGTTAGACAAGAGATTGGGAAAGTGTTGGTAGGACAAAAAGACGTCGTGGAACAGCTCCTTTGGGCGGTATTTGCTGGCGGCCATGCACTTCTTGAGGGTGTGCCCGGTTTGGGAAAGACACTCTTGGTGCGTACACTGTCGCAGGCATTTGAGCTATCGTTTCAGCGTATCCAGTTTACCCCGGACTTGATGCCGACAGATATTACAGGAACGAATATTTTGCTTGTCGATGAATCAGGGCAGCAATCGTTCCAGTTTCAAAAAGGGCCGATTTTTGCCCATGTTGTGCTTGCCGACGAAATTAACCGCGCGACACCAAAGACACAGAGTGCTCTTTTGGAGGCGATGCAGGAGCGAACCGTTTCTACCGGAGGGGTTACGCGGCCACTGCCTGATCCATTTTTCGTTTTGGCAACACAAAACCCGTTGGAGCAAGAAGGCACCTATCCATTGCCAGAGGCGCAAATGGACCGCTTTTTACTGAAGATTGACGTGCCGTATCCGACAGAAGAAGAGCTAAAAGCGATTGTGCTGCGGACAACGACCGGGCAAGCCATACATGTGGAAAAGGTCGCGTCTGCTGAGCAGATTGCTGAAATTCAGCAAGCGGCACGCGAGGTGCTGGTAGCAGATGCGGTACTGGATTATGCTGTTGGACTGCTCCTGGCGACGCATCCCGGTGAAAAGGCAGTAGCGTCCGTGAACCAATACGTGCGTAACGGAGCAGGTCCGCGCGGAGTACAGGCGATGGTCGCGCTGGCAAAGGTACGTGCGCTGCTCTCGGGTCGCTATAATCTGGCCTATGAGGATGTGGAGGCCGTAGCTTTGCCAGCCCTTCGCCATCGGATCTTCCTCAATTTTGAAGGGGAGGCAAATGGCATTCGTCCTGACCGCATCGTACGCGATATTTTGCAAGGACTGGAGAGCAAGAAGGTATGAGCCAGCACCTGCTTGACCCATCGTGGCTCGCAAGGCTGGAACGGATGCAAATGGCGACCAGAAAACTTGTTAGCGGCAGTCATGCGGGCGGACGGCGGGCAAGACAGCTGGGCAGCTCCATGGAGTTTGCCGATTACCGGGCGTATGTTCCCGGAGACGATCTGCGCCAGCTCGATTGGAATGCCTACGCACGGTCGGGAAAGCTTTTTTTGAAAAAGTATTTGGACGAGACCCAGCTTCACGTCACACTTTACATTGATTGCAGTCGCTCGATGGGCTACGGGCAGCCGGGAAAAATGGAGCGGGCGGTGCAAATTGCGGCTGCCCTCGGCTACTTGTCACTATGCAACCTGGATCATGTCTCTGTCTTTGCTTTTGACAGCCAAATTACTGCCTCCCTGCAGGGTTTACAGGGAAAAAAACAGGCGCATCGACTTCTCAGCTTTTTGTCTTCGCTAAAAGAGGGCGGGACCGGTGATCTGAATACAGCGATGCGCCAGCCAGGTGCCGTGCATGGCAAATCGGGCATTTCGATTGTGCTGTCGGACTTTTTGTTCGAGTCAGGCTATTCCCCAGGTATTGCCTATTTGCAGGCTGCCCGCCAGGAGGTAGTACTGGTACAGGTGCTCTCACAGGAAGAGCTGCAGCCAGCCTATCAGGGGGAGCTGAGATTGATAGATTCCGAGACCCATCAGGCAAAAGAGGTGTCCGTAACGGGCCTCCTGATGGAAGAGTATCGGAAAAGTCTTGCCGACTACCAGCAGGAGCTGACCTCTTTTGCTTACGGTAGAGGGATTACTTGTGTGGCTATCGAAGCCGAGCAAACGCTAGAGTCTATTGTGTTTCAAGTATTTCGTCAGGCAGGCATGATTCGCTAGAGAGGAGAGAGACAACCATGCAGTGGATGGCACTCGGCAACTTGTGGTTCGCATTGATCATCCCCGCCATCATCGTCCTTTACCTGCTCAAGCGAAAAGTAGAGGATCGCGTCATACCAAGCACGCTCCTGTGGCAGCGAACGCTGCAAAACTGGGAGGCGGTAAGACCTTGGGAAAAGCTCAGGCGCAATCTGTTGTTGATTCTGCAATTACTGATTGCATGTCTTTTCCTTTTGGCTTTGCTCAGGCCAGCTGTACCAACAGACGGAATTTCTAACGATCATACGGTACTCGTGGTCGATACTTCAGGCAGCATGCTGGCAAGAGAAGGCGAAGTAACCAGGATGGAGCGCGCTGTCTCGACTGCTCAAGGCTTGGTAGAGCAGCTGGGCAGCGGACAGACCATGACGCTGATCGAGGCAGGACGCGAGCCGAACGTGCTCCTCTCCAAAAGCGACGACAAGCAGGCATTAACGAATGAGTTGCAAGCACTCTCCGCTTTTCCCGGAGCGGCAGATGCCAATGCTGCGTATTCATTGGCAGGAGCAATCGCAGCAAATGAGCCAGGAAGTGGTGTTGTATGGATTGGGGACGGAAGCGGGGAGCGCAAGCTGGAAACGGGAGCCGCATCTTCTTTTCAGGGGCCATTTCGTTTTATGCAAATGGGACGGACGCGAGAGAACACGGCGATCGGTGTTTTTGTGACGCAGCCAGCAGCAAAAGGAGTAGAAGGACTGCTGCGGCTCGATCATTACGGCAGTCAGCCTACGCGGGGGACCATTACGATTTTTGATGGGGAAAACAAGCTTTTGGATACAGACTCCTTTTCGATGGATGCTGGCGGGTCTTATACAGCCTCTTTTCAGGCTTTACCTGTAGCACCTGTTTACCGCGCAGTCATTGAGCCAGAACAGGATGGACTGGCAGAAGATAATGAAATGTGGAGCGTGCCGTTTGCAGCTGGCAAGGGAAAGGCTGTTCTTCTTTCTCCGGATGGGAACCGCTTTTTGCATCAAGCTCTTCAAACAGTAGGAAATATGGATGTGGAGACGATTCAGCAAGCTCCGCAGCAAAAAGCAGGAGCTCGCGATCTGTGGATTTATGACGGAATCGTTCCTGATACGCTGCCAGATGCCAATGTACTGTTGCTGGCCCCTGATCGGAAAACGAATTGGCTGCCATTGCAGGGGAAGAGGGAGCTGGAGCAGCAGCCAAAAGCGGTTGCACAGGATGATGCGTTGCTCAAATACGTAGATTGGCGTGATGTTCACATAGCGGCAAGTGCCGAGCTGGATGAAATGCCAGGCATGATAACACTTGTACGTGCCGGGGAGACGGATTTAGTGAGAGCGGGTGTCATTGACGGACGACGGGTTGTAATCATCGGATTTGATCTGCATGAATCTGACCTGCCTTTGCGTCCAGCTTTTCCGATTCTCATGCAAAATATAGTGACCTGGCTATCTCCTACACGATCGGCGCCAATCGGTTCAGCTCATCCAGGCGAGGTGTTGTCTATTCCGCTTACGCCGGGAGCTTCCGAGCGGACGATGACGTACCCGAATGGACAAAAAACCTCAATCACAGGCGAAGGAACTACATGGATGATGCAGGTTCCTGACGAGCTGGGGCTGTATCGTCTCGACGAAGTGATAGGCAGCGGGCAACAGAGTAGATATTTTGCTGTGCAGATGAGTGAGACGGAATCGGATATTATGCCAAAGGCTCAGCGGATGGGGATGGAGCCTCAAGCTGGTCAACTAGAGGGAGGAGAAAAAGCAGCAAGCTCGGCAGGGGCTATGGAGCTGACGCATTGGTTGGCAGCGCTCGCTCTCTTGGTGCTTTGTGTGGAATGGAGGGTGTATCAACGTGGGTATTAATTTTGTACAGCCGCTATTCCTCTTGCTTTTGCTTCCCGTTATTTATTTGCTATACAGCTGGTGGCGTCAGCAAAAACAGATGCCCGTCGGTAGAAAAGCAGCGATCGCGACCATTCGATCGATTTTGTTCCTGCTGCTTGTTTTAGCGTTGGCTGGAACACAGCTGCTGACTCCGATTCAGGCGAAAACGATCGTATTTGTAGTAGACCGTTCCGCATCGATGAAGGACGATCCGCGGATCATGTCTTTTTTGCGGGAGGCTGTCGAGCAGAAGAGGGCAGAAGACAAGTATGCGATCGTCTCTGTAGGGGCGGAGGCTGCTGTAGATCAGCCGTTGACGATGCGACCTGAAATATCGCCCTTGGGTGTGGAGGTGAATCGCCATGCTACGAATTTGGCAGAGGGTATACGACTTGCATCCGCGATGATTCCAAGCAATGCACGGGGAAAGGTCGTCTTGCTTACGGACGGGATTGCGACCAGTGGCGATGCCGCCCGTCAGACCAAGCTCGCTTCTGACCGAGGAATTGCCGTTGAAGCCGTTTCCTTGCAGCAGCCACAGGGCGATGAGGTCGTACTCACCTCCGTGCAGGTACCGCAGCATTTGTACGCGGGAGAGGAATACGGCATCAGTGTAGATGTGGAAAGCACATTAGCTACCGAGGCAACTCTTCGCTTGTACGAAGGGAATCGAGAAGCTGGACAGCAAATCGTTCAGCTTGATAAAGGAAAAAACCGTTTTGTGTTCTCGCAAAAGGCGATGCAGGAGGGCTTTCATCGTTTTCGGGTAGAAATCGAACCGAAGCAAGATACGGTGCAGGCCAACAATCAGGCAACAGCTTACACAGAGGTCGCCGGTTCCCCTGTGATTCTCGTAGCTGAGGGTCATCCCGGTGCGGCGACCAATCTGGTTCAGGCCCTGGAGGCGAGCAGCCTAAAAGTAGAAGTGCGAGATTTGGCGCTTTTACCAAAGGAGCTGGATGGATACAAGCAGTATGCTACCGTCATTTTAGCGGATGTACCAGCCACTCAAATGGGCGATGCCGATATGGAGCGCATGCGGACAGCGGTACGGGATTTGGGGATGGGGCTGATTATGACCGGGGGAAGTGACAGCTTTGGGATGGGCGGCTGGTTTCAGACGCCGATCGAGGAAGCACTTCCGGTCCATATGGATTTAAAAGGAAAAGAGCAGCTGCCTTCTCTCGGACTACAGCTCGTGATCGACAAGTCAGGCAGTATGACTGGTGACGCTAGAGGCGTGGATAAAATGGAGCTGGCTAAGGAAGCGGCAATCCGCGCGACAACAATGATGAATCAGCAGGATTACATCGGTGTCATTGCTTTTGACGGTGATCCGTGGGAGGTTGTAAAACCGCGGACCGTTACTAAGCTGAATGAGATTCAGCAGCAGATTGGCAGCATCGTAGCTGATGGCGGTACGGATATTTTCCCGGCTCTGCAAATGGCGTATGAAAGCGTCAAAACGATGAAAACGCAGCGCAAACACGTCATTTTGCTGACCGATGGACAGTCCGGCATGCAGGATGATTACCAAGGTTTACTACAACAGATGGCAGGCGAAAACATTACCGTGTCCACGGTAGCGGTTGGTGATGATGCGGATACACAGCTTTTGCAGATGATTGCTGAGTGGGGAAAAGGCAGATATTACTTTGCCAACGATGCCGAGTCGATCCCGAAAATTTTCAGCAAGGAAACCGCTTTGGCAAGTCGCACCTTTATCGTGGAAAAACCGCAAGTCCCGACGCTCATGGGGGCTGGAGCATGGGCTTCCCTGCAGCAGGGCTTGCCGCCACTGCGGGCATATGTCGCCACAACACCGAAGCAGACTGCCGAAACATCGTTGATGAGCATGGACGAGGATCCGATCCTGACTCGCTGGCAGTATGGGCTCGGACGCTCGGTTGCGTGGACGAGCGACCTCGAAGGAAAATGGGCTCCAGATTGGGTCAGCTGGGGAGGAAACAGCCGGCTGTGGAATGAAATCGTAGCATGGACATTGCCGCAAATTACAGAGGGCGAGTGGAAAACGCAAACGGTTCTTGACGGAACCCGTGGAAAGGTAACCGTTACACTTCCTGCTGGGAAAGCTATGCCACAGGAGCTGGAGGCGGTCGTCCTCAATCAGGACATGGAGCGAGAGCTGATCCGACTCAAGCCCATTGCCCCTGGTGTCATGGAAGGTAACTTTGATACAAACGATCCAGGGACGTATTTGATTCAGATCGTTGAGAAGGTACAAGGAAAAGTAGCTGCTAGTCAAACGACAGGATTGACCGTTTCGTACTCGCCTGAGTATGGCATGCCAAGTGACGGTGAAAAAGAGCTGCGCAGCTGGCTCGTTGTCGGCGGAGGCAAGCAAATATCTCAGGCAGGAGAGGTTTTTGGCGGGACCTTACCTGATAAGTGGGATACGCAATCGATTAGTCAGTGGCTCCTGATGCTAGCGGCCTTGCTTCTACCATTAGATGTTGCTGTACGCCGTTTGCAGCTTCCTGATCATTGGTGGACGAGAGTAGCAAGCATGTGGACACGTCGCCCGCGCGCATCGACAGACACAAAGCAGCAAGCCGTGCTGACACGCCTCGGGGAAAAGCGGGCAAGCCAGCGAAGTGCTACCCAGACGAAAGCGAGCGATGTGAGCAGCACGCAGACAAGCGCTGGAGCTGCTGCACGATCAGCAGCAACAACTCGCGCGGTACCGAACAAAGCAGCGCCTCCGGAGACGAAAAAAGAGCAAGAAAACAAAGAACAAGACCAGCAGGATGCAACATTAAACCGTCTGCTGGCAGCTAAAAAGCGTCGAACCAAGTAACCTATCCATACGGTTATTACCAACCAAATAAGCACTAAAAAACAGCCATTACTTGCGAATAGCAATAGGCTGTTTTTTTATTCCGAAAGCGCCTCTGAATCAGTTTCTATCTTGTTTTTCGTGTTCCATAAAAATAAAGTTGTGGACTGAAAAATAAGGTATTAGACTGGCGGCAAGTTATTCAACTAAAGGGCAGAATAGCAAAAAATAGGACGAAATCCTCTTTTACGTCATGTATCAATAATTGGTAAAATTGGCACATGAAATAGCAAGGGAACAGCATGGGCCTGTACTTCTTCGCGGTTCACTTAAATCCGGTAAAAAGAACGGAATGCAGTTTAGTATGTGTAGCCAGAGGTGAAGCTGAATGATTGACATGCAGTATATATACGATCTTGAGGCAGAGATAGATGTAATGAAGCTTGTAGGTAATTATTATGAAATAAAATCAATCCTTCAGAAGTACCCTCAGGAACAGTGGTCATATGAAATGATTTTAGCATATGCAAGGGCACTGAATTATCTGCAAGATTATTCTGACCAGACCAATCCATTTGAGCAAGCATATGGGCTGCTGCAAACTGTTTCTGATAAGGGAATTACCGACGCTGAATGGCATTTAATAATGGCTTCTGTTAGTTTTAATCTACAACTTTACGCTGAGGCAGTAAAACATGCTGAACAAGCAAATACTATCATAGCTGGCTGTGCTGATGATATGCTTGCGCTGTACTCACAATATGACTAGTAGAACGCTTCTGAAATAACGTTCATGTTCAACTATCGTTCAAAACTTATTTTCATTGAACACTTTTGTGCAGAGATAATAAAGTTATTTGGAGGTAAGTAAATGTCGCAAATAGATGAATTACATAAAAAAATAGAGGGTTTATTAGCTGAAAAAGTTGTTGATGACGATATTGAGTATTTTGAAGAATACAAGAAGATAACAGGAATAACAGATAACCAAATTGACGAATTTGAAAGAGATTTTAGCATTTCATTACCAACAGATTTTAAGATGTTTTATAAACGTAAGGATGGCAGCGGTTATCCGCTTAATCTTTTGTATACTTCATATAAAGATAGCTGTATTCCATTTACATTGCTTTCCTTTGATGACATTCGAGATACTAAGAAATTTTTCTGCGATCGTGATAATTTAATGAGTGAATATTACAGCGATGAGGAAATTAGTAAGCTTGATTCTCGTATTAAGCCATATTTATTTAACAAGCGTTGGTTTCCTTTTGCACAGGTTGTAGGAGGGTCATTGTATTTAATATTAGACTTTGACCCGACAGAACATGGTACAGTTGGGCAGGTTATCTTTTATGTACACGACCCTGATTTTGTATATTTTATAGCTCCAACATTTTCAGATCTTTTACAAGATACTATTCAAAATCTTGAAGATGATTGGTATGATGAATGCCGATAAAAATAAGCCAGCTTGTGTAAAAACACAACTATTAAAAATAACGGTACAAAAACGTTTCGATTTTCTAGCGAATGTCTTTTACACATCCTTAAGCATTTTCGGGAGGGGTTATAAAGCTAATAACCCTCCAAAGCAATGATGGAAAGGTCTTTCTCTAATGTATTTTTTTAAGAGTTGAGTGATATCTAAGCACTGCATGTGATAAGCTGTCACGGGAAAAATACTCATTTAACCAGCATGCAGCCAGTTGTCAGCAATTGGGTTGTTACTGCAATAGAGAGAAGGGGACTTCTTTTGACGGTGTGTTTAGTTAACTTTCCTCAACGTTTGTCTTTTTCTTTCATCATCAGCGTTTTAGGAAAGAAATCCCTTTTGCTCCAGCAAATCTTCTGTAGCCTGCCACAATTTGTGCTGCATGGCAGCATCTCCCCCAGGAGGCACCCGTTCAATTGATATTCCGGCTATACAATCAATCGTGTAATAATATCGGCTCCTCTTCGCGGATCTCCAAGATGAAGAGCTCTCAACGATCGTTCTAACACGGATGCAAACCAAAGTTCTCGTCCTAGTCCGGTAATATTAAATCCAGGATTTAGCGCATTTACAACGATTCCCGTACCTGCCCACCATTCCAAAAGTATTGGATCTGGCAATCGACGTGTTTTGGCATAAAGGGTACGAGGGTTGTTCTATGCAGGACTTGGTGGAGTAGCTTGGACTTAGCCGAAGCAGCATTTATGAGACGTTTGGAAGTAAGGAGGACTTATACCTTCAGGCGCTGGAGCGTTACGACCGGCAATCCAAACAGCAACTGGCGGCTATCTTGTATGAACAAAGGCCGGCGAAAGAACTTCTGCTGCGCTATTTTCACGAGGTCATCGAATATACGCACCACAGAAGCTGCTTTATGGTGAATGCCTCGTTAGACTGGCAGCTTCCCACCCGGAGGTATTTAAGCGGGTCCATGCCAATATGGCTGAGAACGAGAAAGCCTTTTACCAACTGTTGGAACGTGCGGCGCAGAACGGAACCTGGAATTTGAAAGCATTGGCCCAATACTTGGTTAATGTTATGCACGGGATTACGGTGACCACGGTAACCGCGGAACGTGAAATGCTGGACAATATTGTGCGCAGTTCGCTTTACTTTCTGCGCGAGGCTGAGCCACAAGGGTAAACAAGATAAAGAGCTGTACGGCTGGAGCTGGACTTCGGCGTGCAGCTCTTTTGGTTTATATAGATGCGTTCAGCTCGATCATTTCAATAGTTTGGATATAAAAATGTAATTAATGGTAAAATAAAGAAAACTCAGAGGTTTAGTGTTGCCTAACGGGATTCGTTGTTCGATAAGTCGGTTGAAATGATTACAAAGTGAGAGAGGAGGTTTAGTGTGGAAATAAGTGGAAATTACAATATCATAGAAATAATAACTGTAATTTTAGGATGGTCTGTTATTGTTTTTTTTGCCTATAGAATTTATCAAAAACAAATTGTAAAACTGAAAGTATGGAAGATTCCATTAATAATACTTGTCGGTCTTATTTCCTTTTCAATTAATTTGAGTATGTTTGATTTGATATTTAAGTTGCCAATTTTACCTCTTGGTGTGTGGATCTTGTATTTTGTTTTTAAAGGCAAAGCTGAAAAGTGGCAGACTTGTCGATCTTTTGCTTGGTTAGGCTTTGGGGCGAATTTTATTTTCTTTGCATCAACTTTAATAACAATACTAGTTCATCATGTGATATACCCCAAAGACGAACTCTCAGTCTATATCTCAAATGTTGAGAATGCTTCCATTATAAATATTCACCCATCAGCTAAAGACAGGTCCCTAAATATAGATAGCCTTCTAAAGCAACTCGATACAATGAGTCAGGAAGCAGTTTATAGTGATCAGTGGTACCAAGAGACCTATATGAATACTGAATCGAATAAAAGAAACGAACGGTTTCCATATCAAGTCATTGGAACTTCATCAAGATGGGGTAGTGGTCTTCAGACATTGATTTATATTGAAGACGACGGTAAAGGAATTTTAGTATCAACACCAGAAAAGCAACTTTATTTTCGCTCCAAAGCTTCGCTAATAGAGGGGGGAGAATAAAAATGATGAAGAAAAAGTTATGGTCTCTTGGTATTTTTATTATTTTGCTATCGATCATTGTATACTGGTTCTATTTTTCGAAGCCTACTTCTTTTCCAACCAATGAACAATTGGTTGCAGAGATGAATCGTGTCTTTCCAGAGGCGACCGCAAGTATCATTCAAGACACGATTCCTATTGACGAGCGCCATGTACTAGCTCCTTTTATTTCCAAGGGGGATGACTACGGACTTAGCTATTGGGTATGGAAAAATCATAAATGGAAGGTTGCGTCGATTGATACAAAGGGGAAACCAATGCTATGGAAGCTTAATAAAAGCGATCCTTCATCGTTTTATTTCGTATGGAACATTGACCCGAAAGATCAAATAAGTTCTATACATTTTTATTTAATTAGAGATAGAGGATATCAAATCACTCGAGGGATACAGCATTACAATCCAAAAGTACAAATGGGGAAGAGAGTCTCTCTTCAAGAGAAATCTTATGGATTGATGCAACTGTCCGGCACTTGGGTAACGTTTATGAATGCATACAACAAAGTAGAATCAGCTAAACAATATCCCGAACGAAATATGTTTTTTGGTTGGATTCCATATGATCAGAAGGATATGGGAATTTTTCCAGAGAACTCTGTAAATGGAGCTTCGTATTCAAATGGTGAAATTGGCTTGGAATATTTGATGATAGTAGATAAGGGACAAATCGAGATTCCAAGATAGCAATGATGAACGAGAGAAAGACTACTGGTTTTTGCTGACTGAAGAAGGGAAGAACAAGCTGATTAAATGGATCGCGGGAAAAAACCTAACGGGCGGGTTAATTGTATTCGTACTCAAGGAGGGAAAATGTTAAGTTGGACACTACCGGAAGTTATCAGCTGTTTTTAAATACCTCCTCAAGCATATTTAAATAACCACTATTAATAGTCTTCTTATCTTTCAGCTTTAACAACAATTGATAAAAACCTGTTCTATAATCGGAATAGTGGGGGATATTCGCTTTTTCCACCATTGTTGCAAATCGTTTTTCAAACTGTGGCGCATCACGCAGCATATACTTGAAATTCATCACCCAGAGTTTCAACAGATGAATCCATTGGTCATTTTCAAACTGTGTTTTGTCATAGGCCAAATTCTTATCACTGTTTAGGATACAGACATCATAAAATGTAAAGGGATTGTCTCCTCCAATAAATGTTGATACTAAAAATTTATCAGGCATCAGGCTGTTTGCAAAATCGTACCACACCGGTTGGAACTTCACTTTTACACTTTCGGTCACTTCGAACAAGGCGATATCCGGAGTAACATCTTTAATAGTTAGCAATAAATCTACATCCGAGTAAGCGTCTGAGTTTTGCTCAACACGACTTCCAATTACATCTACTCGGGTAATAAAATCCAACTGATATAAATGTTCTATCAGCTGTTGGGTCAAGCTCTCACTAGTTGATGCTCCCACTATATCCCCTCCGCTAAACTTTTGTTTGTCTTGTCTGCGTTGCTATGTCTATTACTCGATTACTTTAACTGCATAGGATGCAAGGACTTAAATGCTAAGAGTAATAGTATTGTATAAGGATAAAAGAGACTTTCCTTTTAAGATAGCATCAAATATAAATGGTAGCGAAATATTACGAGCATAAAGATCCATCGAAACACAATATCTATTACAAAAGCATTTTTTTATCATAAACGGTTGTCAGCACTCTGATATTATGAAGCATGCCCGCGAGCGCTGTTAAAGACTATCACCTTTCCTCTTAGACGGCTACCAATTCTGAATTAATGAGGGATCAAAACTTTTCCCAAGTTTTTCATTTGATTAAGTCAACTATTCATGTTATATTTGTAATCTGCCTTTCAAAAGGGGCGAAACAAAAAGAACCAAACGAATCACCTGAAAATTACTTGTTGACTTGAAACGATCATACATGGTATATTGTGAATCTAGCACTTTTGAAGTGCTTGTGAAAATGCTCTTTGAAAACTGAACAGCGAAAGCGTTAATGAGTCTATCATGAAATGATTTGCCAGCTTTGAACCAGTAACAAACTTTATTGGAGAGTTTGATCCTGGCTCAGGACGAACGCTGGCGGCGTGCCTAATACATGCAAGTCGAGCGAGTCTCTTCGGAGGCTAGCGGCGGACGGGTGAGTAACACGTAGGCAACCTGCCTCTCAGACCGGGATAACATAGGGAAACTTATGCTAATACCGGATAGGTTTTTGGATCGCATGATCCGAAAAGAAAAGATGGCTTCGGCTATCACTGGGAGATGGGCCTGCGGCGCATTAGCTAGTTGGTGGGGTAACGGCCTACCAAGGCGACGATGCGTAGCCGACCTGAGAGGGTGACCGGCCACACTGGGACTGAGACACGGCCCAGACTCCTACGGGAGGCAGCAGTAGGGAATTTTCCACAATGGACGAAAGTCTGATGGAGCAACGCCGCGTGAACGATGAAGGTCTTCGGATTGTAAAGTTCTGTTGTTAGGGACGAATAAGTACCGTTCGAACAGGGCGGTACCTTGACGGTACCTGACGAGAAAGCCACGGCTAACTACGTGCCAGCAGCCGCGGTAATACGTAGGTGG